>DAIRDH010000027.1:0-23484 GCA_036796255.1 Cryomorphaceae bacterium
AAAAAAGGCGAACCCAATCGGATTCGCCTTTTCTGAAAATATCTTTTCAATTTATCTGTCGACTACAGAACCTTGCATGGTCGAGTAATTGATCTTCAATGCATTTGCATCTCTCAGCTCCTGCTTGATATCTGTCACGATACCCATTTTGGTCTTTTTGTCCACCTTCATAGATGTGGTAATCAATGGCACCTCGGCTTCCTGACGGCGCTCGCGATTTGCTTTAATCCAAACCGGGATGTCTTCCACTTCTGCGAAAGCATCATCCAATTGAATTTTTGGCTCTGTACCGTAGCGCAAATCGAAGGGAGGTCCAATATTGATATAGTCCACCAATGACTTCTTTTGAAGTTTTTCAGTCTCCGTAGCATTCGGTTGTACCACTTTCACTTTGGGGTCGAGTTCTCTCATCACAGTAACAACCATGAAGAAGAAGAGCAGCATGAAGATGATATCCGGCAGCGATGCGGTTGAAATCTCCGGATTTCCTTTCTTGCCTTTTCTTGAAAATCTACTCATGATTAGTTTCCTCCTATGTCTTTAGGTTCGGCTTCAGAGATGCGCTGAGGGTAAACCGCACGAATTGCCTTTATCTTTGGCTTGTCCGTGTCGTCCAATGGATTGAGTTCATTGTAAGGCACGCCAAACTTCTCTTGAGACAACTCATTACGCAATTCATTTACAGCCGCGCTCAATTCGTTTTGCACTGCGATATACATATCATATGAAGTACCTCGGTCATTTTGCAAACTGATCAAGGCCGAGCCCGGCAGTTCCCGGTAATCACCTATCAGGTCAAGGGCAGTTTGTTTATCCTCCCATGATTCTAACTTGGTCTTGAGATCATTGATGTTGTCTCCACCTTGAGAAATAGCGTTTTTCAATCGGCTCACATTCTCAGTTACAGCCGCTCTGGTAACCCAAACGAGTTCAGGTAGGTCAGGACTGTTGTTTGGGTTGGTGTAAAACTCTTTTGCTCCGTCTTTGAGATCGCGCAGGTCCATTCGCTGGCTTTCTACAAGCAGCTGGTCATTGCTGTTTACCAAGACCTCGTAGACGTTTCGCTCTTTAACTTCTGGTGGTTTTTCCATTTCATCTGGTACTGGCGGTGGCAATTGCCTCAAAATTCCAATATCCGTATCCATGGTCGTAGTCACAAGAAAGAAGATAAGCAGAAGGAAGGCAATATCTGCCATTGATCCTGCATTGATCTCCTGTAGTGGTCTTCGTGCCATTGTAAGATTGTTTGTTATTTAAATAAACGCGAGACCTCTGCAACTATTGCTGTAACTGCTGCGAGCACTACCAGTATGTACATCAAATAGATACCTGCCTCACTAAACTTAACGCCGCCTGCGGTAGTGCCTTCGGGATAAGAGCGCAGTATGGTGTCGTCGGCCATGCTGTATGCAACAATTGCTACAACAACAAAAACAGCCAAGCCAACCAACATGCTCAGGTTCTTTTTGAGGTTGGTAGCAAGTTGAAAGATTCCAAACAAAACGGCTACGCCAGCGCCAATACCGATCAATACCATCGACAGTGTGATGGCCGAGCCAACCATGTCTTCATAGCCTATCATGATCCTGATAGACATGAAGAGGCCTACTGCAATGATCGCAAATGACAGCAGGGACAGCCCTGTGGTGAGTTTACTGTTATCCATTGCTCTGCTTATTTTTGCACTGTTTTGTAACGCAATAGCATGTCAACGAGTGAGATGGATGCGTCTTCCATGTCGTTTACTATGCCGTCAACTTTCGAAACGATGTAATTGTAAAAAATCTGAAGGATGATGGCCACAATAAGACCAGATACCGTGGTAATCAAAGCGATTTTGATACCGCCTGCTACCACACCTGGGGAGATGTTGTTTTCAGCTGCGATCGCGTCAAATGCTGAGATCATACCGATTACTGTACCCATGAATCCGAGCATTGGAGCGAGTGCGATGAAGAGTGATATCCAGGAAAGTCCTTTTTCGAGAAGTCCCATTTGCACACCACCGTATGCCACGACTGATTTCTCAACGACTTCAATTCCTTCATCGTAGCGCTCGAGGCCTTGGTAGAATATAGAAGCGATAGGTCCGCGTGTATTGCGGCATACATCTTTTGCAGCTTCTACACCGCCACTCTTGAGGGCATCCTCTACGTTCTTAAGGAGTTTCACCTTATTGGTTGAAGCCATATTGAGGTAAATGATGCGCTCGATGCACAGGGCAAGACCCAAAATCAAACAGATCAAAACCATTGACATAAACTCCACACCACCATCGATGAAAGTTTCTTTAACTGATTGGTGAAAGCTTTTTTCAGTTTCGACAGCTGCGGCCCTGTCAGCTGCTGACTCTTCCATTGCTGGTTCGGGTTCTGCTACTACTTCTTCTTCATAATCAGCAGCTTCGGCGGCATCACCGTCCATTTCTTCATTTTGTTCAGTAGCGTCTTGCTCCATTGCCTCATCTTCTTGTGCAAAGGCTCTGGAAGTCATTCCAGCATTAAGCAAGCCGAATATGGCTATGAACGTCAGTAGTTTTTTCATGATTTGGAAAGTTGGTGTTACTGAATTTACGGTTTGGGTTTATTTGTTTGTTTTCGATGTACTGTAGGGTTAGAAAAAGCTTTGCGGAGAGGAAGGGATTCGAACCCTTGATCCCCTTTCGGGAAAACACGCTTTCCAGGCGTGCGCCTTAAACCGCTCGGCCACCTCTCCGTTAGTAAGGATTCGCTAATCCCCCTGCCAACGGGCGGCTAAACTACAAAAAATACTTTTAGCCGAAAAAATATTGTGTTACCGTAACGTTAAGAGAATTATTGTGTAGTGGTCGTATTATTAGTACGTTCACCTCTGATATCCATTTCAAAAAGTTTCTTAAAGTCCGTTCTGGACGGCGTATTTCCAAGTAGGAACATACTTTTTGTGAGCACAGCCTCGAGCATCATGTCTCCCGCGCTGATCAATCCAATGGCTGAAAGTCCCGCACTTGTCATGTAGCGGCCCTGGGTTACACTGCCGGCCCGGCACTGAGAAGAGTTGATAATGTATTTCCCGCGATCATAGGCTTCTTTAAGTTCATCCAGAAACCATGGTGCCGTCATAGCATTTCCACTGCCATAGGTCCGCAGCACCACCACCTTCATGTGCCCTATGGACAAGGCTGTTTTGATAATGTCTCTGCTAATGCCAGGATATAAGGTGAGGATACCGATTTCATTCTTGAAATTGGTTTCGAGCTGAAGCGGCCCTTCACCTGCGGGCCTGATGGCTGCGCTGTTGTACTTAATGTTGATACCCGCCTCTGCCAGCAAAGGATAGTTGGGAGAAACGAAAGCATCAAAATGCTCTGCGTTAAACTTAAAGGTGCGGTTGCCTCGAAATAATTGATATTCAAAATATATGGCCACCTCCGGCACAGCCGCCACACCGTTAATATAGGTGGAAGCAATCTCAATGGCGGTGATCACATTCTCTTTGCCATCGGTGCGCACCATACCTATAGGTAGTTGTGATCCAGTGAGGATTACAGGCTTGCTGAGATTTGAAAACATAAAGCTCAGGGCTGATGCAGTATAGGCCATGGTGTCGCTGCCATGCAATACCACAAAGCCGTCATGCTGCCCGTAATTGTCCCTTATTATTTCAGCAAGCTTTTGCCAATGCTCAAGTCCCATGTCGCTGGAGTCGATGGGCGTCTCGAACGAGATGGCACTCAGCTCGGCGTCGAGTCGGCTTACTTCGGGCACATGATCGCTTAAAACGCGAAAATCGACCGGAGCGAGTATGCCCGTAGCCGGGTCCTGCATCATACCGATGGTGCCTCCGGTGTATATCACCAATACTTTTCTTTTCTTATTCATGGTTTCGATGGCATGTTAAACAGTGACTTTGCATTGCGGGTGGTAATGCGGGCCACCTCATCCAGGTTGAGACCGGTAATTTCAGCCAGCCGTAGCGCAACTTTTGCAGTGTAAGCAGTTTCGTTTCGCTTTCCGCGAAATGGGGTGGGAGCGAGATAAGGCGCATCGGTTTCGAGCACCACGCGTTCCAAACCAATCTGCGCGATGACGAGGTCAAGGCCACTGTTCTTGAAAGTGGCCACGCCACCTATGCCGAGGAAGAATCCCGGATAGCCAAGCGCGCGCTCTGCATCTTCTACATTTCCTGTAAAGCAATGAAATACACCGCTCAACTTCTCGTCGGCTTCGGTGTCGAGTACATCGCATATTTCCGCAAAGGAATCTCGTGCATGGATGGCAATGGGCAAGCCTTTCTCCCTGGCCCAGCCTATTTGCACTTTGAATGCTTGCTCCTGAATGCTTTGGGTGCTCTTGTCCCAGTAGAGGTCTATGCCGATTTCGCCTACGGCATGGTAGCCCCCCCGGTCGAGCTCAGCGCGTATGTGTGTCAATTCCTCTTCCCAGCCATCCTTTACATAGCAGGGGTGCAGTCCCATCATACCAATTACCCTCCCGGAATATTCCGCCATCATCGCCCTCACCTGTTTTATGCTTCCGCGGTCAATGTTGGGCAGGGCCACATGGTGAATGCCAGCCTCGGCAGCCCTCTGCATGCATGCCCCCCGATCTTCGTCAAAATCTTTCAGATACATGTGGGTGTGGGTGTCGAAAAGCTCCATGGTGCCGCATTAATTTTGCCTGCGTGGCAGCAAATGACGGAAATCGCTTACTTTTGAAAAAATGCACAGACCCTTTTGACGAAAGTTCTTCTCATTCGCTTCAGCTCCATAGGCGATATTGTACTCACCACGCCTGTGATACGCAACCTCAAGCAGCAAATGCACGGCGGGGTCGAAATTCACTACCTCACCAAGCAGCAATTTCGCAGCATCATTGATCCCAATCCGCATGTGGACAAGGTCTATACCATCGAGAAAAGTACCAATGAAGTGATCGAGGCGCTCAAAGCTGAGGACTACGATTACGTGATTGACCTGCACCGCAACCTGCGTTCGGCAAGGGTAAAGTCCGCGCTTAAAGTACTCGATTTCACTTTTGAAAAGTACAATTGGCAAAAATGGCTTTTGGTCAATTTCGGCATAGACCGCATGCCGAAGCTGCACATTGTAGACCGCTATATGGCCACCATCACGCGTTTCGGCATTGAGAACGATGGCAGGGGGCTCGAATTTTTCCTTCCGGAAAATGGATTGCCCTCACTTCATGACCTTCCCGAATCGCACCATGCGGGCTACATCGCGGTGCCTATTGGCGCTGCGCATTGGCGAAAGCGATTGCGGGCCAGTCAGGTCATTGAGCTGTGCAAGAGGCTCTCATATCCTGTGGTGCTGCTGGGCGGTCCCGATGACAAGGCGATGGGCGATGAAATAGCTGCTGCAGGTGGCGCATCCGCATGGAATGCTGCCGGGGCCTTCAATTTGCAAGGTTCCGCATGGTTGGTGAAGCACAGCTTGCTGGTAATCACACCCGACACGGGCCTGATGCATATCGCGGCAGCATTCAAAAAACCCATCATTTCCATCTGGGCTGCGACCGTTCCTGAATTTGGCATGTATCCCTACCTCAATGAAGCCCTCGATATTCGCGTACAGGCTGATCATCTCGGGAAGCGCCCTTGCTCCAAATTGGGCACGCGCTGTAAGTATAAGGAATGCCGGTGCGTGGATGAATTGCCCCTGAGTCGGATTTCTGATGAGGCGAGGAAGGCTTTGGGCCAGGTTCCTAAGACGAGAAGCGAAAGTCTTTAAGTAAAAAGCGCTTTCAGTTCCGTGGCTTCAGCAGGCTTCATTTTTCCTGCAAGGATAAGTCCGAGCTGTCGCCGGCGCAAGGCGCCATCGTATCGCTCTTTTTCCTCGGCTGTTTCCGGCACGAGTTCGGGCACGTCGATAGGTGAGCCCACCTGATCAACTGCCACAAAGGTGTAAATGGCTTCGTTGCACTTGTTGCGCTTGCCGGTGCGGCTGTTTTCAACATATACATCAAGAAAAACTTCCATAGAGGATGAAAATGCGCGCGAGACTTTTGACTCGATCGTTACGATATCGCCCAGCTTGATGGCTTTATTAAAGGACACGTTGTTGACAGCAGCAGTTACCACGACGCGCTGGCAGTGGCGGGTGGCTGAGATCGCCGAGTTGATGTCCATCCAGTTGAGCAGCTGGCCTCCCATAAGGTTGCCAAGGGTATTGGTATCGTTGGGGAGTACTATGCGTGAGCCGGAAGCAAAGGTTTCGCGTGCGAATTTCTTTTGAGGCATGGGTTCTAATTTGCGGGGCAAAGATAGGGCTTCTTTCTGCCCTTTATGCAATGGAGGGTCGCCTTGTTGCTTTCGATTCAGTACTTTTGCAGCCCATGGATGCAAATTATCTGTTGGCGGCCAAGGCGCTGCACATCATCTTTGTAGTGGCTTGGTTTGCAGGGCTTTTTTATGTGCCCCGTCTGTTTATATACCAAACAGAGGCCCTCGATGCAAATGAAGAAGCGCGAAAAGTACTCGTAGCCCAGTTTAAAATTATGACCACAAGGCTGTGGTACATCATCACCTGGCCGGCCTGCATTCTGGCGACCGCTTTTGCCATATGGATGCTCTGGATCAATCCCAATTACCTCAGCTTGCCCTGGATGCACCTCAAGCTTGGCCTGGTGGCTTTATTGCTCCTCTATCACGGCTCATTGCACTGGATTTACAAGCAATTGCAACGCGACCGCTACCCCATGAAGGCCATGCAGTTGAGGCTATACAACGAAGTGGCCACACTGCTGCTTTTTGCCATCGTATTTACGGTGGTGTACCAAAATACCCAAGGCTGGTACTACGGCGTGGCTGGTATACTGACCTTGGGGGTGGTGCTTATGATTGCCACTAAGATGTACAAGCGCATACGCACCCATCGTGGAGAAGGAAGGTAAGCCGGGATTGAATTCCCTTTCGGAAAATTACGAAATCTGCTCGCGAAGCCAGGCTTTTGCTTCTTCAATGGTCTTGAAAAGCTTGGTAGGCCGGTGTGGCTGGTTGTGTCGCACGAAGAAGTTGGCCGCCATTTGGTGGGAGTAGTGCTCCGTTACGATGGCATCTGCCTTGATCTGATTTGTGATTTCAGCAGAGGAAACCTTGTCGCGGGCTTCCTGACTCAGTGTGGCTTTTTTGCCAGCCGTGACCATCAGGCCTAGTGCTTGTGGATATTCGGCGTGTATGGTGTCAAAAATATCTCGGATGTCGTCGGGCTGCAATACTTGACCCGGATTGATGTGCAACTCAATAATGCCATCGCCATCGAGTTCGAGATAGCAGTTTTTAAGGTCAGTTTTGTGCGGAGCCATGTTCATTGGGTTTCATAGTTTTTTTCAATAGCCAGGCGCCGTCCAAGTCTTTCTCAAGCCGCACCTGGTCCAATTCATTCAAGGCTTCTTCATACTGTGTGAAGCTTGCCAAACGCACACGGTGCAGTCCTTTATGGTGATCAAGGATGGAAGCTTCAAACCCTTTGGCCTGGAGCACTGCCACATAAGCTTCCGCATTTTGGGCATCACCAAAGCAACCTGCTATAATATGGTATTTGCCGCTTGCACCAGCACTCATTGCTCGGTCTCTTGCTGTTGTATCCTTGACTTTTGCCAGATTTACCCATACGCCCGTGCTGTCTACAGCATTTTCCGCAAATGAAAAAGGAAAAAGAGTCGCATGTCTGGGAAATCCAAATTCAGCAGCTTCGGGTCGATTCTCATTTACAATTTCTGAAGGACTGTAGAAGCGCTCAACCTTTCTACTTTGGGAAAATGGTATCAGGTCAGCAGGGCTTATATCGCCTGGACTTTTAAATCCGGTTTGCATACCTATATATACACTGAGTGCCATAAAGGGCAGTAGCGTAGCAGCGGCAACCCAGTAAATGCTTTTGGTATGCTCAGAGCGGCCAGGTAAAGTATCCTTTTCATTATTTCTGATTTCTTCAACCTCTGGCAAAGGCATCGGGATGATTTTCGGTTCAGGCTTTGGCGCCGGTGCCGCTTTGACAACAGGTTCTTGCAGAGCAAAGGCTTCAAAGCCCCAGCTCTGCTTTAGAAAATTTTGGGTACTGTCTGGCTCGAAGCGCAGGTTCTTGTCGGTATCTATATATAGTATGCCCACCTTTTTCAGCTTCACCTTGCTGCCATCGTTTAGGGCCTTCAAATATCCTTCTACTTCGCTGCGCACAAAGCTACCCGCTTCCTCAAAATTCCAACCATTGGCCTCAGCGCAGGCTGAGGTGAGCAGGCCGTCATTCTTTGTAAGGTTGCGGTTGAAGCGCACATCCTTTCCCGGAGGCAGGGCAATACCCTTGCGCTGGTCGAGCTTGGCCGGCCTGTAATTGGTCACAAAGCCACCGAGTTGAGGTACGATTACGCAATCGTAATCGTAGAGCAAATCGGCAATATATTGATCGAGTCCTGCAGTCATAGAATCATATCTACAGGCCGAAATTACGCAACTCTACACAGTCCATCAAAGAAAAAACTTCTTTTGCAGGGCTTCGAGGTCTTCTGGAGTATCAACTGCGTCGGCACGCGATTCGGTAATGGCCGTATAGATGTGGTAGCCGTTTTCGCGCCATCGAAGTTGCTCCAGGTTTTCGGCGAGTTCCAGTGTGCTGGGCGCTAGTGATTCCAGCTCGAGAAATGTCTGGGTTTTGAAGCCGTAGATGCCAAGGTGAATGTAAAATTGACCAGGATCGACGGCTTCTTTGTGCCCAGACTCGCGGTGGTAGGGAATCGGTAGGCGGGAAAAATAAAGTCCGCGTTCCTGTTTGTCGCGGACCACCTTTACGCGGTTCGGATCTTCAACCTCTTTTGCCGAAAGGGCAGGACTCACCAATGTGGCTATGTACACTTCCGGTTTTTCCAGCAATTGCAATACCTGATCGATTTGCTCCGGCTCAATAAATGGCTCATCGCCCTGGATATTTACCACCACTCCTTTTGAAATGCCCAGCGTTTTGAGCGCCGACCGGCATCGCTCGGTGCCTGTGCCTATCTCGGTGGGGGTCATTATGGCTTTACCGCCAAATTGCTCAACGGCTTTCAAAATGCGCTCATCGTCGGTGGCCACCACCACAAGGTCGAGCTTGGCCTTGCTGGCTTGCAGGTACACGCGCTCTATCATGCTCACACCGCCAATGAGGGCCAGCGGCTTGCCGGGAAATCGCGTGGAGCCATACCGCGCCGGAATGATGCCAATACGTTGTGTCATCTTCGTTTTATTTTAGCTCAAGTTTACTAAATTCACCCGCACAAATACAATTAAACCCACCTTGGCAGAGTCCGTCACATACCACGAGGAAGATTTGTACCTTCTTGCTTTGTGCAAAATTGAGGGCATAGGGCCTGCCTCTGCGCGCAAGTTATTGCGGCATTTTGGAACGGCGCGTGCTGTATTTGCCGCCAGGCCCCGCGACCTCATGCAGGTGAATGGGCTCAATGTGGGTCGTGTGACCTCAGTGTTGAAATTCAAAGATTTCACCTCACTGGAGAAGGAACTGCGCTGGTGCGAAAACGAAGGGGTGGAGCTGCTCTCGGTGATGAAATCACATTATCCCAACCGGCTGAAGCACTGCGATGATGCCCCGGTACTTTTATTCAAAAAAGGAAATGCCGATTTAAGCGCCGAGCGCATTGTAAGCGTAATTGGCACCCGCCGCATCACCGATTACGGCAAGCAACTGGCCCGCGAAATTGTAGAAAGCCTGTTGCCATATGGCGTCACCATAGTAAGTGGGCTGGCCTATGGGGTGGATATTGAGGCCCACAAAGCGGCGATTGATTTGGGCATGCCTACCGTTGCAGTATTGGGACACGGCCTCAACCGAATTTATCCCTCTTCGCACACCCGCCACGCCAGGGCCATGCAGGAACACGGCGCCCTGCTCTCTGAATTCACCACCGATACCCAGCCCGACCGCGAGAACTTCCCCATGCGCAACCGCATCGTGGCTGGCATCAGCGACGCCACCATCGTTGTAGAATCGGGCGCATCGGGTGGCTCCATGATTACCGCCGATTTGGCCAACGGTTACAGCCGTGACGTATTTGCTGTACCAGGCCGCATCGGCGACAACCGCTCGGAGGGCTGCAACAAACTCATTAAGACCCAAAGGGCGCACCTGCTAGAATCAGCGAGGGATGTAGGGTACATCATGGGCTGGGAATTGCCAGACAAAAAGAATGCCGTGCAGCGCAAAATCTTTGTAGATCTCAGCCCCGATGAGGAAAAGCTTGTGGCCTGCCTGCGCGAGTCGGGACAGCTGCAAATTGATGAAATTTGCCTTAGCACAGCCATGCCCACCAGCAAGGTGATGGTGCACCTGCTCAACCTCGAGCTCAATGGCCTGGTGCGCTCCCTTCCGGGAAAAATGTACGCCCTGAGCTGATCGTGGTGGCAAAGTGTGCTTTTAACACTACATAAACCCTGTTAAAATACCATTGAAAGCGCACATTAACAAGTGGATAAGTATGCCTCATCCTTTGTGTGCTACAGGCTGTTAAGGATGTTTTTTTCTCTACATTTGCGGCAACTATTAACTCACAAACCTTATGATTGCAGCCGCACATCAAGCCCAAGTAGACGACTTCATGGCCAAAGTAAAGGCCAAAAATTCCAATGAACCTGAATTTATTCAGGCTGTAGAGGAAGTTGTAGAAGCCATCGTTCCACTTTTAGAGAAACACCCCAAATACAGAGAGCACAACATACTCGAGCGTATTGTTGAGCCCGAGCGTACCATCATTTTTCGCGTGCCATGGCTCGACGACAAAGGTCAGGTTCAGGTAAACCGCGGATACCGCGTAGAGTTCAATTCTGCGATCGGACCTTACAAAGGTGGACTGCGTTTTCACCCTTCGGTAAATTTGGGCATTTTGAAATTCCTCGGTTTCGAGCAAATTTTCAAAAACAGCCTCACCACATTGCCCATGGGCGGTGGTAAAGGAGGTTCTGATTTTGACCCTAAGGGAAAATCAGACAATGAAGTGATGCGTTTTTGCCAAAGCTTTATGACCGAGTTGAGCCGACACATAGGCCCTGATACGGATGTGCCTGCGGGCGACATTGGTGTAGGTGGCCGAGAAATTGGCTACATGTTTGGCCAGTACAAGCGCTTGCGCAACGAGTTTACCGGAGTTTTCACAGGCAAGGGCCGCAACTGGGGAGGATCGCTCATCCGTCCGGAAGCTACAGGCTATGGCTGTGTGTACTTCGCCCAGGAAATGCTCAAAACCCAGGGAGATTCATTCAAAGGCAAAACCGTTGCCCTTTCCGGTTCCGGGAATGTGGCCCAGTATGCAGCCCAGAAAATTATGGAGCTCGGTGGCAAGGTGATCACTGCTTCCGATTCATCTGGCTATGTGCATGCCGATGGCGGCTTTAGCCAGGAGAGCTTCGAATACCTGATGGAATTGAAGAACGTGAAGCGCGGTCGTATTGAAGAGCTTGCCAATAAATTTGACAACATCACCTTCTACGCCGATGAGCGTTCATGGGATGTACCGGCCAATGTAGACATTGCCATGCCTTGCGCTACCCAGAACGAACTCGACGGCGACGACGCTGCCAAGCTCGTGGAGAAGGGAGTGAAGCTCGTGGCCGAAGGCGCCAATATGCCTTCCACGCCTGAAGCTATTGAATTGTTTCACGAAAAGCGGGTGATGTTTGCCCCGGGCAAAGCCAGCAATGCTGGTGGAGTGGCCACTTCAGGTCTCGAAATGAGCCAAAACTCTATGCGCATGTCATGGTCGCGCGAGGAAGTCGATCAACGACTCCACACCATCATGAAAGACATCCATGCTGCTTGCGTGAAATACGGCAAGCGCGAAGATGGATCGATCAACTACGTAATCGGTGCCAATGTAGCCGGATTCGTGAAGGTGGCTGACGCCATGATCGATCAGGGCGTGGTTTAAGAATACCTTAGTCCTGTTTACCATTTCCCAAAGGGCCTCCACTCATACTGGAGGCTTTTTTTTGCTTCACAGCTTGAAGTCACTTTCCGGCTTTTACAGCCAAATGCCTATTTTTGCACCAAATAAAGCATCAACCCCATGTACGGAAAAATCAAACAACACCTCCGCCAGGAATTGGCCTCCATCGAAGAAGCAGGATTGTATAAAAAAGAACGCATCATCACAGGTCCGCAGGCCATGGAAATAAGCGTGGGAGGCAAGCAGGTGCTCAACTTCTGCGCCAACAATTACCTCGGACTTTCATCGCATCCTGATGTATTGGCAGCTGCCAAAGCCACACTCGACAGCCATGGTTATGGCATGTCGTCAGTGCGGTTCATTTGCGGTACCCAAGACATACATAAGGAGCTTGAGCGCAAGATTGCCGAATACCACCATGCCGAGGATACCATATTATATGCAGCTTGTTTCGATGCCAATGGAGGAGTGTTCGAGCCATTGCTCGGGCCGGAAGATGCCATCATCAGCGATGCGCTCAACCATGCGAGCATTATTGACGGCGTGCGTCTCTGCAAGGCGGCCCGATACCGCTACGCAAATAACGACATGGACGATTTGGAACAGCAACTCATCGCGGCCAATGAGGCTGGTGCGCGCTTCAAGTTGATCGTTACCGACGGCGTATTCAGCATGGATGGCATCGTAGCCGACCTCAAAGGCGTTTGTGACCTCGCTGACAAATACGATGCGCTCGTGATGGTGGATGAATGCCATTCAGCCGGTTTTATCGGTAAGAATGGCCGAGGTGCAGCTGAGCATTGTGGCGTGCTCGACCGCGTAGACATTATAACCGGGACCCTCGGCAAGGCCCTTGGCGGTGCAATGGGTGGATACACCACTGGGCGCAAAGAAATCATCGAGCTCCTTCGTCAGCGATCGCGTCCGTATTTGTTTAGCAATTCGCTGGCGCCGGCCATTGTGGGTGCGTCCATCAAGGTTTTTGATCTGCTGAGCAGCAACAACGACCTCCGCGACAAGCTCGAAGAGAATGTGAATTACTTCAAGGCCGGCATGGGCAAACTTGGCTTCGACATTGTGCAAGGCGACAGCGCCATTGTGCCGGTGATGCTTTACGACGCCAAACTCTCGCAGGTCATGGCCGACAAACTGCTCGAAGAGGGTATTTATGTCATTGGTTTCTTTTACCCGGTGGTGCCAAAAGAAAAAGCCCGCATCCGCGTGCAGTTATCTGCTGCGCACAACAGGGAGCATTTGGACAAGGCCATAGCGGCTTTCGCCAAAGTGGGCAAGGAGCTGGGCGTATTACAGGAAGCCTGACCGAGTTCACCCAGGGCGCTTGAAAGATATTTATGTCAACCCTTTGCATAGAAACAAATAAGTACTAACTTTGCAGCCCCAATTTGGGAAAGCATTACTGTTAAATAGCTTAAGCACAGTGAATACACTAAGTTACAAAACGATTTCGGCCAACCGTGAAACTGCAGACAAGCAGTGGGTGGTTGTAGACGCCGAAGGCCAGACCCTCGGCCGCCTTGCCAGCAAAGTGGCGAAAATTATTCGTGGAAAGCACAAAACCAATTTCACTCCCCACGTAGATTGTGGTGACAACGTGATTGTGTTGAACGCCGAGAAGGTGGTGCTGACTGGCAATAAAATGGAAGAAAAAGTTTACGTACGCCACACAGGGTATCCTGGTGGACAGCGCAAGCTTACTGCCCATGCACTCATGGAGCGCAGGCCAGAAAGACTCGTTGAAAAAGCTGTAAAAGGCATGCTTCCCAAAAACCGTTTGGGCAACAAGCTTTACACCAACCTTCACGTAGTTATTGGCCCAAGCCACAACCACGAGGCTCAAAAACCAACACAAATCGACCTTAATACCATTAAATAATGGAGATCACCAATACTATAGGCCGTCGTAAAACTTCAGTGGCCCGCGTTTACCTCAAGAACGGAACAGGTGGAATGACCATCAATGGCCGTGACTACAAAGAGTATTTCCCGACCATGCCATTGCAGTACCGACTGCACCAACCATTCAACATCACGGAGACTGTAAGCCAGTACGACGTGACTGTAAATGTGAAAGGTGGCGGTATCACCGGGCAAATTGAAGCCGTGCGTTTGGGTATTTCCCGCGCTTTGGTGGAGATCAACCCCGATTTTAAATCAGCACTCAAGGCAGAAGGCCTCATGACCCGTGACCCACGTATGGTGGAGCGCAAGAAATTCGGTCAGCCTAAAGCCCGTAAGAAGTTTCAATTTAGTAAGCGTTAATATTTGGCGCTTGTTTAGCATCAAAATTGACGGGACTCCTTTTCTGGACTACCCGTCAATTGCATTTTAAATGAACGTAAACAAAACAAAACATGTCTGACAAAGCACAACAAGAAGCCCGCTTCAAAGAACTCCTCGACGCTGGCGTGCACTTCGGTCACCTGAAGCGCAAATGGAATCCCAACATGGCACCGTACATCTTCGGTGAGAAGAAAGGAATCCACATCATTGACCTTAACAAAACAGTTACCAAGCTCGACGAGGCCTGCAATGCCGCAAGGCAGATTGCACGCAGCGGAAAGAAGATTCTTTTTGTTGCTACCAAGAAGCAAGCAAAATCGATCGTTGACTTGAAGATCAAGCCCACAGGAATGCCATACGTTACTGAGCGTTGGTCAGGAGGTATGCTCACCAACTTCGCCACCGTGCGCAAGGCGGTTCGCAAAATGAGCATGATCGACAAAATGCAGGAGGACGGTACATTTGATACCCTTTCCAAAAGAGAGCGTCTGCAAATTACACGTCAACGCGACAAACTCCAAAAGAACCTCGGTAGCATCGCCGACCTTACCCGTATTCCATCGGCCATTTTCATTGTTGACATCAACCGTGAGAACATTGCCCTGCTCGAAGCAAAGAAATTGAACATCGCCACTTTTGCTATGGTTGATACCAATTCAGACCCTACTAAAGTTGATTTCGCCATCCCGGCAAATGATGATGCATCAAAATCAATCGAAGTGGTGGTAGGTCGCATCGCTGAAGCCATCATGCAAGGTGCTTCTGAGCGCAAGAATGAGAAGGACAAGAAAGGTGCTGAAGGTGAAAAGAAACAAAAAGCAACAGCTGAAGCCTGAACCTTAAAATAATATTGAAATGAAAATTACTGCAGCCGACGTAAACAAACTCCGCAAGCAAACTGGTGCGGGGATGATGGATTGCAAAAACGCCCTCGTGGAAGCTGAAGGCGATTTCGAAAAAGCCGTTGATGTACTTCGCAAGAAGGGTCAGAAAGTTGCTGCCAAGCGCAGTGACCGCGAAGCCTCTGAAGGTGTTGTATTGGCCAAAACTACTGCTGACGCCAAGCGCGGTTCGGTGATCGTATTGAATTGCGAGACCGACTTCGTAGCGCAGAATGCTGACTTTGTAGCCGTAGCTCAGTCGATTCTCGACACGGCCATCGCTCACAAACCAGCAAGCCGCGAAGATCTGTTGGCATTGCCATTTGGCGAAAGCAAAATGAGCATCGCTGAGAAAATCACTGAGCAAACTGGCGTGATTGGAGAGAAAATTGAGCTCTCTGGTTTTGATACTGTGGAGGCCGACACCGTAGTGGCTTACATTCACCCTGGCAACAAACTCGCCTCTGTGGTTGGTTTGAACAAAGCTGGCAACCTACTCGAAATAGGACGCGACGTGGCCATGCAGGTAGCTGCAATGGCTCCGGTAGCCCTCGATCAGGACAGCGTGCCACAAGATGTCATAGACCGCGAAATCGAAGTTGGTAAAGAGCTGGCCATCCAGGAAGGCAAGCCTGCGGATATGGCTGAGAAGATCGCCGTTGGTCGCCTGAACAAATTCTTCCAGGAGAATACCTTGATGAATCAGGCATTTATCAAAGATAGCAAAAAATCTATCAAGCAATACCTCAATGAAACCGAAAAAGGTTTGAGCGTAACTTCATTCCTTCGATTTTCATTGAATTGAATTTGAAACTTAGTAGAAAAAAGAGAGACGATGTTCTCTCTTTTTTTTTGACTATTTTTCGCGCAAATACCAGAAGCCCCCTAGATTTATGAAGTATAAACGCATTCTCTTAAAGCTCAGTGGTGAAGCCTTGATGGGCGAGAAGCAATTTGGCATCGATAACAACCGACTTGCCCAATATTCCCGCGAAATCCGTGACATCCATGAGATGGGAGTAGAAATTGCAATCGTAATCGGAGGTGGAAATATATTTCGCGGGCTCCAGGCAGCAGAGGGAGGCATGGAGCGAACGCAAGGAGATTACATGGGCATGTTGGCCACCGTGATCAATGGTATGGCCTTACAATCGGCGCTGGAAGTACTTGACCTGAAAACCCGCCTGATGTCGGCCATTAAAATGGAGCAGATTGCCGAATCGTTTATTCGTCGCAGGGCGGTGCGTCATCTGGAGAAGGGACGCATTGTAATCTTTGGGGCGGGCACCGGCAACCCTTATTTCACCACTGACTCGGCCGCATCTCTGCGCGCCATTGAAATTGAAGCCGATGTTATTTTGAAAGGCACAAGGGTAGATGGTATTTACACCGCCGACCCCGAAAAGGATAAAACAGCCACGCGTTACAGCACCATCACTTTTGAGGAAGTATACAGCAAAGGGCTTAATGTGATGGATCTTACTGCATTCACACTTTGTCATGAAAATAAACTGCCCATCATCGTGTTTGACATGAATGCTCCGGGCAACTTAAAACGGGTAATCGCCGGTGAGCCGGTGGGCACCCTTGTTAACTTTTAACAGCATCCTTTATGGACGATATGATTGAAATGATCCGCGAAGAAGCGGAGGCCTCCATGCGCAAAGCTGTGAGCCATCTTGAAGATGAATTGTTGAAAATCCGCGCGGGCAAAGCATCGCCTGCAATGCTGGAAGGAATTCGCGTGGATTACTACGGGAGTATGACTCCTTTGACGCAAGTTGCCAACGTAAACACTCCCGACCCCCGCACCATTACCGTGCAGCCTTGGGAAAAGAAGATGATTGAACCTATCGAGAAAGCGATCATGCTCGCCAATTTGGGCTTGAACCCACAAAACAACGGTGAAAACATCATGATCAATGTGCCGCCCCTCACAGAGGAGCGCCGTCGCGACCTGGTAAAGCGGGCTAAGGCCGAAGGCGAACACGCCAAGGTTAGTGTGCGCACAGCCCGCAAGGATGCCAACGACGAGATCAAGAAATTGCAAAAGGACGGCCTGAGCGAAGACCTCGCAAAGGATGCGGAATCTGTAATTCAGAAACTTACCGACGGATTCAACGAGCGTATCGACACCGAGGTTGCCCGCAAGGAGAAAGACATCATGACCATTTGATCGCTTGCCTGAAGGTATCACAGGCTGCAAGCCTGCCATTTGAGTAGATTCAATTTCACCCGTTTAGCATCCTGAATCCTAAAGGTGATAAGCTTTTCAGCAATTTTATAAGCTGTATTTTGGTATCGGTGTAGCAGTTGTGGCTATATTGATGTGGTAATAGATCTTAAGATTTTCATACTTGCTTTTATCGTACGGAGTATCTGAGATTATCTAAGAGTATGCATGATTGTATAAGGCAACCGCTATCAATTTGAGGCCAGAGGCCAAAGTAATCGTCGCTCGCCAGAGGTGAGCAACGGCGATTGGCCAAAATAAACCGCCTTACCCTTTCAACCCCAGACCTTGGTGCCTTCAGAACAGTTTTTGCATATGTCGATTTCGCTTCTCGAGCGCAAGATGGCCGATCGGAAATTGTGGTAGGTTTCGCCTTGCCATATTTCCCGAAAGGAGGCTTTACCGAATTGTCCCAGCTGATGTTCGGCATCCTTGTCAAAGCAACAGGGCACCACGCGACCATCCCAGGTGAGCACTGCGCTGTGCCACATTTTCCAGCATTGGTTGCTGAGGTTGTTTTTAATGGAGTAAGTACCATCGGCCTGCTTGCTGTACCGGGCATATTTGTCAATGGTCGGGATGAGGGGGTTGCCATTTACGAAATCGTAAACCTGGGCGGTTTTGAACAGCACATCGTCTACACCCATTTTGCGTCCCAGCTCCAGCACTTCCTTTATTTGGTGCTGGTTGGGTTGCACTACCAGGAATTGAAAGTATACCAGCGGCCATTTTGAATTTCGCGCCTTGCGTGCTTCTAGAATGTGTTGAGCTCCTTCGAGCACCTTGCTCAGGCGCCCGTGCACCCTGTATTGCTCATACACCTCCTGCGTGGTTCCATCAATACTGATGATCAACTGATGCAGACCACTATCGACAATGGCCGCTGCCCTTGCCGCGTCGATAAAGTGTGCATTGGTGGATGTTGAAGTGTAAATGCCACGCTCGGAAGCCAGGGAAAAAAGGTTGTTGATTTCCGGATGAATAAAGGGTTCGCCCTGGAAGTAAAATTGCAGATGCTGCAGCGTATCGCCCACTTCATCGAGCAGGTTTGAAAGCAGGTCAGCTTGCAAGCGGCCTGTGGGGCGGGTGAATTTCTTCAGCCCGCTGGGGCATTCCGGGCAGCCAAGATTACAGGCGGTGGTGGGCTCGATAGCCAATGAGGCCGGCATTCCGCGGTGGAGGTTGCGGCCCTTGATACGAGAAGCGTGAAAGCTTGTGAGCAAACGTGACATATTGAATGTCCTTGCTGCTGAAAGTTTGCGCAGCATGTATGTTCCTGCCTGTTGGGTATGACGCTTCATATTGTCAAAGGTAATAATTGGGCAGAAGGGGAGGCTAAGGTTTGTGTCGAGACTTGAATCTCAACTTCGTTCAAAGTAAATTCTTAAAGCTTGCTTTTGCCATTAACTGTTAAGGTTTCAAATCCCAAGTGCATGCCGATGGTTTGAAATGAATACAAAGGTAGATAGCTGAGTTTTTAACTCAATGGCAATGATCGTATAGAGCCAGAGTTTCGATCGATGCCCGGCACAGCACTAAGTGGCTCACTTGCCTAAACGGACAAGCTTTGCGCCTTTGGTACAAGTATAAACTGATTATATTTGTCGGCGGCGCGGAAAGCGCTATGATTCTATGTGGGAAAAAATAGCAGGTTTCATACTACGTAACCGCATACCACTTCTGGTAGGCGTATTGGTGGTAACCGTTTTCATGGGTTTTCAGGCCCGCAAAGTTCAGATGAGCTATAAATTTGGCGGCATCCTGCCAAAGGACGACAGTACCCAGGTAGAATATGACCGTTTTGTAAACCGCTTTAGCGAAGATGGCAACATCCTTGTCTTGGGTGTGCAGGGCGAGCAGCTTCATACCTACCCCACTTTCGCTGATTGGTATAGCCTTGGCAATGCCATGCGAAATATCGACGGGGTCGACAGTGTTTTTTCAGAGGCGCACCTGTTCACATTGAAAAAGAATAGCCAGGAAAAGCGGTTCGATCTCGAGCGGATCATCAACAGGAAACCCCAATCGCAAGCAGAGGTCGATAGTTTAGTGGAGCGTATTCAATCCCTGCCTTTTTACCGCGGGCTGATCTACAATGACAGCACGAATGCCAGTGTGATGATGCTTTTTGTAAACAGAAAGCGCTTTGAAACCAATACCCGTGTTGAGGTGGTAGAAGAAATTCAAGCACTTGCAGCTGATTTTACCGAGCAGACAGGTTTAGAGGTTCATTTTTCGGGTTTGCCTTATATCCGTACCATACAGACAGACAAAATCAAGCAGGAGCTTGGTATGTTTGTCGGACTCGCGGTGCTCATCACCGCATTGTTGCTTTTTCTGTTTTTCAAAAGTTTCCGCGTCATGGCCATCAGTATTCTGGTGGTAATTATTGGTGTAATATGGTCGCTGGGCACCATCGGTCTTTTTGGATTCAAGCTCAGTGCCTTGATGGGGCTCATACCTCCTTTGATCATTGTAATCGGTGTACCCAATTGCGTATTTCTGCTCAATAAATACCATACGGAGTATCGCAAGCATGGCAATCAGATTAAGGCCCTCAACAGGGTGATTCACAAAGTGGGCAACGCCACATTTATGACCAATGCCACCACAGCGATGGGATTTGCCACTTTCATTTTTGTGCGCAGCTCTATGCTGCATGAGTTTGGTATCATTGCATCGATCAATATATTGAGCGTATTTTTACTTTCGCTTATCATCATTCCTACCTTGTTCAGTTTCATGGCCGCGCCCAGAGACCGACACGTGGAGCATCTCGACCGAAGCTGGCTTGAAAAAGCTGTTGGTGCATTGGAAAAGCTCGTGAGCCATCACCGGCGAAAGGTCTATGTAGTTACCGTGTTGCTGGTTGGCGTAGCGGCTTATGGCCTCACATTGGTGCGCGCTACCGGCAATATCGTAGATGACCTCCCAAAGGAAGATACCATCATTAAGGACCTTCACTTTTTCGAAGACAATTTTGCCGGGGTGATGCCGCTCGAAATCCTTATCAATACTTTGGATTCGTCCAGGGTTACCAACGACAAGACCCTGAAGAAAATCGAAAACCTGCAAGAAGTCCTTGGTACTTATTCCGAAATCTCACGGCCACTGGCGATTACCGATGCTGTGAAGTTTGCCAAACAGGCTTATTACAACGGCGTTTCGGAGCGGTATACCTTGATATCAGGCTACGAAAAGTCTTTTATAGCACCTTACATCAGTGGCAATGAAAATGAGGGTGCTGGAGTTTCCCGCCTCTTCCTGGACAGCACCCGGCAAGTGACGCGTGTAAGCGCCCAAATCGCTGACATCGGAACGGATCACCTGGACTCATTGATGAGCGACTTGAAACCCAAAATATTTGAAATCTTCCCTGAGGAGAGTTACAAAGTAACACTGACAGGAACGAGTATCGTCTTTTTGAACGGTACCAGCTATCTTGTAAAAAACCTTTTTATCAGCCTATCCATTGCCATTGGGGTTATTGCGCTGTTGATGGCCTTGCTCTTCAATTCGGCGCGGATGGTGGTGATTTCCTTGCTTCCCAATTTAATTCCACTTCTTTTCACTGGGGCATTGATGGGATATTTTGGTGTGGCCATCAAGCCGAGCACCATTTTGGTATTTAGCATCGCATTTGGTATTTCTGTAGATGATACGATTCACTTCTTATCCAAGTACAGGCAAGAACTGAAAGCGCGTCCTTGGGACATAGAAACATGCATTATTCGAGCTGTGCATGAAACCGGTGCAAGTATGATTTACACCTCCATCATCCTCTTTTTTGGATTCATGGTTTTCACGGCGTCGAGTTTTGGAGGCACTGTTGCACTTGGATTACTCGTTTCAGTCACTTTATTGGTGGCGATGATTTCCAACCTCGTATTGCTCCCCAGCTTACTTATGTCTTTTCAACGCAGTCTTGTTACCCAATCTTTCAAAGAGCCATTGCTGGAAATTGTAGATGAAGAAGAAGACATAGAACTTGATTCGCTCGAAGTCAGAAAGAATCCAATCGAATAAACTTGTTCAAAGCGCAATCCGCATGAAAGGCATTATCCTTGCCGGTGGTTCCGGTACCCGACTTTACCCATTGACCATTGCAGTGAGCAAACAGCTCATGCCGGTGTATGACAAGCCTATGATTTACTACCCCCTCTCGACTTTAATGAGCGCGGGTATCAATGACATCCTGATCATCAGCACACCGCACGATATGCCTCAGTTTCAGCAGCTGCTGGGTGATGGATCACGCATTGGCTGTAGCATTACTTATGCGGTACAGGCAGTTCCAAATGGACTGGCGCAGGCGTTCGTAATCGGCGAAGATTTTATCGGCAGTGATAAGGTTGCCCTCATTCTTGGGGATAACATTTTCTACGGTATGGGTTTGGAAAAGCTTTTACAGCAAAATACCAATCCCGAAGGTGGCATTGTATACGCCTACCATGTTTCTGATCCTGAGCGCTATGGCGTTGTGGAGTTTGACAAGAATCAAAGGGCACTCAGCATTGAGGAAAAGCCCCTGAAACCCAAGTCGAATTATGCTGTTCCCGGCTTGTATTTTTATGACAATGAGGTGGTTTCCATTTCCAAAGAATTGAAGCCCAGCACCCGCGGGGAGTATGAGATTACCGACGTCAACAAGGCCTATCTGGAGCGGGGCCGTCTCCAAGTGAGTATACTCGACCGCGGTACGGCGTGGCTCGATACCGGTACATTTGCCTCGCTGATGCAGGCTGCACAATTTGTGGAGGTGATCGAAGACCGTCAGGGGCTCAAGATAGGTTGTATTGAAGAGGTAGCTTACGAAATGGGTTATATCAATGCAGAGCAACTGAACAAAATTGCTCAACCCTTGGTTAAGAGCGGCTATGGTCAATACTTGCTTAACCTCCTGAAATGAATCCCGAAATAGAACGCTTCCAATCTGCATTCGAAGCTGAGCTTGAGGCTTATCGCCAAGGCTTGCCTGACGACGGACTGCACGCTCCCATTCGTTACATTCTTACCCTTGGCGGCAAAAGGATTCGTCCGGTTCTGGTCATGTTGGCGGGTAAGGCATTCGGGGCTAGTCTGGACCGGACCCTCCCCGCGGCCCTCGCCGTTGAAGTATTTCATAACTTCTCGCTATTGCACGACGACATCATGGATGAAGCCCCACTTCGCCGTGGCCGCGCTACCGTGCATGAAAAGTGGAACCAAAACGCCGCCATCCTCTCAGGCGATGCCATGCTGATTGAGGCCTACAAGCAACTGGCCCGCTGTGGGGTTGAGAACCTGCCAGCCTTGCTTCACCTGTTCAATACCACCGCAGCTGAGGTATGCCTGGGGCAGCAGTATGACATGGATTTTGAGAACCTCTTAGAGGTGAGCGAGGAGCGCTACATTGAAATGATCAGCCTCAAGACGGCGGTATTGCTGGGATGCAGCCTCAAGATGGGGGCCCTTATTGCCGGCGCCAATCCCAATGATGCAGAGCGCATCTATGCTTTCGGGAAAATGGCCGGCATCGGTTTTCAAATTCAAGATGACTACCTCGATGCTTTTGGAAATCCGGACAGTTTTGGCAAGCAAGTGGGTGGAGATATTTTGTCTAATAAGAAAACCCTGCTAAGTACTTACGCCCTTCAGCACGCTCAGGGAGCGCTTAAAGCCGAGCTGAAAGCACTTTACGAAAATCGGCAGGATGTTGCCAATCCTTCTGAAAAGGTGGCACGGGTGCAATTTATATTTCGCGAAGTAGGTGCCGACAGCCATGCACTCAATGAGGCCAACCGCTATTTTGAAAAAGCTGAAGCACTGCTCGCTGAAATTGAGGTCCCGGCCAGCAACAAAGAAGGCTTAGATGCTTTTCTCGACGGCCTGCGGGTTAGGGAATACTAATTGGCCTTGTACAGTTCCAAAAGGGCTGTTTGCATATCCTTAAATTTGAACTTAAATCCAGTCGATGCGATCTTATCGGCTGAAGCGCAGCTGCCCTCCAGCAGTATTTCTGACATTTCACCAAGCGCGAGCTTGAGCGCGAAGATGGGAACGGCTGGAAGCCACAGGGGTTTATTTAAGGCCTTAGCGATGGCTTTGGTCAGGTTGCGGTTGTTGATATGGTCGCCATTGGTGGCATTGTAAGGCCCTT
>DAIRDH010000027.1:23584-44054 GCA_036796255.1 Cryomorphaceae bacterium
CCGTAGTAATTGATCCCACTTGCGGAAATAAACACTTCAGGCCATTGACCTGCACTTTCGCAAGTGGCATAAAGAAGTTCAGCGGATTTCACCCGGCTGTTGATGATGATTTGCTTGCGTCTGTCCGTCCAGCGCTCATCGGCGATGCCGGCTCCTGCCAAATGGATAATGGCATGCACATCCTTGATCGCTTCTTCATCTATTTTTCCGGAAAGGACATCCCAGACATAGGTCTTTACAGGGCCGTTTCCATCGGCACTCCGTGAAAGGTGTGCTACCGCGTATCCTCTCTTTTGCAGCAGCGCAGTAAGTGCACTGCCTACGAGGCCTGAGCCTCCGGTAATCAGTATTTTCTTAGACATGCAATAAAGGTAAGTTCAAAGTGTAGTTGACCACCGGAATTAACAAAAAATTGAACGCGGTGATTACAGACCCTTGGCTGTAGGCGAAAAAAAAGAAGCTTACCATTTTGGCAAGCTTCTTTTCATTGAAATCTTTTTGTGCTTTACAACTGCGGTAGAATTACACTATTGATTACATGCACTACGCCGTTTGTGCCTTGTACGTCGGTGAGAATAACAAGGGCAGCGTCGCCGTTTGTGTCAATAATTGACACTTGTCCGTTTTCGATAGAAACTGTGAAGGCCTGACCATTGAGGCTAGGTACGGGTCCTGCTTCAAGGTCGCCGCTCTGAGCGTTGATGCCTGCCACATGATACGTAAGTACAGTGGTAAGCTGCTCAACAGTGAGACCAGCTACTACTTCGCTGATATCTTCGAATGCTGCATTGTTTGGGGCCAGCACGGTGAATGGACCATCACCTTGCAAAGTCGTAACAAGATCAGCGGCCCCGAGAGCGCCTACAAGCTCAGAAAATGCTTCAGGATTGTTTAGGGCGTGAGCCACTACGTCTGGTAAAGCCAATACTTCATTGATGCCATGAATCACCCCATTGGTGGCCACAATGTCGGCAGCTTCTACCGATACGCTGTTGTTGAGGGTTACTCCTGCCGTTCCAGATTGCACACGCAGTGAGAGCTGATCGTCGTTTGGACTGGCAGTTGAAGCAGTTGTCACATATGCGTTTTCCGGCACTTCTGAAGCGAGTACCTGTGCACCAAGTACATGGTATAGCAAGAGGTCTTCAATAGCTTCAGCACCGAGCGCGGTGGCCGCAGCTGCCAAGCGCTCTTCATTTGTGCCTGCTGGAATGCCTGCATCGTCAAAGAAACTGTTGAATGCGTCATTGTCAGGAGCAAATACTGTGAATGGTCCCGGGCCAGCCAAGGTAGAATCAAGACCAGTAGCGGTCAAAGCACCTACAAGAATGGAGTATTGTGGATTTGCTACAGCAATTTCTACAATATTCTGAGTGGGGCCTGTAGGTGGTGTTGTACCGCCATTGTCGTCATCATCATTGCAGGATGTGAAGGTGAAGGCCAATGCAGCCATTCCGAGCATGCTTAAAGTTTTAAACGAAAATTTCATGGTATTGTGTTTTGGGGTTAATGTTTAACGCTGGCTTAACATGATATTCACAGAGATGTTGCGTTCAAACTTTCATAAAATCCAATATTCTAGGAATCCTATCGTTTCTTTCTGGTATTGGATACGCTGAGAATTGATGGCCATTCCGAACATCTCAATGTGCAGAAATATCAATGCTTGCAGCATTTGGCGCCATTTTCCTTCACAACTTCACGATACGATTAAAGCCTGGATTTCAAAACCCAATGACGACTAAAAATTATTTTTCCCTGTTTCTTTTTTTTGCATTCTTTTTGAATTTGCCAGCCCAGGCACCTGAGCAATTGTATGTGGATTACTATGATAAGGCTGGCAAGTTGAAGCGCTCCGAAGGCAAATTCGTTTATGGAATGGAGCAGGGCGAGTGGATCTATTACTATGAAAATGGGAATATCCGCGAGCGCAGCAATTACTCCTTAGGTCGCCTTGATGGGCGGGTTACCACTTACCACCCTGACAGCTCAGTAGCGGTGGATGGTTACTTTCGCTGGTCAGCGCCGGATAGTGTGCGCTATTCTTATTTCCCGAAAGGGCAGCTTAAAGAGGAGGCCTGGTTTGATCGCGGTACAAGGGTGAATACCTGGAAGCGATACTATCCCGATGGCAAGCCAATGATGGAAGAATTATACTTAGACTCGGTTGAGGTGCCTTTATTGATGGCTTATTGGTCGCCTTCTGGCAAAGAAATGGTGGCGCAGGGCAATGGCGCCATGGAAGATTACTATGCGAATGGCAACCTCAAGTCAAGAGAAACTTTCACTGGTGGACGCATGACTGGTCTTTCAGAGACCTGGTGGCCTGATGGCACTGCCCGCAGCAAAGGTTATTACCTCAATGGACTTAAAGACAGCACCTGGACCTACCATCTCGAATCAGGAACATTGTGGAAGACTACCACATTCAGCAACGATACGCTCAACGGTCCGTTCAGTGCATTTTTCGGAAACGAGCAACTGGCCGAGCAAGGCGAGTTTGAGCGGGGCGAAAAATCGGGCTTGTGGACCTTTCACAGGGAGAACACCCATAAAGAAATGGAGGGGCCTTTTAAAGAAGGGAAGCGCGAAGGCGAATGGAAGTATTGGTATGAAGACGGACAATTGCAAAGCAAAGGTTCGTGGACCGCGGGCATGCAAGATGGCGAATGGGAGTTTTACTACCCCGATGGGAGCAAATGGCGATTGGGCCACTACCTGCAAGGTCAAAAACACGGCGTGTGGACTACATGGTTTGAGAATGGCCAGAAACTACAGGAAGGAACGTATGCCAATGGGCTGGAAGATGGCAAGTGGCAGTCTTGGTTTGAAAGTGGAAAGCCTAGCGATGAAGGGAGTTTTGTAAAAGGATTGCTGAGCGGCAAGTGGCAAGGCTGGTACCCGAATGGACAACTGCGCTATGAAGGACATTGGCAGGAGAATAAGAAAAACGGACTCTGGAAACACTGGAGTGACCAAGGGCGGCCAGAGGAGACGGCTTACTTCAAAGACGGCACCTTGCACGGCCCTTACAGCCGCTTTAATGAGAACGGAATTCCGGAGCAGGAGGGCAACTACACCATGGGTAAGCCTTCCGGCAAATGGATTTATTATTTCCCGGAAGGGGGAAAGCTGCGAGAATGCAGCTACCTCGATGGCAAGCTGGAAGGGGAGAGCCTCATCTACCATCGGCGGGGTGGACATCCCCACATGAAAGAAAATTACCAGCAGGGCAAGCTGCACGGTCTGGCCTCTGAGTTTTCGCCCGGAGGGCAATTGTTGCGCTCTGTGAAGTACGAAGAGGGTCGAAAGGTAAAGGTGGTTCAAGACAATGTAATGGGCAATTAGTAACTGGCATTCAGTGAATTATTTGATATGAATTGCTGGCGACTCTTGTACAGCTACGCACACATTGATTTTCGTTTTCGCTGTAATGACCGACTTGCCAACTCGAAAAGAATACGTACCTTTGCGGCATAAAACAACACAACAAGAGGGGCAGCAGCCCCTCTTTTTATTGCCACCTTGATCACTGAAAATACCATAAGGGCCCTGATAGGCGCCAAGATAGAAGGCACAGAATATTATATTCTGAGCCTTGATATTGGCCCCGGAAATGCTATTGTGGTAGAATTGGAAAACAGCGGGCCAGTGAGCATTGAAGATTGCGTTGCCATAAGCCGCGCCATTGAGCACAATCTGGATAGAGAAGCTGAAGATTTTTCCCTTCAGGTGAGCTCCCCGGGATTGGATAAGCCGCTCAGAGATCACCGCCAGTACATTAAAAATGTGGGCAGAACCTTGAAAGTGCGTCTCGCCGATAATGAGGAAGTGGAAGGAGAGTTGAGATCGGCCGATGCGGAAAAAATTGTGCTCTTCACTCAGCGCAAAGAGCGCGTGGAAGGCAAAAAGAAAAGAATACTTGTGGAAGAAGAGCGAGAGCTGACCTACCCCGAAATAAAACAAGCCAAAATCAAGATAAACTTCAAATAATCAGTCATGAGCAATATCAACTTGTTCGAGTCATTCGCGGAATTTAAAGATTTCAAAAACATAGACCGCGAAACCATGATGCGCATCCTCGAGGATGTATTTCGCAGCATGCTCATTAAAAAGCATGGCACTGACGAAAATTTCGACATCATCATCAACCCTGATGAAGGTGACTTGGAAATTTGGCGCAACCGCGAGATCGTTCACGATGGTGAAGTTGAAGATGACAATACCCAAATCGCCTATTCAGAGGCTATTAAAGTAGAGCCCGACTTTGAGGTGGGTGAAGAAGCCACTGAGGCCATAAAGCTCGACCACTTTGGCCGACGAAGCATACTTTCCATGCGTCAAAATCTCGTTTCGAAAATTATCGAACTTGAAAAAGACAGCCTTTACAAGAAGTACAGCGAGCGTGTAGGTGAAATTATCACCGGCGAAGTGTATCAGGTTTGGAAACGCGAGGTATTGTTGCTCGATGATGAAGGCAATGAACTTATACTTCCAAAGTCGGAGCAAATCCCTTCTGATTATTTCAAGAAAGGCGACAGCGTCCGCGCCGTGGTGTCTAAAGTTGAGATGCGCAACAACAGTCCAATTGTAATCCTCTCGCGCACCGCACCTGAATTTTTGGAGCGACTGTTCGAAATGGAAGTTCCTGAAGTATTCGACGGCTTGATCACCATCAAGAAAATTGTACGCGTACCAGGCGAACGTGCCAAAGTAGCTGTGGAAAGCTATGACGACCGCATCGATCCGGTTGGAGCTTGCGTGGGCATGAAGGGTTCGCGTATCCACAGCATCGTGCGCGAGCTGAAAAATGAAAACATTGACGTGATTAACTTCACGAACAACCTGCAGCTGCTCATCTCAAGATCACTGAGCCCTGCCAAAATAACGAACATCAAGCTCGACGAAGAGAATAAGAAAGCAGAGGTTTTCCTTAAGCCTGATCAGGTATCCCTTGCCATTGGCAAAGGAGGCCATAACATTAAGTTGGCCAGCAAACTTACCGGTTATGACCTCGACGTGTATCGCGAAACTGATGCGGACGATGAAGATGTTGACCTAGAGGAATTTGCGGACGAAATTGATGGCTGGATCATCGATGAACTCAAAGCAGTGGGACTTGATACCGCAAGGAGCGTTCTCGAACTCACCAAGGCCGACCTCGTTTCGCGCACCGACCTTGAAGAAGAAACCATTGACGAAATCTTTAAAATACTACGTGAGGAGCTGGAATAAGCCTACTTTTTAGGTTATTTCATACTTTCGCACTCAGACAAACAATTTATGCCAGGCAAATCAGCACCCGTAAGATTAAGCAAAGCCGCCAAGGAATTCAACGTAGGACTCTCAACGATTGTCGATTATTTGAAATCGAAAGGTATCGAGATTGAAAGCAATCCCAATACAAAGATTGACAATAAGACTTTTGAAATCCTTCAGGATGAGTTTCTTGACTCCAAAAAGCTAAAGGAGAAGGCCCAGCAGGTTGGGGTGCGCAGTGGTAAACGCGAAACTGTAAGCTTACAGAAAGAACGTGCGCCTGAAAAGCCAGCCCCGGCTGAAGAAGAAGAAGGGATTCTGATCAAGAATGTCCAGGGCAGCGGCGAAGACGACGTATTTAAGCCAAAGTCAGAGAAGAAAGTCGGGCTCAATGTTGTGGGCAAGATCGACCTTGACAAGGGCAAAAAAGAAGCCGAGAAGAAGAAGGAAGAGGCTGCTGCTGCAGCGGCTAAGGCCGCTAAGGAAGCTGAAGCGCGCAAGAAGGAAGAAGAAGATAAAGCGGTTGCGGCAAAAGAGAAAGCCACCAAAGAGGAATCTGATAAGGCAGCGGCTCCAGCAGAGACAAAAGCTGCAGAGAAGCCGAAGGAAGTCGAGAAAGCGAAAGAGCCAGCAAAGACCAACGCCCCAATTTCACATAGGCCGGAAGAGCGTGAAACCCATAAAACTACATTTAGTAAACTGGCCGGGCCTACAGTAATTGGTAAAATTGACCTTCCAGAAAAGAAGAAGAAGCCGGTAATGAGTACGGACCCTGAAACGGAAACGCAGAAAGGGAAGCGCAAGCGCAAACGCATCATTTCCAAAACAGACCAGCCACAAACGGCGAATCCGCAACGCGGAGGTGCCCCCCAAAAAGGTGGGAATGACAAAGGCCGCAAAGGTGGAAAGCCTGGTGGCAATGCCAAGCAGGAAGTTAGTCAGGAAGACATTGACAGAGAGTTGAAGCAAACGCTGGCCAAGCTTAGTGGAAATACAGTCAAAGGTAAAGGGGCAAAAATACGCCGTCAGCGCCGGGATGACCACCGAAGCAGGGCCGAAGAGCGCGCTCAGCATGAAGAAATGCAGTCTACAGTGCTCAAGCTTACAGAGTTTGTTACTGTTTCAGATTTGTCGACACTGATGGAAGTTGGAATTACCGACATCATCTCGGCTTGTATGAGCCTTGGCATCATGGCTTCGATCAACCAGCGCCTCGATGCAGAAACGATATCTATTGTAGCCGAGGAATTCGGTTACACAGTTGAATTTACAACCGCTGAGGTACAAGAATCTATTCCTGTGCAGGAAGACGAGCCTGACCAGCTTAAGCCGAGGGCACCTATTGTTACAGTGATGGGTCACGTTGACCACGGTAAAACTTCATTGCTTGACTACGTTCGCAAAGAAAACGTAATTGCAGGTGAAGCCGGTGGAATCACCCAGCATATTGGCGCTTACAGCGTTGAAGTTGGCGATAGGTATATTACTTTCCTTGATACGCCTGGTCACGAGGCCTTTACGGCGATGCGTGCACGGGGTGCTCAAGTAACTGACCTCGCAATTATTGTGGTAGCCGCTGACGATGATGTAATGCCCCAGACGAAGGAGGCCATCAATCACGCCCAAGCTGCTGGTATCCCAATGATATTTGCGATCAATAAAATTGACAAGCCAAATGCCAACCCGGACAAGATCAAGGAGCAATTGGCCAACATGAACATCCTGGTGGAAGACTGGGGTGGAAAATTTCAGAGCCAGGAAATTTCAGCCAAGCACGGTACCAATGTGAGCGAATTGCTTGAAAAAGTATTGCTTGAAGCTGATTTGCTCGAACTTACAGCCAATCCTGATAAACTTGCTCTCGGTACAGTTATTGAATCAAGCCTTGACAAAGGGCGTGGTTACGTGTGTACTTTACTGGTGGAGTCCGGTACGATGAGGGTTGGAGACGTGGTACTTGCAGGACATTATACCGGCCGTGTAAAAGCCATGTTTAATGAAAGAGGCAAGGAAATCACAGCAGCCGGTCCGGCTCAGCCAGTTTCCATGCTTGGGTTGGCGGGTGCTCCAAATGCTGGTGATAAGTTTAATGTGCTCGCTGATGAGCGCGAGGCCCGCACTATTGCGGCCAAGCGCGAACAGCTGCAGCGTGAGCAAGGCGTGCGTACCAAGAAACACGTTACCCTTGATGAAATTGGCCGTCGTATTGCGATTGGCGACTTTAAGGAGTTGAATATAATCCTCAAGGGTGACGTTGATGGTTCTGTTGAGGCTCTTGCTGACTCGATGCAAAAGCTATCAACGGATAAAATTCAGGTCAATGTAATACACAAGGCGGTAGGTCAAATTACAGAAAGCGACGTATTGCTCGCAACAGCCTCTGACGCTATCATTGTTGGTTTCCAGGTAAGGCCATCTGGCGGAGCGCGTAAACTTGCGGAGAAAGAGGAAATTCAAATCAAGATGTATTCGGTAATATACGCTGCGATCGAAGAAGTTCGTGATGCTATGGAAGGCATGCTCTCAGCGCGTATTGAGGAGCGTATTGTCGGAAATGCAGAAGTCCGCGAAACTTTCAAAATCTCAAAAGTGGGTACGATTGCCGGCTGTTTTGTCACTGATGGCAAGATCAACCGCAACTCGAAGGTGCGCCTTGTGCGAGATGGTATCGTGGTGTATACTGGCAATCTTGGCAGTTTGAAACGCTACAAGGATGATGTGAAGGAAGTGGCCAAAGGTTACGAGTGCGGTTTGAATATTGATAAATTCAACGACATCAAAGAAGGCGACATCGTTGAAGCCTTCGAAGAAGTGGAAGTAAAACAAACCTTGGCGGATTGATTTCCTCGTAACAATTATTCTATAACTGAAAACGCGGCCCAAGGGTCGCGTTTTTTCTTTTTCTCCCTGTTGGTCAGGGTTTCAGTAGCTATGCGGCCATTGTCTTTAATCTTCGGCCAAAGATACCGATCGCAGCGGTGGAAGACTTATCTGATCTTTTACAATGTAGCTGCCGCTGAAATCATTTTGTATTTCTTTCTTGAATTTTTCACTGTCCATTTTGCTGCGAAAGTCACCTACCCTCAGGCGAAAGTTGGGTGCGAGATAGCTGATGTATGCTCCGGTGTTGGGGTGTTTTTTGAGAAATTCTCCCCTTATTCTCTGTGCCTCGTTTCTGCTCCCGAAGAATATTTGAACCCGATAACCTTCGAGTGGCGATGGATGCAGCCTGCTCAGCGAATCCATTTCCTCAATGTGAGGGTCGCAATGAATTAACACTTTCCCGTGATCTTGTTGCGGGTTATTCCATTCTAAGCGTTCAGCCCTGTCGGCGCTTGATCGTTCGTGAGGCGCCTGTGGTGATGTCTTTGGCTTGTATATCCGCCAATCTTCTTCTTGCGCGTAGGCTGAATGAACGGTGAGCGCAAGGGTGAACAGTATAAATATGGAGGATTTCATAGTTCTAAGTTTGCAGGGCTTTTTTCGTTCTAGGTGCAAAATTAGTGCAAAAAAGCACTGACGTCATATTCAATGACGTATATTGCAGGCGTACTTGGTTTTAAAGTATACATTTTTGTTACTGGAACGGTTGAAATGAGGCAATTTCAAGCTCGTTATTTAGAATCGTTATAAATTATTTGAGGCCATGACAATTTCGTGACATTTGGCCTGTGTTAACTCATGTTTGTCTTATTTTTGCCCCCAAATTTGGCAGGCAGTACCCAATAAAAAAACACCTATGAGTCATCATTTGAAAGACTTTTTGCTGACAGTAAAATCCTTAGCCCTTCTGGCGTTTGTGGTAGGATTAATTGGTGCAGTTGATCTTCAGGCGCAAGATGGAGAGAAACTCTTCAAGCAAAATTGTTCCTCGTGCCACAAGATTGATCAAAACATGACCGGACCGGCGCTCAAAGGCACCAGAGAGCGATGGGCGGGAAAAGAAGAACTGCTCTACCTTTGGATTAAGAATCCAAACGCTGCAATGGATTCAGGTGATGGCTATGTGAAAGCGCTCGTGAACGAGTGGAAACCACGTGCAGGCATCATGCCAGCGCAAGCCGTATCAGACGATGAGATTACTGCCATTCTTGATTACATTGACAATTGGACGCCACCGGTTGCCCAGGTAGCCACTGCCACTGAAACGGTAGCAGTAGACACTGATCAAGGATTATCTTCAACATGGCTTTTGATCATTATTTTCATCTTGTTGATCCTGATGTTCTCTCTGTGGGGAGTGAAGAGTTCCCTCACAAAGCTCAAGCGGGCCATTGCTGAATCAGAAGGTCAGGAGCTGGAGCCGGAATTATCTTTTGCCGACAAAAGCAAGATGTGGCTTTGGGACAATAAGGTGTTCGTTTCCATCGCCAGCATATTCATCCTCGTTTATTTCGTAACATTGGGTTGGGACTCATTACTGGGAGTTGGTGTGTACACTGGATATACCCCTGAGCAACCAATTAAGTTTAGCCACAAACTTCACGCCGGCGAAAATGGTGTGGCTTGCGTGTATTGCCACCACAGTGCAACCAAGAGCAAGCATGCGGGAATTCCTTCTACCAACATCTGTATGAATTGCCATAAGGCAATCAACGAAGGAAGATCTGAAGAGGGTACTGCTGATATTCAAAAAATTTATGCTGCCGTAGGCTGGGATCCCGATTTACAACAGTATACCGGCGAGGAAAACCCCATTCAATGGATTAAAGTGCACAATCTACCTGACCACGCTTATTTCAACCACGCACAGCACTACACCGTGGGACAGATCGAGTGTCAGGAGTGTCACGGACAAATTCAGGAAGACTATACTGTGGCTGGCCAGTACTCACCCCTTACCATGGGATGGTGTATTGACTGCCACAACCAGACAGCTGTGAAGATGGAGGGCAACGGATACTATGATGAGGTACACAGCCGACTTGTGGATAATAATAAAGAGGAACTGAAAAAATACCTCGAAGACGGAACCATCACTGCCCGTGAGTTGGGTGGATGGGAATGTGCAAAATGTCATTATTAATACCAACGGTTTAAGCTGAATATGGCCAATAATAAACAGTACTGGGTAGGGCTCGAAGAGCTACACGATACCAAAGAGTTCAAAGAAGCAGCGGCAAACGAGTTTGCTCCTGAACAATCCATGGATGAGTTTCTTGCAGAAGCTGGAAACGCTCAAGGCGCAACCAGCCGCCGCGATTTTTTAAAGTTCCTCGGATTTGGAGTAACAGCAGCAACAGTTGCGGCTTGTGAAACACCGGTGATCAAGTCTATTCCTTACGCTAATAAACCCGAAAGTATAACTCCGGGCATTCCAAATTATTATGCGTCAACTTATTACGATGGAATGGATTATGGCAGCGTTTTGGTGAAAACCAGAGAAGGCCGCCCCATTTTCATCAAGCCAAATAAAAATGCCGGGCACGGCCTCAATGCGAGGATCAATTCGTCGGTATTGTCGCTTTATGACAGCACACGCCTTCGCGGACCATTGGCTGACAAGGCGCCTGCGTCATGGGATGAAGTGGACGGGGCCATCACGGCTGGTTTAAAAAACACTGCTTCGTCGGATAAATATATTGTGCTGCTTACCAATACAATAATCAGCCCTTCTACCAATGCGGCCATTCGCAAGTTCAAGGAGAAGTATGGAGACGAAAAGGTACGTGTGGTTAGTTATGATGCGATTTCTCAAAATGGAATGCGTATTGCCAACGAACGCACTTTCGGTAAAGCGGTACTTCCTGACTATGATTTTGCCAAAGCAAAAATCATTGTGAGCATTGGCGCTGACTTCCTCAACAATTGGTTGATGAATAGCCAAAATGAATCGCAGTATGTAAAAACCCGCAAGCCCGATGGTGAGTGGATGAGCCGTCACTACCAATTCGAGACTGCACTCTCGCTTACCGGTACCAATGCCGATGTACGCGCTGGTATCAAGCCTTCTGATGAGGGCAGGGTAGTGGTTGCGCTGTACAATGCTGTTGCAAAAGCCACCGGTGCTGCCTCCATTTCTGTGAGCACTGATGGTTTGCCAATGGAGGCCATTGAAAGGGCTGCTAAAGACCTTGCTTCAAACCGTGGTCAATCGCTGGTGATAGCAGGTTGCAATGATCCAGACCTCCAGGTCGTAGTGAATGGCATCAACAATTTGCTCGGCAATTACGGGAGCACCATTTCCAACAATGTAGAGTTGTTTATCAAGGCCGGTAGCGACAGTGATATGACAAAACTGGTGGCTGATATGAATGCCAACAGGGTGGGAGCTGTATTGATTTACGATACCAATCCAGCTTATACTTACCCCGATTTTGAGTCATTCAAATCCGGACTTGAGAAAGTTGACCTTCGCGTATCATTCGCCTCATGGCATGATGAAACGGCAAGCCTCTGCAATTACGTATGCCCCAATCATCACTACCTCGAGTCTTGGAATGATTACTATCCAAAAACCGGAACTTATGCACTTGCTCAGCCTACCATAAGTCCACTGTACGACAGCCGTCAGGCTCAAGACAGCATCCTTAGGTGGGCAGGAGAAGAAATTACATTCCATGACTTCATGAAGGACACATGGCGCATGTATGCTGGTGAAATGGGTGGAAACGATATATTATTTGACGATTTCTGGTTTAGCGCACTGCGCAATGGCACTGTCAATGTAAATGTGCCTTCTGGAGACGCTTTGCAGTTTAACAATGAGTCACTGTCTGCATCAGCTTCCAAATTGGCGAAGCTTGGTGGTTCAGAAGGATTTGAAGTGGTGCTTTACACGAAAGTGGGCATTGGAGAAGGAACCCAGCCAGTGAATCCATGGTTGCAGGAACTGCCAGACCCGGTATCAAAAATTACCTGGGACAATTATATTGCAATGAACCCCGGCGATGCTGAGGAGTATGGATTTAAAATGCATTATGGTCAGGAATTGCCCGCATCGGTAGCCAAAATTACCGTTGGTGGCAAGAGCCTAGAGCTTCCTGTTATTGCTCAGCCAGGGCAAAAGCGAGGAACGGTTTCAATAGCGCTCGGATATGGTCGTGGCGCAAACCAGGAAGAGGTGGGACGAGCAGCTTTCCGCACCAAAACATATGGTGGCCATGAGCTGGATGAGAATGGAAATAAACTTCCAATTGGTGCCAACGCCTATCCTTTTATCACTGCAGCCAACGGCGTAATGCTATACCATGCAGAGGGAGCAACCATAGAGGCAACTGGCAAAGAATTTCCTATCGCCTCTACCCAAACGCACCACACCCTCATGGGGCGCACCAGCGTAGTGCGAGAGACTACATTGGATACCTTCAAAAATGAAGACCAAAATGCATACAACAAGCCACACTTGCTTGTAGTGCATGAAGATGGTGCCACCATCAAGAAACCAGTAGACGACATTGACCTGTGGAGAAATCATCCTGTGAAAGGGGTGGGCCACCGCTGGGGAATGTCAATTGACCTGACCACTTGCACCGGTTGTAGCGCTTGTGTTACAGCTTGTCATTCTGAAAACAATGTGCCTGTAGTAGGTAAAGATGAAGTACGCCGCGGACGCGATATGCACTGGTTGCGTATAGACCGCTACTACTCATCAGACATGAATATGGCAAAGGCCGATGCTGAAGATATCGGTGTAATCACGGCGTACCGTGAAATGGAGGTGCCGGTTTACGACAATCCCACCACCGTTCATATGCCAATGATGTGTCAGCACTGCAACCACGCTCCTTGCGAAACGGTATGCCCGGTGGCTGCTACAACCCACAGTAACGAAGGCTTGAACCAAATGACTTACAACCGCTGTATCGGTACACGTTACTGCGCAAACAACTGCCCTTACAAAGTACGCCGATTCAACTGGTTCAACTATAAGGCATACGACAAGTTTACGGAAGTGAATCCAGCTCAGGACGAAATGGCCCGCATGGTGCTCAATCCTGATGTGACAGTACGTTCACGTGGTGTGATGGAGAAGTGCAGCCTTTGTGTCCAACGCATCCAGGCCGGTAAGCTCGATGCCAAAATAAACAGTAAGCCGGTAGAAGATGGAGCAGTATTGACTGCTTGCGCTGAAGCCTGCCCAACCAATGCCATTACCTTCGGCGACTTGAATGACGAAAGCAGCCTAGTTCGCGCCAATCACAGTGACAAGCGAGCATATTATGCACTTGAAGAGGTGGGTATCAAGCCGAATATCAGTTACAAAGTTAAAGTGAGAAACGTTTAAGCATATTAAGTAGCCTGTTATGCATAAAGAAGCAGCCATAAGAACCCCACTCATCCTGGGAGACAAGTCTTACCACGACATCACCAATGATGTGGTAGGGCCTATTGAAGGAAAAGCACCCAAGCAGTGGTACCTCCTCATTACAATAGCCGGGATCATTGCCCTCTGGGGCCTCGGCTGTGTGGTGTACCTTATTGCCACGGGCATCGGGGTGTGGGGATTGAATAAGACCGTAGGCTGGGCCTGGGATATCACCAACTTCGTATGGTGGGTAGGTATAGGCCATGCCGGAACCCTTATATCAGCGGTGCTTTTGCTTTTTCGGCAAAAGTGGCGTATGGCGATCAACCGTTCGGCTGAGGCGATGACCATTTTTGCAGTAATGATGGCAGCCCTCTTCCCTGGTATTCACATGGGCCGCATTTGGGTGGCATATTGGGTACTTCCACTGCCAAATACTTTTGGATCACTTTGGGTGAATTTTAACTCTCCGCTTCTTTGGGACGTTTTTGCGATCAGCACCTACTTCTCAGTTTCACTGGTATTCTGGTACATCGGTCTTATCCCGGATTTTGCTACGATCCGCGACAGGATGACCAATCCACTTTCAAAGAAAATCTACGGTCTGCTTAGCTTTGGCTGGTCAGGTAAAGCCAAGCAATGGACCCGCTTTGAGGAAGTATCGCTCGTGCTTGCGGGTCTTGCCACTCCACTTGTATTCTCTGTGCACTCTATCGTATCCTTTGACTTTGCCACGAGTGTTATTCCAGGATGGCACACCACTATTTTCCCCCCTTACTTCGTCTCTGGTGCGGTATTCTCAGGATTTGCCATGGTACTCACGCTGCTGCTCATCATGCGCAAGGTGATGAAGCTCGAAAGCTACATTACGGTGAAGCACGTGGAGTATATGAACATTGTAATCATCGTAACAGGTTCTATTGTCGGTGTGGCTTACATCACTGAGCTCTTCATCTCTTGGTATTCAGGCGTTGAATATGAATCATACGCTTTCATCAACCGATTCAGCGGCCCCTATTTCTGGGCCTACTGGGCGATGATGACCTGTAATGTGATTTCGCCGCAGCTGTTCTGGTTTAAGAAATTGAGAACCAGCCTTACTTTTACTTTCTTTATCTCGATCGTGGTAAACATCGGAATGTGGTTTGAGCGCTTTGTGATCATCGTGACCTCAATTCACAGGGATTACGTACCATCGAGTTGGTCTATGTTTTACCCAACCTGGGTTGACGTTGGAATATTCGTAGGAACCATAGGTATTTTCTTCACCTTGTTCCTGCTCTTCGCGCGCTTCTTCCCGGTGCTCGCATTGAATGAATTGAAAACTATCCTGAAAGTATCAGGCGAGAAATACAAAAAAGAAGATCACTAATGGCAAAAGCAGCACAAATCAACACTGTCGTTCACGCCATGTTCGATGACGACCACACACTTCTGCACGCTGCAGAACATTTGGTTGCCAAAGGTGTGCGAATCAAAGAGGTTTATTCACCTTTCCCTATTCACGGGCTGGACCCAATCATCGGGGTGAAACGCACCCGAATGGCCATTGTGGCCTTCATGTTTGGTATGATGGGATTGTCACTTGCCCTTCTCGGGATGTGGTACTTCATGATATACGACTGGCCTATGAATATAGGAGGTAAGCCAAGCTTCTCACTGCTTGAGAATTTGCCTGCGTTTATTCCTGTGACGTTCGAATTTACGGTGCTATGTGCAGCACATGGTATGGCTATCACTTATATGCTCCGCAACGGAACCCTTCCGGGAATGCCTGCAGTGAATCCAGATCCACGCACTACGGATGACAAATTCGTAATGGAAATCAATGACGCCGACAATCCAACTTTGAATATCGAAGAGCTGGGGGGAATGCTCAAATCGGAAGGAGCTATCGAGATCAACCAAAAGAGTTTAGCAAAGAAATGAACAGTACAAAGCAATATATCCGCACGATCGCCATTGCAATCCTTGTAAGTTTCAGTGCCACAGGATGTGTTCGCGACGAGCAGAGTCCCGGTTACGAATATACACCTGACATGTACCGAAGCCCTGCCATAGAAGCTTATGTAGACTATGGTGAAGTGCGCGACACCATACGTTACGAGAAAATGCATCAGGCTTCCACGCGCAAGCCGGTAGATGGAACCATCGCCTACTCTGATGTGGCCATGAATGACATGCCATACTTAATACCCAATACTTTTGATGGTTACGAGTTGGCTGGCACTTCTGTAAAGTCGCCCCTTGAGTCGACTGAAGAACTCGTGAACGCAGGCGCAAAAATTTACAACAACTTTTGCACCCAATGCCATGGCAAAGACGGACAGGGCAATGGCGCTGTGGTTGAGAAGGGCGGGCATCCCGCACCTCAGCCTTTTAATAAAGGATTGAAAGATTTGCCGGAGGGCAAAATGTTCCACACCCTTACTTATGGTAAAGGGGCCATGGGTTCTCACGCCTCGCAACTCACCAAAGAGGAGAGATGGACGGTTGTGGCTTACGTGATGACGCTACAGAAGCTCGGAGAGAAGGCGGAAGCAGCTGAGGAAGAAGGGCAAGAAGAAACAGTACAATAGCAGGCATACAAACAGACTAAATCTGAGCAAATGAATTTTGTTTTTTCCAATAGAGCCAAATTAATCACTTATGTCTTGATGGCCATAGGAGTGATTAGCCTTATCGCAGGGATATTTACTGATACCAGTGACCATTTTGGCCGGCTTTGGTCAAATATTTTGATCAATGGATTCTACTTTATCGGAATTTCATTGGGGGCCTTGTTTTTTTATGCGCTTTCTTTTGCCACTGAAACGGCCTGGGCCGTTACCTTGCGGCGTGTAATGGAGGGCATATTTTCTTTTCTTCCATGGGCAGGTGGCATTTTAATTATTGTATTCATTGGTGCTTCTATGCACTGGAACCATATCTACCATTGGATGGATGAAGCAGCTGTTTCGCAATATGTTTCTGCTGCCAGCGTCGGCTCTGACCATCCTGAATATTTTAAGACAGCCGAAGAAGCAGAGAAGGCAGGTACTGAAGTGGTGATCAACGAAGCCAATTATGATCCAATTATTGCCAATAAAACGGCTTATCTCAATGTTCCTTTTTTCTGGATCAGGACGCTGGTTTACCTGGCCACCTTCATATTCTTTGCGCGATGGTTTAGGAAGCGTTCATTAGAAGAAGATAAGAATCCATCCCTGGACTTGCATTACAAAGGGTATAAAAGGGGAGCGTTATATCTGGTTCTTTTTGCGGTGTTCTCATCTACCCTTTCGTGGGACTGGGTGATGTCCATAGATACGCACTGGTTTAGCACGCTATATGGATGGTACGTGTTCTCCGGCATGTGGGTATCGGCCATGAATATCATTGCTATCCTCTCGCTCTACCTTATTTCCAAAGGCTACTTAAAAGAAATCAATTCAAGCCACATTCATGATGTCGGTAAATGGATTTTCGCGCTGAGCTTTCTGTGGACGTATTTGTGGTTCTCGCAATTTATGTTGATCTGGTATTCAAACATTCCAGAGGAGGTTACCTATTTCATTACCCGCATCGAACATTACCGTGTGCCGTTTTTTGGCATGATGCTTATAAACTTCATCGTTCCTATGGTGTTTCTAATGTCGAGAGATGCGAAACGAAATCCGAAATTTTTGATCTTTGTGGGAACCATAGTCTTTATTGGTCACTTCCTTGACGTGTATATGCTCATCACCCCTGGTGTGCTTTTCGAGCATTGGCATTTCGGATTGTTGGAAGTGGGCTTATTTATCGGTTTCACTGGCCTGTTTATTAATAGGGTATTGAACACTTTAACGAAAGCACAACTTATCCCGCAAAACTCACCTTACCTGGATGAAAGTTTGCATCACAGCATTTAAGTTATAGAATAGCAAGACAACACATTACCATGGATAAAATACTTTTAGTTCTCGTTATCGTTCTGGTGGTCATTAGTATTGCCCAGATCGCGAAGATGTATCAGGTAACTGCTGATATGACTAAAAAACGAGAGGAGGATATTTCGCCAACCAGCAATAGGGTGAACGCCAATCTTTTGTTGTTTTTTATGATTGCATTGTTTGTCACCTTTATTTGGCAAATGATTGCTTTCAAAGATGTTTTGCTCCCTGTGGCTGCATCAGAGCATGGGGTGCTTACCGACCGACTTTTTAATATCAATTGGTTGATCCTTATTCCCGCTTTTTTCATTGTCAATTTTCTCCTCTTCTTTTTTGCGTGGAAATATCGGTACAATAAGGAGCGCAAAGCCTTATACCTTGCACACAACAATACCTTGGAATTGGTTTGGACCATCATTCCTTCAATAGTCTTGGTATTCATAATTATTTATGGACTCCTTACCTGGAACAAGATTATGGACGCGCCTTCAGAAGACGCATTGCACGTGGAGCTTTACTCCAAACAATTTGATTGGACAGCACGTTACTCGGGTAAAGATGACAAGATGGGTGAATCAAATTTTGCTTTGATTTCATCGTCCAATCCTCTTGGGTTGTTAACTAAATTCACCTTGGAAGAGAAAGTAGTCGAGCTGAATGAAGAAATTGACAGGTTGGAGAAAAGGTTAATTGACGATATCATCCCCGATAGTCAGGCGAAAGAAATACAGGACCGAATCAACATGAGGAAGAGGCAGCGTGCGCGGGTTATCAATTACAAGGAAGGAGGCATTGATTTCTCTGCAGCCCTTGATGACAAAGTTGTTCGTGGTGAATTTCATATTCCGGTGGGAAGGGAGGTGAATTTTCAAATCAGGTCCCGTGATGTAATTCACAGTGCCTATATGCCTCACTTTCGCGCACAAATGAACGCTGTTCCGGGAATGACAACCCAGTTTAAGTTTGTTCCTACGATTACCACCAAAGACATGAGAGAAAGTCTTGGAGATGAAGAATTCAATTACATCTTGCTTTGTAATAAAGTTTGCGGATCAGCGCACTACAATATGCAAATGAATATAATAGTTGACACTGAAGAGGATTACTTGAAGTGGATTGAGGAGCAGGGTACCTTTGCCGCTGCACTCGGAATAGAAGTGGACAATTCTTTCGCTGATGAGGCAGAGAATAGTGAAGTAGAAAAAGAAAGTAAAATAGCCCAAACTAAGTAAACGCACGATTATGGCATCAGTAACTGAAGTGCATACCGCAGAGCATGCACACGCACACGGTGACACCCACCACCACGAGGAGGGTTTCGTTTCGAAGTATATTTTTTCGCAAGATCATAAGATGATTAGCAAGCAGTTCCTGGTGACTGCTGTATTCATGGGTATCATAGCGATGGCCTTGTCAATCTTCTTTCGCATGCAGTTGGCATGGCCTGGAGAAAGTTTTGGGATTCTGAATTATTTCCTTGGTGATCGTTGGGCTCCTGACGGCATATTGGACCGGAATATGTACCTCTCCCTGGTAACTATCCACGGGACAATTATGGTGTTTTTTGTCCTCACCGGTGGATTGAGCGGTACGTTCAGCAATTTGCTTATTCCTTTGCAAATTGGAGCGCGTGATATGGCTTCAGGATTTCTGAATATGTTGTCATATTGGTTCTTCTTTGTATCAAGTATTATCATGGTGGCTTCCCTTTTCGTGGAGACAGGAGCCGCTGGCGGAGGTTGGACTGTTTATCCCCCTTTGAGCGCATTGCCTCAGGCGATGCCAGGTTCAGGATTAGGAATGACGCTTTGGTTGGTTTCAATGACCCTGTTTATTGCCTCCTCACTTTTGGGTGGTTTGAATTACATTGTGACCATTCTCAACCTGCGTACAAAAGGAATGAAAATGACCCGTTTGCCACTGACCATTTGGGCTTTTTTCATCACCGCCGTATTGGGTGTGCTTTCTTTTCCTGTTCTCTTCGCTGCGGCCTTGCTGCTGATTATGGACAGGTCGATGGGTACAAGCTTTTACTTGAGTGATATTTATATTGCTGGAGAGGCACTTGACCCGGTAGGAGGAAGCCCCGTGCTGTATCAACATTTATTTTGGTTCTTGGGGCACCCTGAAGTTTACATTGTTCTTCTTCCAGCCCTCGGAATTTCTTCTGAGGTGATTGCAACCAATTCACGAAAGCCAATATTTGGATATAGGGCTATGATTGGTTCAATACTCGCAATTGGATTCCTGTCATTTATTGTTTGGGGTCACCACATGTTTGTCACAGGGATGAATCCATTCCTAGGATCTGTTTTCGTTTTTACAACATTGCTGATTGCTATTCCATCGGCTGTAAAAGCATTTAACTACATAACCACACTTTGGAAGGGCAATTTGAAGTTCACTCCAGCGATGCTATTTTCTATTGGACTGGTATCGACATTCGTCACTGGAGGTCTTACTGGTATTATTTTGGCTGACTCTGCCTTAGATATCAATGTGCATGACACTTATTTTGTAGTGGCTCACTTCCACATCGTAATGGGGCTATCTGCTATTTTCGGAATGTTTGCAGGTATCTATCATTGGTTCCCTAAAATGTACGGCCGCATGTTGAACATGAAGCTTGGATATGCCCACTTCTGGCTTACCATAGTAGGCGGATATGGTGTGTTCTTCCCAATGCATTTCGTCGGCATGGCTGGAGCACCAAGGCGCTATTACCAGTACACAGATTACCCCATGTTTGATGGTTTGCTAAACTTGAATGTACTTATAACGGTTTTCGCAATTGGTGCAGCATTGGCACAAGCGTTGTTTTTGTTCAACTTCTTCTGGAGTATGTTCAAAGGGCAAAAAGCTGTTGAGAACCCCTGGAAGTCGAATACATTGGAATGGACCACCCCGGTGGAACACCTTCATGGCAACTGGCCGGGTGCGCTTCCTGAAGTTCACAGATGGCCTTACGACTACAGCAAGCCCGGTAAAGAACTGGATTATGTGCCCCAAACCGTTCCTCTTAGCGACGACGAAGAGGAGCATGGTTGAT
>DAIRDH010000028.1:0-42604 GCA_036796255.1 Cryomorphaceae bacterium
CTCACCACCTCTCTTGTGCAATTGCAGGTCGATAAAGGTGGGCAGGTGATCACTGAAGCCGCCTTTGTACGCAGGCCCCATATACGTGCGGAAAGTTGTGGTGCCTCCGGCGGCGTTTAATGTAATAAGCCATGGTGCGTCAAATACACCAACATCCCGTGGATTGATGGTCATGCTGCCGTCGGTGAAAAATGAATGGCTCACGATCATCTGGTCGAGTACTCCCCATTCCCCTTGAAATGAATGCGTACCGAACTTGTACATCATGGGGTAGGAGAGGTTGATCAAGTCGCCCGGACGTGTGCCTGCCACGCTCTTCTTTGCTTTGAGGTGATCAACTATGCTAATGTCGTTGGGATAATCGTTGAAATCGCCGGTGATTACGATGTAGGGATCTTTGTAAATGGCGTTGAGGCTGTCCACCTTTTGCCTGATCATACCCGCCACCTGAATCCGGCCCGGTTCGGAGGCAAACTGCCCGCCATAACGGGATGGCCAGTGATTTACAAAGATGTGCAAGGTATCGCCATTGGGTACTATCCCTTTTGCGTAAAGGATGTCGCGGGTGGTACGCTCGGGTGCATGCTCAAACTTGACCCTGTAGTATTTGTAATTGATCAGCTCAAACTTGTCGGGGCGGTAAATGGCCGCAATGTCGATTCCGCGAAAGTCAGGGGAGTCTTCATGGATAAACTGGTAGCCCACCTCTTTCATCGGTGAGTGAATTGTAAGTCCTTCGAGGACCCAGGCATTCTCAACCTCACAAAGCCCGATAAATTCTACTGGTTCCCAGCCACCCATTGCGAGAATGGTCTTGGCGATCCCATTTGATTTCTTTTTATAACGCGAATAGGTGTAGCGGTTTTCTCCTTCGGGGGTGAAATCATCATCTCTCGTCTCTGGGTCATCTTCCAGGTCGAATAGATTCTCAACATTGTAAAAAGCCACCCTGAAGCGTTGGTCATAGCGCCGCTCTTTGTTCATGGTGTCAAAGCGTTTAAATGTTTCGTCCTGTGCCGATAGCCCATTTGCCGAAAGGCAGAATAAAAGCGCTATGGACAGGAAGCGAGTCATGACATGGATGTCTTGTTTTGCCGGGATCGAAAGATAAGAAATAGCCCAGCCAGCACGAAGGGTATGCTCAATATTTGGCCCATGTTGAGCAACAGTTCATCTTCAAAGGCTTCCTGATTTTCTTTCAGGAATTCATCAAGAAAGCGCAAGGTAAACAGCAGTACCATAAACAGTCCAAAGAGGAATCCATTGCTGAGGGCAGCTTTTCGCTTCCGCCAAATGGGATAAATCACAGCCATGATCAGCAAGCAATAGATGGCTTCATAGAGCTGGGCAGGGTGGCGTGGATCCATGGCCATTTCACGGGGATATGCCCTGAGGAATTGAAAGGCCCAGGGCACGTCGGTCACGGTGCCTATGATCTCGTGGTTCATCAGGTTTCCCACGCGTATGCAAGCACCTGTGAAGCACACCGCAATGACCAGTCGGTCCATAAGCCAGAGAAATTTGAACTTATAGCGCCTGACGTAGAGATACACTGCCGTAAGGATGCCGATGGCTCCACCGTGGCTGGCAAGGCCCCCTTTCTGCACCATGATAATCTCCAGGGGATTGGAAAGGTAGTACGAGGCATCGTAGAAAAAGACGTGTCCCAGCCGCGCTCCGATGATGGTGCCGAGCACCACGTAGATGGTAAGGTCTTCGACATTCTTTTTGGTTTTACCCTCGGCTTCAAAAATGTGAAACATGATGTATTGGGCCGCGATAAGCCCACCTACGAAGAATAGGCCATACCAGCGTACGGGCCAATCTATAATCGGAATGGAAAAGGCTTCGGGATTGACATCCCACACAATGGCGAGCAGAGAATTCAAGGCGTCATGGTTTGCGGCGAATTTACACAAAGCAGTGCAGCAAGCCGAGTTTCGTCCCAATTAAATTGCCTTGCATCTGGCTGAATGCTGCTATCGAATGAGCATGATGAATCCGTTGAGTTCGTAGACCTCCTCAGTGGTAATAGACGCTACACGGATGAAGTAAGTATAGAGCCCATTTGGAGCAAAATAATCGGAACCGTTCACCGATCCGTTCCACGCCTGGTCGAAATCAGTGGTTTCGAATACACGCGTACCCCATCGATCGAATATCTGGAGCCTGTAATTTGTGAGATCGATAAAGCTTCCATCGGGTTTCCAAAGCTCGTTGATGCCATCCTGGTTGGGCGAAAAGGCATTCGGGATAAACCAAAGCAGATCATCGTTAATTACCAAAAGCTTGGTCAAAGTATCGGCGCAGTTGTTGACGCTTCTTGTGATCAAGGTGACAGGATAAGTTCCTGAAGTATCGCTCGGGAAGCGCCATTGCACCATACGCTGATCGATTTGGCCTACATTGCCGTTTTCTCCAAATATGAAGAGTGACTCTGCAATGGGGCCGGGAGTAGAGGTGTTTTGAAACTGAATTAAAGTATTCTTAGTTGTGGTTGGGTTTGGGTTGATGTTGAAATTCGCTTCAAAAACGGGAGGATCGATCAGGGTTATTTCTTCCGATATTTCACATTCAGCCTCGTTTTTGGCAATGATAACATGGGTACTGTCGCATACAAAACCTATACTTTCATTGCTCCAGGTAAAGCCACCATCATAGCTGTACTCCACTGCATCAGGCGAAAAAACGTTAACTCTGGCATTGCAGGAGTCGGCACAAAGGGGAGGCGAGGTCGTAACGATCATTTGCTGTGGATCAGGCTCACCTATGTTGAACTTGAGGGAGTCAGTACAACCCTTGCTGTCTACAACGCGTACCTGATGGTCGCCAGCACATAGCTCTTCGATCACCTGGCCAGTTACTCCAGCCACGCCACTTGACCAGAGGTAGTTGTAAATTCCACTTGCCTCTGGTGTTCCGCCATTGGGTATGGCTATAGCGGTTCCTCCACACTCACCGTTACACGGTGCATCATTGGGTATCAAGACAATTTCGAGTACTGGTGCAAAAACAATGGTGACCTGGTCAGACTCTTGACAGAACTGGTCTACTTGATCAGTCCAGGTAAGGGTGAATGTGCCTCCCGGTGCAGCGCATGTGGCAATAGCGTTCGGATCATTAATGTCGCTGAATGATACCTGAGGTGGTCCGGTCCATGTACCTGTACCAAAAGTAGGGAATGCTTCCAGTTCAAACACCAAATCGCACGCCACTGCGTCAGGCCCAGCCACAGCGTTGGTTACACAGCATATGGGATTGCTGGAAGGAAGCACGGTGAGATTTAATGTTGAAGTTTTTACACAGATGCCATTGTCCAGTGAATAGGTCAATGAAAGCGTTGTGCCATTAGGAAAGTTTTGAGGATTGAATTGACTCGAAACGACCTCTCCGGCTTCAGTGGTCCATACGCCGTTGAGCGCAGGTGTGCCCTGGAGGTAATTGACAAGGGCTGATTGCTGGCTATTGTAGCATATGGTGGTATCAGTATCAAGACCGGGATCAACTCCCGGATCCAAGGCCACTGTCACTTGATCACTTATCAAGCAACCTGGCAAACCCGGAGGGAAAGCCGATACGGTGTATGTCGTACTTTGATCCACCAGTACGAGAGGGTTTTGAACATTTGGATCAGACAGTCCGGTAGCTGGTGACCATGACCATGTAAGGTCACTCCCTCCATTGCAGGCCACGTTGAGCACTATGGGTGGAATAGCCCCGTTTTCACAACTCGTAAATGCATTGGAAATAATTTGAAATGTGATGCAACCACTAGGATCAGTAGACTCCCATGCTAGCCCTGCCAAGTTTCCGGTTATATTGGTCTGAATCACTTCTCCATCTATGCCGTCTCCGTTAAAGACAGTCATGACATCTCCAAAATTTGCAATTTGACCTGACTCGATCCCAAAGTGCATAAAGGTTGTTCCGTCATTGGGATTGTCTGGACAATAGGTCACGATTAAATTATCATTGTCGCCATAACAGTATTCGTATTGTCCAGAACTATTTGAACAAGAATTATTATTCACAGTGGCCAATCCAGCTTGCAGTTGGGCTGGTTCGTCACAAACAATCAGGTTGGGACCAGCCGTAATTTCCGGCCCTACTATCGCTTCTATAACAATTGTTGTGTCAAAAGTACAGGCGAAATTATTGGTGGCAAACATGGTAAATTCATAGAAGCCCGGCTCATCAAAAAGTACGTCAATGGTATTTCCATTGTCTGAGGTATTGATAATATTTGGGCCTTCCCAAAAGCTGGAGTCGGCCTCCAGCCCAATTACGGGGGTGAAAGTGGTGACATCGGGAAGCAACTCTGGATTAAACTCAATACCCCATTCGAAAATGTACCCATTGTCGGCACCTATATTATCCGTAATTGTAAATGTCCATTCGCCATTGAGCGGGCACCCCACCAATTGGCAAAGGTCTTCTTCAGACTCATAGATGCCTGGATTGACAATATTCGAATTGTGCGTAATGCCAACGTTGTTTACAAAGCTTGTCTGGGTCCAATTCGCATTGTCATTTATAAAGCCGTTGGTGCTGTTTGGCGACCATCCATAATCATAACCAGTGCCCGGAGCGAAGTTGTCAATGCCATTGTCATCAACTGCCTCTCCAAGAAAAGTTCCTCCACCACCATTTGGAAAGGACATCATGGTCACGGAGGTACCATTGGGGCAGGTGATGAAAAACTCAAGGTCACCGAGGTAAGAGTGCTCCATATTCATGAAAATGGAGTAGAGGTCGTCGCAGTTTTCCAGGGTGCTCCCGGCAGGAAAAAAGTCAAACAGTAGACTCGTGCTGTAGGCAAATCCTGCGCCGTCAGCCAGAAAAGTCTCTCCCGCAACAACCTGTGGAGGCAGTGCAGTCCACGTAACACTTTGCAGTGGATTGCCATCAATGGTGGTGGGACTGCCCACGCATACAGGCGTTGCAAAATTTGTATTGAAGATTGGGGTGGTACTTACCAGTACTTGTTTTGGATCCAGGTTGAGGTTGATGCATCCATTGTTGTCTTCAATAAAAAGATTGATGATGTACTCTCCTGGCTCATCATAGGAATGCTCAACCGGAGCTGGGCTCTGTGTGATGGTTTGGGTTGAATCGCCCCAGTTCCAAATGTAATTTTCTATGGTGAATCCCGGTTGTGCTGCTGAGCCGTCATCCTGCATTGTAATCGGTTGTCCTATGCACACACCGATAGATGGATCAGGACCCTGTGGGACTGGATTTGCAAAGTCAAAAGAAGCTACAGGATTGTCGCAAGGAGTGGTGCAAGAGATATTGGCCGACCACCCGGGGAATGTGCCCGGAGTATTGGGGTTTGGATTAAATACAAAAGTTAAGCATCCGGAGGTGTTGTTGACCGTACCTGTTACAGGCAATCCTTGCAGGCTAGTACCTGCGTAACTACCAAGGGAATTTGCATCTGGAGAATCTCCATCATAAATGAAGAGTTGATCGTTGTTGTTTGGGTTGGGATTGGTTGCCAATGCGAATGCTGTAAATTCGACTTGAATCACATCACCTGGATTGTCTGGACAGATTGTAAAGGTATAATTTGTCGAAGTATATGGCCCTCCACCTGTTCCATCATCTTCAAATACGCCCTCGCAAACTGTTACGGTTCCGTTGGTCATATTGATGATGTCTTGTGCCTTGCTTGTAAACGCCGTAATTGCCAATACGAAGGTTAGAATCGCGATTTTTGACAATCGCTTTGCACACGGATTTTGATATTCCATCATTGTATGTTCTTTCTCTTTTGCGAAAGCAAACGGCCAGGAAGTACAACAAGGATATCATCAGTTCCTGACAATCGAAAATACTGGTATTCGTTTTCTTTCAAAGTTATATCGTATCCCTTTAAATTTAAAGTACCATCGCTTACAGCCGAATGACTCACGGCAGGGATATGCGGATACATGGGAGTTATGCTTGAAGCATCTGGATATGCACTAAAATCTTTCCCCCCCGTTTTACCCAGATGATAGCCATGGCGGTTGTAAAATGCCACCTCCGCCAGCTGCGCCGGGTCGCCTGATGCCAGACTATCATAAGCTTCATTGCCTATCACATTTAGCAAGGCGTCAAGGTCTGACGCATTTTGAGCCTGAACATGTCCTGATGCATAGAGGAGAATGGCCAAAACACTTATTCTAATACTACTCTTCATCATTTAAATTTCCTATTTGGTTTACCGCAGCAATACTACGGTACCTGTCATTTCAAACTCATCCAAAGCACCTATTTCGCGGCCCTCGATGGTCCAAACGTATAAGCCCGGCTCAAGGTAATAATCACCATTCATTAATCCACCGTTCCAACGTTCTTTCACGTTCCTGGTCTCAAATACGATGCGGCCGGTGCGGTCAAAAACAGTGAGGCGATAATCATTTGGATCAATATTGGTCATAACAGGCCCCCATAATTCGTTTTTGCCATCACCATCAGGGGTAAATGCATTAGGAACGTAAACGAGCAATTCTTTTTCCACTTCTACCCTGGCAGTGTAAGTGTCAGAGCAGCCCAATACCGGATCAATTGCTGTGAGTGTAACCTGGTAAGAGCCTTCTCGACCGTCAGGAAATTTGTATTCCGGACTGAATGCCGTAGATGATCCCAAGCCTGCAAAATCCCAGAAGAATTGCGTGCCGGGGACAAAAATACTCCTGTTGAGGAAGAACACCACAGGATCTTCTGCAGAGGCTGGCGTAGGCGAATGTAAGAAGCGTGCCCTCGGACCCGGATCGACAGTGATAGTCATGGTATCAGATGCGAAACACAAACCGTTGCTGGCTGTAAGGATATACTTGAAGCTTTTCGGACTTAAGCCTTCATTGACCAGCGTAACCTGCGGGTTGGAAATGTTGGGATCTGACAGTCCTGTGGTCGGTGTCCAACTGTAAGTAAGGCCGGGCGCACTTGGCACCCCGATGGCTGTAGGACCAACGCCAGCGCAGATGGTGTCATCGCGCAATACTGGTGCATTGGGAAGCTCTGATACCTGAATGAATACTGAATTAGACAAATCAGCTGAACATGCTGGAGAAGAGCCATCCTGAACAAATATCAGCTCTGCCACTATCGCTTCGGTAGGATTCAATGAAATACTGTAATTCTGAGGTATACCATTTACCTGAAAAGTCTCGCCATTGATTGCATAGGTAAGGTCAAAAGGAGGGTTACCTGAAATATTGAAGTTGAGTTCAAGTGGCTGACCAATGCAAATGATGTCGTCAGAGGCTTCAATTTCACCGTCGAGTGCAGTGCTGATTTGCAAAATGGCATCTCCTGCCGTTCCAGGGCCAGAGCATCTTTGATCTGTTACCTGGGTAACAGTGTATACTCCGCTAACGCCGCTTGAGAAGGTATAAACCGCCTCATCCGTGGTTATTGGAGGCTGTGGTACGCCATCGACAGTGTATAGCACTGTCCACGGCCCTTCACCTGTGAGGGTAGCAGTAAAGCTTGCGCTTTGTCCTGAACAAACGCTTCCTCCACCATTGATTACTGCCGTGGGAGCTTCGATGTAAGTGATGTCGATACTTCCACTGGCAGCACCTGTACAATTAGCATCACTCACCGTTCCGAGCGTATAGGTTGCACTCTCAAATGCCGGAATGGTGTAGGGGTTATTAAAGGTGGTCACAGAGTCGGCCGATTCGCCACCCATGGTGTAAGTAAAACTCCAGGGAGCGGTACCCGTAAATTCAACTTCCGGACCATTGCCACTGTTCTCGCACACTTCTTCTTCACCACCAATCACGGCGGTTGGAGCAGGTATGTTGTTTACAGTGGCTTGGGCAGTTGGGTTACCTACGCATTGAGAATCTGTCAAGGATGAAATAGCATATACTCCTGGTTGATTTACGGTAATGGAAGTATTGTTGCCATTGCTCACGAAAGGACCTTGAGGAGCACCACCATTGATGGTGTAGCTGTATGTCCATGGACCACTTCCTGTGAAGTTGAGGTTCAATGCACCCGTCTCACCCGCACAAATGCTGATGTTGCCACCAAAACTGGCTGTAGGCAGCGGGTTGAAAACAACCGGGATACCTGGACTTGCGGAGAAGCAAGGGTCGTTCACGTTCACATTCCCTTGGGCATTTTGATTTCCGGCTATAGCCGATATATAGTAGGTCACTCCAGGGGTGAGTACAGGATTGTATCCAAAATTGGCATCGTCAGAAAGGATGAGGACTGTTCCAAATGAATTTGCCGTTCCATTGTGCAATGCAAATTGATAGGTGTCATTACCGTCGAGTACAGGACCTATGTTGGGCAGTACTGATACCGTTTCGTTGGTACATGCTACGAGCGTGGCATTTTGCAGTGTACCGGCATCTGTTACACATGGGCATGTAAATGGGGCACCATTTACAGTCACAGCAGGGCAAGCTCCCGCATTATTTACAGTAAAGTTATAACCTGAGCCGCTGTTGATCGGGGCGCTGGTGTACAAGCCTGTTCCTGCGTTGAAGTTACCTCCGGCCGGGGTAATTACAATTGGCGCCACTCCACCGGTAACGTTAAAGGTTACAGTGTAAGTATCTCCAATATCACTGCAGGTTTCCGTAACGTTATTCACAACCACCGGGCTGTTTATGTTAATCACAACAGGATCTCCAACCACCGTTCCGGTGCAATTGGCATCAGACACGCTGAGTAGCGTGTAGGTTGAGTTGGCAGTAGGGCTGAGTTGTACCGTTTGACCATTGGTCACATTGTTCAGCGTAATCGGGTTCGCTGGGTCGTTGCTGTTTTGATAAAGGACAGTAAATGGAGGAATACCAGTGAGGTCGAAAACAAGATTTGTTGAACTGCCCTGACATATGCTGGTGCTTCCGCTAATGGAGCCTTCAGCCAGACAAGAGCAATCGGGTGAATCACCTGAAACTTCTACACTCGCGCAAGGGCCATTGTCGTCAATTGTAAACAGGTACCCATCAGTGGCATTAATCAAGGCCGAAGTGAAGGTATTGCCTGGAATTGGGTTGCCATTTACAGTGTATGTGCCAGAGCCTCCGCTGATGGAAAAACCGACGGTATATTCGGTCTGGGCCAAATTACAAGTGGTCACAATAGCGTTTGCAACAAGTGGGTTGTTGATGGTAATGTTGTATTGCGCCTCACTTGCAGGGCAAGAGTTTGGATCGACTGTGTAAGTGTATACACCACTTGAAGCAGCGGTATTGGGTACACTGTTGCCAGCAACAGGGTTTCCTCCGGCGTTAAAGAAATTTCCGCCAACTTCGGCGAGAGGACTCAGCAGTGTATTGAGGTTCAGGTTACCGGGGCCACCACAAAGCAGCTCTGTAACATTTGGACCTGCATCGCCTGGTTGGTCTACATTCACAGTGATATTTCCGGAAACGGAACCCGCACAGTTCTGGTCTTCTACTGATACCAGGGAATACGTGGTATTGGCAGTTGGGCTCACAGTGATACTACCTCCCGTGTTAAGGGTAACTGTTGTATTGTTTGTTCCATCAGTATAAACCACAATCCACGGTCCTGCTCCTTGCAAGTTTACCGGAAGGTTGGCTGATGAACCCACACAGATGGTTTGGTTGCCACCCGTGAGGGCAGCGCTCGCCGGGCAGCTGCAATTGGGCGAGTTGCCTGCCACTGTTTCGGTACCACAAGGTCCGTTGTCGGTGATATCAAAACTGTAGGGCGTACCCACAGCAATGGGAGCAGATGTGAATGTGTTGCCCGCAACCGGTGCTCCATTTACATTGTAGTTGCCATTACCTCCCGTAATTTCGAAACTTACGGTGTAACTCGTTTGAGCAGCATTACAGGATGTTACTACGTTCACAGCGTTGAGCTCATTTTGTATTTCTATGTCGTAGGTTGCTTGATCGTCAGGGCATACGTTGCCTTCTACTGTATAGGTGTACGTGCCAGAAGAGGCTGGCGCATTGGGAACAGTTGTTACGGTTGCTCCTGCACTATTCGTGAATGTACCACCTGTTTGCGCAGCAGGATCAAGTAGGGTATTCAGGTTGAGGGTTCCACCAGCACCGCAAAGCACCGGATCGACATCCGGACCGGCATTGGGTGGAGTTTCAACGTTTACAGTTATTGATCCTGATGCATTTCCAGTACAGTTCTGGTCAACAACGCCTGTGAGCACGTAAGTGGTATTGGCCGTGGGTGATACCGTAATGGTATGCCCGTCAGGCACAGCATTGATGGTGGTAGGCGTACCATTGGCAGTGTAAGTCACATCAAAAGGACCGGCGCCGGAAAGATTCAGCGTCAGGGTTGCATTGCTGCCAGCGCAGATATTTTGATTGCCACCTGCAAAGGATGCAGTCGCAGGGCAGAGGCAATTTGGGGAAGCACCACTCTGGGTGATGTTGGCACAAGGACCATCATCAGCAATGTCAAATGAGTAGGCAGTGCCCGTGGGTATGGGTGCTGAAGTAAAGGTATTCCCGGCAACAGCGGCACCATCTACAGTATAGTTGCCTGTGCCTCCAGATATAGTGAAGCTGACGGTATAGTCGGTTTGAGCAGCATTACAAACTGCATTTACCGCTCCGGTGATGCTTAGAGGCTCGTAAATATCGATCGTATAAGTCGCTGCGTCATCTGTACATGCAGTACCGGAAACGGTGTAGGTGTATACACCTGACGACGCCGGTGTATTTGGAACTGATCCTACGGTGGCTCCGAGACTATTGGTGAAAGTACCACCTGTTTGCGCACCAGCGTCGAGGAGGGTATTCAGATTGAGTGTGCCACCTGCGCTGCAAATTTCTTCCGTCACATCAGGGCCCGCATTTGGTGGAGTTTCGACAGTGATCGTCACTGAGCCATTTGCAGCGCTGTTGCAGTTTTGGTCATCCACCGACACCAAAGAATAAGTTGTGGTGGTGAGTGGTGTCACATTGGTGCCTGCTCCTGAAGCTATTCCAGGAATGGTAATATCCCCTGTTCCATCATTGATCACAACGGTAAATGGACCTGCACCGCTGAGGTTGAATTGTAAATTAACCGTTTCACCCAAACATATCGTTTGGTCAAGGGTGATGAAATCTGCGTCAGCTGGACAAATGCAGGCAGGTGAAGCTCCATTTTGAACAATGTTAGCGCATGGACCATCATCACCGATATCAAATGAATAGTTCGTGCCTGCAGGAATCAATGCCGAGGTGAAGGTGTTGCCTGCGATGCCTGTGCCATTTACTGTATAGTTGCCTGTACCGCCGGCAATGGTGAAGGACACGGTGTAGGCAGTCTGTGCAGGGTTGCAAACAGTATTGACAACTCCGGTGATGCTAAGCGGGGCGTAAATCTCCAATATATATGTTGCCTGGTCAGCTGGGCACACTGCTCCCGGAACTGTGTAGGTATATACACCCGATGATGCGGGTGTATTGGGAACTGTAGTTACTGTTGCACCTGCACTGTTTGTAAATGTTCCTCCCGCTTGCGCACCAGGATCGAGAATGGTGGTAAGGTTGAGCGTGCCGCCTGCACTACATATTTGCTCATTTACATCAGGCCCGGCATTGGGTGGGGTTTCAACAACCACTACCAGGTCACCTGTTGCTGTGCTGGTGCAATTTTGGTCGCTTACTGAAACGAGGCTGTAGGTTGTTGTAATGGCTGGTGTCACATTGATGACAGGCGATCCTGCTGTAATACCCGTAAAAGTGATGTCACTGACACCATCATTCAATACGACATCGAAGGGACCGGCCCCGGTGAAATTGAATTCGAGGTTGGCGCTGCCTCCAAGGCACACATCCAGGTTAGCACTCGCATTATCGAAAATAGCGCTCGCAGGACACACGCAGTTCGGGGATGCTCCGCTGACCACCTCATCAGAACAGCTTCCGGCATCACTCACGGTAAATGAGTAAGGTGTACCCGCTGCAATAGGTGTGGAAGTAAAATTGGCACCGCTAGGGGATCCGTTCACAAGGTAAGGTGGGGTGCCGCCTGAGATGTTGAATTGAACCACGTAAAATAGCTGGTTAGGCTGGCAGGCGGCATTAACTCCAGTCACTGCTATGGCAGGGACCACACTTACGTTTACCGTCGAACTCGCATCAGGACATGAATTTCCATCCAGGGTGTAGGTGAAAACGCCACCTGTTCCCAGCGTGGTTGGGCATTGGTTGTTAGGCACTGTTGCTCCAACCGAATTTGTCCAGACTCCGCCGGCATCAAAAGCACCGCTGATTCCAGTACTTAAATTGAAGCAGGGCTCATCAGCACAAAAATTGAGTGAGCCATTGCCACCAGCATTGGGTATTCCTTCCACGGTTAGGGTCAGGTCGGCACTGTCGTCGCACGTACCGTTGTCGACGGTGTAAGTGAGCGTTTGGGTTGAGCCCGCGAGGGCGCTAATATCAAAAGGATTGGCCACACTCCAGGTTCCGCCGGCATTAGGTGTTCCTCCGAGGTAGCTTGTAAGGTCTATACTGCCCAGGTTTTCGCAAAGGGTTACAGCATTGTTGTTACCGGCGTTTGGCACGGGCAATACAGTTACTGTCACGACTGAGGTCACAGGAGGACATCCCGGTGAAGTTAAAGAATACGTGTAGTTGCCTGAGGGATGAATAGCAGGATTAAAGTTTACACCAGCGCCTCCGAAGAAGTTGCCAGACGGATTGGTCCAAAAACCGCCCAGCGCCGGACCTCCCCCCAATTGAGATATCAATGTGAATGGTGCGTTTACTGTACAAACTGTATTACTTCCATTTGTACCTGCATTGGGTAGTGCCGATAAATTGACAGTTACCGTTGCTGTGCTGGTACAGCTGCCGCTGGGAGAACTCACTTCATAGACATACGCTCCGGCTGGATCGCCAGGCGAAAAAATTCCATTTGTGGGCCCACCGGCAGGCACAGAAATCCAGGTGCCACCGGCCGCCGCTCCACCACCTAAGGCTGTGAATAGGTTGGTTGTGCCCGTCGCATTTGGACAAAGAGTAAGGGTTACGCTGTTACCGGCATTTGGAGTATCTTCAATGGTAATATCAATGCTCTCGGTATCAGCCCCGCAATTAGCGCTGTTTAAGGTATATGTATACGTGCCTGTTTGCGCAGTAGCTGGATTGAGGGTAGCTCCCGTAAATCCTCCTGGACCACTCCAGGTGCCGGTTGTGGCAGAGGGAGGGGTAGCAAGCAGCGTGAAAAGAGAAAAAGCCGGGTCAGAGTCACAGTAAAGTTGCGGTGCGGTCGTCGCCGTTCCCGCCGATGGACTGGGCTGGAGGTTGATGGTTACCTGGGCAAAGGCGTTGCACGTAGGAGTGCCTGTGAGGTAAGTGTATACAGCGCCGTTGGTTACGGTGGCACCACTTACATTTGGTCCCACTTCAACCCCCCCGAGGGTCCATATACCTCCGGTATCTGGGCTGCCATTGAGGCCGATAAATAGGGGTATGTTGACATCATTTTCGCAAATATTTAAAGTGCCATCCAGGCCTGCGCTGGGGAGTGGGATTACAGTTACCAAAATATCCTGGCTGTCGCTATCACAAGTAGTGGTTACGGTATAGGTATAGGTGCCCGATGGTGAAGTGGCTGGGTTGAACGTACAGCCCGCTATTGGGTTACCAGTTGGACCCACCCAGCTGCCTCCTGCTTGTGCATTGGGAACAAAGTCCGTAAGGCAGAAAACAGGATCTGACTCACAAAGGGTAATCTCAATAAAATCACCCGCATTGGCATCAGCGGGCAGGATGGTGATTTGCATCAGATTTGTTGAAAAGCACTCGGTACCCTCCAATCCGCCAGAATACTGCAAAATCAGCACAGTATTGGGTGTGTAGTTGGAAGGGTCTAAGGCGTTTCCGGGGAAAGTCTCGGTCGGATCGGCCGTATTGGACCAGGTGAGCCCTGGTGTTGGAGTGCCGTCGAGAATGGTTTCGAGAACGAAGGGTGGATCTGTAACGCACACGTTGGCGACAGTAAAGTCTCCAGCGTCAACAGGCGGAAATGCAGTGACAAAAAGTGTGTCTATATCAGTAGAGCATGGAAGTTGTCCATAATAATAGACCAAATATCCGCTTACCATTGGGGTTGGTGGAGGGTTGTTGTTGAAGTTTGCAGGATTGATATTGGGTTGGGCGGTGGTCCAGAAATTAAGAATACCACTCGAAAGGTTGCTGTATACCCAGGATGCGCCCAATCCCGATAATGGTGTCCCGCCCAGACTATCTAAAGGATTAAAGGGTGGAGAAATTGTACATACTTGAATGTCTGCGCTCTCAGCACCAACGCCTGTGCCTCCTGCGAATCCAACACCAATAGTGAGGGTAACAGGGCAATTGTTAGGATCGTTGAAATTATAAGTATAAGTACCGGCCGCGCTTGTGTTCGGGTCTATAGGTCCATTGCCACCAACAAGGTCTATCCCATTAGGGTCAGTCCATGTGCCGCCAAACGTGGGATCAGGAAATGGGAATGACGGGCCCAATTGGGAAGCAATAGTAGTAGGTGTAGCGCCGCAATACGTGAAGTTCGTGAGGTTACCAAGGTCAATAAACTCCATGGTGATGACGCTTGTCCTCAAGCATCCATCCGAACCCGTCACGGTATAAGTATAATCACCCGGATCGCTGGTAAGCGGGTCAAAGAGGTATTCATTGTCTGTGGTGGTACTTCCGGCAGGATCGGTCCAGAAACCATCGTCCTGCACTGGCGCACCGAGCTCGTCATAGAGGTCGAAAATACCGTTGTTGCAAATGTCGAGCGTGCCGGGTGAAACACCAGGCTCCCCATCGCAGCAATTGAGGCTCACGGTGATGGGTGGCGTTTGAGCAAAGTTAGGGCTTGTGGCGCAGCCGGCAAATTGCCCCGAACCCCAGCTCCCTGTAATTCCATCGCCCGATAGGAAGATTTCCGGAAGGATGTCGGCCTGGTCAAAGGGATTGCCCGGTCCACCGCACTCTGCATCCAGTGTTATTGTAAAGCAAAAAGTCCAGGAGCCACCCGTACAAATATTGCCCCAGTTATTGCCAGGGTTGGTGTCTTGAAAGCCATTGCCGGCAGCGGTTTCGTAATAAAAACCAGGACCCCAGGTCTGGCCTGTTGCGCTTGCCACAATGGACTCGTAATAGGCCCAAAATCCATTTCCACTGCAAGCCGGGGTTGGCGGAACAATATCAGTAATGGCATCCACATCCCATCCATCGGGGAAGGTCAAAGTAATACCATGCAGCCATGCCCCACCCGCACCTGAGTCGGTGAAACCGCTGATGGTGCAGCATATATCAACATCCTGACCTGCTTCGTACTCGTCATTTACGGGAGGAGGGTCAAGGGTCCATACTGTTGTTGCTGTGCAGGTTTGACCGTAGCTAGATGCTGCTGAAAGCAATAGACCGGCGAGAAAAATGAAAGCAAGAAGCCTTTCAGTTAACTTCTGAATGATCATAATGAGTGGTTTGAACAAGGTGCACAAAGATACAAAACCAAGACGTTTATCGTCCTGTTAACATTTAGTTCTTTCACCGTAGGTGACGATGAGAAAATGTATTAGTTGCCCAGCAATGTCAACACAATCGTTCAGAAATGAATTGACCATTCGGGGGGCGAGTTCAAACTAAATTGCGACCAAAGTGCTTAAGCAAACGATAAAAATATGTTGTCGATTTTTCTTAAAATTACCGGACAAGTATTTTTTTTCACTGGTGTCTGACAAATGCGCGTGATTTTTTCAGAGGCTGGTGATTGTCCCATTAAGACCTTCAATTTGCGGTACAAAAAAAGGAGCACTTTAGCACTCCTTTTAAGATATCCATAATTGCCGCTGATGACGTTTAAAGAATTCAGCGTATGGCCAACTTTCCTTTCTTCACTTCAATCTTTTCACCTTTCTCAATGGTGTGTACGTAAACGAATTGTCCTTTTTGACCAGACGTATCCCAGCCCTGTCCGTCGGTTGAGGTATGGGTCAGGCTGCCATCAACGGAATCAAATATGTACAATTTGCCTTCCTTGAAAGGGGCAAAAAGTGAATCTGTGGCCTGGTCTACGATGTACAAATTGGCATCGCTGGCAAATGTCATGTAGTGGCTAAGCGAATCGGTGCATCCGCTTTGATTCTGCACAATAAGCTTCACGCTTCTCTCCATCTTACCGCCAATAGGCACTAAAGCAACATTGGCATTGTCAGTGATTTCACCATCTATATGCAATTCGCTGTTTTCATCGCCCACACTCGCGTTTTCAATTCGCAATAAGTCGGGCGAAGTAACCTTGATTGAGGTGCGTGCACGTGGCACTTCAAGTACTTCAATACTGGCTTGTACCACATTTGATGTGATCTGGCCGGTGGTGTATGAAGTGACAGAGAGCGAGACATCAAACGTTCCTGATTTATTGAAGGTGTGGGCAGGGTTGGCTTCATTGCTGAAAAAGCCATCACCAAAATTCCACAAAAATTTCGCATCCTGGCTGTATTCTTCAGATGCAGCAAATTGGATGGTCAAACCCTTGCAGCTCGTGTGAATCGAACGCTTATTGGATGCGTCCGTGCCAGTAATAATTGTTTCGCTCCCGATTATTTTATTTTTTGTCAAGGTACCTGATGAAATCGTCTTCTCATTTGATTTCCCTGACTCAGTTGCACCAACACTATTATTCGAATTGGAATTTCCGGCATTAGCGCTGGCTAAATCAGCTTTCGCGTTTTTTTCATTCAGGGCTGAAGAAGTCTTCTCCGTTTGGGAATTTACAGGAATTAGGTTTTCAGTATCGCTGTTTGCTTTATCTGGGTCTTGCGTATCAGCAAGCGCTTGATCGTTGTTGTCCGATGATCCAGATGATACTTCTGTTTTTACTGATTCTTTTGATTCCACAGCGCTGCTGTCAACCTGAACAATGCTTACCTCTTTTTCAACTGCGCCCTGCTCAGAAAGCGTGTACACAAGTGTAAGGAATACAAGGCCCACCACTGCGAGGGCGCCGCTGAATGCCATGGCGTAGTTGACAGGACTTGGCGCTATTTGGCTTAATTTACTGCTAAATTGCTCCCATGAGGCTTCTTCAAACGGCTCGGCATGCCCTTCGTAGGTGTCCTTTATTTGAGCATCAAATGAGCTAAATTGTTTTTCCATTTCTTTTATCAAGTTCTTTGGTCAGTATTTTTTTCAAATTGGCCCTGGCCTTTGCCAAATTTGATTTACTCGTGCCCACGCTTATGTTCAGGGCATCGGCTATGTCCTGGTGTGAATAATCTTCAAAAACGTACAGGTTAAAAACTGTACGGTAGGCGGTTGAAAGTTGTTCCATTCCTTTTTTTACATCGCTCACTTCGAGTGACAATTCCAAGGGAGCTTCATCCTCTTCGCCATCTTCAATGTCATCTTGAAAATCCTCAATGGACTGTTCATTCTGGGCGAGCAAAAATTCCGTTTTCGACTTTCGAACGTAATCGATCGCCGTATTCACAACAATTCGGCGCACCCAACCTTCGAAGGATCCGACAAAATTGAACTTTTCAATATTTTTAAACAACTTGATAAAGCCATCCTGGAGGATGTCCTTTGCTTGATCATCGTTGTTGGTATAGCGTCTGCAAACGGCAAGCATTTTACCGTAAAATAATTTGTAAATCTCTTCCTGGCTTCTGCGATGATTTCTCATGCAGCCTTGAATCAGCTCTTTAAGCTGATTTTCAGAAAGGGAGTTTACATCCGTTATTTTCAAGACGGTCGAAGTATACATGGTTGCCAAAGCAATCCACAATGTGTTATCGGCAACGCTCTTCTTGCAACAAACCTAACAAAATTCTTTACAGAATTATAGTTGAGCCGGTTTTGGCTTATGCCGTTCTATGCAATTTTAAGAATATTCACAGACCTACACGCTTTGAGGATTAAATTCTGCATTATATTTGTGGCATTATTGAAAATCAACGTAAAAACCATCCATTCATGAAAGTAACAGTAGTAGGCGCCGGTAATGTTGGCGCAACTTGCGCAAATGTGCTTGCACATAGAGAAATCGCCAACGAAATAGTTTTGCTTGATATTAAAGAAGGTTTTGCCGAGGGCAAAGCTCTCGATATATGGGAAACCTCGCCAATCAACCTTTACGACAGCCGTGTGGTTGGCTCGACCAGTGATTATTCCAGAACCAAAGATTCAGAAGTAATCGTGATTACTTCAGGCCTGCCACGCAAGCCGGGCATGAGCCGTGATGACCTGATAGCAACAAATGCTGGTATTGTAAAAAGCGTAACAGAGAATGCAATTAAATATTCGCCCAATGCGAAAATCATCATTGTGAGCAATCCGCTTGATGTGATGACTTACGCTGCCTACATGACTGCCAAAGTTGATTCGCGCCGTGTATTTGGAATGGCTGGTGTACTCGATACAGCGCGCTACCGCTCATTCCTTGCCATGGAGCTCAATGTATCTCCCAAAGATATTCAGGCCGTGCTTATGGGTGGCCACGGCGACACCATGGTGCCACTGCCACGCTACACTACGGTGGCGGGTATTCCAGTGAGCGAATTGATCGCTGAAGACAAACTCAACGCCATCATCGAACGCACCAAGAAAGGTGGCGGTGAAATCGTTAACCTGCTCGGCACCTCTGCCTGGTATGCTCCGGGAGCTGCTGCTGCTCAAATGGTGGAAGCTGTGGTGCGCGACCAGAATCGCATCTTCCCTTGCTGTGCCTGGTTACAGGGCGAGTATGGTCTCAAAGACATTTACCTCGGCGTGCCTACCAAGCTTGGCAAAAACGGAATTGAAGAAATCATTGAGCTTAAGCTGAATGAGCAGGAGCGAGAGGCGCTTTACACCTCAGCCAACTCCGTAAAAGAAACCATGGATGTACTCGATGGCATGGGACTTATTCACGCCTGAGTAAGATAACAGCTATGTTCAATTTGAAAGGCCCTGGGTGAATTGCTCAGGGCTTTTTTCATTACTGGGTTGTACTTGATTATTCGAAATTTAACAATCTGAGCCCATCGAATTAATTAAATTGATTTCTGGTGAGAACGCAGATAACGCTGATCGGGCAGATCAACGCGGATCGGGTTACTGAAATGACAGAAATCACATTTTCATTCGAGATCTCCGCATGCCAAATCCAAGTCAGCGAAGTGAGACCACGAAGTAGCAGCGAAGCTAAACCTGATACATCACCGAAACTTACCCGGATACTGCTGATTCATCAATCCTTGATCCAGAGCCCACGCTCTTTGCGTTCGTCTGATTCAAGCATTAGAATGTAGGCCCCGGCCGGTATGCCACCTACAATGATCGCTTCGCCCCGGTAATTTCCCGATTGTATTGGCCTTCCGGAAATGTCATAAATGCTGTAATGAGCATTGCGCCTCTCTTGTGCACCGGTGATTTGCAATTGCTCAGTCGCGGGGTTGGGAAACAATTGCAATTTTTCTGTTTCTACTTTGTCAGCCGTCCCCACGCTCATATCGCTGGTATAATAAAGTATGCCGCCACCTATGCTTCCACAAAAAATATCGGGCGTGCCATCTTGGTTAATGTCAATCACAGCAGGCCTCGATTTTTCCCCGGCTTCCACGCCAAAGGCGTTCAGGCTTTCCTGTGTGTATGTGCCATTTTCATTGCCATCGATGCCGCTATACAGGTGCAGGCGCCCGCGCTCCACGCCAATGAGCAGGTAGGTGATATCATCATGTTTAAAAAAATGAGGTGCACTGCTGCCGATGAAATAACCCGACTCCACGGTATTCACATCGCCGAGTGTGTCAGTCATGAACTCGAAGTTGACATTGCCCGATGCGCTTACGTTGCGGTAGTAATTCAGATTGCCATTGCGCTCGCCAATGATCAAGTCTGGCTTGCCATCGTTGTCAAGGTCGTAGAGCTGTGGTGCCGCCTGCTGGCCCACATCGATGATCCCGGTGTTAGCGCTTAAAGCCCCACCCAGCTCAAATGCCATTTCATTGCCTATGCCAGCAGTATTTAGGAATAGAAAAACATTTCCTGAAAGGTCGCCAATGACGAGATCGAGGTCACCATCGCCATCGATGTCGCCAAAAGTGGGATGTACATATTGCCCAAGCCCTATTAAAGAAACCTGCAACCAATCGCTGTCTGTGAGAGTGAATTCAGGTGAGCCCGCAGCACCCGTGTTGAGAAACAGGGATAGCGACGGTTTGAAAGATGAGCCTCCAGTAAACTCCCCACGCGAACCGACGATCAAATCAGGCAGTCCATCTCCATTGACATCGGCAAAAGTTGGCGAAGCCACTTCTCCGAGGTCAATCGTTGTGTTTTGCAAAAAATCAGTTTCAACAAGGCTGAATACTGGGGCATGGTCGGTGCCCAAATTGTGATACAACCAAATCGATTCGGTGTTTCGCGCTGCAAACGGCTCATTCACTGCGGCAATCAAATCTTTAACTCCATTTCCGGTAACGTCTTCATAAAATGTGGAAATGAAATTATCAATCTGGATGGCAGGGCCGCCAAAGCCAGCTGGAAAATCACTTTGATACGCAATTATACTGTCGCGGCCGTTACTTCCTTCACTGTTTTCCAGAAATGTGGCATTCGGATACGTCACACCACCGAGTACCAGGTCGATGATGCCGTCGTCATTGAGGTCGTGCGCGAGAATGGTTGTACCCACATGTCTTAGGTTTTGGTTTTGCTCGTCACGCGGATTAAGCACGTTAAAGCAAGTCTGTCCAAGTGATATTTCATTGCTTTCGGAGCCTTCCCTAAATTGACCATAGCACAAATTGGCAGCGCGAAAAGGTGCCGACCCGCAAGCACCGGTAGAGTCAATGCTCATGTTTTCGTGGTATTCCATCTGGGTGCCTGTCACGGAAAATGAGAAAATGTCTAAATCGCCATCACCGTCAGCATCAATTACCGCGGGGATGTCAAGTGCAGATGTGTAAATATTGGTATTGAACGGATTGTTGTTGAATATATACCAGCTGAACATCAGTTCATTGCTCATTCCAAATTCCAGATCGCCTCCTGGTTCTCCAGTATTTTCGTACACTGCGAAACCGCCACCCAATGGACTTTGGGTTACGATATCCTGCTGGCCATCACAGTTGAAGTCACGCATGAGTGCCCAGTGGCGAAGCGGCGGAAAGTTGAGTCCTAAATGTGGTTTGTGGGTATATTTCCTTTGCCCGTCAACCATGCTTCCTGTGAATACCAAAACGCGATGTCCACTGCGGTCAAAGATGAATAAATCATCCATCAATCCATCTCCATCGGCATCAAAAACAGAAAGTTGTGCTGCGTTTATTCCTCCAGTCCATGGATTGCTCATGGCGGTCCCATTGCTGTAGTTCACTGCAATATTGCTGGCGGGCTTAACTTGAAATTGGGCAACTGCAATTTTTGCGAAAAGCAAAAACGCCGCTGAAAGAAGGGCGAAGCGCATGTGGTACTTTCTTTGGATGGCTTAAAGGTAGAAACTATTCAGCGAAGTTACTTTTGAATTATAATGTCATTCGGGTAATCCTAAATTGTAACCCTCAAATCAGAATAAATAACTGTAGGTGAGTGTTTTGATATTAATTTTATGCAGATTGGGAAATTATCTATTTAGGTCTATATTTGCGGCTCGATAAAAAATCGCAATCTCGCATGCAAAACAAAAGCGCTATTTGGCTATTCACCATTCTGTTGACACTGGCCTGCTTGTTTCAAATATCATTTTCATTTGTCACTTCTTCTTTCGAATCCAAGGCCGAGGATTATGCCTTGACACAACTCGACTCAGTCAGAAGTGCGGATGGTGACCTGGATTTGTTGACAGAGAGCACCTTGATGGAGAATTTCAAAACGGAATACCTCACCAAAAATGCCAACGAGCCTATTTATCCAATCTTTGGATACACCTATCAAGAGGCCAAATCGAAACAAATCAACCTTGGACTTGACCTTGCTGGTGGTATGAGTGTGACGCTTGAAGTGTCTATTCCCGACCTTATCATCAACCTGAGCAACAATGCCCGCAACGAAACTTTGCTCGCCGTAGTTGCAGATGCCAAGGAAATGCGCAAGAACAGTCAGGACGACTTCGTTACACTCTTCAGCCGCGCCTGGGAGGCAAAGGTGCCCGACACAAAAATGGCTACAGTTTTCCACAGCCGCGACAATAAAGACCGTTTCCCACGCGACGCCACCAATGCTGAAATTATTGAGAAATTGCGCGAAGAATCGCGCGTTGCAATCAACAATACGGAAAAGATTCTACGCACACGTATTGACAAATTTGGTGTAACCCAACCTACCATACAGAAGCAGCAATTCAGCGGGCGTATACTGGTAGAGCTGCCAGGGGTTAAAGATAAAGAGCGCGTGCGTCGTCAGCTGAAGAGTACTGCAAACCTTGAGTTTTGGAACACTTATGAAAGTGGTGAAATCCTGGGGTTTTTAGACCAGGCCAATTCAATACTGAGTGCCAAATATTACCCCGATCTTGACCTTGAAGGAGACTCTTTAGAGGAGTCATCCTCAGAAGTGGCAGTGCAGAATACTGAAGCCACCGAGGAAGCGGTCATGGATACAACTGGCGGTGAGTCCAATCTGCTCGACTCTCTCTCTCAGGAAGAGGAAGATGTACTTAGTCTGAATGAGGATGATCTTGGGTCTGACCTGACGGAAGAGGAGCGTCTTAAGCGTCTTCCTCTATTTAGCAAGCTTTCGCCGGCCATTGATCAAACGGGCAATGCGTTTCAAGGTCCTGTAGTTGGTTTTGCCGTCCTTTCCGATACAGCAGCGGTTAATGCCATGCTCAAAGAGGAAGAGGTACAGGACATTATGCCCAAAGACCTGCGTCTATTGTGGTCTAGTGAGCCCGATCCCCGCAACAACAATGTGATGCGCCTCTATGCCATCAAAGCCGATACCCGTGATGGCCGCGCCCCACTTGATGGAGCAGTAATAACGGATGCCTCACAAACTTACGACATGAATAACCAGGTACAGGTGGCCATGTCAATGAACAGTGAAGGTGCAAGAAAGTGGAAAGAAATTACAGCAGAGGCAGCAGCGCAAAACCCTAAAAGGGTGGTAGCCATAGTACTTGACAATTACGTGTATTCTGCACCGGTAGTTCAGGTTGAAATTTCAACCGGTCAATCAGTGATCAGCATGGGTTCAGGCAACAGGACTGAGCAGATTCAGGAAGCGCTCGATTTGTCGAATTTGCTGAAAGCGGGTGCACTTCCCGCCCCGGCCAATATTGTTGATGAGTCAATAGTTGGTCCAACATTGGGTCAGCAAAACATTGATGCAGGACTCATGTCCTTTATCATCGCATTGATGGTGGTGCTGTTTTACATGATATTTTATTACAAAGGCGCGGGTATCGTTTCAGATATCGCCCTTGTGGCAAACCTCTTTTTCCTCATTGGAGCTCTCGCCTCTATTCAAGCAGCACTCACCTTACCCGGTATCGCCGGTATCGTGCTAACTATCGGTATGGCTGTTGATGCCAACGTACTTATCTTTGAACGTGTCCGTGAAGAGCTTCGGAATGGTAAAGGCATTAAGGCTGCAATAAAGGAAGGATACGCCAAAGCTTATTCAGCCATTATTGATGCCAACCTCACTACACTTCTTACGGCGATTGTGCTGGTATCATTCGGTTCAGGTCCAATCAAGGGATTTGCCACCACTCTGATCATTGGTATTTTCACTTCACTTTTCTCTGCGATATTCATTACGCGATTGATCTTTGAAGCGCGTCTCGACCAAGGAAAGGCGATCTCTTTCTACATGGAGTGGTCGAGGAACATTCTTGTCAATACTTATGTGAAATTCATTTCGCGCCGTAAGACTTTCTATGCTATTTCAGGAGTGGTTTTGCTTGTAGGCATTGGCGGATTGCTCACCAGAGGCCTTAACTATGGTGTTGATTTCACTGGTGGACGAACTTACACAGTAAAATTTGATCAACCCGCTTCCCTGGACGAGGTGCGAACAGCTCTCGCGGCTTCTTTCATTACTGATGATGGAACTTCAGTTGCACCAGAAGTAAAAACTTTCGGTTCAGCCAATCAGGTTAAGGTGACTACCAAATTCCTGGTGGACGACGATAGCCAAAATGCTGATTCACGCGTGGAAGCTGCACTTGCAAAAGGACTTGATGGCTTATCTGACCCTTACGAGATTGTAGAGTCTAGAAAAGTAGATCCATCTATTTCCGATGACTTTCAAACCTCGTCAACCTCGGCGGTTATTTTCTCTTTGTTGATCATCTTCGCTTATATCGTATTCCGATTTAAAAAGTGGCAGTACGGTGCAGGTGCTATCGTAGCCATGTTTCACGACGTGATTGTCGTACTCGGTGTTTATGCACTTCTTCATGGGTTCTTGCCATTTTCATTGGAGATTGACCAGGCCTTTATCGCTGCAATCCTTACCGTGGTGGGTTACTCCATCAACGATACGGTGGTGGTCTTTGACCGCATCAGGGAGTATGTAGCCGACCACCGCAAAGAAGGCCTGAAGAGTGTGATTAACAAAGCGCTGAACAGTACCCTTTCGCGTACCATTAATACTTCTGTTACAACATTTGTGGTATTGTTGATTATCTTCATCTTCGGAGGAGAGAGTATTAGAGGATTTGTTTTTGCATTGATGCTCGGTGTTGTTGTGGGTACATATTCTTCGCTCTTCATCGCTGCTCCTATCGTGGCCGACCTTACTGACCGTACTGGAACAAGCCTGCAAGAATCGGAAGAGGAATAATTTCTCAGGCATTAAACCTTTGAAAAGCCTTTCCATGGATGTGGAAAGGCTTTTTAACTTTGTATAAAAATTAGCAGCGTGGTATTCCTATTTGGTATTAGTGGCGGAGAGATATTTATAGTCGTATTGTTCATCCTTATTTTTTTTGGAGCTGACAAGATTCCAGGGATTGCCAGAACGATGGGGCGCACTATACGCCAGGTTAAAGACGCCACCAACGAAATACAGCGCGATATTCAAAGCTCGGCCAAAGAATTTAAGGATCAGGTTGAAAGGAATCCTTCTGATGACAAGCCCAAAAAACCAGACCAAGTCCAATAAACAATGGAGTTCTTATACATTGCTGGTGGCCTTGTTCTTTTAATATTTGGTGGAGATTATCTTGTCAAGGGTGCTTCGGGAATAGCTTTAAGGCTTAACCTTTCGCCTATGCTGGTAGGGATTACTGTCGTGGCTCTGGGCACTTCGGCTCCTGAACTACTGGTGAGTGTGCAAGCAGCCCTCAAGGGGAAACCTGATATAGCGCTGGGCAACGTAGTAGGCAGCAATATTGCCAACGTGGCGCTTATCCTGGGCTGCACAGCTTTGATATTCCCCATTGCGGTCAAGAAGCGCACTTTCCAATTCGATTGGGTCGTCATGATGGGGGCCAGCGTGCTGATTTATATCACAGCCATCAATGGGGTACTCAGCAGGGTGGAGGGCGTTGTATTTCTTGTGCTACTTGTAGCATATATTGTATACAGTTATGCCAGGGAGCGCCGCAACCCCGATCCTGAGATTCCAGCGTTAGAAGTTGATGCCAAAAGCCGACCGCTGTATGCATGGATACTCATTGTGGTGGGAGGAAGTATCGCTTTGGTATTTGGTGCAAACTGGCTCGTGGAGGGTGCGGAATTGGTAGCCCGTAATTTTGGCGTGTCTGATAGGGTCATCGCCATAACGCTGGTAGCTTTTGGAACGAGCCTTCCGGAGTTGGCTGCTTCTGTAATCGCTGCTTTCAAGGGAAAGGATGACATCTCACTTGGCAACATCATCGGTTCAAACCTTTACAATCTACTGGCAATAATCGGTGTTACAGTTTTAATAAAGCCCATCGAGGTTTCTGAGAAAATCATGGACGTTGACATTTGGTGGATGATGGCGACCTCATTTGCCATCCTGCCGCTGGGAGTTATTGGTATGCGCATCGGTCGTGTTGCAGGAAGTATGCTCGTGTTTGCTTACCTTCTTTACATTTATATTTTATTCTTCGGGCTTTCATTTTAGGGGTATTTGTCTTTTTTTTGTCCCTTTTCGTGAAAAGGACCCGCTTTTGAACAGGGTGTTTAAAAAAATAAACAATAAATGTGTTGGATGCACCCGGTTGCCAGTATACCTTTGGCCAAAATTTGAAAAATCAATCTATGGCCACTTTCCGATTCCGGGCACTCGAAGACGTTCTGAACAGACAACCCCTCAGCGTCGAAACCCCTTCATCACGCATTTCTGAATACTATTCGAGCCGTGTGTTTCACATGGACAAAATGAGGGAATACCTCTCTGACGAAGCACTTAAAAGTGTAGGTGATGCCATGAGCCTTGGCACCCGCATCTCCCGCAATGTGGCCGATCAAGTGGCCACTTCCATGAAAGATTGGGCTACAAAGCTGGGAGCTACACATTACACCCACTGGTTTCAGCCGCTTACAGGTGCAACTGCTGAAAAGCACGACAGCTTTTTCAAGCCGCTTGGCAATGGTCAATCCATTGAGCGATTTGAAGGAGCCATGCTCGTGCAGCAGGAGCCTGATGCATCATCTTTTCCGAGCGGAGGCCTGCGCAATACATTTGAGGCCCGCGGGTATACCGCCTGGGATCCTTCATCGCCTGCCTTTGTGATGGGCAAAACACTCTGCATCCCTACCATATTTATTGCCTACACAGGCGAGGCACTTGACAACAAGATGCCGCTTCTGAAAGCTTTAAATGCCGTCGACAAGGCAGCGACCAGGGTATGCCAGTATTTTGATAAGAATGTAGACAAGGTAAACTCTACACTGGGCTGGGAGCAGGAGTATTTCCTCGTTGATTCTGCGCTTTTCAATGCGCGCCCTGATTTGCAATTTACCGGAAGGGTACTCTTTGGACACAATCCATCAAAAGGGCAGCAACTGGACGACCATTATTTCGGATCCATTCCTGAAAGGGTACATGCATTTATGCGCGAGTTTGAGTGCGAATCTCATCTTCTTGGAATACCCGTTACTACCCGCCACAATGAGGTAGCACCAAACCAGTTTGAAGTGGCTCCAATGTTTGAAGAGGCCAACCTGGCCAATGACCACAACCTGCTTTTGATGGATATTTTGGAGAAAACAGCCCGCAAGCACCACTTCAGGGTATTGCTTCATGAGAAACCCTTCGCTGGACTCAACGGAAGCGGTAAGCACAACAACTGGTCGCTCGGTACAAGTACAGGTGTCAATCTGCTCGCTCCAGGAAAAAACCCAAAATCCAACCTGCAGTTTCTTACATTCTTCATCAACACCATCAAGGCTATTCATGACAATGCCGATTTGTTGCGCGGTAGCATCGCATCTGCCGGCAATGACCACAGGCTTGGCGCCAATGAAGCTCCGCCTGCTATCATCTCAGTGTTTATTGGATCGCAACTAAGCAAGATGCTCGATGACCTAGAAGAAAGCGTAAAGGCGGGCAAAATGACTCCCGCAGACAAGACCCAACTCAAGCTCAATATTGGCAAGATTCCCGAAATTTTGCTCGATAATACCGACCGCAACCGAACTTCACCCTTTGCCTTTACGGGAAATAAATTCGAGTTTCGTGCCGTAGGCTCTTCGGCCAATTGCGCAGTTCCTATGGCCGCACTGAATACCATTGTCGCCCACCAGCTCACTCAGTTTGCCGATGCAGTAGATGCCAGAATAGCTGGAGGAGAGAAACGCGATGAGGCCATCTTGAAAGAGTTGCAATCAACCATTAAGGCATCTAAGAAGATTCGCTTTGAGGGCAACGGCTATGGCGAAGAATGGGTAAAAGAAGCCAAGAAGCGTGGACTGAACAATGTGAAAGACACGCCCAGAGCACTGGCACTTTTGCGCGATGAGAAAATCGTCGAGATTTATGAGAAATACAACGTGCTCACTGCCCGCGAGCTCGAAGCAAGGGTGGAGATTGAGCTTGAAAAATACCGAATGCAGATTCAGATTGAATCGCGCAAATGCGGTGACCTTGCCCTGAATCATATTGTTCCAACGGCCTTACGCTACCAAAACCTCTTGATTCAGAATGTTCAAGGACTTAATGATATTTTGCCAAAAGCTTCAGCCTCAAAGGCAAGCGCTACTCAACTGGCAATAGTTGAAGAGATTTCTCAGAGGGTCGAGGTGATCCATACCAAGGTTTATGCAATGATTGAAGCGCGTAAAGAAGCCAATAAACATGAGGATGCCTATGACATGGCGGTGGCATACTGCGATAACGTAAAGCCCTTTATGGATGAGATTCGCTACGAGGCCGATAAATTAGAGTTGATCGTTGATGACGAACTTTGGCCAATGCCCAAATTGAGAGAACTGCTATTCACCCGATAGTCCGTTTTTTTCGACGATGGAATTTTGCCCCTTCGCTCATTGCGGAGGGGCATTTTCATTAAAATGAGGTTGCAAATTCCGGGAATCCGGCCCTCACTTCGGTTACAATAGTTTAAAATGCTATGGATGGCTAAGGGGAGTGCAAAATTGAAACAATCGAATAGACAATTGTTTAGGTTGTTATTGAGCATCGTGAATCAATACAACTTGGTCAGTTAAAAAAGTATTGTTTATTTTCGAAGTTTAATCTGCTCGGTACTTTAACCTAATCAAACATGCAATTCAGTAAAAATCTATTTTTAGTTGCTGCCATGTCCCTTTCATGCCAGCTCTCAATGGCTCAGCCCGAAAGGCTTGTTAAAGAAGCTGACAACGCTTTTGAGAACGAGGCTTATTATGGTGCAATCGATATGTACAAAAAGGCTTATGCCAAGGTCTCTTCAGCTGACGAAAAAGCGCGGCTTCTGTATCAGATTGCTGAAAGTTACCGTCAAGTGCTGGACTACGAACAACAAGTGGTATGGTACAATAAAGCGCTTAAAGCCAACTATGACGGGCCTAATGCATTTCTTTATTTGGCAGAGGCATACCAACGCCAGGGAGATTTTACACAGGCAAAAGAATTTTATCAAAAATATCAGACCAGGGTATCTGGAGATCCCAGGGCAGCCAAAGGAATCCAGGAGTGCGAATTTGCTCAGGAAGCCCGAAAGAACCCGAGCAGGTATCAGGTGCAAAATGAAGTACTGCTCAACTCTCCCGAGTATGATTTCGGTGCTGGCTGGTACAATGATGAATTTATAACAATTCTTTTTGGATCATCCAGGCAAGGTGCTCAAGGAAGTGAAATTGATGAACGCACAGGAGAAAGCTTTCAGGATATATTCTCTGCAACCAGAGATCAAAAAGGCAAATGGAGCGAGCCGGAGCGCTTAACTTACCGCGTGAACACAGTCCACAACGAGGCCACGCCTTATGTGACCAAAGATGGAAATCTGCTCTTCTTTACACGCTGTGAGAATAGCAAGGACGAGAGTAAAGGCTGCGGGATTTTTATGGCGCGCAAAGCAGAGTCATCATGGTCAACCGCACAAGAAGTGCCGCTTAAAAACAAGCAAAGCACTGACAACACAACTGTAGGTCATCCAGCCTTTACAGACAGCGAAAACTTTATTGTATTCGCCAGCGACATGCCAGGAGGATTTGGTGGCCGGGATCTTTGGATTGCAGCCTTTGATAAGGCCTCGCGCACTGCTGGTGTTCCGCAAAATCTTGGCCCTGATATTAATACAGCAGGTGACGAAATGTTCCCTTTTATTCGGAAGGATGGGGTACTCTTTTTTGCTTCGAATGGCCACCTGGGCATGGGAGGTCTTGACAACTTTAAAGCTGAGGTAGTAGGTGAAAACAAATGGGGTAATGTTGAAAATATGGGCGCCCCGATCAATTCCACCGGACACGATTTTGGCATGATATGGGAAGGTGATGCCGAGCGAGGCTTCCTCACCTCTGACCGCCCAGGTGGAAGGGGAAAGGACGACATCTACTCCTTCGCTATGCCACCGCTTTTGTTTGCCCTTGAAGGTGTGGTTTATGATAAAGATACCCAAATGCCAGTTTCTGAAGCCGCTGTTAAAGTAATTGGAAGCGATGGGTCTTCATTTGAAGCAGTGAGCGATGGCTCAGGAGCATTTACTTTCGACCAGAAAGGGGAGGAGCGCTACATCAATCCCGAAACCAACTATTCCATAGAAGTAAGCAAGCCTGAATACCTTGTGGCCAAAGACCAAATCAGCACGGTGGGGCTAAATGAGTCTACCACCTTCCTGAAGGAGTATTTCATCACCTTCACCCGTCCTGACAAGGCCATCGAGTTTCCCGAAGTACGCTATGCATACAACAAGGCCGAACTGCAGGTAAATCCTGAAGTGAATTCAAAAGATTCACTTGATTTCCTTTTCCGCACTCTAACTGACAACCCTACCATTATCATTGAGCTTCAGGCCCACACCGATACCCGTGGTAGCGATGCATACAACCTTGACCTCAGCCAGCGCAGGGCCCAGAGTTGTGTGGATTATTTGATCTCAAAAGGAATACCACGGGACCGCATGGTGGCCAAAGGCTACGGCTTGCGCAAACCTCGTATTTCTGACAAGCAAATTGCCGCCATGGCTTCTGAAGAGGAGCGGGAAGCTGCCCACCAGAAAAACAGACGCACAGAGTTCAGCGTATTGAGCTTTGACTACGTTCCCTTGGAGACAGGCCAGAACTAGCGTAGATACAGTGAATTTGAGCATCTCAGCCTGAAACAAGGCTGAGATGCTTTTTTATTTTAGACCTTTGCATCCCTTTACGGGAAAAATGTGTATCCCCTAGGGATGGGTGCGTTACCAGAAGGACGCAAGAAAATTCAAGAATTATGGCTGAAGAACAGCGCTACCAAGCCAGAGGCGTGAGTGCCGGCAAAGAAGATGTGCATGCGGCGATTAAACACATCGATAAAGGATTATTCCCAAATGCCTTTTGTAAGCTCGTTCCCGATTGGCTCGCTGGCAGCGAAGAGTATTGCATCGCCATGCATGCCGATGGTGCCGGCACCAAATCATCACTCGCCTATGCCTATTGGCGCGAGACCGGCGACCTGAGCGTTTGGAAAGGCATAGCACAGGATGCAGTGGTCATGAACATTGACGACCTGCTCTGTGTGGGCATTACCGACAATATTTTGCTGAGCTCCACCATCGGGCGCAACAAGCAGCTGATTCCCGGTGAAGTAATCTCAGCCATCATCAACGGCACCGAGGAGGTACTGGAAAATCTGCGCAGCTTCGGTATCGGTATACAAAGCACCGGCGGTGAAACTGCCGATGTTGGTGACCTCGTACGGACCATCATTGTGGACAGCACCGTAACCGCCCGAATCAAGCGAAGTGAAGTGATTGACAATGGCCGCATCGCTCCGGGGCAGGTCATCGTGGCATTTGCTTCGCATGGGCAGGCCAGTTATGAAGACAGCTACAATGCCGGAATGGGCAGCAATGGATTGACTTCGGCAAGGCACGACATTTTCCGAAAGGAAGTGGCACATAAGTACCCTGAAACTTATGACCAGTCCATACCTGAATCGCTTGCATACTCGGGCCCGCATGGACTTATTGATGAGGTGAGCGGCATGCCAGGGCCTCTCGGCAAAATGGTGCTGTCGCCTACGCGCACCTATGCGCCGGTGGTCAAAGAGATTCTTGCGAAGCACCGCGATGCCATTGCAGGAATGGTGCATTGCAGTGGTGGTGGGCAAACCAAAATATTACACTTCGTTGACAATGTGCATGTGATCAAGGACAACATGATGCCTATTCCACCACTTTTTGAGTTGATCAAGAAAGTATCGGGAACACCCTGGAGCGAAATGTACAAGGTGTTCAACATGGGCCACCGACTCGAAATTTATACCGATGCGGGCACGGCTGAGGACCTCATTGCAATTGCTAACTCGTTTTCGATTGATGCAGCAGTGATAGGACGCGTGGAGCCGGCTGAAGCAAATAAACTTACCATCGAGACGCCATTTGGCAGTTTCGAATACAATTGATTCAAATGGATCAGAGAGAAATACTGGCCAGACTTGGCGCTGTGAAAGACCATTACAATGAAGTGGGCAAGCGCCTCGTAGACCCTGCCATGATGGACGACATGAAGCAATATGTGAAGCTGTCAAAAGAGTACAAAGAGCTGGAGCCTATTGTGGAAGCCTATGATGCTTACAAGTTGATGTGCGAGAATCTCGAGAATGCAGAGGAAATGCTCCGTACCGAGAAGGATGAAGAATTCAGGGAAATGGCCCGCATGGAAGCCGATGAGCTGGCCACCCAGAAAGAGCGCGCCGAGTCCGAAATCAAAATGCTCCTCGTACCCAAAGATCCGGAAGATGGTAAAAATGCCATTGTAGAAATTCGCGCGGGAACGGGTGGCGATGAGGCCAGCCTCTTCGCCGGTGACCTTTTCCGAATGTACGTGAAGTACATGGAGCGCAAAGGCTGGAATGTGGAGCTTGTTGACACAAACTACGGAAGCGCCGGAGGCTACAAGGAAATTATCTTTAATGTATCCGGCAACAATGTGTACGGTACGTTGAAATACGAAGCCGGTGTACACCGTGTGCAGCGCGTGCCGCAAACGGAAACCCAGGGCCGTGTGCACACTTCGGCAGCTACGGTCATGGTGCTGCCTGAGGCAGAAGAATTTGACGTGGAAGTGAAGGATTCCGATATCCGTGTGGACAGTTACTGTGCATCAGGCCCCGGCGGTCAATCAGTGAATACCACCTATTCGGCCATTCGCCTTACACACATCCCGACAGGAATAGTGGCCCAGTGCCAGGACCAGAAGTCCAAGCTCAAAAACCACGAAAAGGCCTTGTCTGTATTGCGCACACGCATCTACGAAATGGAATTGGCGAAAAAACTCGCCGCCGACCAGCAAAAGCGACAAACCATGGTGTCGTCAGGTGACCGCTCGGCTAAAATACGCACATACAATTATCCACAGGGACGCCTTACAGATCACCGCATCAACCTCACGCTGTACAACCTGCAAGGGGTACTCGACGGCGACCTCGATGAAGTGATCGAAGCCCTCCGCCTCGCCGACAATGCCGAGAAACTTAAAGAATCGACCACGTGAGCATGAACCGACAAGGATTAATTGATGCCATTCGTGCCAAGGGCAGCTTCCTCTGTGTGGGGCTGGACCCTGAGCTGCACAAGTTGCCAACGCACCTGCAAAATCAGCCCGACGCGATATTGGAGTTCAACAAAGCCATCATCGATGCAACCCGTGAATATGCAGTGGCATATAAACCGAATATTGCATTTTACGAGGCGCTGGGTCCGGAAGGCTGGCACATACTTGGGGAGACTTTGGAGTACATCGGCAACGATCATTTTACCATCGCCGATGCGAAACGCGGCGATATCGGCAACACCTCGCGAAAGTACGCCGAAACTTTTTTCGAGACCTACCACTTTGACTCCATTACCATCGCACCGTACATGGGCCGCGATTCGGTAGAGCCCTTTCTTTCCTTTCCGGAAAAATGGGCCATTGTGCTCGCGCTGACCTCAAATGCCGGAGCGGATGATTTTCAGTTTACAGAAGATTCAGAATCCGGTAAATTACTTTATACCAAAGTACTCGAACGCGTTTCGCACTGGGGAAACGATGGCAATACCATGTTTGTCGTTGGCGCTACGCGTCCCGAAATGCTGGCCAAGGTGCGCGCAGTGGTTCCCAATCATTTCCTGCTCGTCCCAGGCGTAGGAGCCCAGGGCGGAAGCCTTGAGGGTGTGTGTGATTACGGACTGAACAGCGACGTAGGCTTGTTAATCAATTCATCACGCGGCATCATCTACGCATCGCGTGGAAGTGATTTTGCGGAAGCGGCAGCACATGAGGCAAAGGCACTTGCCACACAAATGCGATCGATACTTCAAAAAAAATCTTTACTTTAGTTCAAAGCTTCGGCGATGAACGAGGATTTCTTGCACTACGTATGGCGGTTTCAGCGTTTCAAAAGCGCCAATCTCCTCACGACCGATGGTGAGGAGGTGCAAGTAATGCGCACAGGCGTGCACAATGGCAATGCCGGGCCCGACTTTCTCGATGCGCGCATACGCATCGGCAATACCGTATGGGCCGGCAATGTAGAGATTCACCTTCAGGCCTCTGACTGGTTTCGGCACAAGCATCAGTACGATGCTGCTTACGACAATGTGATACTTCACGTGGTATACACCGCCGATGCTGAGGTCGACAATGGAAAAGGGGAGAGGATTCCCTGCGTGTGCATCAAGGACCTGTTTGATTACCACACCTGGCGACAGTACAAATCATGGTTGCAGTCTGACAGTTTTATTCCATGCGAGAAGTCAGCAGCTGAAGTGCCGGAAATCATCAAATCCGGCACCGTGCATGTAGCCGCCATCGAGCGAATAAAGGAAAAGTCAGGGCTCTGCCTTGACCACCTCAACGAAACCAATGGCGATATTGAAGAGGCATTTTACAGGTTGCTTTTGAGGGCTTTCGGGTTAAAGGTAAACGCTCTTCCTTTTGAGCAGCTCTCGCGCAATACCCCCTACGCTTTGCTTCGCAAAGTATGGACTGATGAGCACGACCTCGAGGCATTGCTGCTGGGGCAGGCCGGCTTCCTCAGCAATCCTGAGCTAAATGAACCTTACGTGAATGACCTCATTGCGCGGTATGCCTTCCTTCAACAAAAGCATAGCTTAAAGCCCATGCCCAAGTCGGCCTGGAAGCTGTTCAGGCTTAGGCCACCCAATTTTCCACAAGTGAGGCTTGCGCAGTTGGCAGCCTTTTATTTTCGGCATAAGGCAGTAGCGCAGAACATTCTGGAGACTGAAAATCGCGATGATTTTATGAAAATGTTTGATGTGGGCCTGAAAGATGGATTTTGGCTCAGCCACTATACACTCGATAAGGAGAGCCCACCAGCTACCAAAAGCATTGGCGGCACAACCGCTCAGTTGATTTTGGTCAATGCTGTCGTGCCATTTCTATTTGCACTTGGGCGCTATCACGCCAGGGAGGACATATCGCAAAATGCTGTAAATTTGCTAGAGCAGCTGCCCGCTGAGCTTAACGCTGTGACACGCCGATTTGCAAATATTGGTTTTCAAGTTGGTTCTGCATTTGAATCTCAGGGTCTTATCCAACTAAAAAAGTTTGCTTGTGACCAGAAAAAATGCCTAAATTGTAAGACCGGAATATATTTATTGGAGAATTATGGAAAAGCCGTCGAATAAAGTTTACAATGTGTTTGAGAAACAGGTGTTTGGTGTATGCGCCTGGTGGGGAGAGAAACTGGGCATTTCATCTTCTCGCATCCGGGTTTATTTCATTTACATATCATTTATCACCTTGGGCTCACCATTGATTGTGTATCTTTTTACTGCATTTTGGCTGGAGCACAGGTCCTTTTTTCAGGTTAGAAATAAGCCCACAGTCTGGGATTTATAGCAGTGATCGTGGGCTAAAGTTTTGACGCAAGGCTTAAATTCCTTTCTTTAGCGATTATTTTTCTCATTCCTATTTCAATTTTACTTCATTCCATTTATAGTGATATCTAGAATTGCCCTGACAGCATTTTCTTTACTTATTTCGCTTGGCCTTGCTGCTCAGCTCAATGCGAAGTTGGAAATTTCTAACGATAGTGAGAAAATTAATGATGGCCGGGCCAAAGTAGTTGTAAGTGACGGGCAGGCTCCGTATACTTTCAAGTGGAGCAATCAAAGTACTCCACTTACCTCCAAAATGTCAAGCGGCCTGGTTGAAGGAAGGCCATTTACTGTGAAGGTTACCGACGCTGCTGGAGAGACGGTTGAGCTCGAAGCAACGATTAAGGCTGAATCAACAGAGGAAAAGATCAATGCAGTTTTCCTTCCGGTGGTAAATGCCATCAGCGATGTACTGTTTTGGGATCCCTTTGCCGCTTTTGGAATTTATGATCCGGTGGTGTATGCCACTGAACGCAGGCTATATACTTCTGATCCCGCAGATAAAAGCATCAAGAGAATTTTCTTGATGCAATGGTATAAAGAAGAAGGAGAGGCCATTGAGCGCGGTGATAGGTTGGCATTGTTGAGGTTCAACACCAATGATACCATGACACTCTATGCAGAAGAGCCGGGTGCCCTGGAGCGATGGAATATGGTCGGCGAAATGGTTTTTAATATTGACGATCCGGATATGATGGCTCAGGCCAATAGCGGTGTCATCGGCCGCATCGTTTACGAAGGCCCCCGACCAGTGCTCCATCCCAATGGGGATAAGCGCGCCAATGCCATACCGTTTATTGTCGTGTGGCTTGTGCTCGGTGCAATTTTCTTTACCCTGCGCATGCGTTTTATCAACGTGCGTGGATTAAAACAATCCCTTGCACTGGTATCAGGAAAATATGATGATCCGTCTAACCCTGGTGAAGTGAGCCACTTCCAGGCGCTTACCACTGCATTGTCCGCTACGGTAGGTTTGGGAAATATTGCGGGCGTGGCAGTGGCTATCGTGATAGGAGGTGCTGGCGCTACATTTTGGATGATTGTGGCCGGGCTCTTGGGCATGGCGAGCAAGTTTGTGGAGTGTACACTTGGCGTGAAATATCGCCTCATTGACGACAAAGGTGAAGTATCGGGTGGCCCCATGTATTACCTCAGTCGTGGGCTTGAAAAGCGAAACATGAAAGGCTTGGGCAAGGTATTGGCAGTGCTCTTCGCAATACTTTGTATAGGAGGAAGTTTTGGCGGAGGAAACATGTTTCAGGCCAATCAGGCTTTCGCCCAAGTGGCTTCAAAGGTTGAAATTTTTCAAGGCAATGGAGCCTTATTTGGCGTGATACTCGCGATACTCGTGGGCCTGGTAATTCTTGGAGGCATAAAAAGCATCGCCAAGGTTACTGATAAGATAGTTCCCATCATGGTGGTGGTATATGTAGGCGCTGCAATTGTAATTATTCTTATGAACCTGAGTAGTATAGGTCCTGCCTTCAACTCAATTTACGAAGGTGCCTTCGCACCCTCGGCGCTCAAAGGTGGGGTATTGGGTGTATTGATCATCGGTTTCCAACGCGCTGCATTTTCAAATGAAGCAGGCGTCGGCTCTGCAAGTATTGCCCACAGCGCTTCGCGTACTGAGCATCCGGTGAGTGAAGGACTTGTGGCTTTGCTTGAGCCATTTGTAGATACCGTGGTGGTGTGCACCATGACCGCCCTCGTGCTCATCTTCACCGGGTTTGCAGATGTGACAGGTGGTCTCGATGGCTCCGAACTCACTTCGGCGGCATTCAGTAGCGTCTTTGGATGGTTTGACTGGGTACTATTGGTAGCCATTGTCCTTTTTGCATTTTCGACCATGATCAGCTGGTCATATTATGGTCTCAAAGCGTGGGCGTACTTGTTTGGAGGTTCGAAGCGTTCAGAATACATGTACAAGGCGATTTTCCTTGTATTTGTGGTAATTGGCTCTTCGGTGGGTCTCGGGAGTGTACTCGTATTTTCAGATTTGATGATTCTCGGAATGGCCTTCCCGAATATTTTGGGGCTAATTATCATGTCGGGTGAGGTGAGAAAAGATTTAAAATCTTACCTTCATAAAATTAAAACTGGTGAGATAAAGCGCTTTAAATAGAAAGATACTTTAACCGCCGGGCAATTGCTGAGCATGTTCCGGAATTTGAGGTCATATTTCGTCCATCATCGGGCTGAACGCTATGGTACCATCGCGGTATTGTGTATTTGTTTGCTCATATTTACAGTTGCCCTCGCAGTGCCATACATGGTTCGGCCTGAATTCGATGAAGATGCAAAGCTCAGAGTGCTTATCGCTGATTTGGAAGAAGCGAGGCAGCCACAGTCAGCTGAGATTACCGATGATCAAAATCCACCAAAAGGCAGTCTTTTCAATTTTGACCCCAATACATTGTCTGATTCTGGCTACACGGCCCTTGGATTCAATCAGCGCGAAATTGGAATATTGAGAAAGTACATGGCTGCAGGTGCCAGCTTTCGCCAAAAGGACGACTTCGGCAGACTCTATTTTATGAACGATGCCCGCTTCGATAGCATAAGGCCCTATTTGCTTTTGCCTGAAAAGGCAGAAAAAGTGGAACGCACCTACCAAAAGGAATCAAAGTCAACGCTGTCATGGTCTGATACAGCCAATGTGTCCTACTACAGCAAACGCCCCATCATTGCCGAGCTCAATACCGCCGATACTACCGAGCTCAAGAAGCTTCCCGGTGTTGGATCCTTTTACGCGCGAAGTATCGTGGAGTACCGCGATGCGCTCGGTGGGTTTCACAGCCTGGCCCAGCTTCTCGAACTTTGGAAAATGACGCCCGACAAAATTGACATGTTTGCCGACAGGATCAGTATCGACCACAATGAGATTGAAAAGATCAAGGTGAATTCCGCAACTACACAACGGCTCTCCCAACACCCGTATATCACTTTTGGACTGGCCAATAAAATTGTCACTTACAGGGAAAGCAATGGAAACTACAGAGATGTGAATGCACTGGTGGAGGCTGGTTTGTTTAATGATGAATTAAGGCTTAAACTTGCACCCTATCTCGATTTTGAATGAAGAATCTTCGCGAAGAACTGGAAAAAACAGTGCGCACTGTGCCCGATTTTCCCAAAAAGGGCATACACTTTAAAGACATTACGCCTATTCTTGAATCACCCGTACTCAGCCGCGCGGTGATTATGGAATTTGTAAAGCGCTTTGAAGGTGTGCAAATCGATGCGGTGGCGGGCATTGAAAGCCGCGGTTTCCTTTATGGACTGCCGCTGGCCATGGAACTCAATGTGCCATTCATCGTGATGCGCAAAAAAGGGAAGCTGCCTGCTCAAACAGTTTCCTACAGTTACGCGTTAGAATATGGAACAGCCGAAATCGAGGTACACCGAGGCTCTGTGAAGAAAGGAATGAATGTGCTGGTACACGATGATTTGCTCGCTACGGGAGGCACGGCTTGCGCCGCCGCCGAACTGATAAGGCTGGAAAATGGCAACATCGCAGGATTTTCATTTCTCATTGAGCTCGATGCGCTTGAAGGAAGGCAGCGACTGCTGGAATACGACAAGCCCGTTTTGAGTTTGCTACACTGTAGCTAAAGATTGCACCATCAACTGAATTAATACATATGCATACTGAACTTACTGAAAATCAAAGGATGATTGCGCAAATGGTGCGCGACTTTGGTGAAAAAGAAATACGCCCACACTTTATGGAGTGGGATGAAGACCAACACTTTCCGGTGGAAACCATGAAGAAAATGGGCGAGCTTGGCTTGCTCGGGGTGTTGGTGCCTGAGGCCTATGGCGGGAGCGGTTTTGGTTATTATGAATACTACACCGCCGTATCGGAAGTGGCACGCATTTGCGGATCAATTGGCCTATCGGTTGCGGCGCACAACTCGCTTTGCACTGGCCATATTTTGCAATTCGGAAGCGAAGAGCAAAAGAAAAAATGGTTGCCCAAACTCGCATCCGGAAACTGGATTGGCGCCTGGGGCCTTACGGAAAGTAATACTGGAAGTGATGCGCTGCGCATGAAGACCACTGCTGTAAAAGATGGCGACCACTATGTACTCAATGGCACAAAGAACTGGATCACTCACGGCATCAGCGGCGACGTAGCTGTGGTGCTGGTGCGCACTGGCGACCTGCTCGACACGCGCGGCATTACTGCAATTGTAGTAGAGCGTGGAACACCAGGTTTCAAAGCGGGCAATAAAGAAAACAAGCTGGGCATGCGCGCCAGCGAAACCGCTGAATTGATTTTTGAAGATTGCCGCGTACCCGCAGCCAATGTGCTCGGAGAAGTTGGCGAAGGCTTTATTCAAGCCATGAAAGTACTCGACGGTGGACGTATTTCCATAGCAGCCCTCTCGGTAGGCATTGCCAAAGGCGCTTACGATGCAGCATTGAAATACAGCAAGGAGCGCGAGCAATTTGGTAAGCCTATTTCGCAGTTTCAGGCCATCTCTTTCAAACTTGCCGACATGGCAACCGATATTGAAGTCTCAGAATTGCTCACTCTGCAAGCAGCTGACTTTAAAAATCGCGGCAAGGAAGTGACCAAGATTTCGGCTATGGCCAAGTATTACGCGAGCGAAGCTTGTGTGCGCATCGCTACTGATGCTGTGCAGATATTTGGAGGCTACGGCTACACCAAAGATTTTCCTGTAGAGAAGTTTTACCGCGATAGCAAGCTTTGCACCATTGGAGAAGGCACCAGCGAAATTCAAAAATTGGTGATTTCGAGAAAAATTCTCACTGAGTAGTTTGAAAATCTCGAATATTACCTATATTTGCGCTCTCAAAAATAAAAGGAGATAAATAATATGCTAATTGTTCCTGTAAAAGAAGGCGAAAACATCGAAAGAGCCCTTAAAAAGTTTAAAAAGAAGTTTGACCGCACAGGTGTAATTAAAGAATTACGTTCGCGTCAGCAATTTATCAAACCTTCTGTGATAAACCGCCAACAGAAGTTGAAGGCAGTTTACGCAAATAAAATGCGCGCAATGGAGGAATAAACCCTCCAAAAACCCCATATTTAGAGCAGGATTTTAATCCTGCTTTTTTATGCTCCAAAAATTCCTCGATTACCTTCTTTACGAAAAGCGTTACAGCCTTCATACGGTCAAAGCCTATGAGTCTGATCTGGTGCAGCTCAGGGATTACCTGGAGCTGAGTCTCGACATTAACGATATGCAAGAGGTAGAATCTGTGCATATACGGTCATGGGTGGCTGCGCTGATGGGGGAGGGACTGTCATCGAGGTCTATTGCCAGAAAAATGAGTGCGGCCAAGGCATACTTCAAGTGGATGATGAAGTTTCACGGCTTGCCACTCAATCCGGCCAAAGGTGTTTCAGTGCCGAAAGCATCCAAGCGCTTGCCAATAAATCTTGAGGAGGAGCAAATGGACGGCCTCATTCCAGTTCAGATTTTTCCTGATTCATACGAGGGTATTAGGGATCGGGCAGTGCTCGAATTGTTTTATCATACCGGCATGCGCTCAGCTGAATTGATCGATTTAAAAATTTCTTCGGTTGATTTTCAGCACGGGACAATAAAGGTGCTTGGGAAGCGAAACAAGGAACGAATGGTGCCCGTAAGTCAGTCAGTGCTCCATGTATTGTCTATGTATTTGAATTCCCGTATTGAGCTGGCAGACATCAAAAATCCTGCCTGTTTTTTTTTAACTGGCAAGGGTGTAAAACTCTATCCAAAACTTGTATACCGTTTGGTTAATCACTACATTGGCCAGGTCAGTTCGCTCCAAAAAAAGAGTCCCCACGTGTTGAGACACACCTTTGCAACCCATATGCTCAACAGGGGGGCTGACCTGAATGCCATCAAAGAGTTGCTAGGCCATGCTTCTCTCGCGGCAACTCAAGTTTACACGCACAATAGTATCGAGCAGCTGAAAGAAGTTCACCGCAAAGCCCATCCAAAAGGCTGAGCATATTTATTAACCTAAAACCTGAACGACTATGCAAATTAGTGTTCATTCCATCCAATTCAAAGCGGATGGCAAACTCATCGACTTCATCAAGTCAAAATTGGGCAAATTAGAGAACTTTCACGACAAGCTGATCAGTGCGGAAGTCTTTCTAAAGCTCGACAAGAACCACGAAGAAGGCAACAAAATCACTGAAATTAAAATCAACATCCCCGGTAAGGAGCTTTTTGCCAAAAGGCAATCGCCCTCATTCGAAGAGGCTACTGATAAAGTGGTCGAGGCATTGCGGAGGCAAATCAGGAAAGCCAAAGGCAAACAAATGATGGCTGCATAAGCCAATTTAAATTTTCAAATAGTTGAACGCCACCGCCAGGTGGCGTTTTTAGTTTATACCAGCCAGATCCAAGCTTCCTTCAACGAAATATTGTCAAGCCAGCCTTTCGGAAATGACCGTATTCTCAAAGGCTTCCTTTTGATTGAAATCACCGCATCGCTTTATCAAAAAATGACAACACCGCTGGAAAGCTGTAGTGTGCCAATACCATTTAAGCGAGATTTAGGCGGAAATTGAAGATGGTACAGATTGTCTATCAAATTGTGTAAAAAAATGAAAATAAGTAAGTTATGCTTTTTCCCTTCAACGATCATGTTGTCAAATAGCAGGGGTGTTGAGAATTTTTCATAAAGCTTCATTTTCAACGGAAAACTTTTATACATTTGCAGACCTTTTACGAAAAGGTAGGACATCGTGTCCGACACGTTCTTTTTTGATATTAATTTAGTGCCGATGTAGCTCAGCTGGCTAGAGCAGCTGATTTGTAATCAGCAGGTCGTGGGTTCGAGTCCCTCCATCGGCTCACTTGGAAACTAAATTGGGGAAATACTCAAGCGGTCAACGAGGACAGACTGTAAATCTGTTGCCAACGGCTTCGTAGGTTCGAATCCTGCTTTCCCCACTTTTATTTTCCACTTAATTACAAGCGGGAGTAGCTCAGTTGGTAGAGCATTAGCCTTCCAAGCTAAATGTCGCGAGTTCGAATCTCGTCTCCCGCTCGACTTTTTTTAAGCCGATGTAGCTCAGGGGTAGAGCGCTTCCTTGGTAAGGAAGAGGTCACGGGTTCAATTCCCGTCATTGGCTCAACTACGGCACTATTGCAACTTGATATAAAGAACAAAATAACCACTTAAATTTCCTAGCTATGGCTAAAGAAACATTCGACCGCTCCAAGCCGCACCTTAACATAGGTAC
>DAIRDH010000029.1:0-3501 GCA_036796255.1 Cryomorphaceae bacterium
AATCGCCTCTGCACGGGGCGGGAAAATCTGCGAATTTTTAAGATAAAGGAATAGCAAGCTCGTAGCCCGTGCCCTCGCCGGGGCTGCTGCTGAAGCTGAGGCTGGCGTTGAGTTTTTCGGCGCGCTGGCGGATGTTGGCGAGGCCTATGCCATCTGATTTCTTTTGGCTGTCAAAGCCTTTGCCATTGTCGCGGAAGCTGAAATGGATTTCGCGGCCCACCTCGGCGCTGATCTCAATGAGGCTGGCTTCGGCGTGCTTGAGGGTGTTGCTGAGCATCTCCTGGGTGAGGGCATAGAGCTCTTGCTGGATGGCCTCATCTGCGGCGTCGAGGGGGCCGCTTACAGCAAATTTGATCTTGACGGTGTTGCTGGCTTCGATGGCGCTGATGAGCTGCTTAAGGGCCACGGCATAGCCAAATTTGGCCAGGGAGCTGTGGTAGAGGTCGTGGGAGATGCGGCGCACCTCGCTCATGGCTTCATCGAGCAGGCCGCTCAGGTTGTCGAATCCTATTTCCTGCTCCCGCTTGATTTCGGTGAGCTTGATTTCGATGGTGTCGTTGTAGAGCTTTGCGGCAAACAGGATGCCACCGAGGCGGTCGTGGAGCTCCTGGGAGATGCGGCGGCGCTCTGAGTTTTGTCCTTTGAGCATGGCGCTTACGGTCTCGACTTCCTGCTTGCGGAGGAGTTCGTCCACTTTGCGCTGTTGGATTTCGATTTCCTGGTCGGCGACTTTTTTTCTTTTGCGGTACAGCAGAAAAACATCAAAGATGACCACCGCGAGCAGCAGCACCACGGCCGAGGAAGAGAGGACGATGTAGGTGATTAAATCTTTTTCTTGTTCCATATGATTCCGAAGGTTATAAGGCAGGACCAGAGGCTGTAGGCGATGTCGTTTCCCAAAAGGATTTGTCCGGCGAAAAGGTTTGAGAATGAAAGCGCCGCATAACTGGCACTCATGGAAGACACCATCAGGGAGTAGTAAATCAAATTGGCGAAACTGAACCAGAACAGGGAGGTGAACGGATTGGAGCGGTGGAGGATGAACTGACGCATGTAGAGGTAAGACAATATGGATATTACAAATCCTGAAATGATGTAGACATCGTTGTGGAAATCTCCCAGATTCCCAGGCCTGATGTATCCCCATGCACTTAAAGCAAAGATGGGCAGCATACCCAATATGAAATACTTACGCATGGCTTTGGTCTGTAATGTGGCGATGTATATGCCGAGGGTAACCAGCTTTGAAACCGGGGCTGAGACGTTGTAAATGTCCCCATTAGGTACTCCGCGCGCACCAACGATACTGGCGATTACATCCGCGATACAAGTGAAGATCAACACGAAAACTATCCACCGCTCAGGCCTGGTCAATCGGGGTAAATATGCAGCCAAAATGAGGGCTGCTAGCAGGCAGATGGCCGTAGGGAGGCGAATGCTATCGACGAGTTCCAATCGCTGGCTACGGGTTTAATTGCATCTTTCAGCAGGCAGTTCTTCTTTACCACAGAAGGGTGGGCAGAGGTGGCCTACGTCGAGGGCCTTACTGAGATAGGTTGGATTGCTGTCGCCCGCCAGTGGAAATGGGGCTGTACCGTCCCCAAACATGAGGTATGGCATGTGGTACTTGGTTGCCGCAGGATTGCGGTTGTCAGCGCCGTGGGCGATGTGCAGGTGGGTGGGATTGAGGCCTGTATTGTCCAGGTAAAACTGGTTGAGCTCAGACCCCTGGTGGTATACCAGGTAGGGATGGTCAGGGTCGTTTCGGATGGGATTCGTTTGACCACCCATGGTCATTGTCATATTCTGGTAGTAGTTGTCGGTCAGGCGGCAGTATTCCGCATCATCGATTGGCCTGAAGGCGGCATTGGGCGCTGCCGCGTCGAGCAGGAGGTAGTGGGCAGTGCTTTGGCCATTGGCTCCTGAGGGAAATGGCCCGGCGGTGAAGTATTCAGTCGCAGGGTCTTGTACTCCCGGCCCTATGATGTAGAGGATGGTTTTCTGGTCGTTGCTAAGGCCGTAATGGAATACAAGTCCATCGTAAGGCGTGTTTGGATTGGACTGCAGCAGGGTATGCAATCCGGTTTGCAGGGCGACTTTCAGCTCCGGGAATGAATTGCCATATGCAGTTTGAAATGCGGTGATGGCCGCGGCGGTTTCCACGTCGTTTCGCGGTGCAGAAGCTATGCCGGCTAAGCTATTCAAATACGCCGGAGGCGCTTGGTTTATGCCCCGGGATACTTCCTGGTCGATAGCAGCGGGGTCGGGTTCGGGTTGCGGTGATGTGCAGCCAAGCATGGCGAGGCATAGCCCTGCTGCGCAAAGAGATGGCGTTTTGGCAATAATCTGTTTCATGGTGGTTGAGGGTTGTTTGTTTATTGATTCATCGGTGGGTAAATGTAATAAAGTGGGTGGATAAGTTGTAACGGTATGCGTGGAATTTTGAAGGCTTGGATTGAACCTTTCATGTACTACTACAATTTCAGGTTACACCCTCAAAAATGTATATTTAGTGCGGATTTACAGGATTATGCAGCGTATTCAAATCTACCTCACAGGCTTCTTCCCATTCAGCAAAAAGCTTAGGCCAAATGTGGGGTTCAACAGGCGCAGCTCGGCGTTGAATATCGGGTTGAAGGATACATCTTCGCCTAAACCGCCCAGCATGGAAAAATTGACCAACTCGAGGTTTACAGACATAAATGTCGATATCCAGAATATAACTCCCACGGGGAAATTGGCGCCGGCATTGCGCTGTTCAAAAAGTGGTTCATCACCAGGTTGGCCGCGCTCGTCAAAACGTAAGGCCACAAAATCGGCCCCGAGATAGGGTTGTACAAAGCCACCGATGGTGTTTGGCAAAAATCGAAACCCGGCCTGAAAAGTATTGACAGTCGAGAGCCCAAAAATAAATTGATTATTGATGTCTTGCAAAAGCAATCTTTCCCGCTCACGCTGGTAACCAATTGCAAAAACTACATTTTCATTCAGCCCTACCCCGATTCCAATACCCAAGGTACCTGTAACCCCGTCCAGATCGTCCTGGTTGGAACTGGTGCGCTGAAATGCCCCATTGAGCAAAACGGAGCCCAACTTGACCCGGTTGCCATAAAACTGGTTTTCCATAAAGCGGTTGTAGTCCTCAGACTGGGCTGTAGCCGTGGTCAAGGTCATCGATGCCATTGCTGTAAAAAGCAGTCCGGCCAGGAAGGAGTGTTTCATCTGTTTCATATCATGTGTTTAATATCCGCCTTTAAATAAATAAAAAAAACGGAATGGTGTAGTTGCGAATTGATTTATGGAGTCTCTAGCCGCTAGTCACTAGCCGCTAGCTGACAAGTACTTCACCTTCCGAATATGGTAAGGAGTGCCAGGTACAGCTGCGGACTTATATTCAAGGGGCATGCATTGAGAATCGCTCAGCCAAGCCAGCCACCCACTGCCAGCAGTCAGAAACTAGCAGCTACCAGCTAGAAGCTAGCGGCTTGCGGCTAGTGGCTA
>DAIRDH010000029.1:3601-18713 GCA_036796255.1 Cryomorphaceae bacterium
GGCTAAAAACTAGCGACTCGAAGCCAGCAACTTCCTATAATCCAAAGCCTCCTCTCCCCTGTCCAACGCTTCATAGGCTTCCACGAGATCGGCGAGAACGGCCTGGGTGCGCTCGTCTTCTGTTCCGAGGTTTTCGCTGTACACCTGTAGGGATGCTTCGAGCAGCGGCGGGGCCTGGTCTATGGAGTCGGCAGCCATCAAAAAGCTGGCGAGGATATGCCTTGCCTCGGCGATGTCCATTTGGGCGTCGGGCATGGTGAGCAGGTACATGTCGATGCACTTGCGCTTGAATTCGATGGCTTTTTTTAGGTTGCCCCGCCTGAAGTGGCGGTCGGCTTCGTCCCAGTATTGCCAGGCGAGCATGGGGTGCTCACCTTCGTAAAACTCCTCGTACAACGCGGTCGATTTGGAGCGGTAGAGGTCGGCATTTTCCAGGTCGTTCATGGCAATGTACACATCACCAAGTACCCCGAGACCGCGGGCAGTAGCGGGATGCACCTCGCCATTAATTTCCGCTGCCATCGTATAACACTGATTGGCATGCTCAAGCGCTTCATCGTGCTCGCCTGTCGCGATGAGGGTTTTGGCCAGTGAGCAATGTGCAAACTGCGAGCGGTTGTTGGCCTTTCCGGCATATACCTCGTCGGCAATGCTCAATGCTTTAAGACTGAAGTATGTGGCCGAATCGTACTGGTCCTGCATGTAATAGCTCTGCCCGATGTTGGTATAGAGTGCGGCAACATTCTGGTTTACCTCACCCTTGGTTCGGAATATTTCTTTGAGCGCCTTGAACAGCCATCGGTTGTATTCGGGGTAATTGTCGCCCCGGTTGTAGGCGCCGGCAATGTCGTTGTAAATGCTGGTGAGTGCTACGCTTTGCTCCTCGGTGGGATTGGTCCAGGTTTCGGCCAGGGTTTGTGCCCTCAGCAGGATGTCCAGTGCTTTTGAGAAATCGCCCAGCTGGGTTTGTGCACGGCCCTCATAGTTGAGGCACTTGACGTATTGGTAGCTGCGCTGGCCCAAGGTCTTTTCGAAAATGGGTGCGGCTTCAAGGCTCATCGCAAGGGCCTGTTCGGTCATGTTTTGAATGGCATACAATTCAGCAAGGGCGAGCTTGGTTTTGGCCACTTCCAAATGATCCGGACCATATACGCTCTCTGAGAGTCGGAGGGAGTGAAAGAGGTGCTCCTCAGCCTGTTCGTAGAAATTCTGCTTTCTGTACAGGTCGCCAATGATGCGGTACATCTCTGCCTGCAGGGATGGCTGCCCATCGAGTTCGGCAAGTTTCTCAGTGCCCCGGGCGAGCAGATTTTCAGAAGTGAGCACTTTGCCAACCGTTTGATCGGGATCGGTATAGTCAAAGAGGTTGGTGATAAACTGTGTAATCTGGATTGCTTTTGCGGCTTCGCGTTGTGCCTGGTCGCGGTTGATGGCCGCCTTGCGCGCCTGCCATAGGGTAGCGCCCACCCCCGCTGATAAGATGAGCACCAGTAGCACGCCGAGTGCAACAAGGGCGCTGTTGCGCTTCGCGTATTTCCTGAATCGGTAGCCGAGGCTGTCGGGCCTTGCAAGCACAGGGTAATTGTTCTGGTATCTCCTGATGTCATCTGCGAGCTGTGCTGCACTGATGTAGCGCTCGCTGAGCGACTCCTTCAGCGCCTTGAGCACGATGTTGTCAATGTCGCCTTTGATGCTCTTTTGCCATGCGGCGAGGTCGGTGGTGATGGAGGGATCTATTTGCGTGCTTGGCTTTTCGGCTGCAGCGGTGTGGCTTATGCGCTCGGTGAGGCCAATGTTTGACCGGGTACTTCCCGGAAAAGGTTTATTTCCCGTAAGGAGTTCATAGAGAATTACCCCGAGGGAATAAATGTCGGAAGCCACGGTGAGCGGCTGCCCTTTCAACTGCTCGGGACTTGCATAGGCGGGCGTGAGCGGAATGTAGCCCATGATGGTGAGGTCTTCCTCGTCCGAGTCGTCTTCCAGAATCTTGGCAATGCCAAAATCGATCACCTTTACGATGCCATAATTGGTCACGAGGATGTTGCCCGGCTTCAGGTCGCGGTGCATCACAAAGTTGCGGTGGGCATAGTCCACGGCGCTGCAAAGGTCCAGAAAGAGTTCGAGGCGTTTCTCGAGCGAGAGCTTGTTGTCCGAAACATATTCCAGCAGCGGCTTGCCCTCTACGTACTCCATGATGATGTAAGGCGTGCCGGCCTCGGAGATGCCACCGTCGTAAATGCGCGTGATGTGGGGGTGGTTGAGGCGGGAGAGTATTTTGCGCTCCCGGTCGAAGCGCTTCTTGTAAATGTCGGTGAGGAAGCCTGCGCTGATGATCTTGATGGCCACCTGCTGGTGGGCTTCGAGGTCCATGCGGTCGGCCAGGTACACGCGGCCCATGCCGCCAATGCCGATGAGGTAGGTGAGCTTGTACTTGCCAATTTGCTGGCCAATCATCTCGGGTGCCTCCTGCGATTCCTGGATTTTGCTCATGGCCGGGCTTTCGAGGGCCGGATCGGTATCACCTTCTTTCAGCAGCGACTTCAGCAATTCCGCAGCTTCGGGTTCCTCCGTTTCCAGCTTTCGCAAAAAGGCATCCTGCTCTGCTTCGGGCATGTCCAGCACCTTCGCATAGTACCCTTTTACAGCTATCCAAATGGCTTTGTCCACGGCTATAATTTAAGTTCGGGCTATATTTGCGGAAGCGCTCATCGCTCGCTAAGTTCAGTTTGCAACCATACCTTGGCCATGCGCCAGTCGCGCTTCACTGTGCTCAGGGAGCATTCCAGGGCCTCGGCGATTTCTTCCATTTTCATCCCGCCGAAATAACGGTATTCCACGATCTCCGCCAGTCGGCAATCAAATTCCGCGAGCTTTTCAAGGGCATCGTTGATGTTGAGGATTTGATCGGCGTCGGCTTCAGAGATCAGGAAATGGTCTTCGAGCTTTACTTTCTGTGCCCCATTGCCGCGCTTGTGGGCATTGCGGGAGCGGGCCACTTCGAGTATCACGCGGCGCATGCAGGTGGATACGATGGCGTAGAAATGCGCCCGGTTTTGGTAATCGCGGTTGTTTTGACCAATGATTTTCAAGTAGGCATCGTGCACCAGACCTGTGGTATTGAGGGTATTGTCGGCCCTTTCGCGGATGGTGTAGCGGTGGGCCATCACCTTGAGCTGGTCATAGACCATGCCCATGACTTTGCCCATGGCCTCTTCATTGCCATTTTTCCAGTCTTTGAGCAGTACTGTTACTGAGGCTCTGTCCGCTGTATCCATTCCGCGTGGTTTAAAATGTGGTTGTTTTTATTGCACAGTGCCGGTGGGCCCCATGCCTTGGTTGTGATTCAAATTCTTTCATACTGTCCGGCACACTACTCATTTTCAATGATGATAAATGAAAAATTGTCGAGCGCGCCCCTTTGCAGCACCAGCTTTACCAATTGGTCGGTGATGTCTTTGAGCGGCTTTTTCTGTAGCAGTATCTCTTCCAGTTCGGCATCTTTCACATGGAGGAAGAGTCCATCGGAGCAGAGCAGTATGCGGTCGCCCTTTTGGAGTTGGTTCCTTACGGAAAATACGTCGGCCTGGCAGCTGCCCGAGAGCTCTACACCCATGGCGCGCGTGAGTGCGTGGGGGTTGAAGAGCATGGTTTGGTCGGAGTGGCGCATCACCCCTGAGTTGGCCATTTCATTGGCGGCAGTGTGGTCGAGCGTCATTTGCTTCAGCGCTCCACCGGTGAGCAGGTAGGCGCGGCTGTCGCCAATGTGCATAAAGTGGAGGAAGTCTTCAAGTACCACCACGGCCGTGCAGGTGGCTCCCATCCTGATGGATGCTGCCCTCGCCTCGATGGCCACAGCATTGTTGGCCTTGATGGCGGCCTGCCGCAACTTCTCGGCCGGCTGGCCCATGCCCTGAAAGTAGTCTTTGCTGAGCACTTCCACCACCATGGCCGAGGCTTTCTCACCCCTTTCGTAGCCGCCCATACCGTCCGACACCACTGCGAGGGTGCCCAGCGACTGGGCCAGCCAGGGCTTATCGGGCTTCATAAAGAGCACGGCATCTTCGTTGTTGGTTCGGCGCAGTCCGGTTTCGCTTACCATCATATGGTTGAGGTTCATATGGGAGTGTGTCTGCAGACTACTTTAGTCTGGTTAATAATCTATCGGAGAATTCCTGGAATGTGAACAATATATTGAAAGTCCACGAATGCGAGTGGCTTGAAGCCGCACTTTAAAGACCATCAATCCTGCGCGTGCCGGTAAATTCGGCTTACGAGGTTGTCCATCACGTAGCTTTTGCTTTGGGCGTAAAACACGTCCATGCGCTCCAGGTACTTTTGGTAGAAGTAGTTGAGGATAAGCCCCAGCAGCAGTGCGACGAGCGTGGTATCAAAAGCCACTGAGAGGTAAGAGGTGAGGATGGAGAGTCCGTTTTCGGTCTTGGCAAGGTGGGCATTGCCAATGGCGGCGGTCAGGCCGATGATGGTGCCGATGAATCCCACCGACATCACGCTGCTGATGAGGAAGCGCACCATGTTGAGGTTGCCGTCCATTTCTTCTTTGGAGTTGCCGATTTGCCCGTCGAGGATCTGCATGGTTTCGGGAATGGACTGGTTGTTTCGGTACTGGGTGCAGGCGTGCTTGATGAAGCGGGTGATGAGGTAGATCACGCCGCGTTTTTCAATTTCGATCACGCTGAGCTTGATGTCGGCCACCTCTTCGGGGGTGAGGATCAGTTGGTCTTCTTCGGGAAGCAGTTTGAGCTCGAAACCTTTGAACTGGTTCTTGATGTAGGTGCTCATTTCGCGCAGCTGCAGCAAGGCAAAAATGCTGATGGCATAGCAGATGAACTGGATGTAGCCGAGCGATGAACCGCCGAGCAGGGTAAGCACGCGGTTTATTGCGGGCTGTCTTGACATGAGGTTGGCCAGCACAATGAGCAGCAGCCAGAGTATTGCAGCACCGCCTATGCTTATTCCGATGCGGATCAGCGTTTTTTGCTGCATCGATTCCAGGTTTGTTTTTAAAGTCATGATTATGTTTTTTGAATGTTATTTGAAAGTTTTGAAGTCGAGTTCGCCATTGGCTCCCACTGTAACTGTTGCAATTTTCGTGCGCTCCGTGGGGTGAATATTGAGTTTAAAGTAATGTTCCTTTCCCCTTTCCACCCCATCATCATTGACGGTGTACACCTGGAGGCGTATGGGAAGGTCGGATTTAGGGTCGCTTGAATCCTTGTATTGGGCCAGAATTTCGTAGGTGCCGGGAATGATTTCATCAAATTGGCGTACAGCCTCCTGATTGGTCCTCACATCGCCACCGAATATACTGGTGCGCGCCTTGCCGCTGTCCCAGTAGCCTATAAAGTCGCGGTAGCGCTTTCCGCCAAATACGCAGTCGCCGTCCTTGCACACATAGAGGTCGATATTGTCCTTCTTGCTTGCCCAGCGCATTTCAATTGAAAGCTTGCAGGGCACGTCGGGCCTGGAGCCTACGAGTTTTGGCGGCTCGACAATGGGCTGCTGGCGTTCGCTTTTTTCCTCTTTGGGCTCTTCCGTTTTTTCCGTTTTCTCTTCCACAGTTTCACGGGCTGATCTCGGTGTGCGCGGACGCACTTCCCTCGGAGTTTGGGGCTCGGCCTGTTCAGGCTGTTCGGCAATTCCTTCGCTTCGCTTTTCAAACCCGCTGATGATTGCGAGGAGTGTATCGCCGGGCTGCTTGCCCATGAGCGAGTCGGGCATGAAGCCGTAAAACTTCTGCTCAAGGGTGTCGTAGGTTACCATCACGGGATTGTCGGTAATGGTGTAGTCGCCTTTGGGAACGATGATGAACAGGAAGATCACCGCTGCCAGGGCACCCGAGAGAAGGTCGAGGAATGACAGGTTGAAAAATTCTACATTTCTGTTTTTCATGGGGTCAGTTATATCGCTGTACGGCTGTTGCTGTTGCTATTCCGGTCCCTTTGGCTTACGCTGAGGGGGAAGTGGCAGCGCTCGCAGGTTTTGCCTTTTCCGTAGTCGGGCGTGCCGCAATTCTTGCAGACGTTGTACAATTGTTTCACATTGTTTTGGTCTTGCATGGACTCTTTCCACTCCCTTGTTTTATCGGGGTTGTAGTCCACGAGTTGGTCCCTCATTTTGCATTTGGCGCAAGCCATTGCATTTTCGGTATTGATCGTTCTGCAATTTCTGCAAAGTTTCATCTCGGTGTGTTTTTGTGAATGCCTCAGAGGATCGCTTCCGCAAATGATGCTGAGCCTGTCCAAACATCCTGGTGGAAGCTCAATATTTCACCCCTACATTCAGGTCGAAGCGGTACTCATAGCTCAGCATGATACCCAGCTGCCTGTTGGTGATGGTTCCGTTTACATTTCTGGTGCCGTTGTTGGTGGCCACCACAAAATTGTCATTGACCATATTGGCGCCACTTTCAAACATCAGGCTGAAGCGCAGGCTGCTTTTGGGATTGAGGTCGTAGGATACGTAGGGCAAGATCAAGAGGCTCACATGGCTTTTCTTGAGCAGGTTGGTAGTGCTTTCGCCAAAATCGAGGTTTTCTTCCCGGTCGTTGACGTTGGTATTCTCCAGGTTGAATTCCGTGGTTGTCTTGTACTTTCCGATGCCCATGTTGAATTGTGGGCCGATGGCGAGACCCACCTTCAATGCACCGCCAAACTGACCGCGGGCCAGGATAGGAATAGAGAGCCAATTGTGTCTTGTGGTTTCAGAGATTTCGCCCACGTCCAGCCTTTGTACGCCATCGTCCAGTATGATGACGAATTGGTTGTTGGGATCTCTCGTTTCTACGGTAACTTTTCCGCCTTTTTGGTTGAATTTGAGTCCTGTGAGCAATCCCCAGTTTTCAGCGAATTGAATCCCAACCCCGATCCCTCCCTGGTAGGAGAAAATACCGGAGTAGTTGACGCTTGCACCTTGAAAAGCTTCACTGATGTCAAGGTCGCCGGTGGGGGTTGATTTGGAGGAGTGGATTCCAATTTCCGGGGTGAGGATAATGGAGGTTTGTGCATGTAAGCCCGCTGTTAGAAGTGCAAATAGAGCCAGAATCGAAAGGAATTTTTTCTTTTCCATGGTAATGTAGGTTGGTTAATTTGTTTTGTTTGCTGCAGCCACTTTGTGCCGCTCAAATCAATACGTGCCAGTTGGGGTGGAAAAGGGTCATGGGGGGGGGTAGTTTTTTTAAAAAAACGCACAATCAATAGCTTATCCTATTGAATTACATTATTATGGAAAGACTACATTTTTCGTGTTCTTAAAAAGGCACCACCTGCCTTGTGCCCATGTGGTCAGTAACACCTCTTTTTTAGTAAGTAGGAAAGAAAGTTGAAGAGCGCTTTCATCCGAATGGGTTTTTATATCACTCTTAATTTCTCTAATTTCCGCCTTTAATTGATCCGAAATCCCAGGCGCCCCATGATCAAACAACCTAAATTTTTGTTTCTCGAAATTCAGCTGGTCCACGCACACATCCCCGTTTGGCGTATTGTGGAAGTGCAGCACACCATGACGCTGCATGAGCTGCACGCCTGCATACAGGTGGCCATGGGCTGGGAGTCGCATCACCTCTACGAATTTGAGATCTCAGGCCAGCGGTATGAGATGCCTTACACCCCACCCATGTCGGTGGTGGGCGAGGATGAGGGGCTCAACACCCACAATACCAAGCTGCGCGAACTCGGCCTCAAAGTAGGCGATACCTTTACCTACCTCTACGATTTTGGCGACAGCTGGCTACACGAAATCACAGTGAAGTCATACAGCGGGCGTCCCCAATCTACTTTCGATACTTTGCCCATATGCCGAGCAGGTGCCATGGCCTGCCCACCTGAAGATATTGGCGGCATCCCGGTCTACAATGCCCTGGTGCAATTTCGCCTGCACCGAACGCCCATTGACATCTACCCCGATTTGCAGAAAATTTTCAAAGACTTTGATCCTTACCAAGCGAATATTGAATCTCCCTATCTCTTTGCGAAAGCGGTGAAATGGCGGGTAAAACGTATGGAGGAGAGCTAAGGTTGGTCAGTCCAATGCTCTTTTTCAATACGCCTTTTGAAGGTATGGTTGAAAGGTTCTCCAAAATTTAACCGCAATTCGATTTTTGACGGGAAAAAGCAATAAATAAGCCCTTTTTGTTCATTTTTTGCCCATAAACGTCAGCTTTTGATAGATTTGCGCCCTTTTTTTTAACCGATTAAACTCAAAATATGAAGTTTTACGAAAGAATTGGGGTGTATGGTCTCGCAATTGCAATGTCATTTATGTTTACTGCCTGTGATGAGGATGACCAGGACGATGGACCCACTGAAGAAACTGAAGATCCCACTCCGAACACTGGCACAGTTAAGGATGCAGAGGGCAATACCTACAGCACAGTAGTGATTGGTGAGCTGGAATGGATGAGTGAAAACCTCAGAAGTTCATCAGCCCAGGGCCTGGTGGTGTGTTATGATGAAGATGATGAAAATTGCGGCATTTATGGAAATATGTACGACCTCACAGCTGTTACGCAAGGGCAGGCTCCATCAACCTCGCGTGTACAAGGAGTATGTCCCGATGGATGGTTCATCCCACGCCGCGACGACTATTCCTTCATGGTAAACAATACCGCTCCGGGAGGTGTAAACTGGAACAGCAATCAGCTCAAGGCCAATAGCGACTTATGGTTTGGCTCGGGCGCCGGCAACAATGAGAGTGGCTTTGCTGCCCTTCCAGGGGGCCGCCTGAACCTGGTGGACGATGGAGCCGGAGGCTTCACTTACAGCTTCTTTGACCTAGCCCAAGCTTCTCACCTGTGGTGGGTTGGACATATCGAAAATCCCAACCAGTTTCACGCAGGCACCTTTACCCTTTCGGCAGGTTCAAACACCATCAGCTATGGTGACATGAACGCTGAAAGTACTGTGCTCAACAACCGGGCGGCACCATGCCGCTGTGTGAGGCCTCTCTAAAGAAAAGCCAACATTTGTTTCAAACCTCGCCGCAAAATTGCCGCGGGGTTTTTTTTTAGGTCCAGTCTTCTATTGGTCAAGAGATGCATAGTCAGCAGCAACCAATGCCTTTCTCCCTCTTGTACTTACCTGACATGCAGGCACTCCTGATTCACAAAACCTGCTCACTGACTTGTGCTATACCCGGGAAGTGGAAATGTCGCAGTAAATGAATGGCGGCGCATACAATGTGGTCTTCACTGGCGGAGCAGCGGGCGAAAGCCATAGATTAAGTTTAAAAAAAAAAGGATTACAGTATGTTCACTTGGCGCCTGTTGTCCAGAAATTCAGACAAATCAGGTAAGGTCACCAATGCTAGCGACTAGAGGCTAGCGACTAGTGACTTTTTAAAAAAAACCACCCTATTTCTTACCTTTGCACCCGAAAATTCTGTTCCACAAAATTGTATCCATGGAATCATACGACGTAGTAGTGATAGGCTCCGGTCCCGGAGGTTATGTATGCGCCATACGCGCTGCCCAGCTTGGCTTCAAAACGGCCATTATCGAAAAGTACAAGACCCTGGGCGGCACCTGCCTCAACGTGGGCTGCATACCTTCCAAAGCACTGCTCGATAGCTCGGAGCACTACTTCAACGCTGTGCACAATTTCAAGGAGCACGGCATCAAGCTCGACAAGCTCGCGGTAGACATGCCACAAATGATCAAGCGCAAAAAAGAAGTGGTGGAGCAAACCACCAAAGGCATTGACTTCCTGATGGACAAGAACAAGGTGACCGTATACCACGGCCTGGGCAGCTTTGTGGACAAAAACACGGTGAAAATCACCAAAGAAGATGGTGAAGAGAAAATCACCGGCAAAAACATTGTGATCGCTACAGGCTCCAAGCCCAACTATTTTCCCGGCATGGAGCCCGACAAAAAGCGCATCATCACCAGTACGGAAGCGCTTGAGCTCACGGCAGTGCCCAAATCGATGATCGTAATCGGCGGTGGGGTGATAGGTCTCGAGCTGGGCTCGGTGTACGCCCGCCTTGGCAGCGAAATCAATGTGGTGGAATTCATGGACCGCATTATCCCCACCATGGACAGCAGCATGAGCAAAGAGATGCTCAAAGTACTCAAGAAAGAAGGCCTGCAGTTCAATTTCAAGCACAAGGTGCAAAAGGTCGAAAACACCGGCGAGGGCGTGAAAGTGACTGCGCTTAACGCAAAGGAGGAAGAAGTGACTTTCGAAGCCGAATACTGCCTTGTATCGGTAGGCCGCAAACCCTACACCGAAGGTCTGGGCCTCGAAAACATTGGCTTAACGCCCAATAAAAAAGGACAAATCGAAACCGATGAGCACCTGCGCACCTCCGTACCGCACATCTACGCCATCGGCGATGTGGTGGCCGGAGCCATGCTGGCCCACAAGGCCGAAGAAGAAGGCGTGTTTGTAGCCGAAGTGATGGCCGGACAAAAGCCCCACATCAACTACCGCCTCATCCCCAACGTGGTGTACACCTGGCCCGAAGTGGCCGGCGTGGGCTACACAGAGGAAGAGCTGAAAGAAAAAAGCACGGAGTACAAAACCGGAAGCTTCCCCATGCGGGCGCTCGGTCGCGCACGCGCCAGTGGCGACATCTATGGCCTGGTGAAAATACTCGCCGACAAAGCCACCGACGAAGTACTCGGCATCCACATCATCGGCGCCCGCGCCGCCGACCTCATCGCTGAGGCCGTGGTGGCCATGGAGTACCGCGCCAGCGCTGAAGACATAGCCCGCATGAGCCACGCCCACCCCACTTACGCAGAGGCGGTGAAAGAGGCAGCCTTGGCAGCTACGGCTGATAGGGCGATGCATATTTAGGCATCGGCAAAAACCCTGATGCCCTCACTTTGTTAAAGAGACCATGAACAAAAAAACGGGCGTACTGCTCATCAACCTCGGCACCCCCGACAGTCCGCGTACCAGCGACGTGCGGAGGTACCTTTCTGAATTTCTCAACGATCCACGCGTCATTGACATCCCATCGGTGCTGCGCATGATACTGGTGAACCTCATCATCGTGCCCTTCCGCGCACCCAAGTCGGCGAAGATTTACAAAGAGCTCTTCGACAAAAATGACGGGGTATCGCCCCTGCTCGTATATGGCAACATCGTGCGCGACCAGCTCCGCGAGCGCTTCGGCCATGTGGAAGGCCACAGCGTGACGGTGGAACTCGCCATGCGCTACGGCAATCCCAGCCTCAACGAGGTGTGCGCCCGCATGGAAAAGGCCGGCTACGACCAAATTATCGTGCTGCCCATGTTTCCGCAATACGCCTCGGCCAGCACCGGCTCGGCACTGGAAAAGGCCATGCGGTTGATCCGCAATTGGTACGTGATTCCCGAGATCAAAATTATAAGCCAGTATTGGGACGACAAGGGCTACATTGACACCGTGGTAGACCGCGCCCTGCAATTCGACATCAAGAGCTACGACCACATCCTCTTTAGCTACCACGGCCTGCCCGTGCGCCAGGTCGACAAGGTGTACGAAGACCGCCGCTGCGACAACCACGACTGCGAGAGCGAGATCAACGACGAAAACCGATGGTGCTACAAAGCCACTTGCTACGCCACCACGCGACTTGTGGCTGAGCGCCTTGGCCTTTCAGAAAAGGATTACACCGTGTGCTTCCAATCGCGCCTCGACAAGAAGTGGCTCGAACCCTTCAGCGACAAGATTGTAGAAGAATGGGGCAAGAAAGGCGCCAAGCGGCTCCTCGCCTTCTCCCCTGCCTTCGTAGCCGATTGCCTCGAAACCACCATCGAGATCGGCGAGGAGTATCAGGAAATTTTTGAAGAGCTCGGCGGCGAAACCGTTGACCTTGTGCCCAGCCTCAACGACCATCCGCTTTGGATTGCTTCGCTCGATCGCATGATCAGGGAGCGCCTCTGAGGCACATTTTTTCCTTTCTTTGACCTATGGCAGCAGCCCACACGCATTCCCTCACGATGGCTCCCGAAGCTTCGCTCGAAGCTGTGTTGCGGGCATGCGCTCCCGGGCAGTGGTATACCTGTTATGTAAGCGACAAGCAGCATTTTGAATGCGCCATTGGTGCCTCCCGACGCATCGTGCTTGAGGAGCCAAAGGGGGCTTTCGCCAAATTGCAAGCCTTTCACACCGAGAGCCAAACTCCCATTGCCGGCTACCTGGGCTACGACCTTAAAAACGACCTCTTCCCTACCGTTTCCGGAAATGATGACGCCTTGCAATTTCCCGTAGCGGCCTTCTTCGAGCCGCACATTTGGCTGAAAGCTGAGGCGGGTAGCATCACCCTTTCGGGAAATAACGCTGCACGTATAGCCGATTTTGCCGAAAGGCTAAAGCACTGCGCAGAAAGACCAAATGAGGTATATGGCAGCGATGCAAAACCCATCCACCTCGCACCCCGCAGCAGCCGGGAGGATTACCTTGATGGCGCCCGCCGCCTGATGGAGCACATACAGCTCGGCAACATTTACGAGGTAAACTACTGCATGCAATTTGCCGGAAAAGCCCCTGATTTTGATCCCATCAGCGCTTTTTTATCCTTGCAGGAACGCAGCGAAGCCCCCTTCAGCGTGCTGGCGCGGGTGGACAACCACCATTTGCTTTGCGCATCGCCGGAACGCTTTTTGAAAAATGTGGGAGGTGAGCTCCTCTCCCAGCCCATCAAAGGCACGGCGCGCCGCAGCAGCGATCCCTTCATGGACGCGCAGCTCAAAGAAGCCCTGCGGCACGACCCCAAGGAGCAGTCTGAAAATGTGATGATTGTAGACCTCGTGCGCAATGACCTCAGCCGCGTGGCCGCCCGAGGCAGCGTGCAAGTGGAGGAACTTTTTGGCGTGTATAGCTTCAAAACGGTGCACCACATGGTCAGCAGCATCCGTGCAAAATTGGATGAAACGCTTGGCCCCTGGGATGCCATCAAGGCCTGCTTCCCCATGGGTTCGATGACCGGCGCACCCAAGCTCAGCGCGATGAAACTCATTGATCAGCAGGAGAATTTCAAGCGGGGACTCTACTCGGGCGCTTTTGGCAAAATGCATCCCAATGGCGATTTCGACTTCAATGTGGTGATACGTTCCCTCCTCTACCACAACGAGATGGAAGCCCTCAGCCTCAGCGTAGGCAGTGCCCTCACCAGCGCCGCCGATCCCGAAAAAGAATACGAAGAGTGCCTCCTGAAAGCCCGCGTGCTGATGGAAGTGCTCAACCCAAGCCTCGCCGACCATGGAGTGGAAGCAAGGCTTTGAGGCGGCCTGCAAGCGCCTCGGCGTCAAGCCTGGGCAGCACTTACTGCTGGCTGTGAGCGGCGGCCTCGACTCCATATCTCTATTGCAGCTCTGCCATGACAGCGACCTGCACATCAGCGTGGCCCACGCCAACTTCAAGCTGCGCGGCGCCGAAAGCGATGCCGACCAAGCCTTGGTGGAAACGCGGTGCAGGGCCCTTGGCATCACTTGCCACAGCAAGGCCCTGCCCATCGACAAGGCCGCCCTCAAGGATGGCCTGCAAGCCGAAGCCCGGCGATTGCGCTACGACTGGTTCGAAAGCCTTATGGCCGAAACCGGCGCCGACTACCTTCTCACCGCCCACCACCTCAACGACCGGCTCGAAACTTTCTTTATCAACTTACTCCGCGGAGCGGGCCTCAAAGGCTTGGCTTCCATCCCTGAGCGCAATGACTACATTCTGAGACCACTACTCAATTTTTCGCGGACAGATCTGGAGGCTTACGCCAAAAGTGTGGGCCTCACCTGGCGCGAAGACGCCAGCAATGCGAGTGAGGCATACCTGCGCAACCGCATCCGTCAGCAGGTGATTCCCACCCTGCTCGAACTCCATCCGCAAGCCCTCGACAGTGCAGCCCGCAGCCTTCAGCACCTGCAAGCCGCTGACGCTGAAATGGAGGCCGCCGCTGCCCTTTTTGCGGAAGCGAATCTACAGCCCATGGCTGAGGATATGCAAAGATTGCCCCTCAGCGCGCTCGCACACTTGCGTGAAAATAGCACCCTTGCCAAGTACTTTTTCGAAAGCTTCGGCTTTGGCGCTGATGGTATGGCTGCCGTGCTCGCCCTCGCTGACAGTCCTTCCGGCAAAATGGCTGAAGGCAGCACCCTCGATGCCTGGCGCGACCGTGATGCTATCATTTTTGCCGAAAGGGAAAGCAGCAGCCCTGCCCCTCTGGAACTTCATGAAATGGAAGGTCAAATAGAGCATCCATTCCCGCTGAGATGGCAGCGCTTAAGCGCCGCGCCTGCTGATGACATGGGGCCGCACATTGCCTTGCTCGCCATTGAAAAACTGCAATTCCCCCTCACCCTAAGGCGCTGGCAGCCCGGCGACCGATTTACGCCCTCCGGCATGCGCGGCAGCAAGAAGCTCAGTGACTTCCTCACCGAACTCAAGCTCAGCGTGCCTGAAAAGCAGCGCGTGTGGGTGCTGTGCAACGGGGCTGACATTTGCTGGGTGGTGGGGAGGCGTGTGGATGAACGGTATAGGTGGAAAGGGGAGGGAGAAGCGCTAATGACTGTATTGGAAAGTAAGATCACCCTGATCTAGAGGAAACTCAACCAAAGTTCTTTTCACAATTTTCGAATCAAATCAGTTCCAGAATTTTATACCACTTGGTATAATACCATGTGGTATAAAATTCAATGTATTGATTATATGTTGGTTTGAAGCAAAAATCAAGATCTGCTGGCATAATTGACATCCGAAATCTAGCTTAGCCATATCTTCGCACAACAGAAAACACCCATGGAACAACACATTTTCAAACTATCAGACGATACCGAGTTTATTGCACTCGACAAACTCTTGAAGCTCACACGGGTGGTAGGTTCCGGTGGGGAAGCCCACGCCGTGATCGGGGAAGGAATGGTGAAGGTAAATGGCGCTATAGAATTGCAAAAGCGGAAAAAGATGCGTGCGGGTGACTACGCGGAGTTTAATAGTGCACTCATCAAAGTAGAGGCTTGAAGTCAAAAACCCTTATTCACCCTTATGCCTCAATTAAGGCTGTTGGCAGAGCTGAAAGCTTCACAGCAGTGTAAATGGCCGCAGCATTGTAAATGAACCGCAGCATTGCGAATGAACCGCAGCATTGCAAATGCTGCGGAGCACCCGGGTT
>DAIRDH010000029.1:18813-41779 GCA_036796255.1 Cryomorphaceae bacterium
CTGCTGCTTCAGCGTTTTCATAAACTCAGAAGCGTACACGAATTCGTTGATCTCGGGGTTGTCGGTGGTAATGATTTCTTCCTTGGTACCTTCCCACCATTTTTCGCCTTTGTAAATGAACATAATGTTCTCTCCCGTTTCGATCACTGAATTCATGTCGTGGGTGATCACCACAGTGGTGATGTCCATCTCCTTGGTGATTTCCATGATAAGGTTGTCGATCACAATAGAGGTCAGTGGGTCGAGGCCTGAGTTGGGCTCATCGCAGTACAAGTAGCGCGGCTTCATAACAATGGCACGCGCTATGGCGATGCGTTTCTGCATACCACCGCTGGTCTCTGCGGGAAAGAGTTTGTTTTTTCCTTCGAGGTTTACGCGCTCCAGCACCTCATCGGCGCGCTTTTGCATCTCGCCTTTAGTATTGTTGGTAAACATGGTAAGGGGAAACATGATGTTTTCCTCCACGGTGAGGTTGTCAAAAAGGGCCGATGCCTGGAAGAGCATTCCGATATGCTGTCGCACTTCCCGCTTTTCCTCAATGGGCATGGTCACGAAATCGGTGCCATCGTATAGTACTCTGCCCACTTCGGGGCGGTGAAGGCCCACCATGCACTTGGCAAGAACGGATTTGCCGCTGCCGCTTTGTCCGATGATGACATTGACCTTACCCCTTTCGAAAGTGAAGTTGATTCCTTTGAGAACGTGCTCCCCCCCAAAGGTCTTATTGATGTCGACCACCTCAATCACAAGAGCAGCAGTTGGGTGAGAATGTAGTTGAAAATCATGATGAGAATGCTGCTGAACACCACCGCTTGTGTACTGCTGCGGCCCACCTCAATGGCACTGCCGCGGGCATAGTAGCCGTGGTAAGAAGCTACTGAGGTGATGATAAACGCAAATACCACAGACTTGATCAGGGCGTACACCACGTGAAATGCCCTGAAGTCGAAGCGTATTCCATAAATGTACTCGCTTGAAGAGCTCACGCCTGTAGCCACACAGATGGCCCATCCGCCAAAAATGCCCAGGGCCATACTGACCAAAATCAAAAAAGGAAAAATAAAAACCCCTGCAGCAATCTTAGGCATCATCAGGTAGGATGCACTGTTAACACCCATGATTTCCAAGGCATCAATCTGCTCAGTCACGCGCATCGTGCCAATCTCAGAAGCGATGTTGGACCCAATCTTGCCCGCTAGAATAAGTGAGAGTATGGTGGGTGACAATTCGAGGATTATCGATTGCCGGGTGGTAAAACCTACCGTGTAAGCTGGCAGCAGTGGGCTTTCCATGGCAGAGGCGGTCTGCAAAGCAATTACCGCACCGATGAAAACAGACATCAGGGAAACGAGTCCTATAGATCCGATGCCGATTTTATCTACTTCAATTACAAACTGTCGCCAATAAATTGACCACTTTTCAGGCTTGCTGAAAATGCGGGGTAACAGTAAAAAATATCGTCCGATGTGGAATACTGTATTCAATGTTTCTTTGGGCTTCGCGGGTGTAAAGATGCTAATTTTGCCATGGTCGGCATGAACAAATTTAATTTTTCACTTTGAATCATCCTTATTAGCTTTGACCTGCATGAGGACAAAAACAAATTTGCTCCGCCTCGCCTTGCTGCTCGCAGTGGGTGCATTTTGCGGAAGCTGCAGCCCAAACCCAAAGAAAAAATGTAATACCTGCCCCAAGTGGACAAGTGAGGCTCAGGATATTGATGCGTATAACCCCATGGAGTACATATCATGGCTGGGCTAAAACAAAAAACCGAAATTGCGCGGGCATTGGGCCCTTATTTGCCGGAAGGCACCTCCGATACCATCGCTGAATGGATCGTAGGCCATAGCGTACAATTTGTGGTCGCAAGGCCGCGGCAGTCCAAACTGGGCGACTTCCGGGCGGGAAACCGGCGCATGCCCAGCCGCATTTCGGTAAATGGCGACTTAAATCCGTACGCTTTCCTAATCACTACGGTGCACGAATTTGCTCACCTGGCCTGCTACAGCAAATACGGCCGCAAGGTGGCTCCGCATGGGAAGGAGTGGAAGCAATTGTACACCGATATGCTTGAGCCTTTTGTGAATGGGCGCGTTTTTCCCGCTGAGATACATGAGGCGCTGTTGCAACACCTGAGTTCACCAAAGGCATCAAGCTGCAGCTGCCCTACGCTCAACAAAGCCATGGCCCTGCACGACGATCAAGAGGTCGTGTTCCTTGAATCGACCACCACTGGCGCCCATTTCTTGTTTAGGGATGAGTGCTACGAGGTGGTGGAAAAACGCCGTACACGATTCCTCTGCAAGCGCCTTCGAGATGGTAAAAATTACCTCATATCGGGACGGGCCACCATTGAGCCTTTGCCACAACAGGCCTCACAGTCATGAGCGCTGGCGCAAATAAATGGATGGGCTCAGCTCTCCAATATGATCGTCCTGGCAGAGGGGAAACAGGGCCACGGACACCTGCCTTTTCTTACCTTTGCCCGGCCAAAAGGCACAAGATCAATTCTCCATTAAACCGCACTCAGGCTGTCGTCAAATTTTAAAAATGGTGGCACCCTTGGTTGAAACAATATTCCATGCCCAATCCAAAAAACTATTGTGTAATCATGGCCGGCGGCATCGGAAGCCGGTTTTGGCCGATGAGCCGCACCTCCAATCCTAAGCAATTTCACGATGTGCTCGGTACGGGCCAAACGCTTATTCAGCAAACTTTTGAGCGCTTTCTCGCCATTTGCCCTGCTGAGAACATTTACATCGTCACGAATGCACAGTACAAATCATTGGTGCTGGAGCAACTGCCTGGAATAAAAGCGGATCAGGTACTGCTCGAGCCAAGCCGCCGCAACACTGCCCCCTGCATTGCTTACGCCAACCACAAGATCAAGCTTCGCGATCCTGAGGCAGCGATTATTGTGGCACCGAGCGATCACCTTGTGCTCAAGTCTGCCGCATTTTTGGAAACCATTGAGACCGCACTCGAACAGGCCCATACCACCCAAAACCTTGTAACATTGGGTATCAAACCATCACGCCCTGATACGGGATATGGATACATCCAATTTACCGATGAGCCCAATGCCAGCAGAGAGAATGTGCGCAGGGTAAAAACCTTTACGGAAAAACCTGATATCGAGCTGGCCCGTGAATTTTTGAAGAGCGGCGACTTCTACTGGAATTCGGGAATTTTCGTCTGGACCCTTCCGGCAATACTCTCTGCCTTTCGCCGCCACCTACCGGAAGTCGATGAGCTCTTTGAAAGCATCACCCCTTATTACAACACCCCTGATGAGGAGGCGCAGATTGCAAAAGTGTACTCCGTGTGCGAGAGCATCTCTATTGACTACGGCATTATGGAAAAAGCCGAGAATGTGAATGTGGTGCTCAGCGATTTTGGCTGGAGCGACCTCGGTACCTGGGGCTCCCTGTTTACCCACGTGAAGAAAGACAAACACAACAATGCCCTAACTGGCAAAAATGTGGTGATGCAAGGCAGCCAGGACAATATGGTACACGTGCCGGAGCACAAACTCGTGGTGGTTCAGGGGCTCAACGACTATATTATTGTGGATACCGACGATGTGCTGCTAATATGCCCCAAGGAAGAGGAGCAAAAGATCAAGCAAATCGTCACCGACTTGAAAGCGAGCAAGAATGCGAAGTACGTTTAGGTTGACTTTTTTAGATAAGGAAAGCCTATGCGATGGGTCGCTAGTCTCTAGCTGCTAGCCACTAGCTGTGCTAGAGACTAGAAGATAGAGACTACAAATGAGGAAGCACCACCCACAGCACCTCCACCCCGGGTGCATGCATATGCCGATCGTCCGCTGCCACTGGCTTTAGGATGTGGCCTCAATTTAAATGTGACAAAAGTTTATTACAACCCTCTCAATCATAATGAAACCTGCACTTTGCAATCAATATTTCATCGCCACGAACCTTATAAACCAAGCGATGCTCTTCATCAATTCGCCGAGACCAATAGCCTGAGTACTTATATTTGAGAGGTTCAGGCTTACCGACACCTTCATAAGCCTCACGTGCAATTGCTTTGATGAGATCATTGATGCGTTTGAGTTTTTTCTTATCTGTTTTCTGCCAAAACAAATAATCCTCCCAGGATTCTTCTACGAAAACGAGCTTCATTAATCATCCAAATCTTTACGAAAGGACTCACCTGATTCCAGCTTTTGAATCGCTGCATCAAGCCGCTGCTCATTTTTTCTGGATGAAAGCTCGTGCTGCGTGGCAGCCAAAGCACTGTACTCTGACAGTGACATGATAACAACGCCTTTATCCTTGCCCCTATTGATAATGATCGTTTCAAAATTATCGGTAACGCGTTCAAAGTAGCGCTTCATGTCTTTTCTGAAATCTGAAAGTGTTGTACTGAGCATAGGATGAAATATATTATTCGATTTGTGTACAAATATATGTACATAAATTTGCTTTGCCAATTCTCCTTTTGAAAGGGTTGTAGCTACAAGTCTAAAAGCGGGTATCTGCGACAAGCCATTACTTTGGTAGCACCACCCACAGTACCTCTACCCCTGGCGCATGCATATGCCGACTGTCTGCGGCCACGGGCTTTAGGATGTGCCCGGCTGAATATTTCACCCATCCCTCACGGGTAATGGGTTGTGGCGGTACAATGGCAGGAAACTGCTTGAAATAATCGCGTCCCACGTATTCCTCCCATGCGATCGCATACACTTCGAAACCGTTGTCGCTGTAAAAAGGTGCTGTCAAGGGCTTTTCGACTTTAAGGCTGCAAGTACCCGTAATCTCAACAGCGAGAATGTGGAGTTGCTTTTCACCGCGCACCGCAAATCGGTGCAACAAGGTATCCCCGCCACCATAAGCATCGCTGCCCACCCAGCCTTCCGGCAGTGGCACCACGCGCGGTGCTTTGCCAACATCATCGAGCCACACTTCTGCGCCTTCCATGGTGAGGTAGATGATTGGATTGCGGTGCACGTGGTAGGCGGTGGTATCGCCCGGCTTCGCGCGCACGTTGAGAAAGCGCAGGCAGTCCCATTCGTAGAGTGGCACGTGAAAGGGCTCTTCGTGCACATCGGGGTGTTGCGCTTGAAGCGGCGCACAGGACAATATGCACGCAATGAGCACTGCAAGCAACTCACAGGGTCGCGCTGGGATTGTGCTTATGGCTGACTTAGATCGGCAACTGAATGTCTTTGAGTTCATTTTACAAACCTAAGTGAATCTTTTCAGACGCTGTTAGGTTGAGTAGACCGAAAGCGTCAATTTCCACAGGGCAAATGCGCTGCGGAACTATTGGTTTCAATTCGTAACGCTGAACTTCTCATTTAAACGCTCTGCTGGGCTTGAGCCCTGCGGCCAAAACTCAAAAACCCAAATTTCCATCTGGATTCAATCCCGTCATCTCCATCGGAATCACCCAAGCGTCAAATTGATCAGCAGTAAGGTAACCGAGATTTACAGCTTCTTCTTTCAAAGTGGTGCCGTTTTCGTGGGCGGTTTTGGCGATTTTCGCGGCTTTGTCGTAACCGATGTGGGTGTTGAGTGCAGTAACAAGCATCAGCGAATTGTCAAGGTGGCGCTTGATAAAGGGCAGGTTGGGCTCAATGCCCTGGGCGCAATGCTCATCGAAGCTGATGCAGGCATCGGCCAGAAGGCTCGCTGATTGCAGCAGGTTGGCAGCCATTACTGGCTTAAACACGTTGAGCTGGTAGTGGCCTTGCATGCCACCTACAGATACGGCAGTGTCATTGCCTATTACCTGGGCGCATACCATGGTCATTGCCTCGCATTGCGTGGGGTTCACCTTGCCGGGCATGATTGAACTTCCTGGCTCATTGGCCGGGATGATGATCTCACCAATTCCGCTGCGCGGGCCCGAAGCCAGCATGCGGATGTCGTTGGCAATCTTGTTGAGCGATACGGCCAGCTGCTTCAATGCGCCGTGGGTTTCCACTAAAGCGTCGTGGGCGGCGAGGGCCTCAAATTTATTTTCAGCCGTCTTGAAAGGATGGCCGGTGAGCTCGGCGATTTTGGCTGCCACGAGGACTGAATATCCCTTTGGAGTGTTGATGCCTGTTCCAACAGCCGTGCCGCCAAGTGCGAGTTCGCTGAGGTGCTCCAGCGTATTGCGCAAAGCGCGCAGTGCGTGGTTGAGCTGGGCCACGTAAGCCGAAAATTCCTGTCCGAGGGTAAGCGGCGTGGCATCCATCAGGTGGGTGCGGCCTATTTTCACCACGTCGAGGTAAGCATTGCACTTCGCCTGAAAAGTATTCTTCAATTGCTCTACCGCAGGAATGGTGTGCTCTACCACCTTTTTGTAAATAGCAATGTGCATCCCTGTAGGGAAAGTATCGTTGCTCGACTGGCTCTTGTTCACGTCATCATTCGGGTGGATGAAGCGCTCACCCTCTCCGAGCTTCCCGCCTTTAATCACGTGTGCACGGTTGGCAATCACCTCATTGGCATTCATATTGCTCTGTGTACCAGAACCAGTTTGCCAGATTACCAAAGGAAACTGATCGTCGTGCTTGCCGTCGAGAATCTCATCGCATACTTGTCCGATGAGCTTCATTTTATCCTCGGGCAGTACACCGAGTTCATGGTTGGCTTGTGCCGCAGCCTTCTTGAGGGTTGCAAAGCCGTAAATAATTTCAAGCGGCATGCTGGCTGCAGGGCCGATTTTAAAATTGCCTCTTGAGCGCTCAGTCTGCGCTCCCCAATACTTATCGGCGGGTACTTTAACCTCGCCCATGGTGTCCTTTTCTATGCGGTATTCCATTACTTGATGAGTTTTAATACATTTTCAGGTGGCCGGCCTATTACGCCGGTTGCGCCCTTAAGCACTATAGGGCGCTGCAGGAGTTTAGGCTCTTCCGAGAGTATACGCAGCCATTCGTCTTCGTTAAAATTGCTCGCCTTGTACTTTTGCTTGTAGAGCGCCTCTTCGGTGCGCACAAGGTCTTTTACCGGAAGGTGCAGCTTGGCCAGGACCAGCCGAAGATCTTTTGGGGTAGGCGGTGTGTCAAGGTAGCGAATCACCTCTGGATCAATGCCATTTTCCTGCAAAAGGGCCAGCGTTTCCCGGCTTTTGCGGCAACGCGGATTGTGGTAAATAGTGTACTCAGGCTGCCCCATTACGCTTTTGTTTTGGCTTTGCCGTATTCCATAAGGAAAGCTTTTAGGAAGCCATCGATCTCGCCATTTAGCACATCATCTACCGCACTGGTTTCATGGCCGGTGCGCACATCCTTCACGAGCTGATAAGGCTGCAATACATAGTTGCGGATCTGCGAACCCCACTCTATCTTCATCTTGCCGGCTTCGATCTCATCGCGGGCTTCGAGGCGCTTTTTCATCTCAGCTTCATAGAGTTGAGAGCGCAGCAATTGCATGGCTTTCTCCTTGTTTTGAAGCTGTGAGCGCGTTTCGGTATTGTCGATAATGATACCCGATGGTTTGTGCTTGAGGCGCACACCAGTTTCTACCTTGTTCACGTTTTGGCCACCTGCCCCGCCTGAGCGGAAGGTGTCCCAGGTGATGTCGGCGGGGTTGATGTGGATATCGATGGTATCGTCTACCAAGGGGTACACGTATACCGAAACGAAAGAGGTATGCCGCTTGGCATTGCTGTCGAAAGGGCTGATGCGCACCAATCGGTGCACGCCGTTCTCGCCTTTGAGGTAGCCAAATGCAAACTCGCCTTCAAACTCGAAAGTCACCGACTTGATGCCGGCCACATCGCCCTCTTGCAGGTCCAGTTCTTTGACCTTCATGCCGTTCTTCTGGCCCCACATCATGTACATGCGCATGAGCATCGAGGCCCAATCGCAGCTTTCGGTACCACCCGCGCCGGCAGTAATCTGCATCACGGCGCTCATGGTGTCCTCTTCGCCCGAGAGCATGTTCTTAAATTCCAGCTCCTCAAGTGTCTCGAGCGCCTTGGCATATTGGGATTCAACTTCAGCGGCCTCGGCCTCTCCTTCTTTATAGAAATCGTAGAGCACCTTGAGGTCTTCCGACGCAGTTTCTACTTCGTCAAAGGCGTCGGTCCAAATTTTCTTGTTGCGGATCTGCTTCATCACAGCCTCAGCCTTTTTGGGGTTATCCCAAAAGCTCGGATCCATGGTATGCTTCTCGTCTTCCGCTATTTCTATTCTTTTGCCGGGTATGTCAAAGATACCCCCTTAACGCTTCCAGGCGCCCAGCAATGTTGTTGATCTGCTCGGTGTTTATCATGGCCGCAAAAGTAGTACAATTGCAAGAATGCGGGGGGTTAAAAGGTTTTAAAACGTGGAGTTGGCATTTTAACCTATATCTTTGCTATCCTAAACGGGCAGTTTATCGAGTACCTTTCTTGCTTCCGCAAAATCGTAGCCTTTGGAGACTGCGTAGCGCATCAGCTTGGCCTTAAGTTTATAGGGGTCGCTTTCGCGAATCAAGGCCCGCTTTTTCAGCAAAAGTTCAAACAGCACATCGCTGTGGTCTTGCTCCTCAAAAGTTTCGCGGGCGGCGCGCATGCTGTAATCGGATATGCCTTTTTGCCGCAAGGCGACTTCAATCTTATTCCATCCCCACTTCTTGATGCGAAATTTGCCTTGGGCAAAAGCCCTGGCGTAGCGCTCCTCGTTGAGGTAATTGCCTGAAATGAGCTCGGCGATGATGCCTTCCACCTCATCACCATATACACCCCAGCTGTAGAGTTTGCGGCGCACATCGCTGTGGGCGCGCTCCTGCACGGCGCACCATTTGCGCAAGCGGTCCAGCGTTTCAATGGGCGGGTATTTGCGCGGCTCGGCCATCAGCTGCGGGTTACCACGATGTAATCTTTGATGATGGTTTTGAGAAAATCGACCTTGTTTTCAGGCAGCTGGGTAAGGCCAAGTACTTCGCCACACTTCTCGGCGGTGCGCTGAAGCAATGAGCGGTGTGCGGCATTGTGGAAGCGCTCGAAGCGGTCCAGTACATTTTTGACCGTGAGCATGTCTTCCTCCTTGAAGCGATACACCTCGGCGTATATGGGCTGGTACTTGCTGCGGTCGGCGATGCGGAGTATGTCATTGAGCCCGAGCTCCATTTCGCCTTTGAGGCTCACCACCATGGTATTGCTCAGAATGCCACCCAGGCGCTGACCCCGCGTGGTGGTGCTGATGAAGATAATGCCTACCGAACCTATGGAAAACCAGATGTCGACCATGCGAAACACCCAGCGAATCAATATGTCGATTATGCCAGGTGCCTTTCCGTAAATGTTGACCACCCGCGTACCTGCCAGCTTCTTGCCCAGGGTTTGACCTCCCATCAACATTTCCGACACCGGGGTGTAGAAAAAGAAGACCACAGCAACAAAATAGACAAAATTGGAGTTGAGAGATGCAAGGATAATCAGCAGAATAAAAATGGCAACACCCATAACCACGAGGTCAACAAATAAGCCGATCATGCGCTGCCCTATGGAGGCCATGGGAAAATCGATGGCGACGTTCTGGGCGGTACGGATGTTTACTTTTCTCATCTTCGCACAAATTTCGCACAAATTTTGGATACCTTTATCGACTTGACGTGTCGCTATGCGCGAAAGGCAATTTGTAGAACAAAATAAGGAAAAATGGGAGCGCTTCGAGGCCTTTGCCGAAGGCCGCGCCAAGCCAGGACCTGAGGAACTCAGCGAGCTCTACACGCGCATCACCGACGACCTCTCCTATGCCCGCACCTACTACGGGAGGCGCAGCATACGGGTGTACCTCAACAACCTCGCCCAAAAAGTTTACCTCAACCTGCACAAGCAGCGCAGTGATACTGGCCATCCATTTGTAAGTTTCTGGACAAGTGATCTTCCGCTTGCACTGTACCGCGCCAGGAAGGAACTGAACATATCCCTGCTCTTTTTCATCCTGAGCATGGCTATTGGAATTGTCTCGAGCAGCCACGACCCTGACTTTCCTGCAGTGATTTTGGGTGAGGAATACATCAGCATGACCGAAGAGAACATTCGGCAAGGCGAGCCCATGGGCGTGTACAAGAAGAGCAGCGAAATGGACATGTTTCTCGCCATAACGCTCAACAACCTGCTGGTGGCTTTTCGCACCTTTGTGCTCGGCGCTTTCTTTGGGGTTGGCACCCTGATCATTATGCTTTACAACGGCATCATGGTGGGCACATTCCAATACTTTTTCATTGAGCGCGACCTGTTTACAGAGAGCTTTCTGACCATATGGATGCACGGCGCCCTGGAAATTTCAGCCATTGTAATCGCCGGCGGTGCGGGCCTCACGCTGGGCAGGGGCTTGCTCTACCCGGGCACCTTGCCTCGATTGCAGTCTTTTCAGATTGCCGCAAGGCGATCTTTGAAAATCATGCTGGGCCTCGTGCCGGTATTTTTGGCTGCGGCATTTATCGAGGGCTTCTTTACGCGTATCACGGAGTTGCATGACGTGTTGCGCGGAGGCTTTATCGCAGCGTGTTTTGCCTTCGTGGGCCTGTACTTTTGGTGGTATCCACGCGTACTTTACGGCAATACCGAAGCCGATACCATCAGGAAGGAAGAGTTGATCACCCCATTGGGCACCAGCTTGCACCTCCCAACTATTCGCTCGGCGCGCGAGGTTTTCACCACGAGTTTTGTACTTTTTCGCATTCATTTTGGGAGCATTCTAGCCGTAGCATTTGGCCTTGCGTTGCTATACGCCCTTGTCTTTAAGTTTATTTACGGAAGTGAAGGCATTGAAAATATAGACTATACACGCCTGGCCACCTTCAACCTGAAGCAATTTCATGACTACGGCACTTTTTACTGGAATTTCTTCCTCAATACCTTTATGATCACGGCGGTGTGCTGGATGAGCTTTTATGCTTTCCGCAAAAAGTTCAAGGAATCAATCAATGGAGGATTCAAAATCGGACTGCCCTTGCTCTTTAAAATCATGGTAATTGTGGTGATTTTTGAACTCTTTATCCTTTCCGGAAATGCCCTTGTTGCCACGCTCGGTATTTTATTCATTCCTTACCTCTTGCTCTTTATGGTGGTTTCGGCTGCTGAAAACCTGAACCTTGCAGCTGCCTTCAGCCGCATGCTTTACCTGCTCAACGGCACGCGGAGGTATCCTTTTGTGAGCTTTCTAATGCTCGCGCTGATATCAGTGATGATGCTCTTCCTGATCGATTCGCCCTTTACATGGTTTTATGTGGATGTATTGCAGTGGAATGTGGATGCCGATGAGGCGACCAAGGTTGAACTGGCCCTGCTCTTCCTGCTGTTTATCAATCAGCTCGGGCTGGCCGTGGTGCTTCCGCTGAGCATTTATGGACAGCTGCTCGAGTATTACGGCGCCCGTGAAGCCCGCGATGCCAACGAGCTGAGCAGCTCGGTTGATCAAATTGGTGTAAACAGAAGTGCCTATGGCCTGGAACGCGAGTAGCCGCATTTACATAAAGTCTCTACAGCTGGCATGTACGCTTTTCGGAGCTGCTACCTCGGCGGCCACCTGGATGTCTGATGGCGGATTTGACCGGGATAAATGGGAAGACCTGCGCAAAGGCATCGACTACCTGGAAGACAGGCAAGAAATTGCAGAAGCCGCTGAATCTTCCAATCCGTTTGTGTGGGCCATCCTGCTGGAATTGCTTCGTTATGCGGGCATATTGCTCTTGGTCGTCGGCCTGGTTGTGGTGGTGCTGAAGCTGCTCGGGGTGGTGAATTTCAAAAAAGCGAAAAAACAAGCGCCGGAAGCCAGTCCATCTGGCGATGCAGCGCCCACAGCCCATTCATCGCTGGAAGCCCTGCGCGTAGCGCTCGAAGAGGCCAGGCAGCGCGGCGACTACCGCGAGGCCATTCGCCTGCTTTATCAGCTGAGCCTGCGCTACCTTGCACTGGGAGGAAAGGTAAATGTGCTCCCTGAAAAAACCAACTGGGATTATGTAGACGAGATTTCTGAGCGCTCCACTGCCGAGGATTTTGCAAAACTCACCATGGTTTTTGAGCACATGTGGTTTGGAAAAGGCGAGGCATCCGCCGAGCGCTATGCGGCCTATGCTCCCCTGTTTGACCGTTTCATTTCAAAAAATGAACATGCAAAACAGGTCTAAGCTTTTGATCATATTTGGCGCCATTGGGCTGATCGCATTGCTGCTGTATGCATTGATATGGTCGCAACCCAAGGCCTACAATTGGAATGAAACCTACGCCAATGAGGGCAAGCAGCCTTATGACATGGGGATATTGACAGGATTGCTCGACGGCTTTTTTTCCGGAAAGGAGCTGCACAGCATTGCCAACCTGCAGTACGATACGAGCTATGTAGCGGCCGAGGGCAGCAACCTCATTTACATTGACGGTCGTGTGTATATCGACTCAGCTGATGCGGATAAACTCATGGCATTTGCTGCAAAAGGCAATACCGTTTTCGTAAGTGCAAGCAATGCCCACAGCCTGCTGGACAGGATATGCCGGGAGTGTGGCACGCCGCCTAAAGGCAAATGGATTGACAAGCGCAAAGCCAAGCGGCTGAAGCCTTACACGACATCCAACCCGAGGCAAGACACACTCGCGATTCACTATCAGGTAGCCGATGAACTGGTGCGCTACCCCTGGCCCTATTTTGATGTGGACCATTGCGATGTACTCAATTTCAAGAAAGTCGGTGGATTTGAAGCCATTCAGAATGATTACACCAACTTCCTGGAAGCCAAGGTGGGCGAAGGCAGGGTGATGCTACATTGTACACCATTGATTTTTACGAATTACCACATGATCAAGCCGGAAGTACTTGAGCACGCAGAGCAGGTTTTGGCCCATTTGCCGGAAGGCGACATCTACCTGGTTGATCCACAGTTTGACTTCCCCACTTCGCCCAACCGGCCGCTGATCACAGAGAGCCCTCTGCGGTTTATACTCGGCAATGATGCCCTGCGCTGGGCGTGGTACCTCATCCTTGCACTCAGCCTGCTCTACGTGCTAAGCACCATGCGGCGCAAGCAGAAATCGCTACAGGTGATCACCCGTCCGGAAAATGAAACGCTGAAGTTTGTGGATGTGATGTCGCGCTTTTTTCAAAAAGAAGGCAAGCACAAGGATGTGGTATCTTTGCAGCTAAAGCTATTGCTGAACCACTTGCGCAGGCGCTACCGGATTGCGCATCACGTGCCGGATGAAGCCTTTTACCGCGAAGCTGCAGTGAAGCTGAATATGGAGCAAATGCAGGTGACCAACTTTTTCAAAGACCTGAACCGCGCAGCCAACAACAGCACCCTGACCGACAAGGAATTTATCGCAATTGACAAGAAAATAACTGAATTTTACGCCAAATGTCCATAGACCCAAATACGCATGAAGGCAATGAGCCTTCAAAAAATGAGCAAGATTACCAGCCCAAAGCTGCAGATGACAATGAGGAAGCTACTCCCAATCAGGAAGCGCCAACAGCTGCTGGCGCTGCCCCGGCAGATGGCGCGATTCCCACTGCAACGACAGCTCAAGACGATATGGGCCAACACAGCATCGAAGCCTTTGAAGTGAGGCAAGCCGTAAGTGCCATCAAGGATGAGATGGGCAAGGTGATCATAGGGCAGAAGGCGGTGATTGAAATGATGATCGCAGCCTTGCTCACCAATGGACACGTGCTTCTGGAAGGGGTACCAGGTATTGCCAAAACGATGACCTCAAAATTGCTTTCACGCAGCCTTCAAATCCAGTTTTCGCGTATTCAGTTCACCCCCGACCTGATGCCAACCGACATCATCGGCACGAGCATTTTCGACATGAACCGCTCCGAATTTTATTTCAAAAAAGGCCCGGTATTCAGTCAAGTGGTGTTGATCGACGAAATAAACCGCGCACCGGCCAAAACCCAAGCGGCCTTGATGGAAGTGATGGAAGAAGAGCAAGTAACGGTGGATGGCACTACGTATCCCATGCAGGCGCCATTCTTCGTGGTGGCCACGCAGAATCCTGTGGAGCAGGAAGGAACCTACAAACTTCCAGAAGCCCAGCTCGACCGCTTCATGTTTAAGCTTGACGTGGATTACCCCTCGGCGCAGGAAGAGGAGCAAATGCTTCAGCGCTTTAGCAAAGACTTTTACGGAATTACCGAAGCTGGCGTAAGCCCGGTAGTGAGTGCCGAGCAGCTGCTCAAGTTTCGGAAGTATGTGGAGCAAGTGCACATCAAGGAGGAGCTCATCACCTACATTGCGCAGCTCATCTCGCTTACGCGAAACAACAGCGACCTCTACCTCGGGGCTTCTCCCCGGGCATCGCTGAGCATCCTCAAGGCCTCAAAAGCACTCGCCCTCATGGCGGGCCGAAACTTTGTAACCCCTGACGACATCAAACGCAGTGCTTATCCCGTGCTCAACCACCGCCTCATCCTGAGCTACGACCGCGAAATAGAAGGCGTCTCGATGCTGGAAATCGTAGAAGGCCTGCTGCGCAAAATTGAAGTGCCCAGATGATCAAAGGTTTCTTTTCGTCTGCTTTTCTCAGCCCTCTTTTCTTCTCTTGCGGCGCCGCATTGGTATTTCTGTTTGCCTTTGGATTCGTCATTCCCCCATTGTTCATTCTGGCCAAGGTGCTGCTCATCCTGCTCGCCGCTTTTGTCCTTGCCGATGGCATCATCCTCTATGGCCCGGGCATGCGCTTGAGCGCAAAAAGGGAGATACCGCGCGTGCTGGGTATTGGCGATGACATTCCAATTCAATTGGAATTGGAATACCGGGGTAAGGTAGAGCTGAGAGCCGAAGTCATTGAGGAGCTTCCGGAAGAACTGCAGGAACGGAACTTCTCGCTTTCAGTAGCACTCAAGCCAGGCGTTCACAAACTCCCCTACTCCATCCGTCCGGTGAGCCGGGGCGTGTACTCCTTTGGCCTCACCCAGGTACTGATCGAAAGTCCGCTGGGACTGCTCAAGCGGAAAATCAGCCTCAACACCAGCGACGAACGGCCGGTATACCCCAGCATTCAGCAAATGCGCGAAATGGGCTTGCTGGCTTTCAACCGCATGTCCATGCAAATGGGTGCCAAGAAACTCAACCGCCTGGGCAAGAGTTACGAATTTGAACAAATCACACCCTTTGTGGAAGGTGATGACTTTCGCAACGTAAACTGGAAAGCCACTGGCAAGACGCGGGAGTTGATGGTGAATCAATTTCAGGATGAGCGCAGCCAGAACCTTTACTGCGTGATCAGCAAGGGCCGGGCCATGAAGCTTACTTTCGACGGCCTATCCCTCCTCGATTATGCTGTGAACGCTACGCTGGCATTGAGCAATGTGGCGCTGAGAAAGTTTGACAAGGTGGGCTTGCTCACTTTTTCCAATAAAGTAGGTGCAGCCATAAGGGCTGAAAACCGCAAAGGCCAACTTCAAAAAATTCTTGAAGCACTCTACGCTGAGAAGGAGCGCGAGCACGAGCCCAGCTATGAGTTGCTTTACCGCTCACTCGACAGACTGGCCCACACGCGTAGCCTTGTATTGCTCTTCGTCAATTTCGAAACTCCGCAGATGCTGGAGCGTTCACTGCCCATCTTGCAAAAAATCAGGCGAAAGCACATGCTGATAACTGTGCTGTTCAAAGACAAAGAGTTGGAGCACATGTCGCGCGAACCGAAGACGGACGCCGAGTCGATATACCGACAAACGTTGGCTGCAAAGTTTCTTCATGAGCGGGAAGAGATAGCGCGCAAATTGAGAAGCCATGGCATCCACGCAGTGGTGAGCACGCCTGAGCAGCTTTCGATCAACACCATAAACAAATACCTCGAGCTGAAAGCCCGAGGTATGGTGTAATTTCAAAACAAAATTTTGTCTTAGCCGTCTATTGGCTCCCCTTGGGGGTTAATAAAAACAAACTTGAGGTAAGGCAGGTCTTCATCGCCTACCACGCGCAGTGAGATTTTATGCTTCATGGCCCACTTCATTCGCATGGAAATCAATCCGCTTTTTAAGTACGCTGCCACGAAGGTGTGTACTTTCAAGGTGAGTTTTTTGTGCTTGAATTCTTCGACGATATAGCGCAGGTTGTTCTCAATTTGGTCGGTAAGCAGGATGGTGGCCTGCACCTTTCCAGTTCCTTCGCAACAGGGACAATCCTCTTCCGTAGTAATGTCGGTTACTTCGCGCACCCTTTGACGGGTGATCTCAATAACCCCAAACTTACTCGGAGGCAGCACATTGTGTTTGGCCTTATCATCTTTCATCTCCTCCTTCAGCTTCTCATAGAGTTGCTTTTGGTGGGTACGGCTGTGCATATCAATAAAGTCTACGCAAATGATGCCGCCCATGTCGCGCAAGCGCAATATCCGCGCTATTTCTTCGGCACATTCCAGGTTGGTTTCGAGCGCATTTTGAACCTGACCGCGGTCGCCTCCTTTGCGGCTGCCGCTGTTCACGTCAATAACGTGCATGGCTTCGGTGTGCTCAATAATGAGGTAAGCCCCGCTTTTGAGGTTAACCTGTTTGCCGAAAGCGGCTTTGATTTGTCGGTTCACACCGAGCTTATCAAATAAGTCTTCTCCGTGCTTCACACGAATGATCTTCTCTTGACCGGGAGCTACCTTCTCGATGTATGCTTTAATCTCGTCAGCCAATTCGTTGTCGTTCACGTGAATGTTAGAAAAATTTGCGCTGAGCAGATCGCGCAGCACAGAAGATGTTTTGTTGATTTCGCCCAGTACGCGTTTGGGTGGTGTAGCCGTTTTGAGGACTTCATGGAGCTTGTTCCAGCGTTCTACAAGTCCGCGGAGGTCTGCATCCAGCTCAGCCACCTTTTTATTTTCGGCAACGGTACGTACTATTACACCAAAGCGCTTTGGCTTGATGCTTTGAATAAGGCGGCGAAGGCGCGTGCGCTCTTCGTTGTTTTTGATCCTTTGGGAAAGGGAAATTTTGTCACCAAAAGGCACGAGCACCATATAGCGCCCGGCGAGGGTAACTTCGGAGGTAAGTCTGGGGCCTTTTGAGGAAATAGGTTCTTTGGCAACCTGCACAAGTATATGCTGGCTGCTGGAGACCACGTCGCTGATCTTGCCATTCTTGTCGATATCCTCGTCTACCTGAAAATCAGTAAGATCTGGAGAGCTTTGCTTACCCGCAAGGGTTCGCTTCACGAATTTATTCAGTGAACGGAATTGTGGACCAAGGTCGAGGTAGTGCAGAAATGCATCTTTCTCATAGCCTACATCAACAAAAGCTGCGTTGAGGCTTGGAATTACCCTGTGTACTTTACCCAGGTATATGTCACCTACGGTAAAATCTTGTCCGCCATTCTCTTTGTGCAGTTCTGTAAGAACTTTGTCCCTGAGTAAGGCAATATCAACTTCGTTTCCCTTGGCGTTGACTACAAGCTCAAGATTCACGAATGTTTGCGTTATGTAAATAAATCACGTTAGCGATCCTGACAGACCGCCAATGCAGAGGAATTCTCAGCAAATACTGAGAAAAAAAGAAGCGCTTAGGCGCTTACTTCTTCTTCTTGTGACGGTTTTTACGAAGACGCTTTTTGCGTTTGTGCGTGGCCATCTTATGGCGTTTGCGTTTTTTACCGCTTGGCATAATGCGTTGGGTTAATGCGTTAATAATTACTTTTCCAGCTCTTCTATCATGCGGCTTACGCCAGTGCGCACGATCGAGTCTGTTTCGATTGTCAAATAGTGTTGAAGCAACTCAATTGCTTCTGTATTTTGACCCAGAGCTACTTTGGTTTGTGCCAACCAAAAATAAGCTTCGGGATATTTTTCACCTTTATCCAAATCAACCACCTTACCAAAACGGAAGGCGGCGTTTTCAATTTGGCGCGAAGTTACGGAAAATTGTGCGAGATGCCAATGTGCATCCACTTGTGTAGAATCTTCCGCAAGAATCTGACGGAGCATCGCGATGCCCTCCATCGGATTTTCGCCGTTTTGGACCAGGCCAACGGCTTGCATAAGCCTCAAGTCAGTTGGGCTGGCTTCTGTAAGAATCCTCTTCTCCGCGGGGAGACGCGGTGCGAAAACCAACCCAACTGCCATGAGTAAGGCCACCGCGATTAAGCCTAGCTGTATAGCGCGATTACCTTTCAAAGCTTAAATTACTTCTTTTTTACTTTCACGTTTTTCTTCACTTTCTCAACGAAAGTTTTAGAAGGCTTGAAAGCGGGGATGTTGTGTGCAGGAATCACAATAGGCTCTTTGGCTGAAATGTTACGGCCAATTTTTTCTGCACGCTCTTTAACGATGAAGCTTCCGAATCCACGGAGGTATACGTTTTGTCCAGACGAAAGTGCTTTTTTCACTGAAGTCATAAATGCTTCTACAGTGGTTTGTACTGCTACTTTTTCGATTCCGGTTTGTTCTGAAATTTCAGATACAATGTCTGCTTTAGTCATAGTTTGAAAAACTTAGGCGTGATTATTTGTTGAATTGAGAATTAACGGCCGCAAAGATAGTGGATAAAGCGTATGTTTAAAAGCCATTTTCGCATAATTTCCCTTTTTAACCTATGAAACCTAATACATTAGCTCGTGAGAATAAGCAATAATCTGATTAACTGGTACTTATCTAATTTTCGGCCTATGCCTTGGCGTGAAACCAACGATCCATATAAGATTTGGCTATCGGAGATAATCCTTCAACAAACCCGCGTTGAGCAAGGAATGGACTACTATTTAAGGTTCATTAACACTTATCCAGAGGTAGAAGATTTGGCCGCCGCAAGCGAAGATGATGTGCTCAAACTTTGGCAAGGTTTGGGATATTATTCGAGGGCCAGAAACCTTCATTTCACAGCAAAATACATACAAAAAGAACTAAGTGGGCAATTTCCGCGGCATTATGATGGCCTATTAAAGCTAAAAGGAGTTGGCGCATATACCGCAGCTGCCATTGCAAGCTTCGCCTATCAGCTGCCCCATGCCGTGGTAGACGGAAATGTGAGCCGGGTGCTGTCGCGGCTTTTTGATGTAGACAAGGCAATCAACTCTACAGAAGGAGCCAAAATCATTGTCGATCTCGCCAATGAATGTCTTGACCGCAACCGTCCTGACCTTCACAACCAAGCCATGATGGAACTCGGAGCCATGGTTTGCACCCCACGCAGTCCCCATTGCAGCAACTGCCCGCTTATGGATGTGTGCCTTGCCTTTCGGCAAAAAACGCAGGCAACGCGGCCCGTTAAAATCAGAAAGACCAAACAGAAGCTGCGCCATATCCATTACGCCGTGCTCGAGTCTGAGAATGAGCTCATATTTCGAAAGCGCGGTGAGAAAGATATTTGGCAGGGACTGCATGATTTCGTTTCCATTGAAGGGGTTGAAGTGATAAGGCCGGATGAATTTGCTGATGAGTTGAAAAACCTTTTCCCCAACATTGAAATAATTCAAATACCTGGAGAGGAGGAATTTAGCTGTACGCATCAGCTGACCCACCAACGTATTGAAGCAAAATTTTGGCGGATAAAATTTATCGGAGAGGTAACCGAAAAATCTATATATTTAAGCGTTTCAAAAGATGAGGTGGAAACGCTTGCAGTTCCGCGACTTGTGCACAAGTATCTGCAGTATGCGAAATGGCTGCTTTGAACTTCTTACTTTTGAGGCCGCGTAACAGTGAAAACAGCAACACATGGCAGGAGTAAATAAAGTGATTATCGTTGGCAATCTGGGGATTGACCCGGAAGTACGAACCCTGGAAAACGGCACCAAGTTGGCCCGCCTGCGCGTGGCAACAAGTGAAAGTTACATGTCGAAAGACGGTCAAAAAGTGGAGCAAACGGAATGGCACACCATAGTGGTGTGGCGTGCCCTCGCAGATATTGCTGAACGCTACCTAAGCAAAGGAAAGCAAGTATACATTGAAGGTAAGCTGAAAACCCGAAGCTGGAAAGACCAGGAGGGAAATGACCGATACGCCACCGAAATTGTGGGCGACAATATGCAGCTGCTCGGCAGACCATCAGGCAATGACAGCGGCAATCAAGGTCAAAGTCAATCACAGCCACAAACTGCCTCAGCCTCTCCGGGCAACCAACACGAAGACGACCTGCCGTTTTAAAGCAAGCGTCAATTGCTAACTTATCCATAAGCTATTGGAACCTCCCAGTATTGAGCATTTTACCATCCTCGCAGGCCTTTTTAACCCCTTGAGCACATCCGTAGCCGTTGCGCTACTTGTAGAACTTGCATTGCTGGCCTCTTCTGCCCTGCTATCCAGCTCTGAGATAGCTTTTTTCTCCCTTGGGCCGGCGGAAAAAGAAACGCTTGAAAATGAGAAAACTGAGAACAGTACGCGCATTTTGCAGTTGCTCGAGCATCCTGACAAACTACTCGCTACTATATTGATCAGCAACAATTTTGTTAATGTTGCCATCGTCATTTTATCCTCTTTTATCGTTGCCGAAAGCTTCAACTTCGAGGCTTATCCCATTTGGGTTTCAGTTGCACTACAAGTGGGTGTAGTGACTTTCTTACTATTGCTCCTCGGTGAGGTGATCCCAAAAGTATACGCGACCAATAAGGCCATGCAAGTGAGCACATTTATGGCCTTGCCCCTCACCTACCTTGGCAAAGTGCTCTCTCCATTTGGAGCAGTATTAATTTCGAGCACTTCGATCATCAACAAGAATGTGAGAAGGCGCAGCCCTGACTACAAATCGGAAGAACTCGAGCACGCACTTGAGCTCACCCGCGATGAACAGACCTCGCCCGATGAAGAAAAAATACTCAAAGGAATTGTGCGATTCGGCAATACCGACGTCAAGCAAATACTTACTCCAAGAACTGAGGTTTTATCTTTCGACCATGAAACGCCGTTTAGAGAATTGCTTGAAGAGCTGCTTGAACATGGCTACTCGAGGGTACCCATTTACCAAAATTCGCTCGACAATGTATTGGGCATACTTTACTTAAAAGATCTTCTGCCGCATTCAGACGACAAGGACCTAATGTGGCAAAAGCTAGTGAGGAAGCCTTACTTCGTTCCCGAAAACAAAAAGCTGGACGACCTCATGCAGGAATTTCAAACCAAGAAAGTGCACATGGCCATCGTGGTGGATGAGTACGGAGGAACCACCGGCATTGTGACACTGGAGGATATCATTGAAGAAATAGTAGGCGACATCACGGATGAATACGACGATGAAGACATTGTATACTCCAAGCTCGATGACCGCAACTACGTCTTCGAAGGCAAGACTCCGCTGGTAGATCTCTACAAGATTTTGGACCTCGATGGACAAAATTTTGAAGAGGCCAAAGGAGAATCGGATACGCTGGCAGGATTTATTCTGGAGCTTTCAGGCAAAATACCACCGAAGAATGAGAAGGTGCGCTTTGAAGATTTTCTCTTTACCGTTGAGGCGGCTGACAAGCGCCGTGTAAAACGGGTTAAGGTTACCCTCCCTGAAATGGTGGAAAATGAACACGAAGGAAACACTTCCAAATGATGCGAAAGTTCATAGCCATGTGCGCATTGGCCAGCTGCTTGTTATTCGCATCCTGCAGCCATGATGCCCCCATGCCATTGCCCCTTGGCTATTACCGCATCGACCTTCCGGAACCTGAGTACAGCCAAAAAAACATTGATTGTCCTTTCGGATTTGAAATATCAAAACTCAGCCGACTGGAATTTTACGAAAGTGGGAAAGAGGGACAAAAGTGCTGGTTTGATTTGTACTACCCTTCGCTTAAGGCCCGGTTGCATTTCACTTACAAGGAGGTGGACGGCGACCTGAGGGGTTATATTGAAGAGTCGCGCAGTATGACGTATGAGCACCACATCAAGGCCAGCCGAATCGTCACAGATGTACTGAGTTTTCCCGAACGGGATGTGTATGGGGTGATGTACAGCCTTGAGGGCAATGTGGCTTCTCCGCTGCAGTTTTACCTTACTGACAGCACGAACCACTTCTTTCGGGGCTCACTGTACTTTGAAACCAAGCCCAATCAGGATTCACTGAAGCCGGTGCTGAAATACGTTCAGCGCGACATGAAAAAATTTGTGGCTTCTTTCGACTGGAAATAAATCACCGTGATTCCTTCAATTCAGTCTTTTGGTGGTAGCTAAGTAAGAGATATACAAGCATTGCCAGGGTGAGCACGGCAAACATAAGGTGCACGGGTTGCAACACAGCTGGCATTCCCAAGTAGGCCAGGCCCATGCCCGCGAGCACCTCAAGCACCACCAGAAATAACAAAACCCGCGGCCAGGTAGAAATTATCCTTGTGCGAATGAGCCAACCTGCAAACAAACCAATGGCACCAAGGATCAAAAGGCTAAACGAACGGTGGATTTCGAATAGAAAACTGATTGCGTCGACCCATAAGCTTCGTGGAAGTCCACTCTTTGCAATGGCGTCAACTTCTTCACGTACCTCTGTACCCAGCGCAACCTGCACCAATAAGAGGAGGATACACACAAATCCCAAAGCTGTGATGCGCTTGTCGCGCACGGTGGGAAAAGCAAACTTATGCTGCTGCAAATATGCCGTCAGAAAGGCGAAGATACCTATGAGGGCCAAAGCCGAAAACATGTGGTAAGTTATGCTGTGGGGTATGAGATTGCCATCTACCACGCGCTTTCCAAGCCATGCGGCAAAACCGAGTAAAATCACACCGGCTCCACCCAGAATCGTAACAATGGGAGCACGCCGAAAATAAAACAGCGAGGCGATGAAGAACGCCAGCACAGGCAATCCCGAGAAAGCGCCAATAAGCCGGTTGATGTATTCAATCCAGGTGTGTACTGGGTTGAAGACGTTATAATCGTGCTTGGTATATGGCAGCCATTGTGCGGAATTGTACTCATCTGCTGAGGTGAAATCGGATTGCGCTGTGTAAAATGCGCCATCCTTAAGGATCATATTGCCCTTCTTGAACTCGCGGTGGGGTTGCCAGGTGAGCGTTTCAACATCTGTAGGCGGGATGTAATACCCGAAGCATTTGGGCCAGTCAGGACAGCCCATACCTGAACCTGTGGTGCGCACCGTGGTTCCTGCAAGCAT
>DAIRDH010000030.1:0-5943 GCA_036796255.1 Cryomorphaceae bacterium
GCTTGAAGATAATGTCGCGCTCGATGATGATCTTGTTGAGCGTTTTCGCAAATTCGGGTACGCCAAAGATGACAGAACCGGGTGTCGCAAACACAACATTGGTCTTCTCGCGGATGCCTTTTTTACGGAAGTACTCCTCGGCCAGGTACATGATCTTTTGCGGGGCACCGCCACACTTGATGGGCGTGGTGGGCTGGGTAAACACGGCATTGCCGCCTTTGAAGCGCTGCAATACTTCCCACGTGTGCTTGGGATCGGTATAATTGCTGCACACATCGCCTTTGTCAAGCGCCTCCTTGAGGCCGGGCAGGTCGCCGGGATTCATCTGTATACCGGGGCTTACCACGAGGTAATCGTAGGTGATGGTGCCGCTGTTGCGGGTGACTACGGCATTGCTTTCAGGGTCAAAGCTCTTGGCAAAATCGCGTATCCAATCGACTCCCTCGGGGATGAGGGGTTTTTGTTTGCGGATGGTTTTATCGAAATCGTAGACCCCAGCGCCCACCAAAGTCCACGCGGGTTGATATACATGCTCCTCAGAAGGATCCATTATGGCCATCGATATTTTCTTGTCCTTGCGGCGCAGCTGGGCTGCGGTCATAATGCCGCCGGTGCCGGCGCCGATAATGAGTACTTGGTAGTGGGTTTTCATGGGCTGAGCTTGTGAATGAGTCGACAAGGTATCCACTTTGGGCGCAGCGCAGCGTGATTACAGTCACACTTGCATGCACATGAGCATTTGCCTCCGGGCACAAGGCCCGGAGACATACTACCCCATTAAGGCTGCTGAATCTCGGCGCCCCACATTGCACCGCTTATATCGGTAAGCAGGAGCTGGTAAGTCCCGGGATACCGCTCGGCACCTTTTGGCAAAGAAAGCTTTAACTCAGCCCTGGCTCCCAAAGGCACCACCAGGCTGTGTGCGCCAGGCTTTACCTTGGCCACATAGGCGTTGGAAATATTGGCGGGATCCATGGCAGACAAGTCCTTGCCATTGAGCTGCATCACTACATTTCCGGAAGGGTCTATCAGGTCTATCCCGATCATAAAAGAGCCGTACACATCCACCCCCTCCACGCGAAATATTTCAAACACCAGGCGCTCATTCTCGATCCGCGCATCGGTGATTTCAATTTTTGGCTTTACCGATTTGTTGTGTAAAGTGCCCCATACGCCACCGTGGAAATACTGGTTGGTAAAAAGTGTAAGTCCCAGAATGGCAAGCGCTCCCGTTACAGCAATTCGCTTCAACGCAGGGTATGACAGGTTCAAAGGTCCCGAGCCGAGCCATTGCCACCAGGTAGCTTTGCTTCCGGTTTTGCGGCTGGAGAGATAGCCGTCGAGCGAAACCCTTCCACCACCACTGAGGAACATCACAAAGCCGCCGGCAACACCGAGCACACCAATCTGCCATTCATCGAGGCAGGTGGTACCAATCCAGCCTGCACCGAGCAGTATGCCCATCGCGAGGCCGAATACGCCTACGCTCATAAGCCGCGTCTTGTACCCCAGCATAAAGAGCAGCCCAACCACCCCTTCTACAACCGTAAAGATCACCATATTCCACCACAGCACCTCGGGGTTGCTTACCATGTATTCAATCATGGGTTTTATTCCCAAGGCATTTGGAAGGAAGTGGTTAAGCTTTTCTCCGATGTAGCCGGCTGCCTCCGGATCGAGCTTATTTTCTAGGACCAGCCTCCGCCAAAACGCGGAAAAATAGGTCCAGCCCACCACAAGGCGAAGGGCGAGGGTAAACAATCCGGCAAGGTCGTATTGCTGCGCGATGTTGTCGCGCTGTATGTTTGTTTTTGAAATCATTTGTACAAGTTTTAGCGTGCGCGAAGGCGCACAGGTTGACCGCTCCGATGGTCGGAACGGGAAATGCAAATCGAATTAAAAAGCGATTTACAGTGCTCGCTTGAGCTGCTTGTACAAAATGTAGAGTTGAATCCTGGAGCCAAACTCCCGCCTTACGGCAAGTGAGATAAGCGGTGCCGAAGCTTGAATAAGCTGAACAGGTGGCATGATAGCCGTAAGCAAAGCCGGAAACTTTTCTGGCAAAACGCTGCGTGTGGACGAAACAGAAGCAGTAAATGATTCAGCTTGCCATTCGCTGCATGCAGCCTGCTGGGCTGCGGGCGTTTTGGAAGGTTGGTAGGGTTTTGAAACCTCCAGTCCTGCGAGCGTTTCCACCGATTTTCGCAATCCGCATGAGGACAGCACGACGGCGCACATGAGTGCAGCCATCACTCCCCATCGAAGCAGGAAAGCCCGTTTCGCGGAAGCGCTTTTAAAATCTGTCATGGAGAGAAAATTCCCGGAATTCACTTTTCAAAGGTAGAGGTAGCGATTTTGGCAGCGGCTTAAACTGTGTTAACCTGAGCCAAACTATGACTTGGGAAATTTTCATTGACAGATCGGACTGGCATCCAAAGTTAAAACGATTCAGTGTGGCAAGTAAGGCAAGCCGCGTGCGCCACCTACCTTCCCATTGTGCCCGATACAAAGCGCAATCCGCGTAAAACCCTACGGGATTAAATCCGCATCTAATCCTGGATTATTAGCGTAAGCTGATATTTCCGTTGGTGACCTTGATGGCGTGGTTGGTGTTTAGGTAACGATCCAAAAAAAAGCCCGCACTTATCGCGCGGGCCAAAACCATATTATTTCATTGCTTTCTCAATGAGGCAACCTCTTCAGGATATACCCATACGTATACGTTCCCAAAGCCGCTGCGGCAATCACCACAATAAATACGAGGTAGCCGTATCCGAAGTTCACAAACATGGGCCCAGGACATGCGCCAGTGAGTGCCCAGCCTATACCGAATATGGTGCCCCCTATGATGTATCTCGGCCATTGCTTTGCCTTGTCGGCAAAAGTGATGGGCGTGCCGGTGATGTCTTTGAGCTTGAACTTTTTGATGAGCGCCACGCCAATGGCTCCGAGCACCACGGCCGTGCCAATGATGCCGTACATGTGAAATGCCTGGAAGCGGAACATTTCCTGTATACGGTACCAGGAGATGGCTTCGCTTTTGGCCATAACGATGCCGAACAGTATGCCGGCGAGTATGAATTTGAGTGCTTTCATAATTTTCTGATTTCTTGTTTTGGCTTAGCCCAAAATGAGGGGCAGCAATACGAATGTGGTGAAGAGTCCGCCGATGAAAAATCCGATCACGGCGATCAATGAAGGCAGTTGCAAATTGGACAATCCGCTGATGGCGTGGCCGGAAGTACAGCCACCGCCGTAACGTGAGCCGAAGCCCACGAGAAATCCACCGACCACCATCATGATAAGTCCGGGGCCTGTCATCAATGCCTCCCAACTGAATATTTCTTTGGGCTGCATGCCTTCAGGAGCGCCTATACCGAGTACAGCAAGGTCTTGTATCGTGGCCTCCGATATTTGCACGGCAGTGCCATCGCTGAGCAAGGTGCTGGCGATAACTGCTCCTATCACGCTACCCACGAGAAACATCAGGTTCCAAATTTGGTCGCGCCAGTGAAAGTCAAAAAACTCACACTGCTTGCCCCCACCCGACATGGCGCAGATGGTGCGAAAGTTGGACGAAAAGCCAAAAGACTTTCCGAAAAATATAAGGAGAAACATCACCACTCCTATAATGGCGCCTGAGGTGTACCAAGGCCATGGTTCTCTTATCAATGTTATGAATTCATTCATCTGTTTTTCTGTTGCTTTATTTGTTATTTCCAATTGCCCATGCCGCCACTCAGGCTGTAGGCTTCGTAGCCGGCGGCTTTCATTTGCTTCACGGCTTCCTTGCTGCGGTGGCCGCTGCGGCAGTACACGAAGTACGTTTTGTCGCTTGCCAGGTTTTTGACCTTCGTCGCAAAATCGGCCGACATCAGGTTGATGTTCTTTGCTTTTGGCAAAGTGCCTCCCTGGCATTCGCCGGGTGTACGGACATCAATCAGGACGGCATTTTTGCCGAGGGATTGTACCCGCTGCTTGAATTCCTGTCCGTCGAGGAGGTACTCAGGTCGTTTGAATAAAAATGAGAGAAATGACATAGTGAGGTTAAGTTTGTGCAAAGAGCGCAGCCCGCCTTTTGGGGCGCTGCGCTCTTGCTATTTAAAATGAAATTATTTCAGTGTGCTCGGGCAAACGTATTCGCTGCGAGGCACATCGGTATTGGCAATGGCTTGAAATCCGCCTTGCACGTTCACGATATTGTCATAACCACGGGCTTTCAATATGCTTGCCGCGATCATCGATCGGTAACCGCCGGCGCAGTGCAGGTACTGCAATTTGCTTTTGGAAAACTCGGCCATGTGCTGGTTGATGAAATCGAGGGGAATGTTCTCGGCATTCAACACGTGCTCAGATTGGTACTCGCTCGGTTTGCGCACATCGATCACCTTGGGCCATTCGCTTTTTGCCTTTTCGGCAAATTCGGTAGCGGTGATGCTCTCAATGCTGTCGCTGTCCTTGCCCGATTTGCGCCAGGCGTCGAAACCACCTTTGAGGTAGCCAATGCTGTGGTCGTAGCCTACCCTGGCAAGACGGGTTACCACTTCCTCCTCGCGGCCTTCGTCGGCTACGATGAGCAATTGCTGCTTGATATCGGGAATCAAGGCGCCCACCCAAGGGGCAAAGCCTCCATCAATCCCGATAGAAATACTGTTGGGCACAAAGCCTTTCGCAAAAACTTCAGGATCGCGGGTGTCGAGCACCAAAGCGCCGGTTTCATTGGCGGCAGCTTCAAAAGCGTCTGGACTCAGGGCTTGCAAGCCGCGGTCGAGCACCGTGTCGATGCTTTCGTAGCCTTCCTTGTTCATCAATACATTCTTGGGAAAGTACGAAGGTGGAGGAAGCAATCCGGTGGTGACTTCTTTTACAAATTCTTCCTTGCTCATGTCGGCGCGGAGGGCGTAGTTGGTGGCTTTTTCTTCGCCAATGCTGCCCACAGTTTCCTTGCGCATGTTTTTGCCGCAGGCAGAGCCTGCGCCGTGGCCGGGATACACAATCACCTCGTCGGGCAGGGTCATGATTTTATTGCGGAGCGAGTCGTAGAGGTGGGCTGCGAGTTCTGCTTCGGTGAGATCGGTTTTTACCGCAAGGTCGGGACGGCCTACATCACCGAGGAAGAGCGTATCGCCTGAGAAGATGGCGTGCTCCTTGCCCTGCTCATCGAGCAAAAGATAAGTGGTGCTCTCCATGGTATGGCCTGGGGTGTGCAGCACGCGGATGGTGAGTGCCCCTACCTTAAATTCTTCGTCATCTTTGGCAATGTGGGCTTCGTAGCCCGGGTTGGCATTGGGTCCATAAACGATGGTGGCACCTGTGGCTTTCGCCAAATCGACGTGGCCCGACACGAAGTCGGCGTGAAAATGCGTTTCGAGCACATATTTGATGGTCGCTCCCGCTTCTTTTGCTTTCTCCACGTAAGGTGCAGTCTCGCGCAGCGGATCGATGATCACAGCCTCGCCTTCACTTTCAATATAGTATGCCCCTTGCGCCAGGCAACCGGTGTATATCTGTTCTACTTTCATATTCAAATTTCTGTTGTTTCGTATTGTTGAATTCGGGTACAAAGTTCGCAAAGCAAGCAGCTAACCTCGGTGACGCGGGTTACAAAACAAGAATGACTCAAATGTAAGCAATTTAGCCTCAGACAGTAGCAAAATTCTTTGTTGCATACCGCATTATTACATATTCAAATCTTGCGGGTGAAGCGCAGTCATTATTTCCCGAAAAGGGGACAAACCACTAAAGCAGCACCTCCACGTTCAGCACGTTCACCAGGTTGCGCTCCAGCTTTACAGCACCGCGCTGTTCCAGCTTCTTGAGCAGGCGCGATACCACTTCGCGGGCGGTGTTGAGGTCGCGGGCTATCTCCTGGTGCGAAATGTGAAGCTCGGGGCCTTCGGCTTCTACTTTTCGCTTGAGGTAAAAAGCGAGGCGCTCATCCAT
>DAIRDH010000030.1:6043-39017 GCA_036796255.1 Cryomorphaceae bacterium
TCGAGCAACAACATGGTGGAGGTAATGGGCTGTCCGGCGCGCATGAGCACCTCGTCGGCATTCACTTCCAGCAGCTTCCCTTTGCTTAGCATTTCATCTTTCAAGTCCGGTTCCAATCCTGGAAATCTCGCTTCCAGCAGGCTTTCATTTGTAATCATGGGCAAAATATTATGTGTTTACAAAGATACCATCTTCAAACGCAATGAAGTGCGGGAATGATCACTTGTAATTAGGGCCAAAAAACCTAACTTCGTGCGCACCACACAACGCTTCAATCAGACGCTGGTTGCTGTGTGAGAAGGTCATAAAGCAATTATTCGAGCAACTCCTTTAAACTACCCCGACTTGTACGCACTTGCCATCATTATCGACGACGACCCCATATCCATCCTGGTATGTGAGACATTGCTGAAGAAAACCAGTTTTGCCGAGAAGGTCATTTCCTTCAAAAGTGGCGAAGAAGCCCTTGAATTCTTTCGCGGGCACTACGGTGCAGGCAAGCCAATGCCCGATTACATTTTTTTGGATGTCATCATGCCAGTAATGGACGGATGGGACTTTCTAAAAACTTACCAGCTTATGGATACACTTCCTGAGCGCAAACCGCATATATTGATGCTTTCGGCCGCGTTTGACCCGGCCGAGAAGAGCCGTGCTGCCGAGGCTGAAATGGTACTCGACTTTATTGCCAAGCCCATCACAAAAGACTACTTGTACAGCCTGATCGAATCAAAACCTTGAGCCAAAGTGGATACAGGTGCAGCATTTTCGAATGAGGGAAACCTGCGGCGCAAAATATTCCCGCTGAGCCAGCTCACCACGAGCATTGCTACCCAGCTTGAGCGCAGCTTTGACGGCAGCTACTGGATCACCGCCGAAGTCAGCAAGCTCAACCACTATCCCCAAAGTGGCCATTGCTTTCCTCAGCTTGTCGAAAAAAGGGATGGCAAGATAGTGGCTGAGATTCGCGCATTTATCCTCAATACCCGTTACCGGGAAATAGACCGAAACTTCCTGGCAGTAAGTGGTAAACCCCTCGACGAGGGCATGCAAATTCTGTTCAGGTGCAAGGTGGGCTACCACGCTGTGTACGGACTTTCACTGAGCATTATTGAGGTGGAGCCAAGCTACACCCTGGGTGAGATGGCCCGCATGCGCCATGAAGCCATGGCAAGGCTGCGCAAGGAAGGCATCCTCAACCTAAACAAATCTTTACAACTTCCGCTGCTATTGCGCAGGCTCGCTGTAATATCCGTTGACACGAGCAAGGGTTGGCGCGACTTCCGCAATACCCTCGACCAAAGCCCTTATGGTCATTGCATTCACACCCGATTGTTTCCCGCATTGCTGCAAGGCGATGCTGCAGTGGAAAGCATCGCGAAGGCACTTCGTACCATCGAGGCAGCGCCTGTAGAATTCGATGCGGTGTGCATCATTCGTGGAGGCGGTGGCGAGGTGGGCATGGACTGCTATGACCAATATACCCTGGCTGCGGCTGTGTGCACCTATCCCCTGCCTGTGCTTTCGGGCATAGGCCATGCTACCAACCTCACGCTTGTGGAGCAGGTAGCGTATCGCAACCTCATCACGCCTACTGCACTGGCGGGATTCGTGATGGAGGGCTTTGAAAACTATGAGAGCCGCATAGCACAAGCCACAGTGGGCCTGTTTAACATGAAGCGCAGCATGTTGCGCAACCACATCCTGCTGCTGGAGCGCGATACCGAAGCCCTGCACCTTAGTGCCAAGGTGCGGATCGCAAATGAGGGCATTACTTTGCAGTCAACTGTTCGCCATTTTGAAGCTTCCGCAAACAGGGCTGTGAGCAAACACAGTTCCGATGTGGAGTTTCGCTACCCGGCCAGATTGGCAGAGGCATCGCGTACCATAGTGCGCAATGCGAGGCAACGCCTTACGCGATTGCCAGAGCAAATGAGCCAGGGCGCAAGGGCACTTGAGAAAAACAAAACGCAGCAACTGGCCTTGATTTCTGAAAAGGTGCGGCTGCTCGATCCTGAGCACACCCTCAAACGGGGCTACAGCATCACCACCCTTGAGGGAAAACCGGTGACCGATGCTGGCACATTGAAGCCCGGTGACATTGTAAAAACTACTTTTGCCTCGGGCAGCGCTGAAAGCACCATAAAAAACACCAAGCCATGAGTAAAAAGGCCACTTACGAAGAGCAGATTGAAGAACTGGAAGAGATCATCGCCCAAATCGAGGACGAAAGCATACCAGTGGATGAGCTTGCCGCCAAGGTAAAGCGCGCTGCGGAGCTGATCCGAAAATGCCGCGCGGTGCTGCAGTCAACCGCCAAGGATGTAGACGACATTCTTCAAGAACTGTCCTGATTTGAAATTTGCATTGGGCCGCTTCCTTTTGATTACCGAACTGCTTGAAGCCATTCGCAAAAAGGCTCGTTTGCACAGCAATCCAAAGTTACTTCTCCTACTCGGTATGTTGCTGATCGCCTTGTTTGTGATCAACTACAGCCTTGATCTTGAAGACAGCCACATTGATGCAATCGAACCCTTTTACCTGCGAAGTCTCTCCATGTTTGCATTTCATGGCTTGCCTTACCTCGCTGCCTGCGGTATTGTCGCGCTGCTTGGTATACAAAACTCCTGGTTTCGCAGCAAAGGCTTTTGGGTGAGCTTCGTTTTGGGTTTTGGAATTCTGGCCATTGACAGGTCACTTGATCTCAAGCCTTGGCTTCTGCCGATGCTTGAAGCCACCACCGACGAAGCCATACAGGTGTGGTTCAAATACCGTGTGGCCACAAAATTTTCCGGCTTCTTTACCGTCATCTTGCCGCTGGTGGTGGTATACGCCCTTGGATCCCGCTTCCGCCCCCCCGCCGACCGAATCCCCGCGCGGACAGCCTTCGGTTTGCAAATTTCCGGTTTCAAGGTGCGTCCCTACGTCGCCGTGTTGGCCATCGCCGGGGTTCTGGTTTGCATAGGCGGGCTTTTCGCCGATTTGCAGGCATTCTATCCGCGCTACGCCCGGAGTGGTGGAGAAGTTTTTGCCGCCTCCAGGCAAATACCCGAGTGGATAGCCGTCCTGATTTACGAGTTGGCTTATGGTTTCGATTTTCTGGCTACGGAATTCTTTTTCCGCGGCTTTCTGGTATTGGTAATGATGCGCTACCTCGGTCCCCATGCGCTGCTGCCCATGGCCGTGACTTATGCTGTGCTACATTTTGGAAAGCCCATGACCGAGGCCATCAGCTCCATATTTGGTGGATATATCCTCGGCGTGCTTGCCATTCACCACAAGAACATTTGGGGTGGTGTGCTCATACACGTTGGCATGGCATGGATGATGGAACTGGTTGGATTTATGTATAAATAAGTCTGGCTCCGTACATCGCACTTTCGATTTCCAGCAAGTGTACAATCCCTTTGGCGCAGTGAAAAGCAGAGCAATGAAGTTTGTAGCTTTGCAGCGCTTTATTTCAAAATGACACCCACAACACATTGCTCATGCCCCACAATATTTTAGTCATTGGCGCCGCTGGCCAAATTGGATCTGAATTGCTGCTCGCACTACGCGAACTCCATGGTACCGACCGCGTAATAGCGTGTGATGTGCACAATCAGGCCCCGCTCTCCATCTCAGACGGGCCCTATGAGCAAGTGGATGTACTCAACCCAAAGCGGCTTGCCGAAATTGTGGTCGGCCACAAAACTACCGAGGTGTACCATATGGCGGCACTTCTTTCAGCCACTGCTGAGCAGAACCCATCGCTAGGCTGGGACCTCAACATGAACGGACTCTCCAATGTGCTTGACCTGGCCCGTGAGGGACATATCAAGCGCATCTTCTGGCCGAGCAGCATTGCAGTATTCGGGCCCAATACGCCCAAGCACAATACCCCACAACGCACAGTGATGGAGCCCACCACGGTGTACGGCATCACCAAAGTAGCGGGCGAGAGCTGGTGTGAATACTACCACCGCCGCTACGGCATCGACATTCGCGGCGTGCGCTACCCTGGCATTATCAGCCATAAAAGTGCCCCCGGCGGCGGTACTACTGACTACGCCGTGCACATATTTCACGAAGCCCTTAAGCATGGCAAGTACACCAGCTTTGTAGGTGCCGATGCCGAGCTGCCTATGATGTACATGCCCGATGCCACCAAAGCAGTTTTGGCTTTGATGGAAGCCCCGGAAGAGAAAATAGGATTGCGCACGAGCTACAATATTGCAGGCTTTTCCTTCACTCCTGAAGTTTTGGCGAAAGCCATACAAAAGCACATCCCTGGCTTCAGCATAGACTACAACCCCGACTACCGCGACAAGATAGCCCGCAGCTGGCCATGTAGCCTAGACGACTCCATGGCGCGCGAGCATTGGGGCTGGCAACCCGACCACAGTATTGACTCTATGGTAGAGGATATGCTTCAAAATTTGCGGAAGCAACTGGCAGTTGTTTAGAAACTTTTGAAAGCCGGATACGTAAGGTAGGGTCAATTGAGAACCCGAACTTATGCACCCCTTTCGAAACTGTATCACCGTGCTATCGATGTTTGCTGCCTTCCTTGCAAGTGAATGCGCTTACGCCAAAGCCAACACGGACACCTTAAGCCCGAAAAGCACCAACCTGCTCGACAACAATGGCATGCGGCAGGGTTACTGGAGGATAACAGGCACTATACTCAATGAGCCGGGCTACCGCAAAGACCAGGTAGCTGAGGAAGGACACTACCTGGACAACAAGCGAAACGGTATTTGGAAAAAATACTATCCAACTGGTGTGTTACGCAGTGAGATAAATTATGAAAATAACCACCCAAGAGGGCTCTACACCACATATTACGACAATGGTTCCACGGAAGAAACCGGCGACTGGCAAGGAAACCGCAACGTGGGTTCATTCAAGCGCTATCACCGAAATGGCGAACTAGCACAAGATTTTTCTTTCAACAACCAAGGAAAACGAGATGGAGAGCAGCGTTACTATTACCCAAATGGAAAACTGCAAATGAGTGTGGAAGTGGAAAACGGTACGGCCCACGGTATGCTGAAAAATTATGACGTGGACGGAAAAATTAAAAATGAGAAGCGACTTGTAAATGGCATCGTTGACGAGGAAACGGTAAAAATTTACAAGACTGGCGGAAAACAAAAATTTGAAGAGCCTCAAATGCCTTTGGAAGAGCTTACGCCTGCTGCCACAGACAAAACCAATATTGTACCATTCAAAGACACGGGATTCAACACCTTGTACAACCGAAATCAACAAATCACTCAAGTAGGTGAGTTCAAAAACGGCAACCTGTGGAACGGTAAATGGCACCGCTACGACAGTGATGGCCTGCTCCGAAAAGTGGAGATGTACCGCGAGGGCCGTTTTGTAGGCTATGGCATCATCGAAGATTCAAGCAAATAAGTAATTTTGACGCTGAAACCCCTGCCAAACCGAGTTCATGGATAGCCCATTGAGGATTTACAATACGCTCAGCCGCCAAAAAGAAAACTTTCAACCTATCAAGCCCCCTTTCGCAGGGCTCTATGTATGCGGGCCTACCGTGTACAGTGATGTGCACCTGGGCAATGTCCGTTCCTTTCTTTCATTCGACATCGTGTTTCGTTACCTCAGCTTTCTGGGGTACAAAGTGCGCTACGTCCGCAACATCACCGATGTAGGGCACCTCGTAGATGACGCTGACCATGGCGAAGACAAAATCGCCAAGAAGGCACGACTGGAGGCATTGGAGCCTATGGAAATCGTGCAGAAGTACACCAATGGTTTTCACGATGTGATGCAGATGTTCAACATTCTGCCCCCTTCTATTGAACCCACCGCAACGGGACACATCATAGAGCAAATCGAAATGGTGAAGCAAATCATGGATCAGGGATTTGCTTATGAAGTCGATGGATCGGTGTACTTCGATGTGCGCAAATTCAATGAAAGCCACCCTTACGGAAAATTGTCAGGACGCAATATCGACGACCTGCGCTCAAATACCCGCAGCCTCGACGGGCAAGATGCCAAGCGCGATGCCCTCGACTTCGCCATTTGGAAGCGCGCGGAGAAAGGCCACCTTATGCGCTGGCCTTCACCCTGGGGTGACGGATTTCCCGGTTGGCACCTCGAGTGCTCCGCAATGAGCACGAAATACCTCGGTCAGGAATTTGACATTCATGGTGGAGGAATGGACTTGAAATTTCCCCACCACGAATGTGAAATAGCCCAGAATATTGGCGCCACGGGCAAGGCAGGGCCACGCATCTGGATGCATGGAAACATGCTGACAGTGAACGGCCGGAAAATGGCCAAAAGCGAGGGCAACGGATTCACACCAGAGGAGCTTATCACTGGCAACCACAAATTGCTGGAGCAGGGCTACTCGCCTATGACCGTGCGCTTCTTTATGTTGCAATGCCATTATGCGAGCACCCTCGATTTCTCAAATGAAGCCCTGCGCGCAGCCGAAAAAGGCCACCGCCGTATGATGGATGCCATCGCGCTGCTACCTCAAGTGCAAGCCAGCGCAAGCGGCAATGTCGACATGGACAAGCTCGAACAGGCTTGTAAAGATGCCATGAACGACGATTTCAATACGCCTGTGCTGATGTCGGTGCTTTTTGAGGCGGTTAAAATGGTGAACCAGCTGAAAGCCGGACAGGTCACTGCGACTGAAGTCGACTTAAAAAAACTGCGCCAACTATTCGACGACTACGCATTTTCTGTATTGGGATTCAAGCACGATGACCAAAGTAGCAACAGCGATAGCAGCCTTACCCCGGGCTTGATGGACCTTCTGATCAACTTGCGTAAATCAGCCAAGCTCAACCGTGACTTTACCACCGCCGACCAAATTAGAAAGGAGCTCGCAAGCCTCGGTATAGAAATCAAAGATACCCCTGAGGGTACAGAGTACAAGATAAACTAAGCTCAGGGGCGGCTGAGCACAGTGCTTTGCTTATATTCGGGCTCCCAATAAGAAGTCCATGAGTAGCCCCGAAAAAAACCTTTATCTGCTTGATGCCTATGCCTTGATATACAGGGCGTACTATGCATTCATACGCAACCCTCGCGTGAATTCTAAAGGGCTGAATACCTCGGCCATGTTTGGCTTTACCAACACCCTCATGGATGTCATCAACAATTACAGCCCCACCCACATCGCCGTGGCTTTTGACATATCGGGGCCCACTTTTCGCAATGACGTATTTCCGGCCTACAAAGCCAATAGGGAGGAAACGCCTGACGACATTAAGATTTCCATCCCCTACGTCAAAAAGATCATTGAGGGCTTTAAAATACCCATCATGGAAAAGGAAGGCTACGAAGCGGATGACATCATAGGCACCATAGCGAAAAAAGCTGCAAGCGAAGGTTTTAATGTATTTATGGTGACCCCCGACAAGGATTTTGGGCAATTGGTTACGGACCGCATCAAAATTTTAAAACCCAGCCGTCAGGGGAATGGCAATGAGATATGGGGCGTGAAGGAAGTCATCGAGCGCTTTGGAATCCAGCGCACCGAGCAAGTGATTGATATGCTTGGCCTATGGGGCGACAGCGTGGATAATATACCTGGCATACCCGGCGTAGGAGAAAAAACTGCGCAAAAGCTGCTCGCGGATTACGACAGCGTAGAGGGCCTCATCGCCCATGCCGACGAGCTCAAAGGCAAATTGAAAGACAAGGTGAAAGAGCACAGCGAGCAAGCCTTGCTTTCCAAATCGCTCGCTACCATTGATTGCAATGCTCCTGTGGAGTTTGATCCGGTGGCTATTGAGCTCGAAGCGCCGGATAAGGAACGACTTCGCGAAATATTTACAGAACTGGAGTTTCGCACCCTTTCTGAGCGCATTCTGGGTGAAAAAGTGCAGCAAGCAGTTACCGGAAATGGGCAAATGGATCTTTTTGGCGGAAACCAGGAAACCACAACCGCAAGCGCTGAATTGGGCATCGAAAAGATGGAGCGTTACGACCCTGCAAGCATCGTTTACAAAATCATCGAAACCAAAGACAAGCGCAGCACTTTCGTACGGGATTTGCTGAAGCAGAAGGCTGTGTGCTTTGACACTGAGACCACCTCAGTGGATGCCAACATCGCTGAACTGGTGGGACTTTCCTTTTCATGGAAAGCTGGTGAGGCATACTATGTTCCGCTGCCCGAAAATCCGAAAGCGGCCCAATTCATTCTCAAGGATTTCGAACCTTTCTTTAGCAATGAGAACATCCTGAAAATTGGCCATAACCTCAAATATGACATCACGGTGCTGCATTGGGCCGGCGTGGAGGTCAAAGGCCCACACTTTGACACCATGCTGGCGCACTACCTCATACAGCCCGACATGAAACACGGCATGGACGAGCTGGCAGAGACTTACCTCGGCTACAGGCCCATCAGCATTGAAAGCCTTATCGGCAAAAAGGGCAAAGACCAACAGAGCATGCGCGATGTGGCCCTGGAAGAAATTGCCCCTTACGCCAGCGAAGATGCCGACATCACCTTCAGGTTGTACCAACTTTTTGAAAAGAAAATATCCGAGGAGCCCTGGCTCAAAGGCTTATTTTACGACATCGAAATGCCCCTGATGCCTGTGCTTGCCAAAATGGAAGCCCATGGTGTGAGCATTGACCTGGAGGCGCTTGCGCAAATATCCAAATCGCTCGCAGCTGAGGCCGATACCCTCGAGACCGAAATCTATGAGCTGGCAGGAAAAAAGTTTAACATTGGCAGCCCCAAGCAGCTCGGCATCATACTTTTCGAAGAACTTAAAATTGATGAGAAGCCCAAGAAAACCAAATCCGGGCAATACTCCACCAATGAGGAGACGCTGCTCAGGTACGCTGACAATCCAATTGTGGGCAAATTGCTCGATTTCAGGCAAATATCGAAGCTAAAAAGCACCTATGTGGACAGCCTTCCCAACCTGGTAAACGACCGTGACCAGCGCGTGCACACTACTTATATGCAGGCAGTGGCGGCTACAGGCAGGCTCAGTTCGCAGAATCCCAACCTTCAAAACATCCCAATTCGTACCGCACGCGGACGTGAAGTGCGCAAGGCCTTCATACCACGGGATGCGGACCACGTGCTGCTCGCAGCCGACTACTCGCAAATCGAATTGCGCATCATGGCCGAGCTCAGCAGCGATGCTGGCATGCTTGAGGCTTTCAATACGGGCGAAGACATCCACTCGGCCACTGCATCACGCGTATTTGGCGTAAAGCCAGAAGAAGTAAGCCGCGAAATGCGAAGCAAAGCGAAGGTGGTAAATTTTGGAATCATTTACGGCATCTCAGCATTTGGCTTGTCGCAGCGCATCAGCGTATCGCGGGGCGAAGCAGCAGAACTGATCGACAACTACTTCAAGCAATACCCAGGTGTGAAGGCTTATATGGACCACAGCATTGAAGTGGCGAGGAGCAAGGGCTTTGTGGAAACCATCATGAGGCGCCGACGTTACCTCCCCGACATCACCAGCAGGAATGCTACAGTGCGCGGATTTGCCGAAAGGAATGCCATCAACGCTCCTATTCAGGGATCGGCTGCCGACATGATCAAGCTAGCCATGATCAAAATTGGCGAAGCGCTCGAAAAGGACAAGTACCGCTCAAAAATGATACTTCAGGTGCACGATGAATTGGTATTTGAGGCGCACAGAGATGAACTTAATGCACTTAAAGTGATGGTTGAGGAAAAAATGCGCACAGCCATGCCCGCCCTCAAGGTGCCTATCAAGGTCGATATGGATACCGGAAACAATTGGCTCGAGGCCCATTAAACCCTGATTTCTTTTCCGTAACATTTTTACGTTAATTGGCGTATGAATTGTCTAACAATGGATTGTTGAATCTTGGCGTCCATTGATATTCTACACAAGTCCGACAGAACTAAATTTGTTAGAAATCAGTAATCAATGAAAATGGAAATGAGGATGTCTAAATTGGGAGTGTTCCTGATCGCGGGTTCAGTATTCTTTTTGGTGCGCTGCGGAGAGGCCCCAAGTGGCGACTCAGCCATCACAGACACCACCGATAGCATAGCGGGCGACAGCTCAGACAAGCTACAAACCGCTAATCAAGTCAAGACAGTCTTCAAAGCATTGCCATCGCCTATGGAAATGGCTTCAATGCTCAAAAAGAGTGGCGCTCAATACGATGCATCCATGCTCAACGACGTAAAGAAGGTGAACAGCTACAATACAGCGAGGAGCCAGGCCCTTAATCTGGGCATCTACGGTGCCAACCTGAGCTATACCAGCGTGTTTAATCAAAATCAGGAAAGCATCATCTACCTCTCTTGTGCCAAGAAATTGGCCGACAACCTGGGAGTGTCGAAAGCATTTGATGAAGAGACCATTGAGCGTATGGAGTCAAACATTGACAACCGCGACTCACTGCTCAACATCGTATCAGAAGCCTACTACATGCTCGATGCCTACCTGAAAGAAAACGACCGCGAACACATCTCAGCGCTTGTGGTTGCAGCAGGTTGGATCGAAGGTCTGCACATCTCCACCTCAGTGGCCAGAGGCAGCAGCCAGCCATCCGAAGAACTTGTGACACGTATTGCCGATCAGAAAATATCCTTGAAAAACCTGCTTGAAATGGTTGAAGCGTACAATACGGACAAGCAGATCGAAGAGGTGTACCAAGACCTGGTAACGCTCCAAAACATCTTCAATGAAGTGGTTGTAATCACAAAAGGCGATTCTGGTGTAGCCGAAGGCAGCGATGGTGTGGCCACAATAGGCGCCAAGACCAAAACGCAAATCAAACCAGAAGGTATTAAAATGATACACGACGCCGTGGTGGAAATTCGCACGCGCTACATCAGTTAATCAATAGAATATGAAACTGTTTTACCCCCTTATTCTTGCTGCAGTTGTAATGTGCTCAGGCCAGGCTTATGGCCAGTGTCGCACTTTCGTAAAAAACAACTGTGGCGAAGCCATGACTGGCTACATCACCAGTGAGAACTTTAACTCTGCACGCCTTATGGCAGGCGACGAAGCAGAACTCAACATGACCTTCACCGGTGGTGAGGAGTACCGACTGCTCTTGTGCCACCAGCCCATTTTGGAATATATTGAATTTCAGATTCTCGACACAGACAAAAATGTGTTGTTTGATAACCGCGAACACGAATTGGTCGATCACTTCGACTTCCGTGTGCCTGGCACCCAAGAACTAATTGTTCAAGTCAAAGTAGCTGAAGGCAAAAACAAAACCCTGGCTTCACAAGGCTGCGTAGCCATCCTTGTAGGAAAGAAAGTCGCGCAGTAAACTCCCGTCTTCTCGTTTCTCTTTTATCTTGCAGCAGCCTTGACAATCCTCACCGTGCGCGGGGGTAAAAGTGCCGATTGAATAATTGCAATATAAACGCCCGGCGATACCTGATCCATTTGGACGGTATGTTCGTGGATTCCACTGCCGAGTGTGCCCTGATACAATTGTGCGGTGTGGCGGCCTGAAACGTCGTAAAGGTCAATGCTGGTGTGCCCTGAAGCAGATTGTGTTTCCCATCTCAGACTCATTTCGCTGGTACTGGGATTTGGCCACACTGAGATACCACTTGCGATTCCTTCAACCCTATCATCAGCGCTTAAGGTTACTCCATCAATCAGATTGATGTCGTCGAGGTAAATGTTGTTGCCATTGCCACTGACAAACTCAAACTTTAGGCGAAAGCCATCAGTTTGAAATGAGGACGTCATGTTGCTGATCACAACTTCACGCCAGTCTTGCGGCCCCGATGGCACAAACACGCCATTATGCAATTCCGAAACTGTAGGCAGCTGATTGGTGTTAATGGTGCGGCGAATACTCCAATTGGTATCGCAAGACCTCTTTGCCCATATCAAAAGCATATCTTCATCTTCATCGGTCCTTTGGGCGTGCGCATATTTAAAAGAGAGGCTTAGAGGTCCTAAAGTATTCGCTGCTGCAAAAGTCTCACTTTCAAATACCGATATGGTGCCTGAGGCCATGCCATAATTGGCCACCATTGCCGACTTCGCTCCTGAGATTGCCGCCTGGGTGGTAATCTCCCATGGCACTTCACCGCCCCGGTTTTGCTTGAACCACACCTGATCATTCACGCCTTCGAAAGTAAAGTAGTCTTCAAATCCCTCGCTGTGTGGAAGCTGGTTTTCGGCTTCACCAATCACCTTCACGAGTTTTGTCTTCACTTCCGTAAGTTGGGAACTGCCATCACTTACGAGCAATCCCGCAGAGTACCAACCCGGCTGAGAGTAGGTAACCACAGGATTTTCTTCATTGGAAACTCCTGGACTGCCCCCCTCAAATATCCAGGTTCTCGATGTGATGTTTGAGAAAGATTCATCAAAATACTGAACAGATTCTCCAGCACAGATAAGGTGCTTATCTACGCCGTACTTTGCGTCGCAAAACACGTCTTCTTCCATAAGCACACCTGTTTCTATCAGGTTGTCCATTTGCCACAGATTGAAGCGGCTTGCCACTTCTGATTCCAACGCGGCAAGCATGCGTTCCTTTTGCCCGAGGGTGAACATCTTGCTGCAGAAAGAATACTCCATGTAGTTTTCAACATTGTCAAGGGATCCGCAAGATTCTCCATTTACATTGCACGATACCCATCCTTTGGTATTCGGGGTGTCTTCAATGCCATCATCAAGGTCGCAATTGCTGTCAAGGTCGGGCTGATTGGTGCTGCCCCAAAGGTGCGGCAGATCGATCCAGTGCCCCACTTCATGCGACATGGTATGCGACCGCATAGGGCTGGAGGTTCCTATGGCTCCCACATAATCGGCACGGCTTACAATCCCGTCATTGACCAATCCAAAACCTCCGGCAAGGCTTGAAGGATAATATGTGTATGCGGCAGCTCCACTTGCAATAGTGCGGCATACCCAAATATTGAGATATTTTGAGCGGTCCCAAATAGGCGAAACCAGCTTGAGGTTATTGCCCCCTTGGTTTGTCAAGGGACTGGCCTTTCTCACAATACCATTGGTGCAATTGCCCTCTGGATCTATTTTGGCAAGACGAAATTCGATTCCTACATCAGCAACAATATCCGCGAATTCGGCAGCTACATTGGCAGCGCCGGCATTGGTCGCGGTAAAATCTTCATTGAGTACACGTATACAATCCTCAATCTGATCAGTAGAGATGTTTTCATCGCCGTAATTGTGGATAATGTGAAATACCACCGGGATAATGTAAGGGTCCCCATCCCTGTTTTGACCGCGCATTTTTCTGCTTTCACGGGCGCTTTCCAAAACAGACCGGTAGTAAGCGTCCTCAGCACGCATTTGAGGATGTTCCTCAAAAAGCGATTCTTGCGCTTCGGTGGTATGGCATTTTACGTGCAGCTGTCTGCCATATTCATCATACTCCTGACCTTGGGCAATAGCAATGCTTAAAGTAGCCAATACCGACGCACAAATCCTCCTCATCTACAGTCAATTATTTGAATAAACACCTTAGTGAACCATAAGTTTTTGTACTCCCGCTTCACCGTTTGCTGTAAAGCGTACAAAATAAACCCCCGGCGATAATTGATTTACATCAAACTGGTACACATGCGTTCCAGATGACTTGTCGGCTGAGAAAAGTGTTTGCATCAGCCTACCTGATACATCGATCAAGTCGACATTCACCTTTGCTTGCTTGGCGAGGCTGTATTCCAGTGTGGTTACATTGCTCGCTGGGTTTGGGAAAAGTTTTACCTGATCAGTAATAAGATACTCATTGGCGCTGAGGGTTGCAGGATCATAAACATTGATATCATCTATGAAAATATTGTTTCCACTGAAACTTGTAAATTCAAAACGCGCCTGGAATTCAGGGTTAAGAAACGTAGAAGTTACACTGGCTATTTCCACCTCGGCCCATTGGTTTTGATTGTTGGGTACGAAAGGCTGCACCACATTGGCAGGGACCGTTGGTAAATCGTCCATTAGAATGGTTCGCCTGAGAAACCAAGTTTCGCCGCAGTCGCGGGTTATCCATACCCGGAGCTGATCATTTGAATTGCTATTGCGCCGTGCATGGGCATATTTAAACGTAAGTACGGCATTGTTGCCTACCACATTGCTCAAGTCGTATGTTGGGCTGTAAAGCCATTCCACTGCGCCATTGGTATTGAATCGGCCATTCACATAAGCGCAACTGTTACCTGAATACCCTGCACCTTCGTAAAGCTCCCATGAACGGGTTGTTTCCTGATCAGGATCCACGGCAAACCAATTGTTGCCGGTACCAAAGGCGTTCATCCCTTCAAATGACTCAGTGAAAGGAATTTCATTTTCTCCCAAAGGTATTACACTCACGAAGCCTTCTTTGGTGAGAGAGCTGCTGCCCTGAGCATTGGAGACGGTGAGGCTTACATCATAGGTGCCGGGCTCATCGTAAAATACAGTTGGATTCGCTTCGCTGGATGTTGCCGGACTACCTCCTTCAAACACCCACAAGTGGCTGGTAACACCGTGGAAACTCAAATCTTCAAATTCAATTTCTGCTCCCGCACAGAAAGATTGACCACTCAGTGACCTAAACTCTACTTCACAAATTTCGTCGGGCGCATTCACTCCGGTGAATAGCAAGTTACTTTCAATAAAGAGCTGATTTCGTTGAGCGATCGACGATTGTAAAGCCGCCCTCATTCTTGCTGCCTGACCTGCGGTAAACATGCGGTAGCAATAGGCATAGTCCATAAAATTCTGAACATTGTCGAGCGTGCCACATGAGCTGCCGTTCAGGTCGCAGGAAGTCCAACCAATGGTATTCGGGGTATCTGATACGCCATCATCGCCACCACAATTGGCCAAAACGCCGGGTGTGTTTGTTTCCCCCCAGGTGTGTTCCAAATTCAACCAATGGCCTACTTCATGGCTCAATGCATGCGAGCGCGTAGCGTTTCCGGTTCCCACCCTGCCCACATAAGGATGTGTAATATAGATGGCATCAATCTGAGCCCCGCTGAACCCATTGACGCTTGAAGGAATAAGCGTAAATCCGGCCACTCCTTGCCCAATTTGTTCACAAACGTAAACATTCATGTACCTGTTACGAGGCCAAATATCTGATACGTCAAGCAAATCGAAACCTCCAGTAAATGTGGCATCATCCTGCACGCGTACTATACCATTGGTGCAATTGCCGTTTGGATCTATCCTGGCCAGTTTGAACTCTATGTTCACATCTCCTATCACATTCTGGAAAGAAGATACTACATCTTCTATTCCTGGGGTTTGGGCATTAAAATCTTCATTCATCACCTCCACAGCTGAATGGATTTGAGCGTCGCTGATATTCTCCTGCCCTCCAGCATGCACAATGTGAAACACTACTGGGATAGTTAAGGTCTCAGAGCTGCGTCCTGATGAAGACAAAGCATACGCTTGCGTAAATGCCTCCAATTCTTGTTTGGCCAGTGCAGCCTCTGCGGCGGCAGCTGGATTCGCATTGAAAAATTGCTGGGTCATCTCGCTTTTAGCACAATTGAGGTGCCCAGGATCAATAAATGGTAGCCGGTTGTGCTGATGGCTTTGGCTGTATGAAAAGGAAGTGCAAAGGGAAATAAAGAACAGAATGGTTAAGGAGCGCATCGGCAGAATTTATGTGGGTGGCAAATATAAGGTTTAAAAGAAGCTTGAGTCTGCAAACGATTCAAATCATTCTTGCAAACCCAAATACAAGCCGTCACTAAATAACCCTACTGTAAGTAAGAATATCGGCCACTCAAACTTGGAATCCTAAACTTATACCAGAGCCTGTTCCAGATCTGCAATCAAGTCGTCCACATCCTCAATTCCAACACTCAACCGGATGAGTGAATCTACCACACCCGACTCTCGGCGCACTTCTGCCGGTATGCTGGCGTGTGTCATCGTGGCCGGATGGCCGATGAGGGATTCCACTCCGCCAAGCGACTCGGCGAGGCTGAAAAGCTTTGTTTTCTTAAGCACGTTTTTGGCGGCCTCCATGTTGTCACGCTTTAGCGTAAATGATACCATTCCGGTGTATCCCCGCATTTGCTTTTTGGCAATTTCGTGGCCGGGATGATCTTTCAAGCCAGGGTAATATACTTTATTGACAGCGGGATGATCTTTTAACCAATTGGCTACTTTACTGCCGTTTTCGCAATGCCTGTCCATACGCACGTGCAAGGTTTTCACACCGCGCAGTACCAGGAAAGCATCCTGAGGGCCACAAACTGCACCTGATGAGTTTTGAATGCGGTACATTTCGGCAGCGATGGCGTCATCGTTGGTCACAAGCGCTCCCATCACCACATCGCTGTGGCCACCGAGGTATTTGGTCACCGAATGCATCACCACGTCGGCGCCGAGATCAATGGGGTTTTGCAGGTAGGGCGTTGCAAAGGTATTGTCCACAGCCAGCATCACTTTACCTTTTCCCTTTTTAGCTACCGCCGCCATGGCCGTGATGTCGATCACGTTCATCATGGGGTTGGTGGGGGTTTCCACCCAAATGAGGCGGGTGTTTTCATTCATCAAGGCTTCCACCTTGGCCACGTCGTCCATGGCGGTGTAATGAAACTTGATGCCGTATTTCGCAAATATGGTATTGAAAATTCTGTACGAACCGCCGTAAAGGTCGTGCGTACTGATCACCTCATCGCCAGGCGAAAGCATCTTCAAAAGACAGTCCATTGCCGCCAATCCGCTTCCAAAACAAGCTCCATACTTCGCGTTCTCGATGGCGGCCAGATTGGCTTCGAGTGCAGCGCGGGTCGGGTTGCCAGTTCGGGAATATTCAAAACCTTTGTGAACGCCCACACCCTCCTGAACGTAGGTAGAGGTTTGGTAAATAGGGGTCATAATGGCTCCGGTAGCTGAATCAGGCTCTACACCTGCATGTATGGCTTTAGTGGCTATTTTCATAAAACTTAGTACAATTTTAATTGAGGCGCAAAGGTAGGCATTTCGAAAAGCTCCTCAGGCGCGCTCGGCTTTTGCCTTGGCAGTGGCTTTAAGCCAGCGCGGTAGCACCACGGCACCAATGAAGAGATAGGGATAATAACTGAAAAACCGCCACACCAATGCCAAAGCCGCTGCAAGGCCCAGTGGAATAAACTCACCCAGAAAGCCGGAAAATGCAAACTCAGCGACTCCAGAACTGCCCGGCGTGGGGCTGATCAACATGATGACCCACATTACCAGCTGCCGCGCATAGATCAACATATGGTCGCCAAAATTGCTCACCAAAGGATTGCCCGGATTTGCGAAAGCGAGGATAATGAAATTGACCACCCAATAGCGCGCAGTCCATGAAACAAAGGTAGCCCCGAAGGCTTTGGTCCAATATTTCAGTGGCTTGCCTTTTAGCTCGCGGCTTGTGGTGATGATGTCGTCACCCACTTCAATCACCTGGTAGCGCCAGCGCCGCAAGATGGGCAAGCGAAACACCTGAAGCAGCAGATACTTGAGCGTGCGCGGTGCTGTGAAAATACCGGCCATGATAACCGTGGTCATCAGAAAAATGAATACATATCCGATCCAGAATATGCCCTGGGTGCCAAATGTGGTTCCAAAAAGGGTTTTCTGCATGCTCACCGGAAAAAGATTGGAAGTACCCACTACAAGCAAGACCACAGCCACCATCACGATGTAAAAAAGCTCATCGAGCAAGGCCGATACCAACACTATGGCTGTACTCTTCCCAAGCTTTATGCCCTCCCGGTTCACAATAAACATGGCGATACCAGAACCTCCTACAATGCTGGGAGACAGTGCCGAGGCAAATTCCCAGAGCATAATAACCCTGAAACTTTGACGCCAGGAAAGCTCATAATCAGTGAGTACCCTGATGCGATACATGTATGCCAAATCGCGCATCACCATGCAGAGCAGCGCCATAAGCAACCAAATGGTGCTGTGCCAGCCCCAGTCTATATCGCCAAGGGTATCCTTGTAGGTCCTGATGCGGTGCGTACCGGCACAATTGCCAATGTACTGGAATTCATCCTCGTCGTTGAGGTTGGGTAGGTCGGTATCTGGATTGCCCTTCCAGATGTATTCGCCGCAAAGGCCATCATACACCTCTTCGAAGCGGGAGTCGTTGAGGTTGTTGATAAGCAGAAAAGAAGCCACCCCCAACCCTATAAGGATGGGCCAAAGTATACGCTTGGGACTCAGCTTCCTGATGATATCTTTCTCCTTGATGCTCAACTTAGTTTGGCTTCCTCAACGGCTTTTATCAAATTTGCAACTGCCTTCATTCAAATCACAAAATTAGTCCAAAGCAAGCGTAAGCCATGAAGAAATTCTATTATCTCGAAACCTGTAGCACCTGCAAGCGCATAATGACCGAACTCCAGCTGCCCAAAGAGATTGAATTGCGGGAAATCAAATCGAAAGGCCTCACTGACGCCGAGGTAGACGGCCTTGCGGCAAAAGCGGGCTCATACGAAGCCATTTTTAGCAAGCGCGCAATGAAATTCCGCTCGCTCGGGCTGCACGATATGGAGCTCACAGAAAAAGATTACCGCCATTACATGCTGGAAGATTACACCTTCCTAAAGCGCCCAGTGATGGAAACCGACAAGCAGGTAGTAGCCGGAAACAGCAAAAAAGCGGTGGAAGAAATGAAAACCTTGTAAACCTTTGCCTGCGAAAAGTGCAAGTGCCGGGCATATCAGCCAAGGTTCATTACCTTAGCAGGCTCAATAACACACCATGCTCGAATCCATGACCGGTTTCGGCAAAGCTGCGGCTAGCTTTGGCGACAAAAAGATTACAGTCGAAATCAAATCGCTCAACAGCAAGCAATTTGACCTATCAATGAAGCTGCCTTCCCTGTACCGGGAAAAAGAACTAGGCCTGCGCAATGTGCTTGCCGGCATTTTGGTGCGCGGCAAGGTAGACCTGCTGGTGTACACCGAGCAGGCCGATGCAGAGAAGCGGGCCAGCATCAACCAACAACTGGCCCTCTCCTACCTCAAAGAGATCAAAGCCTTGGCCCATGCCGGCGATATTGAAGTCGGCGAATCGGTGATCAACACCCTGCTCAACATGCCGGAAGTACTCCAAACCGAACGCCCTGAACTCAGCGAAGCGGAGTATCAGGTGCTCGAAGCCGCAGTGCGTGAAGCGGCTGAAGCATTGCTCAGCTTTCGCCGAAATGAAGGCGCGCGGCTCTCTGAAGACATCGGTATGCGGGTGCGCAACATCGAGTCACTGCGCATTGGCGTCGAGGATTTTCTCGAGGAGCGCATCCAGCATGTGCGCGACCGCATCGAGAAAAACATTGCCGATGTGCTCTCCAACGAGGAGATAGACCGCAACCGCATGGAGCAGGAAATCATTTACTACCTCGAAAAACTGGACATTACTGAGGAGCACACCCGTCTCAAAGGCCACTGTGACTTCTTTCTCGAAACCATGGAAGCCTCCGAAGCGCCGGGCAAAAAGCTCGGATTCATTTCCCAGGAAATGGGCCGCGAGATCAACACCATGGGCTCAAAAGCCAACCATGTTGGTATACAGCGCCTCGTGGTGCAAATGAAGGATGAGCTCGAAAAGATCAAAGAACAACTCCTCAACATCAATTAGCATGGCAGGCAAGCAGGAGGGCAAGTGCATCATCATTTCCGCCCCGTCAGGCTCAGGCAAAACCACCATTGTGAAGGAAGTTTTGAAAGCCATTCCTGAGCTTCAATTCTCTGTATCTGCCACTTCGCGCAGCCCCAGGGCCAATGAGCGCAATGGCGTAGACTACTATTACCTCAGCGCTGAGGCCTTTCGGCAAAAGATAGCAGCGGGCGATTTCCTGGAATGGGAAGAAGTGTATCCGGGCCAGTTTTACGGAAGTTTAAAAAGTGAACTCACCCGCATCTGGAGCCAGGGCCATCACGTCATCTTCGACCTCGATGTGGAAGGCGGCGCGAAGCTCAACAAATATTTCGGCGACAAGGCTCTCGCCATTTTTATTCAGGCCCCCAGCATAGAGGCACTTGAGGAGCGCCTGCGCAACAGGCATACCGAAAGCGAAGAGAGCTTGCAGATGCGCTTGGGCAAGGCCCGCTATGAACTCGAATTTCGCCCCCATTTCGACCGCACTGTTGTGAACGATAAGCTCGACCTCGCCTGTAAGGAGACGATACAGCTGGTAAGCGACTTCTTGAAAGCATGAAAAAAGTAGGACTGTATTTCGGCACTTTCAACCCCATTCATGTGGGCCACCTCATCATTGCCAACCATATGGCCTACAATACGGAGCTCGATGAAGTATGGCTGGTGGTGTCGCCACAAAACCCGCTGAAAGAAAAAGCCGGCCTCCTCGCCGACTACCACCGACTCGCCCTGGTGCGCATCGCCATTGAAGACAACCTCAAGCTGCGTGCATCGGACGTGGAGTTCAGCCTGCCAAAACCATCCTACACGGTTGATACCCTGGTGTACCTGCGCGAAGCCCACCCCAATATTGAATTCAACCTCATTATGGGAGAGGACAACCTGCGCACCCTCCACAAATGGAAAAATTACGAAATATTGCTGCAGCACCACAAGATTTTCGTGTACCCCCGCGTGCTCACAGAGCAGGAGAAAGCCGAACTCAAAAGGCACCGAAGCCCTGCCTCCACTTCCAGGCACCCCAGCATCATCCACATTGACGCCCCGGTAATGCGCGTGTCAGCGAGCTTTGTGCGCCGCAGCATTCAGGAAGGCAAGAGCGTGCGCTACCTCCTTACGGAAAAAGTGAGGGAATATGTAGAGGAGATGCATTTCTACAAATAGCAATCACACTGTTTATCTGATTTTTACAATGGCCTAAGGCAGGTTGAAAAAGTTTTGGCACAGCGTTTGATTTCAGCCACTCAAACCCATTAATACATTGAGCCATGAACTTTGAAAAGACGTACCGACAGGCGAGGGCACATGCCAAAAGCCTCATGCAGCAAGGACAAATAAGCGCTTATATCAAAGCTCTGCAAGACCTCAAAGATTTACAGTATTTGCGCGCCATGGGCATGCGTGTGCAGCCCGTTCGCTAAGTGAGATCCCCTGCACAACATTGCACAAGCATACACTGAAGCTTACATTTGTATCATGGAAGCTTCAGTGCGTATTGATAAATTCATTTGGGCCGTGCGTTTTTACAAAACCCGCTCCATAGGCGCCGAAGCCGTGAAAAGCGAGCAAGTAATGCTCAATGGCGCTTTCGCCAAACCTTCATCAACCGTAAAGCCGGGCGACGAGCTCCGCATCAAGCGCAACCCTATATGGCGGAGCTACAAGGTGAAGGCCATGTTGAAAAACCGGGTCGCGGCTAAGCTGGTTCCCGATTTCCTTGAAGACATCACCCCAACAGAAGAGCTTGAAAAATTGGAGATGATGAAACTTATGCCCGGATTTGACCGCGAGAAAGGCAAGGGCCGGCCCACCAAAAAAGAACGCCGCGAACTCGATGACCTCGGTTGGTAATGTATACGCTCCAAGCCCTTACACCCCGGGATTTGCCCACCCTCTACAAGCTCGCCGAGCGCATTTGGCTACCCACCTTCGCGCCCCTGTTTACGGAAAGTGAACTTCAGGCCCTCTACAAAGGCATGTACAATGATGAATTGCTCACAAATTGGATGGCGCAGGAAGGTTGCACGCTCTACTTCATTTGCCGTAAAGGCGAAGACAGCCATCAAGCACCTGAGCGACTCCTTGGCTATATGGCGACCGAAATAAAATCCGACCACCTGAAGCTGGACAAAATCTATGTAGATCCCGGGCTGCAAGGCAAGGGCATAGGGCAGTGGTGCATGGCCCGGGTGGTTGAAATGGCCCTTCAACACGAATTACTAAAAGTAAGCCTCCGGGTAAACCGGGGCAACAGGCAAGCGATTTCTTTCTACCTCAAGTGGGGATTCGAAATAGAAGCAGAAATTAATTTCCCCGCCCCAAATGGTTATGTGTACGAGGATTACATCATGACGTTCAACATTTCCCAGGCCCGCCCATAAAGCCGCTGGAACGCCCATCCCAAAAAGCTGTTAAATGCAGCAACTCCACCCTAAGTTTGTCGTAATAAATAAACTACAAAACAGGAGACCATGAAAAAGTCAACGCTCATCATCGCACTGGTAGCCACCCTTGCCTCCTCAGCATGGGCTACCGAACCAGAAAAGAAAAATTCACTGGTGCAAACCCAGAAAACAGAAATTCTCTCGCCCGAGCTCGAGGAATTGTTTAAAAGCGACAGGCTAAGTGAGGCCATTGTACAGCCTACCTACACCGCCGCTGAACAAATCATTTTTACCGAGCAGGTGAAGCAATTAAAACAATTGACGAACGTCAAAAAGAAGAAAATACACTGATTCTTTCGCAACAAGATTCGGTTTACGTTGAACGAAAAGGACGGGCGAACGCGCCTGTCCTTTTTTATTTACCCTCAGGTGATAGGCCTCAGCTCCAGCTCAAGACAGAGGTTGATATGCTTGAAAAGCAGGCCTCCCATGGAGCGGATACGCAGAAAGCTGCGGTCCTTATGGTGCTCGGCGAGCTCGCGCCTCAGCACAGCGAGGTGGCGCTCCTCACTGATGGTGTCGCGGCGCATCACCTTGATAAGCCTGCGCAATTGGTAGCGGCTCGCACCCACCCGGCGGCGCATCAGTGAGTTTTCCTCATTCTGGTATTGGGTGAGGCTCTTTTCTCCCAGCCGTTTTAGCGCAAGCTCAACAAACTCAAAGTTTTCCTTAAAAAACTGAGGAAGGTAAATGTTCTTCCGCCCTTCATAACTCTGCTGGTCGAAGTCGATGGCGCGGATACGGTATTGCATCTGGTCGAAGTCGGGCGTCATTACGATAACGAAATTGTAGGAGCGCATATCCCCAAGCAGTCGCACAAAGCAGCGCTGGTTGAATTTAACAAATTCCTTGGCAAGGCGCACGAGGTTGTGCCCGGATTCGTCGATGTTCTCTTTCAAAAACTGATCACCCGGTATACCGGAAATGTGCTGTTCGACAAGTGTGCTCTCATTGGCGAGGTAAAAAACCTTGCTCGGTGAGAGCATTTCCTCCAGCTCAAGTCCATACACACGGCTGGCATCGGCACGCTTGATGTAGTAATAGTCGTAGTTGTCGTTGAGCAGGTTGCGAATCTTTACCCTAAAAGGATGCGAATTGCCAAAAAGGCAATAGTCCACCTGATCCACAATGAGGTGCTCCATGGCATTGTTTTCCAAATCGGCGGTGAGATTCACATAATTGCGAAGCAGGTTGGCATTGATCTCGCTCTGCTCCTGGGGGCTGTACATCACGCTGCGCCATAGGGTGTCTTTGCCTTTGTGATCGAGCACAGGGAAGGAAGTATCCCAACGCAGCAGGTCGGTATAGGTAAATCCGAAGTCGAAATACCGCTCATAGCGCTTCAGGTAGCTAAGCAATTCCCTGTTTATGGGATAATTGGGCTTTTTCTGGGTCATCATGTTCTGAAACTGGCGGTGCAAGTCCATGGTGCTTATTGTTCAGGTTTACATTTGCCGCAAGGTATACAAAATGCAAGTAAGTGCTCAGCAATCAGGAACCCTTAACCTGGAATTTGCTAGCCCATACCTGGCTTAAACGAGTGCCATACGGCGAAAGTGTGAGCACATTTGCGACCTCTGGCGTGGAAATTGGCTCTGGCATCTTCTTTGTTATGCTCCCGAATTGTATTTTAGCGCAAAACTAAAAGTGATGAAGACCATATTCCCTGTTTCCTTTTTGATACTGCTTTTGCTGCAAGGATGCTCCTCTACTGAGCTTGATGATGGCTTTACAGCAAATTTGGAAATGAGCGGAGACATGCTTTTTGAGGGATCCAACACCTTGCAAATGCAGTCGATCACCACACCAGAAGCGCTGGCCTCACATGTAGGCACTGAGGTAGGAAATATTAAAAAGGTGAGTGTGAAAAGCGCCCAATTTCAAATGTCGGCTGAGCACGCCGCGATCACTGAAAGCCTCTTGCTTCAAGTGGTAAGCGACAACAATGCGCTGCTTACTGTGGGCACACTCAGCCCGCTGACTGATCCAAATGCCCTCAGCTTAAGCCTGTCGGAAGATATGGACCTGCTGCCCTACCTCAAGGATACCGGCTGCACCTGGGTGCTCGACCTCAACCTCAGCGAAGACTATATGGACGAACTCAATGCAAGTGGCACCCTGCAACTCAGCATTGCATACACGCCTTAATGAAACCCACATTAAATAAATTGATCATGAAAAAATTACTGACACTCAGCACACTCACCTTATTTCTCGCACTCATCGCATTGCCCGATATGGCTGTGGCCCAAGATAAAGCCGACAAACTCGAAGGCGTATGGCAACCCAGCGACGGACGCAGCTATGTGAAGATTGATAAAATTGGCAACAAGTTTTACGGCAAGGTGGTGTGGCTCAAGGAGCCAAACGATGAAAAAGGAAATCCCCGCGTGGATGAAAACAATCCCGATAAAGCCCTGCGCTCCACGCCCATCAAGGGCTACCGGATTCTGAAAGATTTCGTTTACGACGAGAGCGAAGGCATTTGGACAGATGGCACCATTTACGACCCGAAAAATGGAACCACCTACAATTGCAAAATTGAACTCAAGGAAGAGAATGTGATTGAAGTACGCGGGTACGTAGGTACAGCCGTATTTGGACGAACCGACACCTGGACACGATTGGTGAAAAAGGACAAGTAAAGGCTGGAATATCAAAAGTGGTGGCCTTCGGCAGTGTGCAGACCGGCCAAAGATTTCTTTTGATAATTTTGTCCGCTCAAATTCTCTGCACCGCACAGTGCTGCGTCAGGCCGGGAATGCATTTCATAAACCAAGAAACTTTTCATGCGAATACCCGAGGTATTGCTCATTGAAATCACCCGTGGGCCAGGCAGGCTTGCACAAGTACTCAACCTGGTAGGTGAAGAAGGTTATATTATTGAAGGCCTGCAGTCGATACGCCGCATGCAGAACCGAACGGTATGGGAACTCACCCTCGAAATGGAGGAGGACGACTCAAGGGCGCTTTTTGACAAAATCGCCAACCTGCACTTTGCGAAGGTATTAGGCCGGGCTGACCGCGTGTTTGAACGGCACGAAGGCGGCAAAATCAAAACGGAACCCAGGCTTGCCATCAACAGCATGGAAGTGCTGCGCGATGTGTACACCCCCGGTGTAGCGCGCGTGTGCAAAGCCATTCACGCCGACCCTTCACTTGCGCACAAATACACCGCCATACACAACACCGTAGCCGTGGTTACCAACGGCACCGCGATACTCGGCCTTGGCAACATTGGCCCTGTGGCGGGCATGCCCGTAATGGAAGGAAAAGCGGCACTTTTTGCGTCGCTTATTGGCCTCTCAGCAGTACCTATTCTCATAGATTCTGAAGACCCTGACCGCATCATCGACATTGTGTGTGCCATCGCGCCCACTTTTGGCGCCATTCAGCTCGAAGACATCAAGGCGCCGGAATGCTTCTACATTGAAGATGAACTTAAAAGAAGACTCAACATTCCCGTGCTCCACGACGACCAGCACGGTACTGCGGTGGTAACATTGGCAGCGCTGATCAACGCTGCGAAATACGCCAAGCTCGACCTGCACCAGGCCACCGTAGGGCAAATAGGCCTCGGAGCGGCGGGCATAGGCATCAGCAAACTGCTGCGCACCTATGGCATACAGCAGCGCTACGGCACCGACCTTAACGCAGGCGCACAGCACATCTTTGCAGAGACCGGCGGCATCGTGAGCGACCTCGTAAGCATTATGCAAACCTGCGACATCATCATTGCCACCACTGGTGTGAAAGGGCTGATCAAGCCAGAAATGGTGAGGCCGGGACAGATTATATTGGCCTTGAGCAATCCCGAGGCCGAGATCGCTCCCGATGAGGCTTTGAGACACGGCGCCGCATTTGCCGCCGACGGCCGAAACATCAACAATGTAGCGGCTTTTCCCGGACTGTTTCGGGGTATACTCGACTGCCGCGGACTCGACTTCAGTGGCGATGTGCTGGTGGCTGCTGCCAAAACGCTGGCCCAACTCGCAGGCCGCTCCGCCCTTGTACCCGACCCGCTCGATAAAGGCGTGCATGCAGCTGTGGCAAGGGCTGTTGCGGAGGCGTGTATTGGAAGGAACAATTAATTAAGGACCTCACGGACTCATATAGCTTATCCCTATCGTGAAGTAGGGCGTATTGCGCAGGTCGTTTTCGATAAAGTAAGGCCGGTCGTCGCCCCAGAAGCGCAGGAAGTCGCCATCTTCATCGAGGCCAAAGCTGTAGTTGACGCGGTAACCTGCCTCGGCTTGCAGCCAAAAGAATCCGCTGATCTGCCGCTGGAAGTTGAAGCCCACCCTCACCTCTGAGCGGCGCAATTCCACATCGCGGGCATTGAGCCCTGTGGCATTGCCTGCATTGTCATTGCCAAATTCATTGGCGAAAGTCTGCCAGTCGTTGAGCCGATAAGTGGCCCCGAGGGTATTCCAGCCGAAGCTGAGCAACGTGAGGCTGTTGAACCTGTAGCGCAATGCTGCGCGGGCCGGTGCCACTGCCTCTATGCCCCAACGCTGGTCGCGGAAGGTGTGAAAATAGTAGATGATGGGTACATAGTTGAGCGAACCCCCCAGGTAGGTGCGCGAGAGCCCGAAAGCATACATCAGGCGGTCGCTCTTCTTCCAGCCGTAGAGCACAGCAGCCGGCACCCTTAGAGTACCCGCGGGTTGGAAGTTGGAAAAAGAATAGTCGCCGTTGAGTTCAAATCCTCCCTGAAAGAGAAAGAAGCGCTTGTCGTCGAGCGGTTTGAAATAGGTGAAGAGGGATGAAAAGCGCGTGAGTCCATTCTCGCTCAGGGAGCGCGAGAGCGGGTGGCCATTGCTGCCTTCCACATTGTACCACTGCCGCTGAAAAAGCACATTGAGGTTGAGCAAACCCTTGGTGCGCGACATTAGCGGAATGTTTGCCGTGGCGATCAGCGCCTGGGCCGGATTGAGGCGCACATCATCTGCCACATCTGAGCCCGGCACGCCGAGCACATTGCCTGCTGTAAGGTCGTGGGGAGCGTGGTAATCGTAAAAAACGCCGATTAAAGTGGTGGGCGATTGCGCCAGTACCTTGTTGGTGGCAAAGTTCATCGAGGGTGGAGTGGCCGGCTCGAAGTCAGAAAAATCGAAGTCATCATCGTCATCATCAGGAGGGTCTACCTGGGCACTGAGGTTGAACATGCACAGCGATAATGCCAAAACAAGGAGAGCACGAAAATCCATATTTCAATATTTTGGAAGCTAAAATAGGTGATGGGTACTTACAATTGCGTTAAATGGCCATTTTTCGGAAAGAAAACTTGAAAAATTCGGGATTGAACATGTCGCTCGCCTCCTGCCTGACCGTAAGCGTAGCGGGGTCGTGTGACTACTCCTTCGGCCTCTGGCCATTATTATTTGAAGATAAATCTGATTGCTTTGTCATTTTAATTTGGGCACATCCGAAATTTCAAAAAACCGAAAATGCAAAAACAACAACACATTTAGAAGCAGGTAAGGTAGTAGTTTTCTTAGGCTATAACTTTTTTCATGCCATCGAGCCTTTGCGCTATAGCAAGGCTGAGCACCACAAATCCGGCAAACATAAAAAACCCGGTCTGCAGGCTCGATTTATTGGTGGTGAGTACATCCACTTCGCGCGCAATGTCTTCGAGTTGGCTGAGCTGCTCTGTGACAATTCCCGAAAATCCGATATAGGACATAAAAATCGCCACCACCATCACATCGGCCATAGACCATTTACCCGTTTTGAACACGAAAAACCCGATCACTTTATTTTCACGTAAGTGGGGCAAGTGGAGGTAAAGCAAGGAAGCCAGCATTTTAGAAATGGGAAACAGCACGCTGAATGAAAACACCAGCAATGCGACCGCGAGCAAATCGGCCTTGCCCTGATCAATCATGAGTTGCACCACTTCGAGTATACTTTTGCTTTTGTAATACAGCACCTGATCGGTAAACGTAATGGGCTCGCCCAGCAGCTGAAAGCTGAGCCTGTCGATACGGGCGTCGATTTCGATCATTGGGAGCATTACGCCGAGGCCGAGCGAAATCAGGGCAATGGCGATAATCGCCGTGAGGGTAATGGCATGTGCCCTTTTGGAAAAAATCAGAAACACCAGCGAAGCGCCAAGTATGGCATAAATGAGTGCAGCGTAAGGCTTCTTGCGGAAGTCAATTTCTGCACTGCGCGCCTGCAAGGCCTCTATGGCTTGCTGCCGTGAGTTGTGGCCGTGACGCTCCAGGATGGCATCGTGCAGGGTGTAATCCGTTTCCGAAAAGGTATTGTCGGCGTAGGTGTTGACCTTTTCCGTAAGGAATGCCTTTACGTCTTCCCGGTTTTTCGGGTCGTCCATAAAGGTGATGATCTGATCGGTAAACACAGGTATATCCCGCTCAATCTGCTCAAAAATTCCAAAAAAAGTGGCCCCCTCACGCTTGATAAAGCCGAGGAGACCACGCTTATTTTCTTCTTGAAACCTGTCCTTCAGATCAGTGATCACCTTGGTGAGAAAAGCATTGATCTTTCTTCTCATTTCAGTGCGCTCGCCGGGACTCAGGTCAAATTCTTCTATCTTCTCAGCGATGACCTGCGCTGCGATGCGCTTCCATTCATCCACATTAAAGATGCCATACTTAATTTTTGAGAGTTCTATAGCATCCTCGCGCAGCACCCTTCGCTCAGCTTCGATAGAAAACATTTGCACCATAGCCCACAGGCCAAGCACAAACAGGGCAACAAAAATATATCGGGCTGCGGTCAAATGGGGTCAGCAAATAGACAAATCACCAACTGATTAAGAGCGGCAAAAAGATAGTTTATCTTACTATTTTCACGTTGATGGCTACCGGCCCTTTATCACCCGGAGCCACGTCGAAAGTAACGCGATTGCCTTCGCTGATTTCATCGAGGTGCGACTTCACGTGGGTGAAAAGGCTCTCGCCTGTACCCTTTACTTTGATGAAACCATAGCCTTTGCTGTGGTCAAAAAAGCTCACTGTGCCCTCTTTAATCTCCTCTTCCATCTCTTCTTTGGGCGGAATTCCAATGACAATATCATCAGCATCAATTTCTTCCTTGTCTTTGGGATCCATCGGAGTGGCAGAGATATTTCCAAACTGATCCACGTAAGCAATCATGTCTTCAAAGCTGTCCGTGCCACCCTCTTTGCGCTCTTCGCGTTTCTTGAGTTTGTCTTCTTTGCGTTTGGCTTTCTTTTTTTCTTTTTCCCGTTTATTCCAGGATTCCTGAGATCTTCCCATGTAAAATTATTGTGGTTTTAAGTTATCCGTCAATTTAATGCCGGGGCATGAATATACGCATTGTATTTGAATCACAAGGGCTTTTTAATAATAATTTAAGGTTCTTAGAAAAGGGCATTTTAGGGCTTTTTAAACTACTTCAATCTGCTGGAATATCTTCTGCCTACCCCGTAATTTCATGCGTATTGCCTACCTTGGTTCTTTATTTCACAATGCCAACCTAATGAAGCCGCAGCACATCTTTCTGGTTTCCTCCATACTTGCTCTCCTTGTCCACCAACCACTTGGTGCGCAACATATTGACCTCGCTCCTTCATATGCCCTTGGTCTGCCTTTCGGCAAAATGGGCGAAAACGTCGATCCCTTGCATTGTTTTCATTTCGAAGTGGGCTACGGACTGCGCGACAGCCGCTTATCCTTTGGTATTGCCTTGCAAACAGGCCGCTACGACCACTTTCGGGAAGACCTGGAAGTCGATTTTGGCGACGGGCCCTTTACCGCGCCGGTGATTGTAAACCACAGACTCAGCACCCTGATGCTCACCGCGCGGTACAACCTGGTGGAAGCCGGCCCCATCGTGCCTTACCTGAGTGCGCGCTTAGGAGGCGCATTTTTCAGCTCGGCCTTGCAGGTGCGCGACCCCAACCAGGATGCGGGGGCAGAGGGTTCTATCAACCTGTACGAAGACAACCTGCACCGCAGCAACCTGATCAGCGGGGGCCTTGGTTTGGGCGCAAGGCTCGACCTCTACCCGCTCTTCAGGCGCATGGGCAGGGAGCGGCTTTACCTCGATGCTGAAGCCTATTGCAACCTGGGCCCATCCTCGCGTATGGCCTTTTCACTGCGCAACGAAGGTGAGCGCGAGGCGCAGGCCGGGGATGAAGGTGTAGCGCCCCTCCCCTACGAGTTGAAGCAAACCGAACTCCACGATCTTGAAATATATGAGAGCCCGCTTCAACTAATTCAATTCAGGATAGGCGCCATATTTCGCATTGGCGTAGGCTGACATAGTGCTGATATACTGACGCTTAACCCGTTTATCATTTCAGCAATTTAAGAGGTTGAGCAAGGCGCTTACAAGCGTTTGCTGCTTCTTTTGATAATTTTTCGTGTGTCTTTTACACTAATTTGCGAAATTGGTGCGATTTTCACCGACTCATTAAAAGCCATAGCCCATGCAAGCTGACAAGACGCGTTTGTTTGATTTCATTTTTCATCAACTGGAGCACTATCCAAAAAAGGATTGCCTTGCCGGCAAATATGAAGGCCGGTGGGAAAAATTCAGCACGCAGCAAGTCATAGATACTGCCAATGAGCTAAGCGCTGGTTTGCTTAAGCTTGGCATCAAGCCCGGCGACAAGGTGGCCATTATTTCCAACAACCGCCCTGAATGGGTGATGACCGATCTCGCCATTTTGCAAATTGGCGCCATCAATGTACCGGTATATCCCACAATTAGCGAAAGCGACTACAAGTTCATCTTCAACGATGCTGAAGTAAAACTGGCTTTCGTAAGTGACGCTGAGCTGCACAAGAAGGTGGTCAATATCAATCCTGGCGTACCCAGCCTCACCGGCATATACACCTTTGATCAGGTGGAAGGCGCCCAGCACTGGCGAAGCATACTCGAAGACCAACCCGACCTGGAGCAAATTGAAAACCTGCGCGCCGGGGTGAAACCAGGTGACCTCGCCACGCTCATATACACATCCGGCACCACAGGAACGCCCAAAGGGGTGATGCTTTCGCATAAAAACGTGGCCAGCAATGCCATCGCGAGCAAACCAAGGCTGCCGGTAGACAGCAATGCAAAGGGCGTGAGCTTCCTCCCGCTTTGCCACATTTACGAGCGCATGATCATTTACCTCTATGCATATACCGGAGTGAGCCTCTATTTTGCGGAAAGCATGGAGACCATAGGCGACGACATACGCGATGTACAACCGAACGTATTTACGGCAGTGCCACGCCTTCTCGAAAAGGTGTATGACAAAATTGTCGCCAAGGGTGCCGAGCTTACTGGCGTGAAGAGAGGACTCTTCTTCTGGGCGGTGAGCATCGGGGAGCAGTATGAGCCTTACGGCCAAAACGGGCCCTGGTACGAACTCAAGCTCAAAATAGCGCGCAAGCTGATTTTCAGCAAGTGGCAGGCTGCCCTCGGGGGCAATGTACAAGCCGTGGCCAGCGGAAGTGCTGCACTCAACCCGAGGTTGGCGCGCATATTCAATGCGGCTGGAATCCCTGTGCTGGAAGGCTACGGACTCACGGAAACCTCGCCTGTGGTGAGCGTGAATGAGCAGGGCAATAACGGTTTGAAGATTGGCACCACAGGCCGGCCCATCGCCGATGTGCATGTGAAAATAGCCGAGGACGGCGAGATACTCGTGAAAGGCCCCAACGTGATGATGGGCTATTACAAGCGCCCCGATCTCACCAAAGAGGTGATCGATGAGGATGGCTGGTTCCACACCGGCGACATCGGCGAGATGGTCGATGGGCAATTCCTTAAAATCACCGATCGCAAGAAGGAAATTTTCAAAACCTCCGGAGGCAAGTACATCGCGCCGCAGCTCATGGAAAACAAGTTTAAAGAGAGCCGCTTTATTGAGCAAATCATGGTGATTGGCGAAAACCGCAAGCACCCTGCAGCCCTCGTGGTGCCGGCATATCCCTTCCTTGAGGAGTGGTGCAGCCGCAAAGGCATCAAGTACAGTTCGCGCGAGGACATGCTTAAGCATCCGGAAGTTATCGCACGCATTCAGGAAGAAATCGAAGAGAAAAATGCCGCTTTCGGCAAATGGGAGCAAGTGAAAAAGTTTGAGCTGCTCAGCACGGAATTCTCCATCGACAATGGAGAGATTACCCCAACGCTCAAGCTGAAGCGCAAGGTGATCCTCGCCAGGTATGAAGGCATGATCAACAAGATTTACACGGTGTAATTCCAAGTATCCGGGGTTTTCTGAGAAGGCATTTCCACTTGCCCGCAGGCACAAGAATCTGCACAATCGCTTGGCGAAGGCGGGGATATTGAAGTGCGCAAGCCTGAATTTTTAACGACCTTTGCGGCAACCCTTTTTGGATTGGTTTGTTGCCTGCTTATACATTACTGTACCATGAAAATTCCCGCCTGGCTTCTTACCGTTCTCATATTTACAGCCATACTTGTCATTGGTATGTTTGTGGCTTACCCGCTGCTGAAATCCGAGAAGAAATTAAAAGTTTTCCAGCCCGCCGATGTGAATCCGCGGCTTGTAGACGCGAGCGTGCAGGGCGTGGGGAAAGACCACACCATCGCCGACTTCAAGCTGGTGAACCAACTGGGCGACACGGTGACCCAAGCCGACTTTGCCGGAAAGGTTTATGTGGCCGACTTCTTCTTTGCCACCTGCCCCACGATATGCCCCATCATGAGCAGTAATATCGCCGGGCTGCAGGAACATTTTAAAGACAAACCGGGAGTCATGTTCCTCTCACATTCGGTAACCCCCCAGATAGATTCCGTGCCCCTGCTCGCGGCCTACGGCGAGGACTACGGCGCCAATCCTGCCGTGTGGATGCTCACCACTGGCGACAAAAAGCACATCTATGAGCTGGCGCGCAAGAGCTATTTTGCGGTGCTCGACGAAGGCGATGGCGGTGTGCAGGATTTCATCCACACCGAAAATTTTATCCTTGTAGACACCAAGCGCCGCATCCGCGGATTCTACGACGGCAC
>DAIRDH010000031.1:0-12926 GCA_036796255.1 Cryomorphaceae bacterium
AGTTCTGAAGGGTGTTCCAGTTGTTCGTTTAATCGTCAATAGTCTCTAGCTGCTAGTCTCTAGCTGCTAGCGACTTCCCCTCAAAACCCCTATCTTAACCGGAAATCACCCCGAGTTGACGCACTGCTAACTTAATCGCTTGCCCTCGGCTGTGCATTTACCCTCACGTTAAAGTAAGAACTGTCCTATATGGAGGACTTTTAAACTTTCAAACTTTTCACTTTCTGACTTTAAGGTCTTATTATTAACCTACAGAAGCCTTAAAGTGCTTATCCCATTAACAATCCAGCCCCTTGGCACTCAATAGTCGATTAAGTAACGACTAAGGGTCAACTAAGGGTCAACTAAGTACCAACTAAGTACCAACTAAGGGTGAACTAAGGGTCAGACCCCTGCGACCACTTGTCCATTCCGCGGCTCAAAAGTCCATTTCACGACTCCTTTGGCCGATTTGAGACATTCGTTTGTATATTCCCTTTCAAACTTTACAAACTTTCCTGTTTTTTATTAAACGGGATAAATCGCGATAAACACGATAAACACGATAAACACGATAGACGCGATAGATGGAATAAATCGCGCAAGACGCGATGAATCGCGTGAGACGCGATAAATCGCGTCTCTACGTGTTACCTTTGGCATCAACCAACAAAAGAAACCACAGTACAATGAAATCTGTTCTTACCTTATCCTTTCCTGCAATTGCGCTCTTGTTTGCGCAATGCAGCAGCCCCGCTCCCGAAGCCACCACCGAAACAAAAGAAACGCCTGCATTCGAGCTTGGCACCGAAGAAGTGGCCTACAGCACCGAAAGCACCAAGATGGCGGGTTACTTCGCCTACGACAAAGCCTCGGCCGAAAGGCGACCCGGCATCCTTGTGGTGCACGAATGGTGGGGACAAAACGACTACGTGCGCAAGCGTACTGAAATGCTCGCCGAATTGGGTTACGTGGCCCTCGCGGTCGACATGTACGGCGATGGCGCCACTGCCAGCCACCCTGAAGAGGCCATGGGCTTCACTTCGAAAGTAATGGAGAATATGGACGAGTCAACCGCCCGCTTTAAAGCTGCGATGGAAACGCTCGCTGCCCACCCCATGGTGCAAGCCGACAAAATCTCGGCCGTGGGCTACTGCTTTGGAGGCTCGGTGGCATTGAGCATGGCGAATGCAGGACTGCGTCTGGATGGTGTAGCTGCATTTCACAGCGGTGTGAACCTGCCCATCGCGCCGAGCGATGACGTTACTGCCCGCATGCTGGTGCAAAATGGCGCCGCCGATCCTATGATCACCGCAACCGATGCGGAGAACTTCAAGAGCCAAATGAACGACGCAGGTGTGGAACTGGAGTACATCGCATACCCCGACGTGATGCACGCCTACACCAACCCCGATGCGGATGCCATGGGCGAGAAGTTTGAGCTACCCCTGAAATACGACGCCGATGCAGACGCTGAATCATGGGAGCGCCTGAGAGAATTTCTAAAAGGCCTTTATCCCTGATCCATACTTCCCAAATTACCAAACGCCTGGACCTTGTTCAGGCGTTTTTTTCATCCGCACATTTTGAATGGAGCAGGCGTCTTTCTGCTTTCGCAAAAATGGCCGCCATGAGAGGTGAAAAATATTGTGTATCTTTTGTCGAATCATAAAATACAAACCATGAGCAACTGGAAAGAAACCCCCGAAGGACTGTACCGCAAATTTGAATTCAAAGACTTTAAAACCACATTTGCCTTTATGACCCATGTGGCATTTATCGCCGAGAAGATGGGACACCATCCCGATTGGCGGAATGTGTACAACTCCCTTGAGATCACCCTTAACACGCACGATGAAGGCGGCGCCATCACCGACAAAGACCGCAAGCTGGCCCAGGCCATTGATGCGGCATACAGTGCCTAATGGCTTGAGATACCAAGGCATTCGTTTATCTGCACAATGGCCTGAAACGCTCTAGTCCAATCAAATTTCCTGATTTCCATCTCTTTGTATGTCTTCCTGATAAATGATTTAGGCTTCAGCAATTGGCCATCATGCGGTTGAAGCACTGTTGTGTTATCCCCTTTCAAACTTTCAAATCCCTTCTTGTGTCCAGTGCAAATTGAAACAGCCGACATTTTTGTCGGCTGTTTTTGGTTCAACTGAAGTAAATCCCTTATTGAATCTTTTCTTTAGGCACCACAGGGTAGTAAATTTCTGTAATCCAGTTATCCGGATTGGAGTCTTCTTCCGGGCCATTCACATACACTTCCCAGGGACTTCCTGCGAAGGTGTATTCAGTTTGGTCAATGCGCGCATGCAGAAATTCGTGTGCAGCTTCCGTGCCCTCATAAGAGCCTTTATGGCTTACCATCATTGCTTTTCCTGCATAGGTCAGGCCTTTCAGGATATCGTCCTTCCCGGGCTTCCCGCTCTTGCATGCCATGGCGATTTCCATTTTGGCCATTTGCGTGTCTTCGTTCCATTCGTGGTATATGGCCAGGGGTGGGTAAGTCATGTTGGCGGCGTCTTCGGCAAGGTAAGCGGCAATTTTCTCGTAATTGTTGGCAAACATTTCACTGCTCACTTCTGCAAAAGGAACGGTGTGTGCCGTGTAGTAATAGTCCATGGCTTCCACATCTACCAGCGAAGGGCTGTATGCAGTTGCATTGCCCTTTGCGTCTTCAGCCACCGCCTTGAGTTGCGCGAGCCCTTCTTCAAAATCGGGACCCATCATTTCGTCCATGTCCTCCTCGCCCATCCAGAACATAAAGCCAGGCAGCTCTCCGTTTACAGTCCAGCTGGCTTTCGTGCCACCTTCCACCGGCTCAAATGTCCAGATGATGATTGATTCCGATTGCCATGGTTCCGTAAATATAAGGTTGGTCTTTACATACTTATTGGGCTCTACTTCGAGTATTTCCATCGATCCATGGCCTATTTCATCATTGCCCTTCCATGAATATTTGGCGCCCACTCCGGCTTCTGGGCCTTCATAGCTGCGCTCTACATTTGGATCTTTCGCTTCCCAGGGCGACCATGCCTCCTGGGCTTTCAGGTTGTTTACTTCCGTAAAAACAACATCGGCCGGAGCGTCGATGACTATTTCACGTTTTACTTCATACGTTTTGGGCTCACAGCCAATTAGGGCCATGGAGCCAATGCAAAGCAGGACCAGTGATCTCATAAGGAAAAGGTTTAAGAATAGGTTATTAGGTAGATCAAATGTAGCAAAAAAGACGAATCCTCAAAGCGATTCCCTTAAAGCCAAATCAACTTTTTATTTGCTCGTTTACAACACGGTAACTTTAATTTGATCTGTGGCCAATTGGAAGCTATCCCAAAAGCTCAGAATCCAGATGTAATCTCTGCAGCAATTACGACAATGAGTACCACATAACGGTCAGTGTCATTTAGGCATCGTCAATCTCATCACTTTCATCTCATCACTCATAACCCATCACCCCTTTCCCTTTCCAACTTTATAAACTTTCCAACTTTATAAACTTTCTAACTCAAATGCGCCCGAAAGAATCTACCTTATCGCCCTCAACAAACTGAGTACCCCTAACCCAACCAAGGCTATGGGCAGGCCAACGATCCATCCCAATCCCCAAAAACGAAAAAACAAATAGGCCCCTGCACCCAGGCATAGAAATCCCATGATGATGTCGCGTCCTGAAGCGGGAGGCTCCACCGGCTCCGATATATGAATCGCTCCGCTTTTTTCCATCGCATCTACCTCACGTGCTATTTCCTTCACCAGCGCCTCATCATTGCAATTCAACTCAAGGTAACGCATCATGGCAGTAAACGAATCACCCCGCTCGCGCATTTTAATGGAATACCTGAGCATTTCAGCTTTCGTTTTCATTTTCCAATAAACTTGTGTGCATTCTTGATCATCGCGTTTCAGTATTGGTTTTCAGAAGAAACCAGTGGCTTGATATCTCTTTTGCTCCGCTTCACTTACGGTCATGGTGGGCCGCCATAAGCCAGAGGAAGTGCCGGTGAGTATACTCCCTGCTCATTCCATGTCGCCCTTTGACGCTTGCCCATTGATCAGCATCCACTGCGTAGGACTCATACCCTCATACTGCTTAAAGATCCGCGAGAAGTAATTCAGGCTGCTGAAGCCTACATCATAGCACACCTGCGAGGGACTCCTTTTTTGCCTCAGCAATTGCTTGGCCCGGCGCAGGCGCTCGTGGTTGATGAACTGCACCGGCGTTTCGCCCAGCTCGCGCTGAAATGCGCGGAAGAATTGCGCCCTTGACAAGCAGGCTTGATTGGCCAGCTCATCAACGCTGAGGGGTTCGGCAATCTTGTGACGTATGTATTGCACCACGTGTGCCAGCCGGCTTCGGGTGCTGAGTTTATCGAGGTTTTCCAGAAGGAAATGCCGCGCATGGGTCTGCATGAGGCTGGCGATGAGTTCGCGGGTGGTATTGGAAGCCCGCATCTGCCGGCTGTATTCATTTTCCACCATTACCCTCACCAATCGGTTAAGATTCTCCTGTACCTGGGCGTTGTTCATGAGCAGGAAGTTGTCCTTGTTCCATTCCCAGGTGCCCGAGTCGGTTTTGGGAAAGTACTCATTGAGCCACTCCATGGTGTTTTTTACAAATCCACTGCTGATTTCTAAGGCCATACATTGCGTGGGGTTTTTTGCATTCGCCTCAGGAAAGTCGATGTACATCAATTCAGAAGCTGGCATCACAATGGTTTGCCCCGGGGCAAATGCGAAGGGTGAGCGGTCGTGCAGGTGCATCACCTTCTTGCCCTGAATCATGCTCACCACTACAGGATTGTCAAACTTCAGGTCGAAGCTATGCGTCACGCACTGCGTTTCAAACACGTTGAGCACTGCGTGGTCGGCGGGGTGGGAGGTACGGTGCTCCACATCCGTTCGGGGAGCACTAAATATTTTGTGCTTTTCCTTGAGGTTGATTCCACTTAGCATACCCTAAATGTAAGTGTTTTTTGTACACCTAAAACATTCCTATAGTAGGTTTTTGCATACAATGATACGATTGTGCTAATCCTTGCGACTGCTGTGGGAGGGAATTTGCCAGAGAACTGGCACTTTTGGCCTGAATCAAAAATAATAATGTTATGTCAACACAAACAGCACATGCGCCCAGCAGTACCTTACTCGCCAGGCCTGAATTCAAAGAGAAATATGGAAACTACATCGGAGGGAAATTTGTAGAGCCCGCAGGAGGAGAATACTTCGATGCCATATCGCCCATCGATGGAAAACCATTTACGAAAGTGGCCCGCAGCAAAGCGGCCGACATCGAAATGGCCATCGACGCTGCCCATAAAGCTTTCAAAACCTGGGGCAAATCGAGCGCAACCTTCCGCAGCAATGTATTGCTCAAAGTGGCAGACAAAATTGAAGAGAACCTCGAATTTCTCGCCCGGGTCGAAACGGTGGATAACGGTAAAGCGGTGCGCGAAACCATCAACGCCGACCTCGCCCTCGTGGTGGACCACTTCCGCTACTTCGCCGGAGTAATCCGCGCCGAGGAAGGTTCAGTTTCAGAGCATGACGAGTTTACCGTGTCGATGAACATCAAAGAGCCGATTGGCGTGGTGGGGCAGATCATTCCCTGGAACTTCCCTCTCCTTATGGCCACCTGGAAAATAGCCCCTGCGCTTGCCGCCGGTTGTTGCGCTATTGTGAAGCCCGCGGAGCAAACCCCCGCATCCATCATGGTACTGATGGAGCTCATCGGCGACCTCATTCCCGAGGGCGTGCTCAACGTGGTAAACGGTTTTGGCCCCGAGGCAGGAAAACCGCTTGCACAATCGCCCCGCATCAACAAAGTAGCCTTCACCGGCGAAACGACCACAGGACGCCTCATCATGCAGTATGCCTCTGAAAACCTGAATCCTGTAACGATGGAGCTCGGTGGCAAATCGCCCAACGTGTTTTTCCCTTCCATCATGGAAGCCGACGATGCTTTCTTTGACAAGTGTATAGAAGGTGCGGTGCTCTTCGCGCTCAACCAGGGCGAAGTATGTACCTGCCCCAGCCGTATGCTGGTGCACGAGAGCATCTATGAAAAATTCATGGACCGCGTCATTCAGCGCACCGAGGCTATCGTGATGGGCCATCCGCTCGACACCACCACCATGATGGGTGCACAGGCTTCCAAAGACCAGTTTGACAAAGTGATGAACTACTTTGACATCGGAAAGCAGGAAGGCGCTGAAGTGCTGACCGGCGGTACCGCGGCCAACCTCAACAGCGGCCTCGAAACCGGTTACTACATCAAGCCCACGATCCTCAAAGGCCACAACAAGATGCGGGTATTCCAGGAGGAAATCTTCGGCCCGGTTACCTCGGTGACCACTTTCAAAACCACCGAAGAAGCCATCGAAATAGCCAACGACACCCTCTACGGCCTCGGCGCAGGCGTGTGGACACGCGATGCCCACGAGCTATACCAGGTGCCCCGCGCCATCCAGGCCGGACGCGTATGGGTGAATTGCTACCACAATTACCCCGCACACGCACCCTTCGGAGGCTACAAGCAATCTGGTTTCGGCAGGGAGAACCATCTGATGATGCTCAACCACTACCGTCAGAACAAGAACATGCTCATCTCTTACGACAAGAACAAACTCGGATTCTTTTGATTCCGTGTTGACAGCCGAGAATCCCGGAGCCCGCGTGGCTTCGGGATTTTCATTTTTTAATTCATGTCGTGTCGGGGCGGCCCCGTGTGCCCGCCCTCACGACTCGAATAAATTCGCTGCGCTGGACATTTGCCCTGCGCCGGTCCTGAACTAAAAGGCCAAATTATTTTCAAACTTTCCCAGCCGCACGTAGGCGACTTGCCGCAAATTCAAACTTTACTAACTTTCTAACTTTAAAAACTTTATAACTTTATAAACTTTCAAACTCATGTAAATGAAATTCTCCCGTTTTGAGGAAATACTTGCTTGGCAAAAGGCAAAGTCCCTTTGCATGGAAGTTTACCGAATTTTTGAGAGTCATCAGGATTTCCGCTTTCGAAATCAAGTTCAAAGTGCCGCCGTATCCATAATGAACAACATTGCTGAAGGCTTCGAACGACGCAGCAACAATGAGTTTCGTCAGTTTCTTTACATTGCAAAAGGCTCGTGCGGTGAGGTGCGCTCCATGATTATCCTTGCAAAAGAATTACAGAAGATATCGGAAGATCAATGTGAGGAATTGATAACCAGAGCCGAAGAAGTATCTAAAATGCTCTCCGGCCTCATCAAGAAACTCTAATCTCTGCAAGAGCACTCCCTTTCCAACTTTATAAACTTTACAAACTTTGAAACTTTACAAACTTTGAAACTTTACAAACTTTCCAACTTTTAAACTCACAAATTATGCCATATAAAAGAATAGATATTACCCCTGCTGCGCAGGTATTGATTGCACAGATCAAGGCTGATCATGGCGAACTGATGTTTCACCAGAGTGGTGGCTGTTGTGATGGCTCCACGCCCATGTGTTTTCCGAAAGGGGAGTTCAAAACCGGCCCCAGCGATGTGCGCCTTGGCGAGGTGGAGGGCTGTGAATTCTTCATGAGTGCCTCCCAATTCGAATACTGGAAGCACACCCACCTCACCCTCGACTGCACCGAAGGCCGCGGCTCCAGCTTCAGCCTCGACATCCCTTATGGCAAAAGGTTCCTGATCAAGAGCCGGCTCTTCACCGAAGAGGAAACTGCAGACCTGGAAGAGACGAGGAGGGGAGAGTAGCGTTTCATAACAGCCCCCTTCACTTCACAGGGATACCTGCCCACTTCAGGCCTTTTATTTTATCACCTCACAGCGGGTAGTGCTAAATTGCGCCTTGTCAATTGCTTGTTGCACCGTGCGTATTGCACCAAGCTTCCCCCTCGTTCACCAAGCGTTAATTCCTGTTTCATTTCCTTTAACAAGTGGCAAATACACACTTATCTCAATGATAAATTGGGCTTGATGTACAGGCCGTCGCGATCAGGTTCCTTTACAACTTACTAGAAGTATCCTTCGCATCCATGGCCAAGGTCTGAGCGATACGATGGGTAGTGAGTTTGTAATTAAACGCTTGGCTGACCATGTCTGTGTCGAACATTTGGGACAAAAGCATCGCAAGATCTTCCGTGACCTCCATGAATCCGGAATTTTTTCCGCGGCAAACTTTTCGCTTCACAGCTGTAAGTTTTCTCTCCATTGGTGCTGCACTAATCGCGGCTGCCTTACTCTTGCCCAAGGGTGAGCTGGTTTTGTGGTTTAATGGGCGATATGCTCCGGCGCCCAACGTGTTTTTCAAGTACATCACCCACCTGGGCGATGGACTCATGTTTATCCCCTTCGTGTTGGCCTTGCTTTGGGTGCGCATCGGGTACGCGATTACGGCAGCGGTGACGGGTGCGGTATTGGCCTTGCTTTCCAACTTCTTCAAGCACGTGGTGTTTACCGATTTTCCCCGGCCCAGGGCCTGGTTTGCCGATCCAACTGTACTTCAATTCGTGGAAGGCGTGAAAGTGCACAGCATGCACGCCTTCCCCTCTGGACACACGGCCACGGCTGCTGCCCTTGCCGTGTTGGTATCCTTGTTTTTCCGGAATAAATATGTGACTGCTGTCGCCGCTGTATTGGCCCTTGTGGTGGGCATGTCGCGGGTGTACCTCGCACAGCACTTTTTGGTGGATGTGGCCTTTGGTTATTTTTACGGAAGTGCAAGCGCAATAGCTACTTACCATATGGGCTACCTACTTTATCGTAGCAGGCAGAGGCGCAGCTTGATTTCAGGGGTTTCGCTTCCGCAAAATAACTGAGTGCTGGAGTTCGAAGAGGTCTTTTTCAGAAAAAACGACCTCCCAAGCATCCATGTCCAAATCAGTTAAATGCCTGCCCTGGGTGAGCACCAAAGTGTTTGGGACGCTATCAAGGCGCAGCAGAAGTGCTGATTCATCGCTATGGCCTTCGATCAATCCGTAATGGTACACATAGGCCGGATTGAACCGGTGATACGATACTACCTTCTGGCCTTCAATCAGCGGCATGCTCCTCGTCACCGGATTTTCCCGGTACACGGCTGGGAAAGCGAGCCATGCCACTCCGGCTACCGTGAGCATGGCTCCTGAGCCTGCGGCGGCTACAGCATGCGCGATTTTTGCATTTTTGCCGTAAAGGCCAGCCAAAATACCGCCCAGCAGCATGGGTAAAAACACCAGCGACCATGGGGCCAAATGCGCAACGGCCGCTTCAGACTTCAGCCCGAACCAGGCACCCAGGGTAAGGGCCAGACCAAGAACAATGGGAAAGATCCATGGCCACCACAGCTTGATCCCTTTGCGTATGCGCCTGTCCAGTTCAATTCCCAATACCAGGGCAGCAAAAGGCAGGGCAGGCGAAATATAGCTGGGCAGTTTGGTACTTGAAAAGGAGAAAAAGAGTACAACAAATACCGAGGCACTGAAGCTCAAAAATTGTGCTGGCTGTTGTATTCGCATTTTCCAGGCCTGTACAAAGGCCACAGGAACAAGGCCAACAAATGGCATAAAAGCCAGCAAAAGCAGCAGGGGCATCAATAAGAATATGCCGCCGTGGCCTTCCATGGTTTCGGTGTAGCGGTGCAGGTTGTGGGTGAGGTAGAAGCCTTCAGCCCAGGCACCCTCGGTGGCCTGGATCACCAGGACCTGCCAGGGCGCTGCCACCGCAAGAACAATCACTGCCCCTGGTAGCAGGCGCAAATTGCGGATGAATGTCCAATTGAATTGCTTTGTAAAAAGAGCGTAAATGAAAATAGCCCCGGCAGGCATCACAATTCCCACGGGCCCTTTGGCCCACATGGAGCAGCCCATGGCCCCGTAAGCGAGTATGGCAGGCAGCCATTTCCCTTTTCGTGTGGCTTCAAAAAACATGAGTACCGCCACAGCATTGAAAAAAATGAGGTAGGGATCGGGGGTGGCCAATTGAAACTGCAGCACCAGGTGAATGGAGGATCCGAAAACAAATGCCGTGAGCCGGGCCACGGAAGGGCCGTGCTGCCGCCATGCGAAAGCGCAGATCAACAGCATGGTGAGCAAGCCAAACAAAGCGGAGAAAAACCTGGCGCCAAAGGAATTGTGCCCAAAAATGGAATAGCCCGCCATCATAAAGTAGTAATGCAGGCTTGGCTTTTCGGCGCGCAGACTGCCGTTGAAGGTAGGAACCACCCAATCGCTGCGGTCCAGCATTTCAAGCGCACAGCCGGCATTCCTTGCCTCATCGAGGATATAAATGGGGCTCAGACCTATCCCCCCGAAAAGCAATGCCGCTGCAATGGCCAGCAACATCAAAAGAATGCGGTCTTTGAGCATGAAATATTTTGATGCAAATAACCCGCTTCAATGTTAGCCCGACGTTATGCAATGATGAAAAGTTTCGCGTACGCTCTGCCTTGCCTATTGCATGTTGCCAATTGCCTATTGTTATATTGCCCATTGAAATCCTACCTTCGCCCTCCCCATGACCACCTACTTCACAGAAGTCATTCTGCCATTGGCCCTGCCCAATACCTTCACCTACCGGATTCCCAGGAATATGGAGGAATTCATGCAGGTAGGCTTGCGCGTGGTGGTGCCTTTCGGCAAAAAGCTCATGACCGGAATCGTGGAGCGCATCCACACCAACCCTCCCAAAGATTACTCCGCCAAGTATATCGACACCCTCCTCGATGATTACCCCATTGTAAATACACAACAACTTGAGCTCTGGGCCTGGATGGCCGGGTACTATATGTGTCACCGAGGCGAAATACTCATCGCGGCACTTCCCGTTGGCCTCCGCCTCAGCAGCGAAAGCAGCTACATGCTCAACCCTGCTTTCGATGGCGACCTCGGTGCATGGAACGACCGCGAGCAAGCCCTGATCGAATCACTTTCCACCCGCGAAGTGATGACGGCCGATGAAGTTGCTGAATTCCTCGGCATCAAAACGGTGCAGCCTGTGCTCAAGCGCCTCCTCGATGCGGGTGCAGTGCTCGTGATGGAAAACCTCAAAGAGCGCTACAAGCCCAAACTCGAAACCTATGTAAAGCTGAGTCCGGGTTGTGAAGACGAAGAAGGACTTAAGGCTGCCTTCAACCGTTTGGAACGCGCACCCAAACAGCTCGAAGTACTAATGACCTATGTGCGCCTCAGCGGCCGCTACGACAATGAGCCGGTGGAGGTGAAGCGCGCTCTGCTCCAAAAGCACAGCAACAGCAGCCCCACCGTGGTGAAGCAAATCGCCGACAAAGGCATATTTGAACTCTACGACATGGAAGTAGGCCGACTCCCCAAACTCGAAAAAGACGAGCGCGCCGGCCTGGCCCTCAGCGAGGCCCAAGAAACCTGTGCAGCTGAGATCAAGGCCAGTTTTGCCGAAAAGGACGTGGTGCTCCTTCATGGAATTACGGGCTCGGGCAAAACAGAAATTTACATCCACCTTATGCAGGAGGAGCTCCTCAAGGGCGGTCAGGTGCTTTACCTCCTTCCGGAAATAGCGCTCACCACACAGATCATCAGCCGGCTTCAACGCTACTTTGGCGATGCTGTGGTGGTGTACCACTCCCGCTTCAACCAGAATGAACGCGTGGAGATATGGAACAAAGTGCGCAGCAACAACGAAGGCAAGGGCTGTATCATCCTAGGTGCGCGGAGTGCGCTCTTTATGCCATTCGTGAAGCTAAGCCTTGTGATTGTCGATGAGGAGCACGAGAGCTCTTTCAAGCAATTCGACCCCGCCCCGCGCTACCACGCACGCGATACGGCCATCGTGCTGGCATCGATATTCAAAGCAAAAACACTGCTCGGCTCAGCCACTCCGGCCATCGAGTCGCTTTACAACGCGGAGCGCAAAAAGTATGGCCTCGTAAAGCTCGATGAGCGCTTTGGAGGCATAGCCCTTCCGGAAATAAAGCCCGCATTGCTCAACCGCCAAACGGCTCCTTCGGGCTACTTCACCCAAATGCTGCTCGATGAGATGGGCCGGGCGCTGGAGCGCAAGGAGCAAATCATCCTCTTCCAAAACCGCCGCGGCTATGCGCCAGTACTCGTTTGCGAAAGCTGCGGATGGAGCCCCGAATGCACCCGCTGCGATGTGAGCGCCACCTACCATAAAAGCGCCGACCGCCTCGTATGCCACTACTGCGGCAACAAGTACAACCTGCCGCCTACCTGCCCCAAATGCGGCAGCCACAAACTCAAGCTCGCTGGTTTCGGCACCGAGCGCATAGAGGAGGAGCTGCCCGTATTTTTTCCCGATGCGAAGATTGCCCGACTCGATTACGACACCACCCGCTCGAAGCATGCCTATGTGCAAATCATCAGCGAATTTCAGGACCGCGAAATCGACATCCTCATCGGCACCCAAATGGTCACCAAAGGCCTCGACTTCGATGGCGTGAGCACTGTGGGCATCCTCAACGCTGACCTCTTGCTCAAATACCCCGACTTCCGCGCTGCCGAGCGGGGCTTTCAGCTTATTACCCAGGTGGCGGGACGGGCGGGCCGCCGCAAGAAGCGCGGTATCGTGATGGTGCAAACCCGCGAACCCGAGAGCTGGCTCATCATGCAGGTGATCGCCAACAACTTCGTCGCCATTTATGAAAATGAGCTCGGCGAGCGCCGCAAGTTCGGCTACCCACCTTTCGTGCGGCTTATCCAGCTTACTTTTCTGCACCGCGAGGCGGAGCTGGTCGACTTTTGCGCAGCTGAATTTTCCAGGCGCGTTGAGGGCCTCTTCCCCCGAAAGTGCATCCTTGGACCTGAATACCCCCACGTGGCCCGCATCAAAAACCGCTACCAAAAACAGCTCATGCTCAAGGTCACCCCCGACATGCCCCTGGCAGCCACCAAGAAAGCCCTCGCCGATTTTGCCGGTGCCTTCTTTGCCGAAAAGGCCTTCAAATCCGTACGGCTCATCATCAACGTCGACCCACAGTAG
>DAIRDH010000031.1:13026-29354 GCA_036796255.1 Cryomorphaceae bacterium
TTTACCTCAAGTAAACACAAAGGTGATATTTCCCTATCTTTCCGCACTTATTTCGATTTTGTGAAGAACGTATTCGGACAGTGGCTTTTCTTGAAACACCTTATCATTTCAGTAGCAGGAATGGTGAGCTGGCCCCGATTTGTGTGGACCAATAAATCGGTGATTGCCGGGATGGACGTGCTTGAGAAACTGCCAAAGGAGGGTGTACTTTTTGTATCCAACCACCAAACTTATTTCGCCGATGTGGCCTTGATGTACCATGCCTTTAGCGCATCGAAGTGGAACATCAAGCGCGGCATTCGCAATCCTTTATACCTGCTGGCACCCCGACTCAACGTATACTACGTCGCTGCGAAAGAAACCATGGAAAGCGGTATCATACCCAAAATGTTCAGCTACGCCGGCGCCATCACCGTGCAGCGCACCTGGCGCGAGGCCGGCAAGGACATCAAGCGTGAGGTAGACCTCAGCGATACCGAGCGCATAGGCATGGCAATAGAAAATGGTTGGGTGATTACCTTTCCGCAAGGAACCACCCGCGCATTTGAGCAAGGGCGCAAAGGTACTGCCCACATCATCAAGCAATACCGCCCCATTGTGGTGCCTGTCAATATCGACGGCTTTCGCCGCGCATTTGATAAAAAGGGACTCCAGCTAAAAGTCCGCGACAGCATCCTTACGATGAAAATTTACCCCCCGCTTGAGGTCGATTACGAAGCATCGCCTGAGGTCATTCTCAACCAGGTAATGCGCGCAATAAAGCAAAGCAGTGAATTCATCCATGTGCCGCCTGTACGGTCAGATGAGGTAGAAAAATAAACAAGCTTCGAATTGCTGCCACTCAATTATTCTTTTTTCCTATTCGTGAAAAATGAATTGAAATCCCTGTAAATATTGGATTTATGAAATACGCGTGCGACCTCAGTCGCACGGTATTTAGATCGCACGGGCTTCTGTTGTGCAATATAATTCTTGGGATGCGTTACTTTTTCATGGGTTTTCGTCCCAACTCGAAACCTTAAATCGCAATGTTATGAAAATAGAAATCCTACTCACCCCTTTGATGCTTTTTGCAAGCGCTATTATTTTATTTGGACAAAACATTCCACCTGCACCTGCCGACAAGTCCGTTGTGTATTTCGTTCGAGTCAACAGTGCTGGAGCGCTTGTGAACTTTACTTTTTTTGACAATGATCAAATTATAGGCAAATTCAACGGCCGCAATTATATGCGTTACGAATGCGAACCGGGAGAACATCTTTTTTGGGCACGATCAGAAAACAAGCATTTTATGCTGGCCAATATTGAAGCAGGAAAGGTGTACTTCGTTGAAGCAGTGCCACAGGTGGGTGCGATAAAAGCCGGAGTGAAATTGGTTCCTCTTCATGCCCAAGTTGAAGCAAAGAGGATGAAGAAAGTCTATAAAGCCATGGACAGATCAGCACCCTTGGAGTTTAGCAAAGAATACTTAGAAATGGAGCAGGCCTCCATGGCTGAAGTCATCTATCGGGGTAAGACCAGGTACGAGGCTACACGGGAAGATGTTGAAAACGCACCACGTCTTAAGCCCGATTGGCATTTTGTAATTCCTGAGGTGGTTCCCATTGGAGACTAATTGAACAATCTCTGCAGCGGGTATCTTTACCGCTATGCTTCTTGCATTCCTGCCGCGTTCCTGCAGTCTTAATTGATTGTATTCTTTGGCTTTTGCACCAGAATGTTCAGGAACATCGTGGTACCATCATCATTGTCGGTAATGCCCACTATATGCAAGGCCCCGTCGGCGCCGAGGTAGCCTTCCACAGCTTCCACTTTTCCCATAAAGGCAGAGCCATCGGCATTGAACACTTGCCAGCAATTGATCGAGGGGTGTACAGCAGCGTCCAGATCAAGTGTGCCGACAAAACTGCCAAGTATCGCGCCATCGTCAATGGCATTTTTGGTGGCTTCGATAGAGGCAGAGAAGAGCAATGTGCGTTCGTCGGGCAGGAGGGAAGCGCCGGAAAATCGCGCTGAGTCTCCGTCTATTTGCGGAAGCACATGTCGCTGGGTGATGAGGCTTAACGCCGATGTATCACCATGCTGTAGAAAGTCGTTAAAGCCTTCTTCTGGCAAGCGGTAGAGTTCATTGTTGTGCCGGTTGAGGAGGATAAGCGCTCCGCCGCGCTGTATTGCTGAGTCTGTATTGCTATGGATTTGTAGTCCTGCCCTATACGCCGCCCCTTCAAGGTTGAGCTCTTCCGGGCCGAGTGCAGCTGCATGGCGCAGCCAGCTGTAAAAGCGCTCCGAAGCTGGCAAAGCGGTTGCGGTATCGGCGCTTTCGGCAGAGGCCATTAGGATCACATCTCTCGTGGGCGACTTGCTGCCCGAGCCAAATATCATTAGCACGGAATCGCCCGCGAATGGAAAGGTGCACACGGCTTCAAAATCGGGTTTTACCTTTTTTTGGATGCGGTTGTTTACCACATCGCTGGTATCCCACACCTGCCACTTGTCCAGCACCATGCCTGCACTGTCAATACGCCACAGGTAGGCGTCATCGTCGCCTACAGCATAGTAAGCGCCTCGCCAATGCGCCATGCCTGAGCCCGAGGAGAAGCCGTCAATCTGATGAATGTAAGTAATTGTGGCTTTGGGTTGATCCTGCCCTTTAACGGGGTTGGTTTCCACATCAGGGCCCGATTGGCAGGCAAAGGCGATTATAGCGGTGAGGCACAAAATGCGTGAAGTGTAAGTTTTGCTCATAAATCTAAAAAACAGAGAAGGCAATGATACCCAATGATGGGCATAAGTATGTGAACTCTAGGTCAAATTTAGTTACAAATATAAATTCCCTTTACTACCAAGGCTTCGCAAGCGGCTTCAAGGTGTCTTCAAGGGGTTCAGGGCCTTCCGCGCGAAGTGCATGGTTGCGCTGCCACTCAATTTGGAGTGGCTGACATCCCAGTATTCGGGCTTTTAATGGTCAAACGCTTTGGGGCTCCAGTCAACAGTGACCGCGATCACCTTCATTTCTGAAATACCCTTTCTGCATGGATATAGTCGATCAAACCAGATACCTTTACCGGCCCGGCCATCACGAAAAATGGAACCCATCAAAAACACCTCTCCAAGGCTTGGCCTGCGCGAAAATTGGAAGCAATTCACTTTACTCATCGTGGTCAACGCATTTGTAGGCGGCATGGTGGGTATGGAGCGGAGTATTTTCTCCGAATTTGCGGAAACGGAATTCGGCATTGCTTCTACCACTGCCTTGCTTTCATTTATTACTGCATTCGGGCTTACAAAAGCAGCAGCCAATTACTTCACAGGCAGATTTGCCAACCGCTGGGGCCGTAAGAACTTGCTTGTAATTGGCTGGTGTATAGCGCTTCCAGTGCCTTTTCTGCTTATAGTGGCGCCTACCTGGTCATGGGTTGTGTTTGCAAACCTGCTACTCGGACTTAGCCAGGGCCTTACATGGAGCAGTACAGTGCTCATGAAAATCGACCTTGTCGGTGAGAAAAATCGAGGCCTGGCCATGGGGCTCAACGAATTTGCAGGGTACCTGGCGGTGGGCCTCATGGCCTTTGCCACGGGCTATGTGGCACAAGCCTACGGCGTGAGGCCTTACCCCTTTTACATGGGCATAGCACTAGCAGTGCTGGGTTTGCTATTCAGCATATTCCTTGTCCGCGATACCCGTACTTTCGTAAAAATTGAATCCATCGGACATCGCAGCGCTGCACTGGACAACGTCTTTGTGGAAACAACTTTTAAAGATAAAACGCTCAGCTCTATCACCCAGGCAGGATTGATCAATAACCTGAACGATGGAATGATTTGGGGACTGCTGCCGGTGCTATTGTTAAGCCTCCACTTCAGTGTTGCCGATACCGGCATTGTAGCCGCGATATACCCCACTGTTTGGGGCATCGGCCAACTATTTACGGGCAAGATGTCGGATATCTACCCGAAGAAGGCCATGCTCTTTTGGGGCATGCTGCTGCAGGGATTCGCAATTGTGCTGCTTCCTTTTCTTGAAGGGTTTGCTCCAATCGCAGTCATTTCGGCCTTGCTCGGGCTGGGAACAGCGCTGGTATATCCCACCTTCCTCGCTGCCATAGCACAGCATACACGGCCTGAGCAACGCGCAGAGAGCATCGGCACATTCCGCCTTTGGCGTGATCTTGGTTATGCATTTGGTGCCATAATATCGGGGGTAGCTGCTGATTTATTGGGTGTACCCATTGCCATTGTAATCATTGGAGCGATCACCATTGCCTCAGCAATAGTCATCAAAGTGCGCATGCCAGCCCAGCCCGGGCGCCCTGCTTAAGGCCTTCGCAATTCTCGCCGAGTTACCTGCCGCGCTTGTACTACATTTGCTCCATGTCAATACAACGCCGCATCGCCATTCGAACTGCACTTTTCAGCATGATCGGAAATGGAATTCTTGCCATTGCCAAAGGATTGACAGGCGTGTGGGGCAATAGCAGCGCCCTCATCGCTGATGCTGTCGAGTCGCTCAATGACATGCTGGCTTCACTGCTCGTTGTTTTTGGCCTCCGCTACGCTACATTGCCACCTGATGAGAAGCACCCTTATGGCCATGGTAAAGCAGAACCTCTGGTAACTTTTCTCGTCGTGGCGATACTTGTGGCTTCGGCTGTGATTATAACATGGCAAAGTGTGCTCAACCTCCGCACTTCGCGCGAGGCACCAGAGGCGTATACCCTCATCGTTTTGCTCGCAATTATCCTGATCAAGGAAGTAATGTTTCGCATGGTCATCAAAGGCAGCGACAGCACTGGAAGCTCCGCGCTCAAGGCTGATGCATGGCACCACCGCAGCGACGCCATTACCTCGGCAGCGGCATTTATCGGCATTGGCCTTGCCCTGCTCATGGGCGAGGGCTGGGAGCATGCCGACGACTGGGCAGCCCTCTTTGCATGTGTCATTATACTTTACAATGCATACCGCATATTCCGCCCGGCCCTTAGCGAAGTAATGGACGAAAATACCCACCCGGACATGGAGATGGAAGTGCGTCGCCTTTCGGTAAATGTGGACGGCGTGCTGGGCACTGAAAAGTGCTACATCCGCAAAACCGGCCTCTACTATTACATCGACCTTCACCTCCAGGTGAATGGCGGCATCAGTGTGCAGGAAGGTCACCTTATTGCACACCACACAAAAGACGCCATCCGGAAAGCCCTACCCAACGTGGCGGACGTGCATATCCATGTGGAGCCGCATGTTTAATTCTGGACTGGCTGTGGGTAATTTTATTGTCAAAGGGCCAGGCGTGGGGCATTGGTCAATCTGCTTGTCTGGCAGATACGCTTTCATGCAAGCAGACGCATTGCCATTGTTTTTGCTCTACTGCTGCCGCAAACAAAATGATAATTAACTGACATCAGCGCCAGCTAGCCAGCCGGTTGGCTTGTTCGCAAAAAAAATGCTGACCCGGAGGCCAGCATTTTTTTCAATTTCTTCTTTGGCTTCCGCCAAATCGAATCAATTTATTCAACCATCATCTTGCGGGTCACAACGTCTTCGCCAGTGATCACGCTGTACACGTAAACTCCAGCGGCAAGTCCATTGCCATTGATGATGTAATCGTTGGCCACGCCAGCGGCCACCATGCCAAGGTCATCACTGTGCACCAATTTGCCTGCAAGGTCGCGAATCTCAATCCTCACCTGGCGGCTTTCATCCAGCTGAAACTGGAAGCGGCTCTCGCCAACAAATGGATTGGGCCAGTTCTGGGTCACTTTAATTCCCGCGTCATAAGTCACCTTGTCTACATTCAAAGCGGCTGTGGTGCGAAAACGCATGGCTGGAGCAGCCATGCCGCCATTGGTATACCACTGATTGGCATTAATACTCACGGAGGGTGCAGCCTCAAAACTGCGGAACCACAAGCCTGCGCGCTCCTGGCGCACAGTTTGCATCGGTACATAAACAATACCCAATCCATCGGCACCTGGACCGTAACGCATTTCAGCAGAATAAATATTGCCTGCTTCAATCAAAATTGGACTCGGCAATTCAAAGGAAGTATACACCAATGCAACAGTATCTATACCTGGAGTGAAAAGGTCGTCCTCCTCAATTATGTACTCCAACTCTACATCATTGTAACCGAAATTGTTCGAACCAAAAAACACCTGGGTGGGATTGGTTGGCGTGGGTTGGTTGTCATTGGTTACAAGACCGAGACGGACATTGAAGTATACCGCTTCGCCAACAGCAGTAGCTGCGGAAACATCTTCAGTGGTGTAGTCCAAAAATACCACCTCCACGTGGGTTATCACCGTATTGGTCACCAAGGGATCATCAAAAATATAAGGTACATTTAGAATTGAATTTTGGGTAATTGCATCGGACGTGTAGAAGCTAAAATTGGTTAGGAAAGTCCCTCCATTTTCAACAACTGCTCCTTCAGTACTTCCTCCTGTCTCACCAGTTACAAAAAAAGTGCGGGCTGCACCCACATTGTTTTCGGGACGTTCATCTTCTCCATCCGCATCAACCTCGTAGCTCACGGTGTAAGTACCTACGGCATTGCTGCCATTCCAAGCATTGAGAAAAGTTGGTTCTGAGTATACGAGCGCTTCTTCAAATGGAGCTACTTCGGTAGCTATGGTTGAGATTGTTTGGGTGGATCCGTCGGGATTTAGCACTTCCATATTTACCACCACGCCTGTTTGGGTGTTTTGCGAGCAAAGGTTGCTTACCCTTGCGCCAAATTCCAAAGGTTTCACCAAATACTCAGGGGTGCGCTCGTATTCGAAACTCATGTAGTAATTCTCGTCCAGAAGTGCAGTGGTATCCTGCCACACGCGTTCGTGGTGGTTGTAGTACGTCTCAACAATAGAAATGTCGTTTTCCGGCGGCGTTTGAATCCTGATGTCATCAATCATCCAGAAGTAGTGGCTTTGAGGTCCGCTCCAAATAAATTTAAAACGGAACTGACTGAGGTCACTCTGCTCCAAAAGGATAGGAGAGAGACAAGCAGACATTGTGGTGTTGAAATCTGAATTGACCACACCGCCAAACAGCGGCCAGAGGTTGAGCAAATCTTCCTCTTCCCACGTTTCTCCGCCGTCGAATGAAAGCAGGACGCCAAATACTGCGTTGACTTGTGAGCAGCACAGGCGGAAATAGCTGTCCATTACAATTTCGGCACCAATTCCTTCGGCTGCACTGAGGTCGATTACAGGTGAAATTAATTCTGCGTCTAAGGGTCTGGATCTCGTATTCGGACCTAATGGTTGGGATACCTGCCAGCGGCTTGAGTTCCATCGGTCCGCGTCTATCATGGCAAACCCATTTTCAGGGGTTTCAGAAGTCACGGTCACCCTGTTGCCAAAGTAATTCGAAAGGCTATCTCCATAAGCCGCGGGGCCATCCACGAGCGCTTGCGATGGGTTGTAGCCGTTGGGCTCGCCCTGCGCATACGTGATGAACCATAGGTCTCCCTGAGCACCCTCAAAACTCCAGGCGCCATTCTCATCCTGCCCCTCAAAGCCATTGGAGAAATCCTCAGACCAAAACACCACATCACTCCTTCGTGCGCCTAGTTGCCACGTATCGTTCACAGCACCTGCCTGGCTCATCGCCGCAGTAGGTTTCGCCATATCAACAGTGTGCGAATTCAGCTCAACCGATTCTGCCCTTTGGGCTTGGGCATTGTTTGTGACTGACCAAAGCAAAAGGCCAGCTACCGCAAAGTATATTTTTCTCATAAGGTTTCATTTGTTTAAAGGTCGTAAAATTACTAAATCGCCACTTAACTTTGAATTCGTTGTAGTTGCATCTTTCGGGCTGTTCCTGTCACGGTGCTTATCTCTCTCATTGCCAGTATTCAAAGACGGTATCTTTTTTAATCCCACTCTTGTATTCCCACCAATACACAACAGCGTTATAATTTACAATCCCGGACTGAGTCAGTGCTGATCGTACAATTTTGTAGAGATGGGTCTGGGATGATCCCTGCGAAGTATAGCTAACTATATATAAATGAGTCGTATGCGTAGGCCATTCTGAGACATATTGTCAGTTTGAGGCCCTGCTTTATTTGGGTAACGTACGCCTGTTTAAATACCCTCATAACTATAATCTACATCCTCAACCTCAATTATTTCAACCTTTTCTTTCTTTCGAAACAAGTTGCCAACGATGTTTAAGAACTTTGGAGCGGCATCGTTCAGGTATTTGTCAGAAAGATTGCCTGCAACTGCGGCGCCCACAACACCCAATATACCACCGAAACGACCCAATACTTTATACACTAAAAAGCGTGTACCCATTTTTAGAGCGGTCTGTGTAGCACTGACCTGAACCTCCCGGTCTTCGGCAAGCTCATGCAACGATTCTCGCGCAAGTGTTGCAGGGTGAAGACTGTAGAGAATACTGCGGGCCGTTCGCTTGATATTTTCTTCCTGCTCGAATTTGTCAGATTTTAAATGCATAATGCGCAACGACAATGCCGTGTGGGCTGAGGTGGCTTCATTTTTCATCATCAGTTTTTTTGATTTTGATGTTCATCTTCATCTTCCAAAGCCTTGGAAATGATGGCATCGCGAATAGGGTTTACAAGACTGCTTTTGCGGCTTGCCAGCAGTACGAGCCCTACTAAAAGGTAGAATCCAGCGACGATTATAAATCCAAGGGCGTAAGAATTGAGCAGTACCCCAATATAAATAGCAGCGCTAATGCTGCCCAACATTGTAAACATTACAAAGATCATCGCAATGGCGAGTCCTGCTATAGCGCTTGCCCCGAGTGCTGAGGAGCGGTCCAATGCTTGAAGCTTGACCAGTTCAACATTGGTATTGAAATATGCCTTCAGGTCATCTGAGAGGGCTTCCATTTTGTCGAGTACAGTCATGTTTAGGGGGTTGGTAAATCTAAATATCGAAAAAAACAAGTGGCCGGTTTTCGGTATGATACTTATCAGGGCACCAAGTGTCCTTACACACCGGCCAGTTGTTTCGTTCTAGTTCTTAATGGAATCTGAAGCCTGCTTTACGCTATGGGCCATATCCTGTGTGCGTTCTTCTGCGCGGTTTGCAAAATTTTCAGTTTTATTGCGCATGCGGTTCGCTTCACTCACCACTTTTTCCTTTACATCATGGGCAGTATGTTGCACATCGTCTGCAAGTTTCTTTGCCTTCTTGGCAATTTTATCCCTGGTTTTTTTGCCCTCTTCAGGAGCAAATAGCAATCCGGCAACTGCACCAAGTGCGGCACCGGCAAATAGTGCTGCAAGCACTTGTCCGAAATTGTTGTTTGACTTTTCCATTTTGTTGATTTTTAGTTTTAAGGTTATGTTGGATTTTTCTTAGACTGAGCGGCCTCTGATAAAATTGAGTATCACCAGAATCAAGGCGATGACCAGCAGTGCGTGAATAATACCCCCCACGGCGTAGCCGATAAAGCTGATGGCCCATCCAATGACCAAGATGACGGCGATGATGTACAGTAGATTTCTCATAACAATTGAGTGATTAGGTGTTGGTTTCAAAGCACCACATTTTGAAAGGTGCTTTTGGTTTTTAATAAATACCGGATTAAAACGAACTGAGTACAATTCTAATTCACCGGGTTACAATCCAATCGAATGCAGATGTAATTTGCTTCCGATTATGATGAGACATATGAAACAACAGTGCCAGTACAAAAGCTTTATATTTTCGCAATCGCATCTATCTGTAAAACAAGAATTAAAAGTCTTAAGCCAAAAAAGCACTCACACTTTTTTTGCCACACATCTGTAGAGAATTTTAAAATGTGTAGATTTTTTGCCCCTCTGAAATTTTCCAGGTTTGCAGATTTTTAAAAAGTCAGGTTCGCTTTAAGCCGAAAGGGGCGAATTTTTGCGCTTCAATTACGTCAATGCTGGGTTCAACGAAGCCCTTGAAAGCAGCTGCAAAAATGGTCATGGTTGTCCTGTGGTGTGCTTTTACATCCCGGATTATATATTTAAAACTTGTTCTTGACGAAATGTACCAAATGAAGTGCCCTGCCTTTATAATGGTAGTAGAGCGATAATGGTCCGTTTTTTTTTGACATGAAAGATAATTGGCAAAAAAAAACCGGGAACGCCGTCAGCAGTATTCCCGGTTTAGCAAGTGGAATGTTCAATTTACCTGCTTCCATTTCTTAACGACTCAGCGGTCTCTTTGGCCGAGTTGGCAAGGTCATTTGTTTTGCGCTCAATTTTCTCACCTAATTGCTCTGCCTTCGCCCGCACATTATCAACTTCGTGCTCCATCCTGGCTTTGACTTCTTCTGCCTTCGACTGTACTTCTTTGCTAAGTTTCTTTGCTTTCTTCGAAATTTTGCCACGGGTTCTGCTTCCTTTGTCAGGTGCATAAAGCACTCCCGCTGCGGCGCCTATGGCAGCTCCCGCAAAAAGGGCTGTGAGTACTTTTCCGAAAACGTTGCTTGATTCTTTTTTTGACTCTTTCATCATGTTGATTTGTTATTTAATTTTTGCTTTAAGTTTCGTAAGAATGGTAATCGACTGTCCACATGTCAGTTGGCAAACTCTAAACGACATCGATTTATTCCATACCCTCGATTTCATTTTTATCCTAGTCACTGAAAAAAATATGCCACGGAGGAAGTTATTCGGTATTTAGGCACAAGTAATTGTATATGAATGAATTGAATTATTTTTGCTAAAGTTTCGGCCGAGTCATTGATATGGCAGGTGTGGAGAGGAAGTAACGGGTGTGGGGTATGTTACCCTAAATATGTGGCGTCTTATACCAAAATTCTCATTTGGGATTAGTATACGATATTTCAACCATCCGAGCAAATGCCAAAGGGCCTGTTAGACCTTTTAACTTGATTTTCAAAACTGCGACACCGGCTGTTTTCGGTATTCAATTTACCTGTCCGGCACAGTTTAAATCACACTTCGGGTATACGCTGAGCGGCATGGATTCTAATTTCGCCAACTGATGACAGATGTGTGCTTAGATTCGTATGCACTATTCACAGATATTTATTTTTAAAAAATCCCGTTTCTGGTGTAGTCAGGTAATCTGTTCTTATTGCCTAGATGCAATTAGAGTTTAGAATACTTGAGCCCTGCCGAGTCTTCCAAGTTAGATTCGAAAAACGAGTAAATATTCTCAAAAAAAAACCCACTCGATTTGAGCGGGCTTTTCATTAATTTTTTGTCACAAACTTATCCAGCATTCTCAAGTACATTGGCTGAAATCGTCAGCACTGTATTTGCGGGAGAAGTATTGGCAGTGATAGTAACGTTTTTCGTTTGCTTGTTCTTCTGCTTACCAGGCTTATATACCACTTCGATCTCACCAGTTCCGCCTGGAGCAATAGGCTCTTTGGGATATTTAGGAGCGGTACAACCGCATGATCCTTTTGCATTTTCAATGATCAAAGGCTCAGAACCCGTATTGGTGAAAGTAAATATTTTCTTGTTTTCAGTGTCCTGATTGATGGTTCCGAAGTCGTGGTTGCTCTCGTTGAAAGAAATGGTAGTTTGCGCTACATTCGAAGCTTCCACCGTGCTGCCTGGCATAGGGCTTACGGAGTTGGCAGTGTTCATCGCTTGAGCTTTGGCTGCATCGGCACTAGAAGCAACATTATTTGTACTGCGCTCAAAAGTCGCTTTAGAGTCGGCCGGGTCGCTGATACTGCCGCGGTCTGAAAACATAAAGTATGCATTGGCTATAAGTGCCACTGCTATGACTGAAAGCAGTCCAATTTTGATTTTTTCGTTCATGGTTTTATTTTGTTTGTCCTCGTTTCAATTATCGATTGCAAAGTTAAGAATTCTGCTTATCGGTGCTTGGCTTTAACAAATTGTTAATACTCTGTCTTGGCCAGATTGTAGGTTGCGTAGGTATTTTGCTCCAGTACATTGATTGCTGTTTGATAGGTCTTCCAGAAGGGGTTGAAAACCTGATAATACGCCGAATAATCCCAAAGGTTGCGGGCTATAAGGGCCTTGAGCCTTCCATCAATCATTACTTTGGCCTTGATATAACCTTCCTCATCCCACTCCATGTCTTCATCAGCAGCGTAGGCGCGCATTGCTTCTACAACTGGTTGCATGTCAAAGTTGGCGATGTAGCTTTCTACTGTTGGATGGGCTTTAATGATTTTTTTGCGGTTGGAATTCGCGTAACTTATCGCAAAATTGTTCATCACACCTTTTCGAATCAAATCCGAATTGAGCTTGGCATTGTAAGAAGTGTCAATCGGAACAAAAATGTCTGGTAGAATTCCCCCACCGCCATACACCACACGTTGCTTGTCAGTAAAGTATTTCAGGGAGTCGGGCATATAAAGGCTATCCAGGGACCACAGCTCACCGCTCTCGTAGCGTTCCATTTTCTCCTGATAGTACGCCTGCACCCCTTCGTCGTAGGGCTTCTGTATACAACGCCCGCTCGGGGTAAAATATTTTTGTGTTGTAAGCCTCACCACTGAGCCATCGGGTAGGGGAATGGGGCGCTGCACCAATCCTTTGCCAAAACTGCGGCGGCCTATCACCAAGCCGCGGTCGTGGTCTTGGATAGCACCGGCCACGATTTCTGAAGCACTTGCCGAGCCATCATCTATAAGTATCACCAAACGCCCCGTTAGAAAGTCACCGCTAGAGCTTGATTTTGCTTCCCTGCGCGGATAGCTCTTGCCTTCCGTGTATACAATAAGATCATTGTAGCCCAGAAATTGATCAGAAAGTTGAATGCTCGTTTCGAGCAATCCGCCTCCATTACCTTGCAGGTCAAGGATTAAATCTTTCATGCCTTGCTCTTTGAGCTTGGCTATGGCGGCGTGAAACTCATCCATCGTGGTTTTAGAAAAACGATTGAGTTTAATGTAGCCTACATCATCGGTTGCCATGTAAGCAGCGTCAAGGCTGTAGATGGGAATCTTGTCGCGTATAATTTCAAAATCGAGGGGGCCTTTGGCACCCCTGCGCAGTATGGCCACATTCACTTTGGTGTCTTTGGCTCCCCTCAGCCGCAGCGCCACGTCATTGTTGTTGATGCCCACACCGGCCACATTTTCACCTTCGATACTTACTATTTTATCTCCAGCCATTATACCAAGCTTTTCGCTGGGACCGCCGGATATTGGCGAGACCACGGTTATGGTATCTTTCAGGATATTGAATTGTATTCCTATCCCTTCAAAATTGCCCTCAAGGCCTTCGTTTGCCTTTTCCACCTCCTCAGCCGGGATGTAAACTGAATGCGGATCGAGTTCGGCGAGGATCTTTACAATGGCTTGCTCTACAAGGTCTTCTGTGTCCACACTGTCCACATAGTTTTGCTCAAGATGATAGAGCAAGGCTGTAAACTTTTCCGCATTCTGTCTAAAATCAGAATCGGTAACAGGATTTTGTGCCTTTGCGGCAAAGAAAGCCACTGCCATGACCACAGTGCTTGTCAGAATCTTCAATCGATACGGTACGTTCATTCGATAAAATTAAGGATTTCAGTCGTTACCATCACTTTTAAGGTCGTGTTAATATAGGTTAAGCGCTATTTTAACTACGCATTGCGCCTGCAATTGTTCTGCCAAAACAACAAAAGCCTGAAACCCGTCTTCATTTGCTGTGCCATAACCTTTTGGCGCTAACCGGCGTATAAATGCGAATTAGGAGAGGGCATCCGTCCCTGCAGGTCAGTTGCTCTTCAAGGGTTTTTAATGGCATAGGTATCTATGAATCAGGATAAACTTTACAGTTTTAGTGTTGAAGATTGGAAATTGCTCGAAGGGCAATTCCGTGATTTGTACCGCCCTACATACGCCTTCGTCCTTGAAAACAAAGGCTCTATGGCCGAGGCCCATGATGTGTATGTAGATGCATTCCTTTATTACCTCCAACTGATCGAGTTCAAAGGCTTCACCTTAGTAGAAAGGGCAGAAGTGCTCATTTATTCATTCTCTCGAAAGTTGTGGTTGCTCAAATTGGAAAAGCGTCGCGTTGACCTTGACTTCGTTAAGCACCGACGCGAGTATTTTGAGATGGAAGAAGCTTTTCATCAAATCGACTCCATCAACCAGCGCAGCCTCAAAACATCCGAAAAACTAGCTCAAATAGGTGAACCCTGCCGCACTTTGATGCTCGAATGCGTGGGTCGACGAAAGGATATTGATCAGGTGGCACCCAGGCTAGGGTATACAGACGAAAGTCGTGCACTCGCCAACTTGGCACAATGTACGCTAAAGCTTATAAAACTGACTGAAGGCAAAGAATTTGAGCTGAGCATTGAGCGTTTTCAAATCATCATGCGCTATGCACTTGATGGGATGGAGCAGGCATCACAGGATTTTAAAGATGAAGAAAAACTCTGTCTCACCATGGTATCTCGTGTGGTGGCCATGGTGCGCAACCATGTAAATCGGGGCGAGCGCGTGGACCGATTCCGCGAAATGCAGGAAAAGTCCTTGCCTCACAGCCTTGCAGCTATTGATGAAATGGAAGAAGAAGGCAGCCCAAAGCAAAAACTCATGAAATCAATTGTAACAATAAGCGTGGTCATCATGGCCGCCGTAAGTGTATCAGCGCTTACGGCTTTCGGTGTTTCAGAGGCATTGCACAGCAAGCACGAAAACGACCTCGCAGCCATCGAGGCTTCAACCGACACGCTAAACACAGAAGAAATTGCACTGCCTCTTGAATTGCCTCCTTCCGACGTATCTGCCTTTGCCATCGCCGATGGGGGCTACCTCATTACGGCAGCTGGTCCATTGCGCCTTGCCAGCCGTATCGCACTTCAATCGCCTGAATGGGAGGGAGAACTACAAGTCAACATCCTGCACGTAGACACGCTTCAGGGCCTTGCATTATTACAGGTCGAAGCGCTTCCGCAAAATGCAGCACGCCTCCCATACAGACTTGCTCCCGAACCTGGCAAGCTCGGTGATCATCTTTACTCTTTATCATTCAGGGATGGTGCAATGCAATACAGTGATGGAAGCCTAAGTGCTATTCTTGGCGATGGTCAGGCCCAGGTGTACATGCCGTCGGCGTCGGCCGGCGCGCCGGTGATAGGCAGCAAAGGACAAATAGAGGGTATGCTCCTCACCGGCAGTTCAGAAGGCGCCCTGCTCAATAACTTTGTAAGCGCTGCCAGCATGGCTTCCTGGCTCCGTGTCCTGACTACTACCCATGAGCTCGACTTAAAACTTAGCGCAAGAAATGGACTTTACTACAGTGAAAAGCCCCGACAGGTAGAGCAACTACAACCCTTTGTTTACGGGCTCAAAATATATCACTGAAAAAAGCAACTTCTTGAAAAAAGTATCGTAATAATTGCGAACTGGCTTAACACAGTGAGCGAATTTATAAAAAGCCTCCCGGGCTATGGGGAGGCTTTTTTCTTACGTTTAATTTTCGGCGAAAGCCATGATGCAATGCCAACGGATCAATGAATCCCCTTGTCGGCAAGGTATCGCTCAGCATCGAGCGCAGCCATGCAGCCCGTACCTGCAGCGGTAACCGCTTGCCTGTAATTCTTGTCAGCTGCATCGCCACTTGCAAATACACCTGGAATATTGGTTTTTGTGCTTCCCGGCTGAATTTTGAGATAGCCCACATTGTCCATATCAAGCTGGCCTTTGAAAATGTCGGTATTTGGCTTATGACCTATAGCCACGAAAAATCCTGTGACGGGAAACTCCGTAATTTCACCGGATTGGATGTTGCGTACGCGCACACCTTCTACGGCATTGTCACCAAGTATCTCTACGGTTTCAGTGTTCCACATGATTTCAATATTGGGCATATTCATCACGCGGTGCTGCATAGCTTTGGAGGCGCGCATTTCATCTCGGCGCACCAGCATGGTCACTTTCTTACAAAGTTTCGCAAGATAACTGGCCTCTTCAGCAGCGGTATCACCAGCCCCAACAATGGCCACTTCCTGACCTTTATAGAAGAAGCCATCACACACTGCACATGCGCTTACGCCAAATCCGTTGAGCCTTTGCTCGCTCTCGATACCAAGCCATTTTGCAGAAGCACCTGTAGAGATGATCACCGTATCGGCACTTACTTGCTTGTTGCCATCTATGGTCACAATATGCTTTTCGCCACTAAAATCAACGGCAGTGGCCAGACCATAGCGTACATCCGTTCCAAAACGCTCTGCCTGCTTCTGAAAGTCGACCATCATTTCAGGACCTTTTACTCCGTCGGGGTAGCCGGGATAATTTTCTACTTCAGTGGTGATGGTGAGCTGTCCGCCAGGCTGTAAACCTTGGTACATTACGGGGTGCATGTCAGCGCGTGCAGCGTAGATCGCGGCGGTGTAGCCTGCCGGCCCGGAGCCAATAATGAGGCA
>DAIRDH010000031.1:29454-38859 GCA_036796255.1 Cryomorphaceae bacterium
GCAAAGGGTGAGCCATTGGCGCCGATTTGCGCTTCAAAAGTGCGGAAGAAGTCATACACCGGGCGGGTGGTGCTGCAAAACTTGAACAAAAAAATGTCGCCAGATTTGAAAAACCGCGCTTCATCACCGATGTCGCCTGGTCGATTCGAATTGGGCGGCTGTCCCCTTGTGAAGCCTACCTCAATCGTCTCACTGTTGAAAAAGTCGTCCGCAAATGCTGCCCCAAGAGGAGGGAAGAAGCTGCCATCGGCCGGTGTATCCGGATCAACAGGCAGAATACGCTTCGTAAATACCCGGTAAGCGTTATTTAGGGTGTCAGGATCGCTCACATTGGCAAATACAAAACCAAAGGAAGGGCTGTTGGCCCAAAGCCTGAACCAAACGGAATCGGGCGCCAGTATATTTGGGATGTGCGCGACCGCATCAAGCTGCTTTCCCAGCGCCGATACTTCGAGGCGGTAGGTGGTATTTTCCTCTCCCAGCAAGGAAGGGTCTAAACCGATATAGCCGCACAATGAGGCCTCGGCCAATTGCCCGGCGGGAATACCGGAAACCTCTTCAAAAAGAGGGAGCAACTCATCAGAAAGCTCATCTGTACACACACGCTGCAGTGCAATGCCATTGACTGTGACCTCTGCATCGTCTACAAACAATGCAGCAAAATCTTCGAAACTGGTGGGCTCGTAAAAGCCCCTTGTGCGGCTCACGAACACAATGGGTGGCATCCCGTTTTCAACACGCCCTTCAATCACCACTTGCATCTCGCCCGTGGGCACATCAATTTCTATTTCTTTTTCACAGGCGCTCACCGTGGCCAGCAAAAGCAAAAGAAGAAGGATGTAGCGAAAGTGATTCATCTCAAAATATAAAATTCCATGTTACAGACGGCAGAATGGGGAAAAGGCTTACCTGCCGCGCTGATATTCTAAAGCTATTGTCTTCAGGCCTTCCTTCATCGGCGAAATAGTAGAAGAAGGGATTCAACCTGCTGTACACATTGTAAATGCTAAACACCCATTTGGATTGAACCCTTTTGCGCTGCATGCTGCTTTCGCCTGTGATCGGATCCAAAACGGCGCGCATCGGATTGACTGAATAGGTCGCAGCCAAATCCATACGGTGGTAGTCGATCATGCGCACGCTGTTGCGGTCGCTGTATTGCAGGGTTAGTCTGTTTTCGATAAAGTATGCATTGGAAGGCAGCGTAATGGGTCTGCCGGTACCGTATACAAAATTGCCAGAAAGGCTCCATTTTTCACTCAATTGATGCGCTACCACCAATGCAAGGTCGTGCGTGCGGTCAAAATTTGCCGGAAACCAGCGCCCCCCGTTGAGCGCATCAAATTGCCGTTCGGTGCGGCTCAGCGTGTAGCCCAGCCAGCCGGTTGTTTTGCCTTTTATTTTTCGCAAAAAGAGTTCAAGTCCAGCGGCATAGCCCCGCCCGAAAGTGAGAAAATTATCCTCATTGTTGCCCACGGCATCTGTGGGCTGGTAGTTTTCCTGATACTCCACCAGGTTGCGCATGTCTTTGTAAAAAAGCTCAGCCGAAGCTTCAATGGCTCCATCTGATAATGTGCGGAAATACCCTACAGCCCATTGGCGTCCGAATTGCGGTTCCACCACATCGGTGCTGGGCAGCCACACATCTGTGGGCAACGCCAATGGCGACACATTCGCCAGATGTATATACTGGTAGTTTTGAGTAAAAGAAGCCTTTAATGAAGAAAAGCCATTGAGCGTATAGCGCACCTGCAGCCTTGGCTCAAAGCCAGAATATTGGGCTACTTTATCACCCCGCCCAAAACGTATGCTGTCTCTGGGATTGTTAATGTCGTCGAGCAGATAGCGCGTGAAGGGCCCCACGTGTTGGAATCCTGTGATGCGCAAACCTGCTTCCACCCGCCAGCGCTCGCCAATGTCGAATTCGTCGGCTATCCAAGCCCCGCCCTCATGGCTGTATAACTGCTGCTGCTCGCCCAGGTCAAATACCGTTTCACCCTGCACCGCACTGCTGTTGTTGGGGCTGATGTCGTGAAATACATACATCACGCCAACATTAATACGGTGCCCACCTAAGTAAAAAGTGAGGTCAGGTTGAAAGCGGTAATCCCTGATTTTGCTCCTCACCTGAAGCTCAAATTCATCTTGTCCGCCCCTGAAGCCAAAGCGGTAATTAGTGTGCGTACCTTGCAATGATAGAAAGGCTTTTTGGCCCAGGCGCTTTTTCCAGCCTGCCGTGATGATCCTGTTGCCCCAATCCACATCGGTATTGAATTCCGTTTGCGCGCTGTTAAAGCCGAATACATCATCGCCGGTGTAGGCACTGATAAATAGCTCGCTGCCGTCGTTCAGGTCAAAATCAAGCCTGCCGTTGATATCGTAGAAGTAGTAATTGCTTCCGCCAAATGTAGAGTTCTCATTAATAAAGGGCCTCGTCAGCACATCTATATAAGTCCTTCTTCCAGAAATTAGAAATGAAGACTTCCCTTTTTGCAGAGGGCCTTCCAGCGTGAGCCGACTTGAAATGAGACCAATGCCACCGCGCGCGCCATATTCGGTCTTACTGCCTTTGCGCTGCTTCACGTCTATGACTGAAGCGAGCCTTTCTCCATAACTTGCAGGCATGCCGCCCTTATACAACGTGACATCTTCAACTGCATCATTGTTAAATACGCTGAAGAAGCCCAGCAAATGAGATGCATTGTACACCGGCGCTCCATCAAAGAGAATGAGATTTTGATCCGGTCCACCTCCCCGCACGAAGAAGCCCGCGTTGCCTTCGCCTGAGGCTTGCACTCCCGGCAAGAGTTGCAATGTTTTGAGCAGGTCAATCTCACCGAGAAAGGCCGGCAAGGTTTCGATCAAGGCCATGTCGAGGGTGGTACTCCCCATTTGTGCACTCCCCAAATGCGCCTGCCTTTCCGCATCAATGCGCACCTCACCAAGGGTGGTAAGCTCAAGGGCCACATTGCGGGTGATTACATCGCCAGCCTTCACGCGAATGTCTTCATGGTAACTTTCAAACCCAACATAACGCACTGTGAAGCTGTGACGCCCGGTTGGGATGTTTAGCGTGTATTTGCCCTCCGCATCGCTTATTGCACCTTTTTGCAAGGGCATCACCAGCACTGTAGCCCCAGGCAGTGGATCGCCACTGATGGCGTCCCTTATTTCGCCACTGATTTGAACTTGTGCGTCAAGCTCGCATGCATATGCAAGAGACCCTACCAGTATCAGGATGTGATATATAAATTTCATTCAGCCCAAGGCTAACAATTGATATGGACGCTTGTTGCCCCCTTCGCGTTGCAAATTTGGCAAAACCGCTGCAATTGCCTACCTATTTTTGCAGAACGCACCCCAAGCGTTTAGCTTTCCGCAAATTTGAGAGAAAGCTTGAATTCTAGGATTCTAAACATCCTGACTTTTTTGACCATTTACGATGGACAAACCTGACTAATTTTACCCAAGCATAAATATGTGCTGTACAATTAACCAACAATTATTTTATGAAACACCTCGCCTTGCTTATTGCCTTGTTTACAATGGGTTCGATAGAAGCCAATACTTCACTATCGAATTACAGCGACCTGGCGGTGGGCGCTTTTAAAACTGAATCCTTTGCTTTTGAAGAAAACATGGGCCAGGTTTCAGGCAAGGATGCCAACCGCGTAAAGTTTCGACTGAACACGGGTTCGGGGAGCATTTTCCTGCTAAATAACGCCATTTCCTACCAATTTCTTCAAATTGAACAAGCTGAAAAAGCGTCAGGTGTATTCGATGCGTTTGATGGAAATATCAAGGGCATGAACTTCAGCACCCACCGCATGGATATGCAATTGATCGGTGCGAATGAGAACCCGAGAATTTCCAAACTCGATGCGCAAAACCACTACACCAGGTACTCGACAACAGACCTCGAAAAAGTATATACCTACGAAAAGGTGATCTACCACGATATCTATCCAAACATTGATTGGGTATTTTTCATCAATGAAACAGGGATAAAACACGAGTTTATAGTGCATCCCGGCGGGAACCCTGCCCTTATTAAATTTGATGCGCTTTGGGTCGATGACTTGAATATCGATAACCAGGGAAACCTGATTTTGAAAAACCGACTCGGACAAGTCATTGAAAACAGCCCGGTCAGTTTCCAGGGAAAGCAGGTCATTGAAACCAAATTTGTGCTCAACGACCGGGCCATCACATACACGCTGAAGGATTACGACAAAAGGCAAACCCTGCGCATCGACCCACAGTTGATTTGGGGAAGTTATTATGGTGGAGAAAGCACCGAAGGAATTAACTCCGTAACAACCGATAGCCAAGGCAATGTATATTTTTGCGGAAGCACACAGAGTTTTACCGGCATTGCCGATGGTGGCTTTCTGAACAACAATCCGCTTGTTTTCGGCTTCTTCACATCTTTTCTTGTAAAATTCACCCCTGAAGGCGATCGGATTTGGGGCACTTATTATGGGGGCACAGGATTTACCACAGCGACTGGCTGTGCCGTAGATTCAGAAGACAACATCTACCTGGCCGGAGGGACAAGTGATTTGAACAACATTGCTTTTGACGGTTATCAAAACAGCAGCGCCGGCGACTTTGATGGCATGCTTGTCAAGTTCAACCCGGAAGGTGAGCGGATCTGGGGCACCTACTTTGGTGGCTCACAAAGCGAATCATTCCTTTGCATCACCATCGACCAGGCCGATAACATCTACTTGGCGGGCGAAACCCTCTCGCTCAATCTGCCTGTTCTAAACGCCTATCAAAGCACGGCTTCAGCAGAGACTGGTTTGACCAGCGAAGGCATTGTCGTTAAGTTTAATGTCGCCGGAGAATTGCTCGCATCAACCTACTTTGGCGGAACCGGCGCTGACCGCATTTTCGGCATTGACCACAATGCCAGTGGCGACATCTTTGTGGCCGGCAGCACAACATCAACCGATTTGCCGACACTCAACGCCCATCAAGGCACAATCGGAAGCACATTCTCCAACACCCCCTTTGATGCTTTTCTGGCCAAATTTAACGCCGGTAGCGACCTTGCCTGGAGTACCTATTACGGGGGCAGTGATTCGGATGTGGGTTACAGTTGCGCGGCGGACCATTTGGGCAATGTCTACCTGTCGGGTAATACCGGTTCGCAAAACAACATCGCATTCGGCGGATTTCAAAACAGCATTGCGCCAGGGTCTGCATCATTCCTGGTGAAATTCAACCAGAATGGAGTGCGACAATGGGGAACATACTACGGTTTTTCGGCCGATGACTGGCCATCCAACGCAAATTTCGGCTGGGGATGCGCAACAGATTCTGAAAACAACGTGTATATGGTTGGCCGTACCCGCGGAACTACAAATGTTGCTTTTCAAGGATTTCAAAATGCACTCTCTGGTTTTTCTTCAACGGACGGATATATTGCCAAGTTTAGTACTACCGGTACGAGGCTATGGGCAAGTTATTATGGCGGCAATGATAACGACGGGCTGAGAGGGTGCCATGTAGATCCTTCAAATCAACTCTATGTGGTGGGTCAAACAAACTCGTCCAACAATGTTTTTTTCCAGGGATTTCAGAGCACACAGGAAAACGGAACCGGCTACATTGCCAAAATCGGTTGCCCCACACCGCAACTGGTCAACCTGCCGACTGAAATCTGTGCCAATTCAAGCTTGCAGCTTTCGCCATTTCCTGCCGGAGGTACGCTGCAGCTCATAGGAACAGGTGCGTTGAACGGTGCAAACTATACTGCGCCCAATGTAAGCCAAAGCACTGGGGTTTCCATTCAATACGGTATCAGCGCGGGTGGCTTTTGCCCCAGCGACACTTCCACCTTTTCTTTTACAGTGCTCCCAAACACAATAGCAAGTGTGAATATCGCTGCTAGCAATTTGGTGATCTGTGAAAACAATGAGGTTATCTTCCTGGCCGACATTGAGAATGCAGGGAGTTCGCCAGCTATCCAATGGTTGGTCAATGAAGTTTTGGTTGCGGAGAATCAAGCCGATTTGGCCTCAACTGCTTTTACCGATGGTGATGTTGTGCAGTGCATCGTACAAAGCACAAACATTTGCGCAAGCCCAAGTACGGTTGAAAGCAATAGTGTTGAAATCACTGTAAATCCCAATCCTGTTGTCAACGTGGTATTCAATGAAATAAATGGCGGCTTGGTGATTGCAAGCACTGGGTTCTCAACGTATCAATGGTTTTTAAACGGAAGCGAGATTTCGGGCGCGACCAATTCTTCGTATGTACTTTCTGAAAATGGTTTGTACTCTGTTCTGGTTGCAAATGAGTTTGGTTGTGAGAGTTCGGCCTCTGTTTTTGTGTCTACATTATCTGCATCGGTTCTTATTGAGGAAGGCACGGTAGCGATTTATCCAAATCCGAACGATGGGAACTTTAGTATTTCATTTTACAAAGTCATTCCCCAAAGAATAAGTCTGCACAATCCGCTTGGAAAGCTGATTTATGAAACCCGAGATATCGCACCAACACAAAGCTTTTCTTTTCCTAATCTAAGCGCAGGTGTTTATTTCATTTCTGTCTTTACGGATGAAATGAAAAAACAGTATAAAGTTGTGGTTCAGTAATCAATGAGTTGTGGAATTGGGCTTTAAGGAAATGCCCCCCTTTTGCTTTCGCAAATTGAGAAAGTGCATGAAGATGTGGCTTCTTTTCCCGATCAAGTGCTCTGAAAAAACAATAAAAAAGAGGCCGCCTTTGACAGCGACCCCCTTTTCAGTTCAACAAAACAAGCCAATTCATTACGCAAATTGCGCCTCTTCCGTGCTGCCTTTCAAGGCTCCTGTGGAGGCCGTGCCTGCAGTGATGGTGTTTTGCACGTCATCATAGTATCCTGTACCCACGAAGCTTTGGTGCTTCACTGCGGTAAAGCCTTGTTCACGCAGGGCAAATTCCCGCTCCTGCAGTTCTGAATATCCTGCCATGCCCCTTTTGCGGTAAGCGAGACTCAACTCAAACATACTGGTATTGAGGGCGTGGAAGCCTGCCAGGGTGATGAATTGGAAACGGAAGCCGAGGGCGGCCAATTTTTCGCGAAAGCTCTCCATCTCAGCCACGCTGAGGCGTGATGCCCAGTTGAAGCTGGGTGAGCAGTTGTAAGCCAGAAGCTTGCCTGGAAATCTGGCATGTATGGCTTCCGCAAATCGCCGCGCTTCCTCCAGGTCGGGCTTGCTGGTTTCCATCCAAAGCAGGTCGGCGTAAGGGGCGTAGCTGAGTCCGCGCGATATGGCCTGATCGATGCCAGGTGTCACTTCGTAAAAGCCCTCAGGGGTGCGGGTACCTGTGAGAAATTCCTGGTCGCGGGGATCTATATCGCTGGTGATGAGTGCGGCTGCATCTGCATCGGTGCGTGCTATGATAATCGTTGGTACATCCAGCACGTCAGTGGCAAGGCGCGCAGCCACGAGCTTGTCGATGGCTTCTCGGGTGGGCACCAGTACTTTTCCGCCCAGGTGTCCGCACTTTTTGGCGCTGCTCAGCTGGTCTTCAAAGTGCACGCCTGCCGCGCCGGCCTTGATCATTTCCTTCATAAGTTCGAAAGCGTTGAGGTTGCCGCCAAAACCCGCTTCGGCATCGGCCACGATGGGTACGAGCCATTCCTTGCTGCCACCGCCAGAGGTTGATTGCACCTGGTCGGCGCGGAGCAGGGCATTGTTGATGCGCTCCACCACGGCCGGCACCGAATTGGCCGGGTAGAGGCTTTGGTCGGGGTACATTTGTCCGGCGAGGTTGGCATCGGCCGCCACTTGCCAGCCGCTGAGGTAGATGGCTTCGAGTCCGGCAGCGACTTCCTGCACAGCCTGATTTCCCGTAAGGGCGCCCAGGGCAGCCACATACTCCTGGTTGTTGAGCAGGCTCCAGAGTTTTTCAGACATGGCCCTCGCTATGCTGTGCTCGATGTGGTAGCTGCCGCGCAGGCGCAATACATCCTGACCGCTGTAGGGCCGGTTGATGCCTCTCCATCTTGGGTTGAGGCTCCATTCTGTTTCAAGGGTTTGTGCATTCATTGTTGCATTCATGGTAGGTGGTGTTTGTGTGTGGTATTTATTTGTTGGTAGTGTGTGGTGTTGTTCAAAGGAGTGGGTAAGCTTCCGTGGTGAGGAAGTCGGCAAGGGTGTCGCGCACGATGAGCGCGTGGTAGAGCGCAGCTGCCTCTTCGAGTCGGCTGAGCCATGCTGGGTTGATGCTGTGCTTGAGATTTTCCAGCTCTTCGGCAAAAATGGTTTCAAACAGGTCATTATGCAGCGTGCGTCCATCGGTAAGTGCAACTTTGTAATGAAGCCATTGCCAGAGCTGTGTGCGCGATATTTCAGCTGTGGCGGCATCTTCCATAAGGTGGTGAATGGCCGCCGCGCCCTGTCCTGAAAGCCATGCAGCCATGTATTGAATGCCTACGTTGATGTTTTTGCGCACGCCAGTTTCTGTCACTTTGCCGGGAGGCGTGGCCACCAGTTGGGCAGCAGTTGCATCATTTCCTTGAGGGATAAAACCAATCTGGTTGGCATGAGGCATGTGCGTGTCGAATATTTCGATTGCGAGTTGCACCATGCCTGGATGGGCTACCCAGGTGCCGTCGTGACCTGCAAGTACTTCTCGCAACTTGTCGCGGCGCACTTTTTCAAAGGCTTCCGCATTGGCGGTATCGTCACCTTTGATGGGGATTTGCGCAGCCATGCCTCCCATGGCATGCACTCCGCGGCGGTGGCACACGCGCACCACCCTTTTGGCGTAAGCCTCCATGAAGGGCACTTCCATGTTCACCTGATCGCGGTCGGGCAGGATGTGGCCCTGGTTGTTGCGAAACACTTTGATATAACTGAAGATGTAATCCCAGCGTCCGCAGTTGAGTCCGGCGCTGTGGTCGCGCAACTCGTGCAGTATCTCATCGAGTTGAAAAACCGCAGGCAGGGTTTCAACGAGCACAGTGGCCTTGATCGTACCTACGCGTATGCCGAGGTGGTGCTGTGCGAAGATGAAAACCTCGTTCCACCAACGGGCCTCGCGGTAATGCTCCAGCTTGGGCAGGTAGAAGTAAGGGCCACTGCCGCGCTCGATCAGCGCTTTGGCGTTGTGAAAAAAGTAAAGTCCAAAATCAACCAGCGATGCCGACATGGGCTTGCCATCGATGGTGAGGTGCTGCTCATTGAGGTGCAGTCCACGTGGGCGCACCATTAGTGTGGCTGTAGTTTCATTGAGTTGGTAGGTTTTGCCATTGGCTTGCTCCAGGCTAATGGTTTTGCGGACAGCGTCGTAAAGATTTACTTGTCCGGCGGCCATGTTTTCGGCGGTGGGGCTGCTGCTGTCTTCAAAATCGGCCATGAAAACCCTCGCGCCGCTGTTGAGGGCGTTGATGATCATTTTGCGCTC
>DAIRDH010000032.1:0-37402 GCA_036796255.1 Cryomorphaceae bacterium
GCATCAGCGGACTTCACACATTGGGGCGGCGGTGTCATCATCATATTCTTCACTTTGATGTTCATTGGAGGTTCGGCTGGTTCTACTGCGGGTGGGGTAAAGGTGATACGCCACCTCATTATTGCCAAGAATTCAGTAATCGAATTCAAACGTCAGCTCCACCTTTCTGCGATTATTCCGGTGCGCATCAACAAAAAGCCTGTTCCGCACGAGGTGACCCGTAATATTCTGGCCTTCGTTATTATTTACCTCACCATATTCGGATTGAGTTCAGTGGTGCTTTCGCTGATGGGCATTGACGCGGTAACGGCGATAGGCTCGGCGGCTTCGGCCTTGGGCAATGTGGGACCAGCCCTCGGACAAACAGGGCCTTCTGAAACTTACAACCACCTGCCCAGTCTCGCTAAATGGTTGTTGGGCATCCTCATGGTGGTAGGCCGCCTTGAGATTTTCACCGTGCTCATCATTTTCACCCCCTACTTTTGGCGCAGCACATGATCCAGGCCGCTATTTTCGACATGGATGGCCTGCTGGTCGATTCGGAGCCCTTTTGGCGCAAAGCCGAAATGGAGATTTTTGTTGAAGTGGGGATTCACCTTACGGAAAATGACTGCCGCGAAACAATGGGTTACCGCCTCAATGAAGTGGTGGCGCTGTGGTACAGCCGGAAACCCTGGACAGGGAAGTCGCAAGCCGAAGTGGAAAATGCCATTCTCGACCGCGTATCACAGTACATACTTCGCGAAGCCAGTCCGCTGCCGGGTGTGATGGAAGCCATCTCCATTTGCCGAAAGGCAGGATTGAAAACTGCCATCGCCTCCAGCTCAGCAATGGTACTGATAGAGAGCGTCGTGAAAAAATTTGAATTGCAGGATGCCTTTGATCACTTGCACTCCGCACAGTATGAAACATTCGGAAAACCCCACCCCGCGGTATTCATCAGCACTGCCAAAACCCTTGAAGTGGCGCCTCAAAATTGTGTGGTCTTTGAAGACAGCTTTCACGGAATGGTGGCCGCGCTGGCAGCCCGCATGAAGGTGATTGCGGTGCCCGCTGCGGAAGATTTTGACAAGCCGCAATATGGCGCGGCGCAGGTGCTGCTTGCATCGCTCAGCGATTTTGGTGAAAGCCACTTGCAGCAACTGGGCTAACCTTTCGCGGCGCTTCTCGTATGCTTTCTGCTATGAGAATACTTGCTTTCACCCTCCTCTTTTTAATATCGGCCCTGGTTTATGGACACAACCCAAAACTGGCCGAAGCCCAAAAACTCTATCAGGCAGGCAAATATGAAGCTGCGCTCAAGGTGATCAACGAGATATTGGCCGAAGATGCCAGTACCTTTGAGGCCATGCTTATCAAGGGCGATTGCCTCCAAAAGGAAGAGAAATTTGTCGCTGCGATACAGATGTACGAGCAGGCGGGTAAAATCAACAAGGAATCGGCAGCACTGCTCACCCATCACGGCGCTGCATTGATCAACATGAAGCAATACCGTGAGGCCGACAAGCTGCTCAAGAAAGCCCTTAAAATAGAACCTCAGCTGGCCGAAGCGCATTACTTTATGGGCAATGCGAAGTATTTTCAATTCACCAATTTGCTAGCGCTCAGCCACTACAACGAGGCGCTGAAGCTCAATCCAAATTACAGGGATGCCCTCTACATGCGGGCCGCCACCCATGCCGAGATGGAAAATTACCGCCTTGCGCTCAGGGACTATGAAGCAGCCCTCGCCATTGACCCCGACCTGCATGTGGCGCGTTACAACATAGCGGTGATATACCTCAACGATGACAATTACGCCAAGTCATCGGCAATGCTTCAGGAAATCGACCCGAAGAGCCTGCCCAACCAGGCCGACTATTATTTCAGCCTCGGCGAAGCGCTTTACTTCGACGGCAAGCGCGAAGAAGCTTGTAAGGCCTATGAAAGTTCCATGATTCTGGGCGATGAAGAAGGCAAGACCATCTATATGCGCTACTGCCTGAACAAGGAAGAGCGTGAGGAGCTGATGCGCACACGCACCATCCGCATGGCATTCTAATGTACGCCATAAAGGCTGAGCAGCCAATGTTCAATCGCCTTACGCACCTCTACAGTGCTGGCATCAAAGTTATTGACCATCACAGCGTAGCCGATCTCCCGCCCGGTATGGGCAGTAAATGAACCGGCATAAGCCCTTACCCCGTCCATTGAGCCGCTTTTGGCGCGCATATTTCCGTCAAGATTGCTGTTGCGCGCAAAGTATTTCACTGTTCCCTCTTTTCCAGCAAGGGGCATAACAGCGAGCAAATCATTCTTAAGCGCATCGCTATTGCGTGCCTGCACCAGCACCTTTGCCACAAGGGCCGCTGATACCGCGTTGAAGCGCGAGAGCCCGCTGCCATCGTAGGCAAAGAAAGGTTTTGCATCGGCACTCAAAGCGCTGTAGTGCTGCTGGAGTGCCTCGATACCGCCTTCAAGGGTAGCATTTCCATTGCGGAGCCCGATTTGGAAAAGCAAGGTTTCGGCTATCAGGTTGTCACTCTCCACCAGCATGCGGGCCACCAATTCGTGAAGTGGCGGAGATACGCACTCCGCAATGGTCTTGACGATTGGAGGCTCCCTGAGTTCAATGTGCTCTGCGGTATAGCTTCCACTTACGTAAATGCCGCGTGTCATGAGGGCTTTGTGCAGGTGAAAAGCCGCAAAGAGCGGTGGATCGGGCAAGCTGCCTTTGATTTCAAAAGCTTCGCGACCCATGGGCAAAGTTCCCCTCACCATTCTGGATGTGGAGCCCGGTGCACCGAAAATATAGGCGAGGTCAGATTGAATGGTGCTCGTGAGCACCTCCGTTTCGATGATGAGTTGAGGCACTTCGGGCCGCACTCCTTTGATGATGGCCGGCACATCTGGCTCGTCAGGCGTTCTAAAACTCACGAAATAGGTGTTGTCGGCAAAATTCAATCCCGAAGTGCTGGCGCCGTAGTAATTGGCCATGTCTTCCCAAATGCGGGTGCGCGGAATGCCATCGCCCTGAAAGTGGGCAGCATTGCCTACCACATTTCCCGCTATGGTATCAATGCCCAGTTGTGCGATGGCGGTAGTCCACTCTGCGAGCAGCGCATCCATTCCCGGGCCTTTGTGCCTTGAGCCAAGCAAAGGGTCGCCACCGCCTATGATTACCACATCGCCGCGCAGCGTGCGGCCTTCGATACGCCCCTGATACACGAGCAGCGTCCTGAAGCGGAAGTCTCTGCCGAGCGTATTCAAAGCTGCTCCGGCTGTGAGCACTTTCCACACGGAGGCGGGGCAGAGCTTATCGTTCTCGCGGTAGGCGTCGAGCACCTCACCACTCACGAGGTCTACAGCCACGGCTGAGATGGAAGCGCCCTGAAGGGCTTTGTCTCTGGCCATACTGGCAGCTGGCCCCTGGGCCCAAGCCAGAGAGGTCGGCATCAGCAAAGCGAACAGGCTGATGTACAGCAAGGGGCGGATGGATATGGTCATTTTCATAAAAATGGGTCTACATAGATAATGCAAATAAGCCTGATTTGGTATAATTTAGCCACGATTTAAGGTGTGTGGAATCGCAGGAATATGGACCAAAAATGGCTTGACTACAGGCCATGAGGCATCGCTCAATGCGGCCATTGGCTGCATAGCACACCGCGGGCCTGATGCCACAGGCTCCCAAAGTTATGCCAAAGCTGCATTCGGCCACACGCGCCTCTCCATCATTGACGTATCGTCGCGATCAAATCAGCCCATGACGAGCCCTGACGGCCGTTACTGCCTGGTATTCAACGGAGAAATTTATAACCACAAAACGCTTGGAAAGGATCTCCACTCAGCCTACAGCATCGAGCTGCACACCACGAGCGACACCGAGGTGCTGCTCTTGGGACTCATACACGAGGGCAAAGATTTCCTGCCCAAGCTCAATGGATTTTTCGCATTTGCATTCTACGACACGCTTAGCAATACTTTGCTCTGCGCGCGCGACCGCTATGGCATCAAGCCCTTTTACTACAGCAACACCGTCGATCAAGTTGCCTTTGGCAGCAACCTCAGCGCGGTGATTCCTTTCGTTGACAATCCGACCATCTCGGCCGAGAGTCTAAATACTTATTTGCAATTCAGCTACATACCCGATCCGCTCAGTATGATTGAGGGCGTTGCCAAGCTGCCGCCGGGCTACTCGATGGAGTGCAACTCAGAGGGCGTTGAGTTACAGGCATGGTACCGCATTTCCCTTGAGGGGTCTGGGCCTTCCGGCAAAAATCCCGTTTCGGAATTCCGCAATTTGATGCAAGAATCTGTGGCTGCAAGGCTTATTGCCGACGTGCCCGTAGGGACTTTTCTAAGTGGAGGGCTCGACTCATCAGTGATCACTTTGCTGGCCAGCCGGGCACATGGTGACGTGCCGGCCTTTTCTATAGGATTTCCCGACCATCCCTTTTTTGACGAAAGTCGCCATGCCGCTGCTATCGCAAAGCACCTCGGTGTAAGGCACGAAATATTTGAAGTGCGCGAGCGCGATATTGAGGAGGAATTGGGTAATATACTCGATGCCATCGATGAGCCTTTCGCCGATTCATCGGCTGTGCTGGTCAATATTTTATCCAAGCGTACCCGGCGCGAAGTCAAAGTGGCCCTCAGTGGCGATGGCGCCGATGAGCTGCTCGGAGGTTATAACAAGCACCGCGCCTTGCTCAGGTCACAGCACAGTGGCATCACGAATAGGGTGTTACGGAGCAGTGCGCCTGCCCTCAGCCTCTTGCCCAATTCGCGCAACCACGCGGTATGGGACCGCTTGCGTAAAATAAGGCGATACAGCGGCGGCCTGCGGCTCGACTTTGCGGAGCGCTACAAGGCTTGGGCATCTTTCACACCTAAGGCTGAAGTGGAGGCATTGTTGATTCCGGGCATGCGTTTCAGTCAGGGCTTAACAGCCGTGCAGCAAAAACTCGACTTACTCGATCCGCAAGACTTCAACTCTGTATTGGTCACAGATATGGCCCTGGTACTGGCTGGCGATATGTTGCAAAAAGTAGACAGTATGAGCATGCACCGCGCACTAGAAGTGCGGGTTCCTTTTCTCGACCACCGGGTGGTGGACTATGTGATGGCCTTGCCACATGCAGAAAAAATCGACCACAAAAGCGGGAAGAAGTTGTTGCGCAAGGCTTTTACTGACGATTTCCCAGATGGAGCCTTCGATCGAGGCAAGCGGGGATTTGAAGCGCCGTTGAAGCACTGGATGAACACCGTGCTAAATGCCGAACTAGACCGCTTGCTTTCACCACGGTTCATAGAAAGCCAGAATATTTTTGACCTCGCCTCGGTGCAAAAACTGCGGAGAAAAGTGAAGGGTGTAAATCCCGGTGATGCTGCGCATACGCTCTGGGCGATTCTTGTTTTTCAACACTGGTGGGAGCGTAATCTCTCAGCGGTAGTTGCTGTGAAATAGTGTACCTTCGCAACCGAATGCCGCGCATACTTCGCATCATTAACCGGTTCAACCTGGGTGGCCCCACGTACAACGCCGCCTACCTCACCAAGCACGTAAGCAATGGCTACGAAACGCTATTGGTGGGCGGGATGAAAGACAAGTCAGAAGACAGCTCTCAATTTATTGTAGAGAATTTGGGGATCACCCCTGTAGTCATCCCCGAAATGCGCCGTGAAATCAACCCTTTTCACGACAGGGCTGCCTATAAAAAACTCAAAGAAGTAATCGGAGATTACAAGCCAGATATCGTGCACACCCATGCTTCCAAACCCGGTGCTCTAGGCCGATGGGCTGCGCACAAAATGGGTGTACCTGTGATTGTGCACACTTTTCACGGCCATGTGTTTCACTCTTATTTCAGTCCCGCCATCACCAACTTTTACCGCGGCCTTGAGCGCAAATTGGCTTCAATCAGCACCTGCATTATCGCCATTAGCGAAAAGCAAAAAGAAGAGCTGTGCCATACGCACCAAATATGCCCAGCCGACAAGGTGGAGGTAATTCCTCTTGGATTCGATTTGCAGCGTTTCCAGGACGACATTGAGGGCAAGCGCAACGTATTTCGCACGGAATTTAAGCTTGCGGAAACCGATGTAGCAGTTGCCATTGTAGGCAGGTTGGTGCCGATCAAGAACCATCAGCTTTTTCTCGATTCGCTTCTATGGTGCAAGGAGCGCGCCAACTTTAGGGTAAAGGGCTTCATCGTGGGTGATGGTGAAGTGCGCAACGAACTGGAGCAGTATTGCAGCGACATAGGCCTGAGTAGCAGCAGCGATTCAGAGGATGATGTTGATGTATATTTCACCTCTTGGGTTAAGAATGTGGATTTCGTCAATGCCGGTGCCGACATCATAGCTTTGACCTCCAAAAATGAAGGCACTCCGGTGAGTCTTATTGAGGCACAAGCCGCCAACAGGGCCATTGTATCTACACGTGTAGGAGGCATTGAGGATGTCGTAATTGTGAACGAAACAGCCTTGCTCAGCAATCCAAATGACAGCAATTCATTTCAGGAAAACCTGCTGAGACTCATTAATGATAAAAACCTGCGGGATAAAATGGGTGCACGCGGTTGGGCATTCGTGAAAGATAAGTTTCATTACGAGCGATTGGTAAACGATATCACCGCTTTGTACGACCGTCTATTGCTATAATTTTAATACTTTCGACCCACAATCCTTCGGATGAAAATTGCATGTATGAGGTATCTCCTGTTCTGTCTTTTCGCTTCACTGCTCCTGGGCAGCTGCACCATTAACAAAGACCTTCTTTTCAAAACTCCAAAAGACTATGAATATGCCCCCTTGCCTGAGGCTCTGGGGCCATCCGCTAAGCTCTCTGCCAACAATTTTGTGACCATGAATTTCCTCACAGGAAATGGATACATGCTCGTGGAGATGGGAATAGGCAGTGGTATGTTGGGTGGTCAGGGCGGAGGAGGAGGACAGCAGCAAGGAGGAGGTCAGCAAGGCATGATGATGATGATGCAAGGAGGAGGAATGCGTTACCTGATAGACCGCGATGGCACGGCTAAACTCCCTGTGATAGGTCGAATCGAACTGGCCGGCTTAACCATTCGCGAAGCGGAAACCCTGCTTGAAGAACTCTACTCGAAATATTATAACGAGCCTTACGTTATGTTAAATGTGTTGAACAACCGCGTGATCGTGTCACCAGGTGCGGGAGGTACTGCCGCTGTGATTACGCTGCTTAACAATAACACCACTCTTCTTGAAGCACTCGCCATGGTAGGCGGCGTCAATGACCGCGGTAACGCGAGTCAGGTGAAACTGATCAGGCAAAACGAAAAAACGCAGGAAAGGGAAGTATACAAAATCGACTTATCGAAAATTGACGGCATACACAAAGCGGATATGATTGTCCAACCCAACGACATCATCTACGTTGAGCCATTGCCGTTGATAGCCAGAGAATTGGTTTTGGAAATAACCCCAATTATCACACTCGTTTCAACCACAGTACTCTTGCTCGCCATATTGAACCTGAACTAGAGAAATGTACAACGAAGACATTTCAAACGTAAATAGCAACTTTGACAGCTATAAAGAGCGGCTCACAAACTTCAGCAATGAGTTTGAGCTTGGTCTCTTCCTGTATATTCTGAAGAAGAATCTTCTGATTATCATCTCTATACTCGTGGTTGCGGTGCTTGGCAGTTATATCTATCTGCGCTATACTTCACCCACTTACGAAGCGCGCACGATCATACAGCTGGGCAGCAGCGATCAGGCCAAGCGCATTTTGAATGTAAATCAGTTTGCGGACGACAACAGCTTACTCAAGGAAATTGAGTTGATGAAATCGAAGTTGCTTATCGAGCGCGTAGTGAATCGATTGCCCATGGAAATCACCTATTTTGAAAAGGGTGAATTTCTGACGGATCAAAAATATCCGCGTTCTTCTTTTGTTGTGGAGCTGATTTCTATGCGTGATTCCTCGATACAAGATGCTCCAATTGATGTGCATTTTGGCAATGACCAAACTTATCACCTCGAACTCTACGGAACCAAAATCGGAGAAACTGAAAAAGTAGGCCAGGTCGCTTCCAACTCCTATTTCAATTACCGACTCATTGTGGTCGACGCCCATCACTACCAGCGCGTTGAGCAAGGCGAAGTATCCTTCTACTTCACGCTTAACCGTCCCAGCACCCTGGCCAATAAGTTCAGCAGACAATTGGGAATAAAGATTCTCAACAATACTGCAAAAACTATTGAAATAAGCCTGCGCCACAACAATGCCGGTATAGCCCGCGACTTCGTGGTGGCCCATGCGGAGGAGTACATCAATTTCGATCTCGAAAACCGCGAGCGGGGTGCAATGAATATTCTTAAGTTCATTGACAGCCAGCTTGACACCGTCTACCAAAACCTCAAAGATTCCGAGCTCCAGCTCAACATGTACAAGCAGGAAAATAAAATATCAGACCTCGAAAACCTGAGCAGCATGTACTTTGATGTGTTCAGGAATTTCGAGGAAGAGCTGCTCCGCCTGGATCTTGAAGAGAGCATGCTCAACCAGGTATTGCTCACAATTGAGGGTAGTGAAAATGAGATAGATGTATACGAGCTCATCCCATTGCTTACTGGCACTGCGTATGAGAGCTCTATTTCAAAAATGCTTGAGACGCTGCGCGGTCTGCTAACAACGCGCGAAGAAATTCAGTTTGATATCAAGGAAGGCAGCAAGCGCATCCAGAAAATGGACAATAGCGTCGAGATCCAGAAACGCCTTATTGTAGAAAGCGTCATATCAGCGCGAAACAAAATTAAGATGAGGCAAAGTAACCTGAATGAAAAGCTTGCGGAATACGAGCAAGGATTTGGGAAACTGCCAGACAAACAATTGGAATTTGCGCGCTTAAGGCGAATATTCACCATCAACGAGAAGTACTATACCATGCTTCTTGAGAAGAAAACTCAGTATCGCATATCTCAGGCTGGCTTCGTTACCGAAAACATGATTTTGGAACGGCTTATAAGCTCCGGACAGCCCATTTCACCCCAAAAAAGCCTTATCACTGGTGGGGCCATTGCAATCGCTCTGCTACTGGGATTGGCCATTGTAATTATCAAGTACATCCTTCACAACAAGATTACTTCGATCAAGGAAATTGTCAAACTAAGCCACGCTTCAATTTCGGTACTTGGGATGATTCCCAAATACAAAAAAGATATTCCTACATCGCAGTTACTAATCGATAAGAGTCCGAAATCCATGATTTCAGAATCATTCAGAAGCCTGCGTACCAATTTGCGATTTCTCACCGATGGATCTGAAAGTGACGAGGCGCGCACCATCGCTATCACATCTACCACCTCAGGTGAAGGCAAAACTTTTGTGGCCATCAACCTTGCGGGAATTATTGCATTTTCCGGCCAACGCGTTATAGTACTCGACCTTGATATGCGCAAGCCTAAAATCCACTTGGGATTCGATGTGGACAACGAGGAAGGCATGAGCACAATCCTCATTGGCAAATCCAAACTTGAAGATTGTATCATCAACAGCAAGGTGGAACAGCTCGACTTTATCACCGCAGGGCCTATACCTCCCAATCCCGCAGAGCTTGTAATGGGCAAACGCATGCAGGAAGTGCTTGCAATTCTCAAAAAACAATATGATGTAATCATCATGGACAATCCTCCGGTAGGGATGGTCACAGATGGTATACCTATGATCAAGCAGGCAGATAGCCCTATTTACATTTTCAGGGCCGACATGTCGACCAAGCAAAGTGTGCAGATGGTTGACAGGTTGATCAACGAAAACGACCTGACTAAACTCTCAGTAGTACTCAACTGCGTAGACATTGACCGCAACAAATACGGCTACAGTTATGGCTATGGCTATGGTTACGGCTACGGTTATGGCTACGGTTATGGCTATTACGATGATGATAAAATGAAAAAACCAAAAGGCTTTTTTCAAAGATTTTTTGGCAGTTAATATTTATGAAGATAACGTCATTAAACATTCCTGATTTACTTCTTGTAGAGCCACGTGTTTTCGCTGATCAACGGGGTTATTTTTTTGAAAGTTTTAATAGTGCGGCATTTGCGGAAGCGACCGGCCTCAAACTCAACTTTGTGCAAGACAATGAATCTATGTCGCTGAGGGGCGTGCTGCGGGGGCTTCATTTCCAGATCCCACCACATGGACAAGGCAAATTGGTGCGGGTGGTTCAAGGTGCAGTGTACGACGTGGCGGTCGACTTGAGGAAATCCTCACCGCATTATGGACAAAGCTGCGGCGTGATGCTGAGTGCTCAGAATAAAAAACAACTCTATATACCCCCTGGATTTGCACATGGCTTTGCCGTCTTGGACGACAACAGTATTTTCTCTTACAAGTGTACTTCACTGTATCACAAGGAGAGCGAAATATGCCTAAAGTGGAATGATAAAAACCTCAATATTTCTTGGCCCTTGGCATCGCCCTTAATTTCCGACAAGGATCAAAATGACAGTATTGCTTTCAAAGATTTTGTTTCACCTTTTTAAAGCCTATGTCTCACAGCCTATCACTCGCCATACTTTACATCTTCTTCTTTTTCGCGACCACCGCTTTTAGTCTGCTGGTCAACAGTATACTGCTGCGGTTTGTAAAAACACTGGGGACAAAAAATCAGCCTGGTGCAAGTGTGAGGTGGAGTGTGCAGACGAAGCCTGCCATTGGTGGACTTTCATTTTTCATTATTTTCTTCATTAGCTTCAGCGTATATTCAATTGCTTTCGATGCGCGCGATGTTTTCGAAAGTAAACGGATTATTGGACTTCTCGCTGCAGGGATTATTGGTTTTTTGATGGGCCTCACCGATGATGCCTACAATACGCGCCCTATCCTTAAATTTTTAGCTCAAGTGATGTGCGGGGTCATTTTCATCAGCACAGGATCGTCCATAGTTTTTTTTGGAAATGAAATTGTTGATGCTGTGCTTACCGTGATCTGGGTGGTGGGCATCATGAATTCCATCAATATGCTTGACAATATGGATGGAATTGCCACCAGCGTTTCCATTTTCATACTGCTGTCTGCGCTGGGCAATATGATTATATCTGGAGCTTATTCCGAAGTAGACTTTATGCTCATACTTGGGGTATTTGCCGCGTTGCTTGGATTCTTGTTTTTTAATTGGCACCCAAGCAGCATGTACATGGGCGATACAGGCAGTCAGTTTCTTGGCGTTATATTAGGATATGTCGGGATTCATTATTGCTGGAATGTGCAGGGCATCGAGGATGGTGGCGGAAGCTGGATGGGGTTAGCAGCCCTTGTCACAGTATTTGCCCTTCCTATTGTGGATACCACTATAGTTACTGTAAATCGATTGAGGAAAGGACAGTCTCCTTTTGTAGGTGGCAAAGATCACACTACGCACAACCTTTCCTATTATGGATTTACCGATGAGCAAGTCGCTTACTTATACGTGGGTATATCACTCCTGGCAATGTTGGCGTATTTTAACCTGATATTGTTCGTCTCTTCGGCCAACTACTTGGTTATTTCTATCTACCTTTTGCTGTTTTTTGCAGGATTGGCCATTTTTTTCATTTTGGTCGAGAAAAACCGAAAACACCGATCGTACGTTAAATACAAAGAATCTTAAGTACTCCTCAGCTCCTCTATTTAATGAAATTCACCTCTACCGCTTACCGAAATATATTCTTCAGCAGCCTTTCATTGCTCCTATGTGTAGCATGCTGGTTTGCTTTTTCAGCTTACAGCGAGAAAGAAGGTACAGAACAAGAAAAGCGGGAAGGATACCAACGCTATTTCAATACCCATTACAAGATTTTCTCCTTGCCCATGCCCCAAAACTTGAGCTTCAGTGGCGAATCAGTTCCCATGGAAAAAATTGACGTTCAGGAACGTCTCGACCGCGAGCTGCTGGTCAATGCCTACTGGCAATCTCAGACCTTACTGTTTCACAAACGGGCCAACAGGTGGTTTCCCGTTATTGAACCGATCCTGGCTGAAGAGGGTGTGCCCGATGACTTCAAGTACCTCGCCCTAATTGAGAGTGGCCTTACCAATGTGGTGTCACCTGCTGGGGCTACGGGATATTGGCAAATCAGAAAAGAGACAGGCAAAGAGCTTGGACTTGAAATAAATGACGAGGTTGATGAACGCTACCATGTGGAAAAGGCCACCCGGGCCGCTTGCAAATATCTGAAACAAGCCCATGCTAAATTTGGCAATTGGACCATGGCAGCAGCCTCGTACAATATCGGTATATACGGTATTACGCGACAGATCGAAAGGCAAAAGGTAAATGACTATTACGACTTGCTTTTGGTGGAAGAGACTTCGCGATACTTATTCCGCATTCTTGCCGCCAAAGAGATCATAACCAAACCCGCCCAATACGGTTTTCACTTCAGGCCTGCTGACCTTTATGAACCTTACACCGTGATAGAGGTTAATGTGAATGGTGGTGTGAAAGATCTCGCCGTCTATGCCTTGGAAAAAGGTATAAATTATAAAATATTGAAAACCCTCAATCCCTGGCTGAGAGAGAACTACCTCACCAATCCTTACGGAAAAGAGTATGCTTTCAAGTTGCCGGCCGATTCAGCCTTTGGCATATACATCGATACCTCAATCGAGTCAGGTGAATTGGATACGCTCAGCAGGGAAATTATTCACTGACCCAAATGCACGATACCCAAAATGTCACTGATGGACTTGATGCCGTTGAAGTGCTCGGCGCCCGTGTTCACAACCTGAAAAATATAGACGTTAGCATACCACGCAATAAACTCGTGGTATTAACTGGCCTAAGCGGCAGCGGAAAATCATCCCTCGCTTTCGACACCATTTATGCCGAGGGACAGCGCCGCTACATTGAAACTTTTTCCTCCTACGCACGGCAGTTTATGGGCAGCGTGGAGCGGCCGGATGTTGACAAAATCAGCGGCCTGAGCCCCGTCATCAGCATTGAGCAAAAAACAATCAGCAAGAGCCCGCGCTCTACTGTAGGCACGATCACAGAGATTTATGACTTTCTCCGACTGCTCTACGCGCGCGTGGCTGACGCCTACAGCTATGAGACCGGTGAGCGCATGGTAAGCTACAGCGAAGACCAAATAGTTGACCTGATCACATCAAGCTACATCGGTAATAAAATCAGCCTGCTCGCTCCGGTCGTACGCGGCCGAAAAGGTCATTACAAAGAACTTTTCGTTGGCATCGCCAAGCAAGGATACCTGCGCGTGCGTGTGGATGGTGAGATTCGCGACATCACCGGGGGCATGCAGCTCGACCGCTACAAGATTCATGACATCGAAGTGGTGGTTGACCGCTTATCCGTGGAATCCGACCAGCTCGACCGCATCAGGCAAAGCACCACTGCCACCCTAGAGATGGGTCATGGCGCCATGATGGTACTGGACTTTGAAACAGAGAAAATCAGGCACTTCAGTAGGGAGTTGATGTGCCCTACTACAGGCATTTCCTACCCAAAACCAGAGCCCAACCTCTTCTCGTTCAACTCCCCCTATGGGGTGTGCAGCCGGTGCAACGGCTTGGGTCACGTCAGTGAGGTGAGCAAAGACAAAATCATTCCCGATCCAGGCAAGAGTATTCGCAAAGGAGGCCTAGAGCCACTCGGACCGTACAAGAACAACTGGATATTTAACCAGCTTGAAGCCCTTCTCGGCAAATACGACTTCAGCCTCAACACCAAAATATCTGACCTCGACGAGGAACTCCTCGATAAGATACTCTACGGCACTGATGAGGCACTCAAGGTAAATAGCCAACAGAGTGGCACTTCTTTTAGCGTTCAATACGAAGGCATTACCAACTTCATCGCCCGACAGGCCGAAGACAGCAAGTCAAAGCCTCTGGAGCGCTGGGCCAAGGGATTCATGAACCAGGTGGTGTGCCCCAAATGCAATGGCAGTCGCCTGCGCAAAGAAGCATTGCATTTCAAACTTGACGACAAGTCGATCAACGAAGTGAGCGCCATGGACATCGCGGCTTTTGATGACTGGATCAACCAACTGGAGTCGACCCTGAGCAAACGCCAGAAAGTGGTGGCCCACGACATCCTCAAAGAAATCATAAGCCGCGTATCTTTTCTGCGCAATGTGGGCCTTGACTACCTCACCCTCGACCGAACTGCACAAACGCTCTCGGGTGGTGAGGCCCAGCGAATCAGGTTGGCCACGCAGATAGGTTCTCAACTCGTAGGCGTACTTTACATCCTTGATGAGCCCAGCATAGGTCTCCACCAGCGCGACAACCACAAACTCATAGACTCGCTCAAGAAATTGCGCGACATGGGCAACTCGGTGATTGTGGTGGAACACGACAAAGACATGATGCTTGCAGCTGATCATATCATCGACATCGGCCCGCACGCCGGCGTGCACGGTGGCCAAATAGTGGGCGAAGGCAATATTGACGACCTGCGCAAATCAGATTCCTTAACCGCAGCTTACATCGACGGACGCCTGGGAGTTGAAGTTCCCAAAAAGCGAAGAAAAGGAAATGGCAATAAGCTCTCTATCAAGGGAGCAAGTGGCCACAACCTAAAATCGGTCAATGCCGATTTTCCATTGGGGGTGTTTATTTGCGTAACCGGAGTTTCCGGTAGTGGAAAATCCACCCTGATCAACCATACACTTTATCCCATCCTCAACAACCACGCATTTCCCGCAGGGGTGATGACACCATTGCCTTATGGCAAAGTGAATGGTCTAGAGCATATCGACAAGGTGGTTGACATCGATCAATCCCCGATAGGCCGCACTCCACGAAGCAATCCGGCAACTTATACCGGTCTGTTTAATGAAATACGAGACTTGTTTGCATCACTACCCGAAGCCAAGATAAGGGGCTACAAGGCTGGGCGGTTCAGCTTCAACACCTCAGGCGGTCGCTGTGAAACCTGCAAAGGAGCCGGTGTACGTACCATAGAAATGAACTTCCTGCCAGATGTGTACGTGGTTTGTGACACCTGCCAAGGCAAGCGCTACAATCGCGAAACCCTTGAAGTGCGCTTCAAAGGCAAATCGATCAGTGACGTACTCAGCATGACAGTTGAAGTGGCACTGAAGTTTTTCGACGGTATTCCGAAAATACAGCGAAAGCTCGATACCCTGCACCAGGTGGGTCTCGATTACATCACTTTGGGCCAGCAATCCACCACGCTCTCAGGAGGTGAAGCCCAACGTATCAAACTCGCCACTGAACTTTCAAAACGCGATACCGGCAACACTTTTTACATACTTGACGAGCCCACTACCGGATTGCATTTCGAAGATATACGGCTCCTTATCAACGTACTCAACAAGCTTGTAGACAGTGGCAATACCGTACTTGTAGTAGAGCACAATATGGATGTAATAAAGGTGGCTGACCACATCATTGACATTGGGCCCGAGGGTGGCGATAAAGGAGGCAATATTGTCGTAACCGGCACCCCTGAACAACTGGTTAAAAAGAATTTGGGCCATACGGCCCCCTATCTTAAAGACGAACTCAAATGAACCAAAACGACGACAAACGCATAAAGCGCGCTTTCAAGCCCCGCAACTGGAATGAAACCAAAACCAACGACAGCTGGGCTATTTTCAAAATCATGTCCGAATTTGTAGAAGGATTTGAAGCCATGTCGCGCATTAAGCCTTGCGTATCAATATTCGGATCGGCCCGCTTCAGCGACGACGACCCTTCCTACATCGCTGCCGAAGATATCGCTTATCGCCTAAGCCAGAGCGGTTACGGCGTTATTACGGGTGGTGGCCCCGGAATTATGGAGGCCGGCAACAAGGGTGCCAACAGGGCCGATGGCGTGAGCGTAGGCCTAAATATCGACTTGCCTTTCGAGCAAAATGGCAACCCGTACATAGACAAGGACAAGCTGATCAATTTCGATTACTTCTTTGTTCGTAAGGTGATGTTTGTCAAATATTCACAAGGATTTATCGTGATGCCAGGAGGTTTTGGAACACTGGATGAACTCTTCGAAGCCATGACCCTCATTCAAACAGGAAAAATTGGGCGCTTTCCCATCATCCTTTATGGAAAGGATTTCTGGGGTGGATTACTCGACTGGGTAAAACAAACATTATTGGAGCGTTACAAAACCATAAGCCCCGAAGATTTAGACCTTTTCAGACTGGCCAACACCCCCGAAGAAGCTGTGGAGCACATTGACCGATTCTACGGCAAGTACATGCTCAAACCGAACTTCTAAGCCCTGCTGGGACGCACAACACTGTACATCTCTTGGGCAATCTTTATTGCTTTGTGCACATACGCCTGTTTGCAATTAAGAAATTGTGTTTTCATCTCAAAGCCACTATATGGATAGCTTTGCTTGGCACCGAAGTATAAAGCAATTCCACACAGCATGATGAAATCCCTATTTATAAGCATTCAATTTATTGGTATTCTACTTCTTGCGCTTTCGCAAAAACACGACATCAAAGTAAGTCACGATGCGCCACTAGCGCTAAAGCCAGGCGAAGAAGCAGTGGTATCCATTACTCTCGACAAATCTGATGTATTGGGCTTTGCGAAATTTCAAATCACATTGGACGAAGGCCTTACGGCAGAAGTTATAGATGCTGCCGGAGCTTCATTCACATTCAACAATCAAGCCGCCAAATTCATTTGGATGAGCCTGCCCAGCGCCCGAAAAATCAATATGAGCATCCGCATCAAAGCAGATGAAAATGCCGTAGGTTCCCTGGAAATGAGCCAGCGCTTCTCTTACATCTACAACAACGAACGCAAAAACCACGATGCTCCCCCACACTTCGTTATGGTAGGTGAAGGCCAGGCCATCGCTGCACTTGAAGTGAAAAAATCGATGGCCGAAAAGGCGCGCAACCTTAATGCCACCGTGTACAGCAACCGCAGTGTAAAAACTGCCGGAATCAATCAATGGCGTGTTGATATTGAAATTGAAAAAGATATGCTTACCGGATTTGCGAAAATCGAAGAGCGTATTCCGCACGGATACACTGTAATTGACCTCAAGAGCAGTGGCGCCATCTTTTCCATCGATGAGCAAGATGTGAAATACATTTGGTACGACTTTCCTGAAACTGACAAGGTAACAGTCTCTTATAAAATGCTCCCTGTAATCGCTATGGAAGCCAATAAGCCTGAAATTAGTGGTGATTTTTCATTTCTGAAAGACGAACAGACGGTTGTGATTGCTATTGGCGACAGCCACAAAAGTGGTGTAAGCGAAGAGGATACAATCACAGATGCCGTCGAACTGGAGGCTGAGCAAATAACTCAAGATATAAGTCAACAGCCTGCAACTACTTCAGAAAAACCTCAGGAAGCTGCAGCGGCCGTTACCGAAGTTGCCGAAGTTCAAAAGCCCAGGCAGGAAGCCATAGCCGCTCCCAAAGCCCAAGCGATCGCTAAACCAGCATCGAAGTCAGAACCCACTCCCAAGGCTCAGGTGCGGCCCGAAACAACAACTGAGAAAGCTTACACCGATGCCAATATTGTGGATGTGCCGCAGCCCGAGACAGGAGTGTTCTATCGGGTTCAAATAGCCGCTGGTAAGAACAACCTTCAAAATGCAACCTTTAAAAAGATTTACGGCTTTAATGAAGGCTACAAAATGGAAAATCACGGTAGTTGGATCAAATATACCACTGGCCACCATCAGGTTTACACCCAGGCCCGTCATAACCGCGAGCGTATTAAAGCGAGTTACACCAAATTTCAAGGCCCTTTTGTGACTGCCTACAATGATGGCGAGCGCATCACCGTGCAGGAAGCCCTGATGATTACCAGTCAAAAGTGGATACCCTGACATAGCTCTGCCTTTGTCCAAAAACGGAACCTAAAAGGGGACATTGCAGTATAAAGTGCTGTAACAATGTTCTCCCCTATGACACGTTTACTCGATTCTGGAAAAAATATCTGGCTACTCTTGGCCTTTCTTGCTGCTTTTCAGAGTAATGCACAAGAAGTATTCCTCGCAGAGCCCCCTCAAGAAATTGAAACAAATGCCCTATTAAGGCCGAAGCTTCAATTGGGTTTTGGTCACCTCAGCTACTTTGGTGACGTAGGATCGCTCAATGGTGTAAGCCGGCAGCGGCATCTCAATTGGGGTACACACGTGATGATGCTCAACCCTATTGGCGATGCCTTCGAATTGAACGTATTCGCCCTTTTTGGCACCATGAGTGCTGCGGAGCGCCTGAGTGACGATAAGGTCAATTTTCAAACTGGCGTGAGAATGGGCGGTTTGTCTCTGAGTTACAACTTCCACCACCTCCTTCCGGAAAACAGATACCTCACACCTTTCGTATCGCTAGGAATCACAACATTCGAATTCAATCCAAAAGGCAACAGACAAGATGCCTTAGGTCGCAGCTACCACCACTGGAGTGATGGCTCTGTACGCAGCCTTCCTGAAACGCATGCCGAAGCCACGACAGCCGAATTTCTCGAAATGGACCAGACCTTTGAAACAGACCTGCGTTCACAGGAACAGGGAACGTCTTATGCCTTAAGGGCGATATCAATACCCGTAGGTGCAGGCGTAGACATTGCCCTGAGCAATAAATTCAACCTGAGGTTGGCAGCAGAGTACCACTTTACCAGTACAGATTACCTGGATGGCTACGCATACAAGGCGGATAAGAATACCGGATTGAACAGAAACGACCGTTTTCTATATAGTTCCATGGGGCTCACTTACAACTTGCATCACACCGAAGGATCGAAGAAACCCCGTATTCACAATGACCTGCGCGACTTCAACATCCCAGATAGCGATGAGGACGGTGATAACGTAATGGATTTTGCCGATGCCTGCCCTGCTACACCCGCTGGTGTTCAGGTCGACGAGAAAGGATGTCCTGTTGACAGTGACAAAGATGGCGTTCCTGATTATCTTGATTTAGAGCCAAATACAGCGCCTGGCGCATTCGTTAATGCTGATGGAGAGGCACTCAATGACGATTATTTCGCCGAGATGCTCAAAGTGTACATGGGTGAGTCGAGCCATCAAATAATTAGAAGTAGTACAACTACTGCTGATATAGAGCGGAACAACATCATTATGGCGTCCAGAGAAAAAGGCTATCGCTTCACAATAGTGCAGCAAGGGGAATTCACGAACGATCAGCTTGCACAAATCTTGTCCATACCTAAGGTGAAGACCATCATCGAAGACGGGGTGATGACGTATTATGCCGGTGATTACACTTCCAGTATAGATGTTCTGGGTGTCGCACAACAATTGAAGGATGCGGGAATCAAATATGCAGTTGAGTATAATAAAGGAGGCAAGCTCACGACAATCGACCAGGACTTACTGTTTACTTCTGAAGACTATGAAACCTTTGCAGCCCTGTATAATGATAACGAGATAACCTTCCGGGTGCAGATAGGCGCATTTAGCAAAGCAGTTTCGCCCAAATTATTTAAAGACATTCCCGACGTACTCGAAATACCAGGCACAGATGGCCTTACCAGGTATTCATCCGGGGCTTACAACAATATTCAAGATGCCGCCAAACATCGGGTCAACTTGCTTCTTAAGGGTTATGAAGGTGCCTTTGTAAGCGCCTACCGCGGAGGCCAACGCATTTCATTGAAGGAAGCCGGCGCAACTGTTACAAAAGCAGAGGACCTTTCCACGGTAAGCGACCAGGGATTGATCAACAAAGATTTTGTGAAATACGCTGTTCAACTGGGCGCTTTTAAGGGACGTATTCCTGCTGAGACCCTCGGCGATTACATGGCGCTTGGCAATGTGCGTCCGATTCGCTCAGACGATGGCACCACCCGATATCTCCACGGTGTGTATAACGCTATGACTGATGCCCAAAAAGCCATGAATGAATTAAAAGCAGCCGGCTTCGAAGATATCAAAATCGTAGGTGAATTCAACGGTCAGATTATTTCGTCTGAAGAAGCACGTAAGCTCAAAGGCGAATAGCCCCTTGACGCGCAGTATTCCAGTAGGAAATTTCCGCATCCTGAAGTTTTTTTTCCAATTCAGTGTGACTGTATCTGGGCACTGACCCGTCAATGATTACCACAACATCTCGTGAGATTTTCAGAGAATCGCGCTGAGACAATTTAAAATTGCCATGAAGTAAGAGGTAGTCAGGATCTAATTTGCCCCACAGGTGAAGTTCCTCAATTGATGTAACCACAGCCATCAACTTGTCGTCAAGTACAATAGGATTGGTGTTGGATTGTACGAGAGTATCCCTAACGCCTCGCTTCTGGAAATAGGAATCGCTCGCAAAATACAGTGATTTCTCTTTTGCATAAGGTGTATTCCACTGGTGAATGACAGCCTTTGGCCCTTTTACCACCGCCACCGCCGATTGGCCTTCCGAATGAAATACGATCATTTCCTGATCATATGCACTGCTTATTTTGCGGAAGCCAAAAGATGCTGTAAACGCACACAAGGCAACAAGCGCCATCGCCAAACGGCCGCGACGGGGATCCTTTAAAGCGAAGAAAGCCAAGCCAGCAAGAAGATAAAGCACGGATACTTCAAAAAAATTCAGATACAGGCCCCGCGATACCGGCGAAGGTAATTTTCCGAAAAGGAGCACGGCCTCATTGAGGGTTTTTGCTACCATACCGGTGATGTAAAAAATAAGGTCGGACCAAGCGGGAATCCATGCACTGAGCATCGCAACAATACCAGCGTAAAGCAGAATTGTGGCAAGCGGAATGACAAGCAAATTGGAGAGCAAGAAATAATTCGGAAACTGGTGAAAATAATGCACCGTAAGGGGAAAAGTGGCCAACTGGGCAGCAAAAGATACCACAAGCAAGGACCAAACTTTGTCAAGCCATAGCCATGGCGCCACAAAAATGGGATAAACCATGGGATGAATGATAACAATACCTAAGACCGCAAGATAAGAGAGCTGGAATCCAACCTGAACCAGAAGGAAAGGATTTACCAAAAGCAAGACAATGGCACTTGCTGCAAGCATATTGTAAATGCTGCCAAACCGACTAAACTCCTTTCCAAAAGCGATAAATGAAAACATGGTGGCGGCGCGAAGCACAGAGGGTGAGAAACCGGTAATGCCAGCATAAACCCAAAGTACCAACAAGCCCAGGACCAGCCTTACAAACCGCATGCGCCGGCCCCTAAAGGTCTTTCCTAGTATGAATGAAATGAAGAGGTAAATGATGCCGACATGCAATCCACTTACGGCAAGGATATGAACAGTCCCTGCATCTGCAAAAGCCTTCCGTATGTCCTCATCGACGAAGTCGCGCTTGCCCAAAACGAGCGCTGATATGACGCCCAGTTCTCGTGCATCGATGGAATGTGTTTTAAAAAGCGCAATGGCTTTCATACGCCAAGCCTCAAAAAAGGGACTCAACATAAAAGGAACTTGCGGCTCACGGGCAAAACTAACTTCCTCCTTTAGGTAAACTGAAGCCGAAAAACCTTGTGCAGTTAGGTAGGCTCCGAAATCAAATTGATTGGGATTTAAAGGCGGGCGATGAGGTTGTGGTATAGACTTAAACTTGATAACATCGCCAGGCTTCAGTGTATCTGACCGCAACTCGTGAGGCATATAGGCAATGATATTTGCTTCGCTACCCTTGTTCCAACCGCTCGTGTCCTTCTTGGCAATAACACGAAGTTGGAGTTGGGTAGTTTTTTCTTTCTGTGCAGGTACAGCCGTCAGTCGGGCTAAAAAAGCGGTTTCATTGCCATCAAAGTGCCGATCGTATTGCCGAAGCTCTAGTCGATGACCAGCCCAAAAAAATCCAAGTAATAAAAATGCCAAAGAAGCGAGTACGCCAAAAACCGGGTTGGACTTAATATCCACCCAACGCTTCCAAAACAGCAGCATCAAAAAGGAAATAAGGATACCAAATGCCAAAGCCACCTGCACAAGAAGAGGCTCTGGTTTAACTGCAAAGGCAATGGCTATTCCAAGCCCTGTAGGCAAGGCCACACGCAGCAAAGGGGAGCTGTGTATGAAGTAAGACATTCGGGGATTCTAAATCTCCCCTAAAGAAAAGTAAAAAACCTGTTGTAGATATCTTTTAGCGTACCAATTTTTGGGTAAGCACTTCATAACCATTAAAAGCACGTAGAAGATACATCCCCGCTGGAAGATTTGACAATGCCCAGTTAACGTCAGCATAGCCTTCTACAGTGTCTTGACGCTTATCTACAAGCTTACCACTCAAGTCGTACAATTCAAGCTGAACCAATCCCCCAAGCTCATTGCTCACGTGCACTTGAAGCGATGACGAACCTTCAGTATTTCCAGAAAGGCTAACTTCAAAAGCAGCCACCTCGTCAGTCAGAAATTCTCCGTGGGTAGGTCCTTTTCCATTGCTATCAAAATCGTTGGTAGTGAGCAGTGAAGTCACTGGCTCTCCAATAGTAATATTGCATATGGTTGAGTAATCACCCATCAGGTTGCCTTGACTTGCCCGCACATCAACATTATAGCTGTCGCCAGGAATCAAGTCAGGGATCCAATTCAAGTTGATTGCACGATTGCCATCGCTTCTTGTGTAAAGTAGGGCTGGTTGCACTTGAGAAGTATTGGTAAACCTCCATGTATAAGCTGATGCTCGGCATATTTCATTTGCCTGCAGAACGAGATTGGCAGGATATGTGCCGCCACAAGGGTAAAGCGACTGGTTCAGCCCAGTGTTGGGCACAAAATTGTTCATTGTGATAAAGCGCAATGCTCCAACAGGACTTTCATCGCCCGCAACAGTTGCAAAGGCAGTTACGATGTATACTTGGCCCAGTTGCAGCCCAGGAACCTGGTGTAGGCGCAACAAACGGCTGTTATTATTTCCTAGAACTGAAATCGTATTGTTTAAGTCAAAGAATTCCCACCTGTATTGGGTGGCGGCTCCAACGGGAGTGGCTCCTATGGTTCCACAGAAGTTGTAAAACTGATTCGCGAATTGTGCTTGCAGCTGTGTGCTCAATACATTGCTTTGCAAACCAATCGTACAGCTAGGGCCATAATCACCAGCATTTCCGCCCTCAGCCACGAGCACACGAACACTTACATCATAAGTGCGTCCATAAGCAATTTGCGAAAACCACTGCAAGCGGTAATTCGGATTTGTTCCATTTGGGGAAACCAGCTCATAAACATTGTTTGGGGCTTCCAACTCTTCAAATCTCCACTCATAACCAGTAATGGTTAGCGCGCTTGGACCTGGAGAAGTTGCCCGAATGATATCGTTGGTGGTGTAATCGAGTTGGTCACAGTCCTGACTTCTTAACTCCACAGCAGGGATGTTTCCTACAATCAAGGAAAAATCTTCAGAAGTCAAGACATCGGAATTGACATTGTACAAACCGATATAATAAGTAGCGCCTGTGGTGAGTCCGCTCAATGACAAAGATTCTGATGCGCCAGGGCCAGCGTCATTGCTGCAGGTGAGCTCCATGCCACCGCACGCGCCGAATACTTCCACTACGAGGTCGAGATTGCCACTGCCTTCTGCATTGATAAAAACAACACTCGCCGGAGCAACAAAGCTATACCAAACATCAGGAGCACTGCCGCTACCTGCGCACTGACCTTCTCCAGACCACGTGGCCGAAGCAAGGGTCCCGGATGTCGTTCCGCTACTCGCGACAACAGAGGGGGCAATAGAAATAGATGTACTGCAATCGTTTGCAATTACGGAATTTAAAATAAAGAGGCTAGCTGATGCCAAAAGGAAACTCGACGACCTTAACATGATTTTTGATTATTTAAACAAAGATACAAACTTTGAGGCACATACGATTGAGTACTCAATTTGGTGTGTAAGGCTTTTTCAACGCGGTTATCAACAAAAAAGCAAGGCTTGCGCCTTGCTTTTTACCACCTACTGAAAATTAACCACACTTATCTCTCGCACTAAGCTATTTTCGCAGCCAACTGCGCCGTGCGCGCAGAGTAGCCGAATTCATTGTCGTACCAGGAGAATACCTTTATCAAGTTACCGTTGGTAGAGGTAACCAGCGAATCAAAAATACTGCTGTAACTGCTTCCAATTACATCAGCAGAAACAATAGGATCTTCAGTATACTGAAGAATACCTTTCAATGGGCCATCAGCAGCTTTCTTCATAGCGGCATTGATTTCCTCAGCGGTCACATCTCTTTTAAGCACTGCCACAAGGTCAGTGAGTGAACCGGTAATGGTTGGCACACGTGTTGCCACTCCATCAAGCTTTCCTTTGAGCTGCGGAAGTACCAGACCCACTGCTTTTGCCGCACCTGTGCTGGTAGGAATAATAGAGAAGGCTCCTGCTCTGGCCCTTCGCAAATCTCTGTGAGGGGCGTCTTGCAAGCGCTGGTCAGCAGTGTAGGCATGAATCGTATTGATATATCCGCGCTCTATTCCAAACTCTTTGTCGAGTACCATGGCAACCGGGGCCAAACAATTTGTAGTACAGCTCGCGTTGGACAATATTTTGTCGTCTTCGGTAATGTCGTGATCATTTACACCAATTACCACGGTCTTCACATCGCCGGTTGCGGGTGCAGAAATGACCACTTTACGCGCTCCGGCAGTAAGGTGCTTGCCTGCTCCATCAGCTGAAGTAAAAATTCCTGTGCACTCAGCTACTACGTCCACTCCCAGGCTTTTCCATGGAAGGTTTAATGGATCACGTTCCGCGTAAAGTGCATAAGCCTTTCCATTTACAATAAGCTTGTTGTTTCCTTCGTAACTCACCTCTCCAGGAAAACGGCCCTGGCTCGAATCGTATTTTAAAAGGTGGGCTAAAGTTTTGGCATCGGTCAGGTCGTTGATCGCAACAACCTCTACTTCTGGATTTTGCAGAAGAACCCTAAATGTAAGGCGCCCGATTCGACCAAATCCGTTGATAGCAATTTTTTTCATGGGGTTTTGATTTTTCAGAGTGTCATTCCGACACAAAGATAGGTTAAAAAAAGAAATCTATTGCCCTGACGGATGTTCTTGAAAAAAATAATTGCCCGGCAAAGCCGTACAAATTTACGATTTCAGTAAAGATTCAATGATGTTTTCGATGCTTATTCCTTCCGCTTCGGCCTGATAATTTCTTACCAGCCGGTGTCGCAAAATTGGCATAGCCACAGCCTGAACATTTTCTATATCGGGAGAGTATTTACCCTGCATGGCGGCATGGCATTTAGCACCGATAATGAGATACTGTGAGGCCCTTGGGCCGGCTCCCCAGCTGATGTACTTATTGGTAATTTCAGAGGCAGCTGGGGTACCTGGCCGCGAACGGCTTACCACACCAACTGCATACTCTACCACATTGTCAGCAACAGGTATCTTCCTGATCAAATCTTGATAGGCCAAAATCTCAGCGGAAGAGATTACTTGATTAACCGTACTTTCTATGCCTGCCGTAGTGGCCTTGACCACTTGAACTTCTTCAGCAAAGCTTGGGTAATCAACCCATATATTGAACATAAAGCGGTCGAGTTGGGCTTCAGGAAGGGGATATGTTCCCTCTTGCTCAATAGGGTTTTGCGTGGCCAATACGAAGAAAGGATCGGGTAACTTGAATGTTTGCCCTGCCGTGGTTACAGACTTTTCCTGCATGGCCTCAAGCAAGGCCGATTGTGTTTTGGGTGGTGTCCGGTTTATCTCATCTGCCAGCACCATATTTGCGAAAAGCGGTCCCTTCACAAACTTAAATTTGCGGTCATCGCCCAAAACTTCAGAACCAATAATATCAGAGGGCATAAGGTCAGGTGTAAACTGCACCCTATTAAAAGACAGCCCAAGGGTGCGGGCAATGGTGTTAACCAAAAGCGTTTTTGCCAGTCCTGGCACCCCCACCAAAAGGCAATGCCCCCTGCTGAATATAGAAATGAGCAGCTCTTCCACAACGGCATCCTGACCTACCACCACTTTGGCGATTTCAGTGCGCATGGACTCATATTTTCTTCTGACTTCTTTAAGGGCTTCTACGTCGTTCATTTCTTGTTTTCTTTTTCAATTTTCGGATCCCGGCTTACCACAGATTCTTTCACCCAGGGGTATCCAAAATCACATGTCTGATATCCTTCATTCATTTTCACAAAAGTTTCACTAATGCGCCGTCGCATCCATCCATCCATTGTTTCAGCCCTTATCTTCTCTGAGGCCATGCTTTGCAGCATTTGATAATCATCCACCATATTGGCTCTATGGGGCTGGGTACGGTTAATCACTTTGACAATCCTGTAGCCCCTCTCGCGGTTGTCACCCTGATAGTATACTGCTTTGGACACTTCACCTATTTCCAAAGTATCAATGGTGAGAAACAATGTGGGGTCAAGTTGGTCCATCTCAAAGATGGTACTTCCAGATTGTTGATTGACAATCATTCCATTTTGATTTTTGCTTCGCTCATCATCGCTGTATCTCGCTGCTGCAAAAGAAAATGAAATGGAATCGCGCAACACCAGGTTCCGAATTGAGTCGACAGCATTCATGGCGAGACCGAGTCCTTCAGAACTCACTTTAGGAATCAAAAGAATGTGGTTGGCATCGTACATCTCGCCGCGGCGCTCCACCATTTGCATGATATGGTAACCATAATCCGTTTTAAATGGAGCCGAAACATTGCCTTCTGCCAATCCAAAGGCGACTGCATCAAACTCTGGAACCCAAGTGCCCCGGGGTTTCAGACCCAAGTTACCGCCACGCGCTGCCGATCCCGGGTCTTCGCTGTAAAGTGCTGCGAGGGTTTCAAAATCTTCCTGTCCTTTTTCCACACCTTCCTTGAAACTTCGAAGCCGGTTGCGCACGCGCTCCACTTCTTCCGTCGAGGGTTTGGGATACTTGGCAATCATTGCCATTTCAATCGATGCATTTATGAAGGGCAAACTGTCTTTGGGAATGGCATCGTAAAATTTTTGAACATCACTGGGAGTGACATTGAGCTCAGAAGTAAGTTCCGATTCCATGCGCTGCACGAGAAGCTGATCCTGAAGGGCATCAAAAAATTCTTCGCGAATTTCACCTATCGACTTTCCATAATATTTTTCCAGCGCTTCGATTGAACCAATTTGCCTAACGAAAACATCGAGCCGCTTATTCAACTCGTTGTTGACCATATCATCACTTACCTCAAGTGAATCGACTTTGGCTTGATTTAAAAGAATTTTCTCAAACAAAATCTCTTCAAGCACTTGACAGTCATCCAACTTACCAGTAAATCCTTGAGATTTTATTTGATTCTTTTGAACTTGAATATCGCTGTAAAGGATGATCTCATTGCCCACCACCGCGACCACCTCATCTACCAATTTGGGCTGGGCCCACATCACTGAAGTGGCCATTGCAAATCCAAAAATTAGAATACTTGATTTCACGGTGTGTAAGTTTTAATATTTCCTTCGGCAAAACCTTGCTTGACAACGTCTTCTCGCATTTCATCAATCAACTCTACCTTGCGCCGGTTCAAGATAAGGTCTCGTACCCGCTTGCGTTCAAGGGGCAAAGGCGAAAGGTCGCCTTTAAGTCTGTAATCGTGAATGTAAACGAAGTATCGGTATCCATCTTGCTCTAAGGTGATGAATTTATTGTTCTTGAGCAAATTTTCGATATCATTCACAGGCAAGGGTACCTCTCTGGAGAGGTCATCCACGTATAGCCAGAGTTCATTGTTCACGTAGAAATTTTCGGCATACTTGCGGCTGTACTCATAAAGTTCATCAATGTCCTCATCATTCTCTGAACCCAACCATTGCTCGATATCTTTTTGTTTTGGTGCATCCACCGAAAGCTTCACGAAGCGCACCTTGGCGATATACCGCTTTAAGCGAAAGTTATCCTGGTTGGCCTCAAAGTACTTTCTCAGCTCAGCTTCAGTGATATTTGTGTCCATCTTCTGACGGATAAAGGCGCGTTCGTAGTTGTAAACAATGAGGCTGTTTCGATATTCAGTCAACTGTTTTTGAACATCTTTTTGCTCATCGGACAGGTTGTCTTCCGCAGTGCGCAAAAGTGCCTTTTCGGCAATCCATGCGCTTACAACACCTTCTGCCAGCCGGGCCGAATCATCGGGATTGTACGTCGGAGGCAACTTCGAAAGTAAATCATTTCGGGTCAAGCGCTCACCAAAAACCTTAGCAACTACGTCTTGCTCATCTTCTTCAACATTTCCGCAAGCGGACAGTCCTACTGTGAGCAGCCCTAGCAACAAAAATGAAAAAAGTACGGGCGGTTTGTGCTTATCCAAAAGATCATTGATTATTGAATATCGTAAAGCACTTCCTGGTTCAGTTCCACTTTGTGCTTGCTTCGCAAGGTTTCAATCCATTCTTTTTCAAGGTATGATTGGTAGCCTGCCGCGATTAATCCACGCGCCTCAGAAATGTCTTTCGGCATCGATGGTCTGATCTCTTTGATGTGGACTACCTTCATTTGGCCATCTGAATCTATAGGGCCATACACCCCTGGCTTCCAATCGACATTGGCCAGGACAGGAATGTCAGCCTTTTCCTTCAAGCCGCTCTGTACATTTACCTTCAAGGCACTTTTCTCATTTACGGCGGTGCGGATATCATCCTGGTTCTTTCCCTTCTTGAGCAATTTCACAACTTTCTTTGCAGTCGCCTCGTCTTCGACAGTATAGATGTCGAATCCTGCGCGCTCCTCCCACATGAATTGTTCCTTATTCGCTTCGTAATAATCAATGAGCCCGGCGCTATCAGTTACTGCCTTGGTCCACACCTTCTCGTCGGTAAGGTCAAAGAGCAGAATGCCATCGCGGTATTCATTGAGCAAGGCTCTGAATTCGGGGTATTTCTCTTCCAACCTGGAATCTTCGTAGTCCATGATGCTCTGGGTGACAAAATTCTGATAGCTGTCGTCGATCAATACTTTTGTATCCACAGCGGACCTTCTCGGATTCATTTGCTCCTTTAAAAAATTGTTGAAGTCAGCCTGGGTGTAATCTTTACCGTCTAATGTGAAAAGCGTTTTGTTTGCCTTATTGGTTTTTTCATTGGGACTCCAGCGACCACTGAAATAGGATGTATCGAGATCACTGTAAAAGGGCTTAAGCGCCTTCTTGTCTTCTCTGAAATCGTACTCTGCCTTGCGTTTCGCAATAAATATGGCTTTTGGAATGTCAGAGCGGCTGTCGCGGCTTATGCGGTTGCGCAACTCTTTCTCCATTTCCTCATAAGTAGAAACCGGAACCTTCTCAATCAATTTGACAATATGCCAGCCATAAGGCGAAGTAAAAGGCTCAGAATATGTCCCCTCTTCATCAATACCAAAAGCCACTTCTTCAAACTCTGCTACCATCTTGCCTGTGCCAAATACAGGCAGCTCTCCTCCGCGGGCAGCAGAACTCCTGTCATCAGAAAACTTACGAGCCAAGTCGGTGAAATCATCACCGCTTTGAAGTCTTTCATAGACTTCGCGAATGCGACGCTCATTATTTTCCTGCACCTCATCGGGGTCACCAGCCTCAGTGCGCACCATGATGTGGGCTACTTTGATTTGTCCGCGTGCGGGGCGACGGTCTTTGACCTGTACGATATGGTATCCAAACCGGGTGCGTACCGGTCCACCAATCTCTCCTTGGGGTGTGTTGTATACCAGGCTCTCGAATGGATACACCATTTGCATGGAAGTGAAGTATCCCAAGTCTCCGCTATTGGTCTTGGCGCTTGGATCTTCAGAATGGGTTGCTGCCAATTTATCAAATCCTGCCGGATTGGCCTTTACTTTTTTCAGCAGATCCATAACCTTTTTGTGCGCAGCTAAAGTATCGGCTGGTGTCGGGTCGGACGGAAGTTTTATCAGAATATGTGCTGCATTCACTTCAAATTGCATCCTGTCGTAAGCCTCGCGAACGAGCGAATCAGTAATGGCTTTGTCGGCCATGTAGGGCCTTGCGAGTTGCTCTCTGTAACCCGCCAATTCTTTTTTAAACGCTGAAGCGGTATCCCTTCCCATTTCTTCGGCCTCAAGCACCTTTAACTTAAAGTTGATGAACAATTCGATGTATTCATCCAGATCTTCGCGGGTGATGGCGCTGTCTCGGTTGTTCTTTTTATAGATCGCTTCAAATTCAGACCGGGTTACCTCCTTGTCGTCAATTCGCAGCAGCACTGGATCACTGGAATTGGACTGCGCAATAGCGATCACGGTGACCGCTGAAAACAAAAAGCTAAGAACAGTTTTCATAGTTTGATTTTGATTCTGTGTTTTTTCAGTTTAACGAATGCTGTAATTTGGAGCTTCCCGTGTGATGGTTACATCATGAGGATGGCTTTCCCTAATACCCGCATTGGTAATTCGAACGAAGTGGGCCTTTGCCAATTGATTAATATCGGCTGCGCCGCAGTATCCCATACCAGCGCGCAGGCCTCCCATCACCTGGTACATCACTTCGGCCAAAGTCCCTTTGTATGGCACCCGGCCCGCTATGCCTTCTGGAACCAGCTTCTGCAAATCGTCTTGCTCGCCTTGGAAATACCGGTCACCCGATCCTTTTTGCATGGCTTCTATGGATCCCATACCTCTGTATGCCTTAAACTTACGCCCTTCGTAAATGATGGTCTCACCCGGGGACTCATCTACCCCGGCAAACATTGAGCCAAGCATTACGGAGCCAGCCCCGGCAGCCAGTGCTTTGACCACATCGCCCGTGTAGCGGATGCCACCATCGGCGATGATTGGGATGCCTGTGCCTTCTAAAGCACTTGCTGCATCCAGCACAGCCGAAAGCTGCGGTACGCCCACACCTGCCACTACGCGGGTGGTGCAAATAGAGCCAGGGCCTATACCTACTTTTACGGCGTCGGCACCGGAATCGGCGAGGAATCGGGCACCGTCGGCCGTTGCAATATTGCCCACGATAGCATCGATATGAGGAAATCGGTCTTTGACCTGCTTCAGCACAGCAATCACGCCTTTGGTATGTCCATGGGCAGTGTCAATTACAATGGCATCAACGCCGGCATTCACTAGGGCTTCGGTGCGCTGCAGGGCATCGGCGGTTACACCGATGGCTGCTGCCACTCTAAGGCGACCCATTTTATCTTTACAGCTCGAAGGGTGCTTGCGGACTTTGATAATATCTCTGTAAGTGATTAGTCCTACCAGCTTACCTTCCTTATCGACAACTGGCAATTTCTCAATTTTGTATTCCTGCAGTATGGTTTCAGCCTGCGAAAGGGTAGTGCCTATTTCGGCAGTGACTAGGTCGCTGCTGGTCATCACTTCGGTGACAGGCTTACTGGTGTTTTTTTCAAACCTTAGGTCGCGGTTGGTCACGATGCCGATAAGCACACGTTTCTCGTCAATCACGGGAATTCCACCGATGCTGTGCTCAGACATGATTTGAAGCGCATCGCCTACTTTGGCACCTACGCTCAAGGTAATGGGGTCTTGAATCATCCCACTTTCAGATCGTTTCACTTTTCGCACTTCACGGGCTTGCGCCTCGATCGACATATTCTTGTGGATCACCCCTATTCCACCCTGTTGCGCTATGGCAATGGCAAGGTTGGCATTGGTGACCGTATCCATCGCAGCTGATACGATCGGCGTATTGAGCACGATATTTCTCGAAAAATGCGATCGGATGTCGACCTCTTTGGGTAGAATCTCTGAATATGCAGGCACCAGCAATACGTCATCGTAGGTGAGGCCTTCTCCGAGAATTTTTGTTGAATTTATGGACATAATGCGGTCTATTGGACTTACTGTATAAATTCCGGCAAAAGTAATGATTATTTGTCACCGATTTTGAGCAAAAGCCTCATGATCACTCGCCGAAAAAAACGACAAATTCAAGGACAAGCTATTTTCTCAAAACGTAAAGCACATCCTGCTCTATGAACGGCTTTCCGCTGCCATCACTGTAGGCAATGATGTACCTGAACACGTCTTCGCGCACCCGGCTGCCACGGTAAGTTCCGTCCCAGCCTTCTTCAATATCAGCGCTCTCGAATATCAACTGACCCCACTTGTTGTAAATTTCCATGCGGAAGGTGGCCAAATCAATAAATCCAGCTACTGGTTTGAACACCTGATTTTCAGGCTGGCCATCAAGCACTATAGCCGAAGGAATCCACATTATTGGCGGTTGGGTTACACAATCCGTAAAGGAGCTTGATTGCGAGGGAAAACCATAGCTATTGGGGGCTTCAATGGCCACTACGGCGTAGCAAAATTCCCCTTCTTCATCCCGAAATTGCTCTACATCATCTTCAAAAATAAAGGTATCCCCTCCTACTGTCGCATAAAGTTGAAAATCGGCATCACTACCCACTTTGCGCCATATTTGATAAGCACTCACTCCCTGCTGCCAGGCTTCATAGGGATTCCATGACAGGTAATTTTTAAGCTCTCTCGTCTCGGCCAGAACATCGAGTACGATGCTGGTACCGAGGTTGGATTGTCCTATCAGTGCGCCGCATCCGTCATATGCTTCAAAGCGATAGTTGTATTGCACGCTGCGGGTATCCAGGCCTTCGTCGGTATAAGTTAGAATTTGATCCTCAGTTTGCGCAAGGGTTGCGATTTCCAAATAACTGCCATTTTCCCTAGCCCTTGATAGCCGGTATGTCGTCCCTACGGCCGTCACATCTTGCAAAATATTAACTTCGAGGGTACTGGCATCAACCACATCAACTGATGACAGGTAGACGATCGAGGAGATACTGGGATATTGTGTTGTTACGCAATCGCTATTGGAAGTGGCATTTACCTGATTTCCAGCGGAGACCGCTTCAATGTAAAAACAATATTCTTTATTGGGCTCGACACCTGCCAAGAAAAAGGTCGAGTTGCCATCGGTCTCACCCATCAGTTCAGGACCGTCGCCATCCACGAACGCCTGAATGCGGTATTGGGCTACGCCCTCATCCCAGCCTTCATATTCGCTCCAGGAAATCATCGCGTCGAGACTGCACTCGGTGTAGCTTGCTTCCGCAAACATGGTGGTGGCTGTTCCGCTGAAAGAGGCATCATTGCCACAATCGTCGAATGCTATCACTGCCAAGGTCTTGGAACCGTTACTGCCGGCATTTTCATAAACAAATTCGGTAGGTTCACCAGCAGGTATGAAGCCGACATTGACAAATTGCTGGCCCACAACATCGATATCCTGAACCCTGTAAAAAGCGAGATCAGGAGCAAATACCGGAGTCCAGGTCAACACGATATCACCGGTCAGTGGATCCACACTGGCTGTCTCGATCAGTGGTTGCGGAGGCGGCATGATATCGCGAAACTCATCTTCCTCTCGCTGTGACCTGAGAATGCAACTCGTCCATTCAAAAGCTACAGAATAGCGCACCATGGTGTCGTCGCAAAACCCGAACAAGGTATCACTGTAGCTGGTGACTAGAGGACCGAGGGTTGCGACCACCTGGGCAGGCTCACCTTCAGGCTCGCGGTACACATTAAAAGACCCTTCAGCCGGCATTGTACTGTAAGGCAAAGTCCAGGACAACTGCGCTACTGATGTATTTACAACTGAAAGGCTGAGGACGATATTGGCAACGGTATCAGTGCTTACTGATGTCTGTCCTTCGTATATGGACCGTACATAAAATCGATTTACCACCGTGGGATCAACCGCAAAATCAGTAAAAGTAGTATTGTTGGAAGGGCCAAGCTGGGTAAGGAGTGCGAAACCATTTCCGTTATCGCGCCATATTTCATAATTCAAATCAGGATCTGCAATTAGAGGTTCATCCCAATCCATCACAAACGCGTTGGCTTCATTCATGCTTCCACAAAAATTCAGAGGCGGCATTACCTGTGCCTGCACAACCTGAGCCAGGCACATCATGACCATTGCCATGTGTGCACAGAACCAGCGCGCGCGGGTAAATACCTTAACTTCTGCTCTCATATTAATCCCTCTTTTTCCAAACGCGGAAATAGTCGTGTTATTTTGACGTGATTTAACTTCATCAGTTGCGTTTGAAAAACTTTTGCCTTAAGCAATCAAAGTCACTTTCAACACATTTGCCCGCAAAGGTAGTTAGCACAAGGAGCCTCGACAAGCATCAGATGCCCCGCATCCTCAGATTTATAGAACTTTAATGACTGCACTATGGATGCATGTACTTCAATGCTTTCAAAGCAGCGTCATAATCAGCGATGAGCTCAGCAATTATATCAGCTGCCGGCATCACATGATGGATGTGGGCTGCCACCTGTCCTATTTCCAGCTCACCTTCACTCATATCCCCTTCAAACATTCCCATCCTCGCCCTTCCCTTTCCAAGCAAGGCTCTTAATGCTTCCACCTTTGCACCGGCTTCATAAGCCTGCTCTAACCTCACATAAAAATCATTGCGCAGCAACCGCACCGGAGTGATTTCTTTCAGCATAAGCTTGGTATCACCCTCACCGGCATTGATTACGGCGGCTTTGAAATTGGCATGCGCAGAGCTCTCCTCCGCCGCCACAAATCGGGAGCCCACCTGCACCCCTTCCGCGCCAAGGGCCATTGCCGCGAGCATGGCCTGCCCGCTTGCGATGCCACCAGCAGCCACAAGAGGAAGGTCTGTGGCTTGTCGCACAGCGGGTACCAGGCACATGGTGGTGGTTTCCTCGCGCCCATTGTGGCCTCCGGCTTCAAAACCTTCGCATATGATGCCATCGACTCCGGCAGCGGTGGCCTTTTCGGCAAATTTGGCACTGCTCACCACATGCAGCACTGTGATGCCTTGATCCTTCAGAAAGGCAGTGTGTGCCCTTGGATTGCCCGCAGAAGTGATCACCACCGGCACCTTGTGGCGCACTATGGCTTCAAGGTGCTGATCGATGTCAGGATAAAGCAAAGGAACATTTACTCCGAACGGCTTGTCGGTATGGATCTTGCATTTCTGCAAATGCTCTTCAAGCACATGCGGGCGCATACTGCCCGACCCGATTACGCCTAGTATGCCATTGTTGGAGCATGCCGCCGCCAGGCGCCAGCCACTGCACCACACCATACCCGCCTGTATTACTGGGTATTGAGTACCAATCAAATCGGTCACACGGTTCTTCATATGCGTCTTTTCGTGCATGGTGTATGTAAATCAATTACTTTTGCAATTGCAAGATACTTGCAAGTCAGTGCAAATATTGGTTATCTTTATATCTTTGCCCAAATGCAAATTCTAAAGTACTGCATCGCAATCACATTTAGCCTAAGCTCTGTAATCGGCATTGCTCAATACAGGTGGGACTTTGGCTTTGGTGCCGGAGCATCCAATTACTTGGGCGAAATTGGTGGATTGGAAGAAACGCGGCGCGACTTCATTTTTGATATGAAGCTCAACCGCACACAGTATGTTTTTGGTGGTTTTGTGAGGTACAAATTGACACCTCAACTGGCTGCCAACTTTGGAATCAATTATGGGCGTATCAGAGGAAATGACTTCAACTCCTTAAACCCGCCGAGGGTAGCGCGCAACCTGAGTTTCCGAAATGATATCCTTGAATTCAGCCTGCGAGGAGAGTTGACCCTTTTCTTTGACAATGATGCGGGTGGCCGGGGATTTTATAACCCCGATTTCAGGGTATACGGTTTTCTGGGCATCGCTGCATTTCACCACAATCCGAAAGCCCGCTATTATGGGGCTTTGGAAGAATTTAACGGTGAAATGGTCTCACTCCAGGAGCTACAAACCGAAGGGGTGGAATACAGCAATTGGCAACTTGGTATTCCTGCTGGTATCGGTTTATTTTTCACCTTTAACAAAGTACACCGGATCGGTTGGGAACTCGGCTACAGATTTACCTTTACCGATTACCTGGACGATGTAAGCACGCAATATGTGGATCATGTTCCGGGATCACTCGTTGCCACCATGGCCAACCGCACAAATGCGGAGTCACTAGCTCGCGCCCAGCAGCTTGCCACCGATCAAGGTGTACAAGTGCCCAACGCTGGCAGCTTTGCTCCAGGTGAGAAACGTGGCGACCCTACCAACAATGACGGATACCTCTTCACGCAGTTCACATACAGCTATGTATTGAAAGGGAAGAGTAATTTCAGCAAGAGGAAATACAACTACTTGCGCGGAAAATCCAAAAAACGCCGCAGGTCAAGAGCGAAATTCTAAAACCTGATGAACTGACCCAGCTTGCGCAAAGGTTTCATGCAAATGGTATACCATGCAGGCTTCAAGTCATTCACTTCCCAGGCCTTTTTATCCTCTTCGCGCGCTTTCAACCTGTTGCCGAGATTGGCATTGCTTTGTCCACCCATTTTCATTTTCACGGTCACTTTTGGCAGGTAGCACGCGCTAAGACGATGCTTGTAGAGCATGCGCAGCATCAACTCATAATCGGCGCTGGAGCGCAAATCATCCCTAAAGAAGCCGAACAACTCATATGCTGATTTTTGCAAAAAGAAAGTCGGGTGAGGTGGCATCCAGCCTTTTCGGAATTTATGCACGCGGTATTCGCCTGAGCGCCAATAACGCACCACTGCCTCGGGATTGTCGCGCTTTACGTACTGCAAGTCAGCATAAGCAGCGGCGGCACCAGTTTCCTGCATGAGGTGTACAATGTCGCTGACTACATCACAATCAGCGTAAGTGTCATCGCTGTTGAGGATGCCTACAACATCGCCGCTGGCATAAGCGAGGCCTTTGTTCATAGCATCATATATGCCCTTGTCAGGCTCTGAAATGAACGTGGCTATTCCACCTGCGTAGCGCTCTATAATGCCGAGCGTGCCATCCATGCTGCCACCGTCAATTACAATGTGCTCAATGTCGGGGTGTGTCTGCGCAGCCACAGATTTCAAAGTATCTTCAATGGTTTCGGCTGCATTGAAGGAAACGGTGATGATGCTTACCTTCATGCCATTTCGCGCTTTGAGACCTGTACTGCCGGCATCCCGGTATAGATACCGTAAGGCTCAAGATCGCTGTATGCCGTTGAACCCGCCGTCAATACAGCGTGGCTGCCAACGCGCCGTCCCGGCGTCACCAAGGCCTTTGCCCCGATCCACGCACCTTCTTCGATATGTATCGGACCGAGCATCAGGTCGAAAGTTGACTTTTTGTAATTGTGGTTGCCCGTGAGCAACATCGCCCCCTGCGAGAGGCAGGCATTACTGCCGATGTGCACCCTAGCCAGGTTGTCAATCCATGCGCTCTCCCCTATCCACACATGGTCGCCAATTTCCAAAAACCAGGGATACTTAATACGCACTGACGGTTTTATCACAAGACCCTTACCTACGCTTGCGCCAAACATGCGCAGCAATTGGGCCTTAAGCCCCGAAAAAGGAAAAAGATAGGATTGGAAAAACACAAGGCTCACCATATACCACAAAGCGCGCTTCACCGATAAGCCCGGCTGGTAGTCATTGTTGCGGAAAGATGAAAGATCGACTTTATTCATCCGAAAAAAGCTTTGTATTCCCGAATCAGCACTTCTAAATTAACGCGCTTCATTGCCGCCTGGCTTA
>DAIRDH010000033.1:0-36535 GCA_036796255.1 Cryomorphaceae bacterium
TACCTTTGCCGCCCGAAATATGGGTAAGAAAAAAAACGAGCACTTTGCGGAAATGAAGGCCATGCACTGCGTGTATGAGCCCGAAAATCAGCTGATGGTCCGCGATGACAACGAGATCAAGGGGCAGTGGAACAGCAAGCACTTTAAGCGCGCACAGCCCATCACCCTGGAGCTGGGTTGCGGTAAAGGCGAATACGCCATCGCACTCGGCAGGCGCTACCCTCAGCGCAACTTTGTGGGCGTGGATGTGAAGGGTGCACGGCTTTGGCGCGGAGCCCGCACTGTAGAAGATGAAGGCATCGACAATGTGGCCTTTCTCCGCATCAAGATCGAATTTACCCAGCACTTCTTTGCCCCCAATGAGGTGGACGAAATTTGGCTCACCTTCAGTGATCCCCAGCCCAAAGACAAAAAAGAAACCAAGCGCCTCACAGGCAAACATTTTCTGGAGCGTTACGCCCGCTTCCTCAAGCCGGGTGGGTTCATACACGTCAAGACCGACAGTGATTTTCTCTACGAAGCCACCCGCCAAACCATCGCCGAAGGAGGCCACAAGCTGCACTTCGATACAGCCAACCTCTACGGAGAAGGCATCCACAGGCTCCAGAGCGACGATATGCGCGAGTTGCTGCAGGTCAAGACCTTTTACGAGCAGATGTTTTTGCGTCAGCACATGCCCATTCACTACCTTTGTTTTGAATTGAATGACGGCCTCTATCAAGATATCTGAGCGCCACGCCGACTTCTTTGAGCTGGTGTATGAAGTGGTGAAACAAATCCCCAAAGGTCGTGTTACGAGCTATGGTGCGATAGCGCGTTACCTCGGCACGGGGCGGAGTTCGCGGATGGTGGGATGGGCCATGAACAGTTCACACCGCCTGCCGGAGCCTGTACCCGCACACCGTGTGGTAAACCGCAATGGTCTCCTTACGGGAAAGCACCACTTTGGTGACGAGGGCCGCATGCAGGCCCTGCTTGAAGCAGAAGGTATAAAAGTATTGAACGACAAGGTGGTCGATTTTGAGCACCTCAACTGGGATCCTGCAAGAGAACTGGAATTGCCCTGAAAATGAATAATATGGAACTCAACGATAAGAATCTTCTCGAGGCCCTCAGCAATGTGATGGAGCCCGAGCTCAAAAAAGACATTGTGGCACTCAACCTGGTGCACGATGTGAAAACTGCCGATGGCAAAATCAGCTTTACGCTCAATGTGGTCAATCCGGCGATGCACGCCCGCAAGCGGCTTGAAGATGCCTGTCGCTTTGCGATAGAGCGCAATTTTGGTCGGGATGTGGAAGTGGAAATAAATGTGAAAGTATTGTCCAAAGAGGAACAAAATCCCGAGCAACGCAAAGTGCTGCCGGGTGTAAAGCACATCATTGCGGTGGCTTCGGGCAAGGGGGGCGTGGGCAAAAGCACCGTGGCCGCCAACCTCGCCGCAGGATTGGCCAGTGATGGCTACAGCGTGGGCCTGGTCGATGCCGACATTTACGGCCCTTCAATGCCCATCATGTTTAACGTGGCCGATGAGAAGCCGCGCACCACTGAAGTGAATGGCAAAAACCTGATCGTCCCTGTCCTAAGCTACGGGGTTAAGTTGCTGTCTATCGGATTTTTTGCAGATACCTCACAAGCCATCGTGTGGCGCGGCCCCATGGCGAGCAAAGCGCTCAACCAGATGTTTAGCGATGTGCACTGGGGTCCGCTCGACTTTATGATCATCGACCTGCCACCCGGCACGGGCGATATACATCTCAGCCTGGTGCAAAACATTCCGCTCACCGGAGCGGTGGTGGTGAGCACCCCGCAAAACATTGCCCTTGCCGATGCGCGCAAAGCGGTTGGCATGTTTCAGCTTGATGCCATCAAGGTACCTGTGCTGGGCATCGTGGAAAACATGGCCTATTTTACGCCGGCCGAGTTGCCCAACCGCAAGTACCATATTTTCGGAAAGGAGGGCGCAAGAAGGCTTGCTGAAGAGATCAATGTTCCCTTCCTGGGCGAGTTGCCCATTGTATCGTCCATCTGCGAATCGGGCGATGTAGGTCGGCCCGCAGTGCTGCAGGAGGAGACCCTTTCGGCCCAAGCCTTTCGGGAAATAATTCGTAATTTTACATCTCAATTGAAGCAGTTTGAAGGCAAGCATAAGGCCTTTGATTTGAATTGATTGGAACCCAAAAAGCAAGTACCATGGACAGCCTTACATCGCGTATCGAACAAGCACTAACCCAACTGCGGCCTTTTCTCGAGGCCGATCGCGGCGACATCACCCTGGTGGAAGTCACTGACGATATGGTGGTGCACGTGGAGCTGCACGGCGCTTGCAAGGATTGCTCCATGAGCTATATGACGCTGAAAGCAGGGGTGGAGGAGAGCATCAAAAAAGTAGCTCCCGAAATCACCGGTGTGCGGGCAGTCAACATGATGGAGAGTACCTAGCGTTGACCAAAATTCAATTTCGCTTTTCGCAAAACATTTACGCCCCCTCGGGCATTTAGTGCACAAATTATCACCACCATTTTGGAAAACACAACAGCCAAAGAAACCATACGCTCCACCGAAGAGAAGAAGGATGTCACCATCCTTTTTGCCGGTGATTCAGGCGATGGTATACAGCTTACAGGGAGCCAGTTCACCAATACCAGCGCCCTTTTCGGAAACGACATCAGCACCTTTCCCAACTACCCCGCTGAGATACGTGCACCACAAGGTACGATAGCCGGGGTATCGGGATTCCAGCTCAACTTCGGGAGTGTGGAGCTATTCACCCCGGGCGATCTTTGCGATGTGCTCGTGGTGATGAATGCAGCGGCGCTCAAGGCAAATTTGCACAACCTCAAGCTCAGTGGTACCATTATCGCCAATACGGCCGGCTTTGACAAGAAGAATCTCAACCTTGCAGGCTACATTGACAATGCCAATCCTCTCGCTGACAACAGCCTTGGGAAGTATAGGCTGATTGAAATCGACATCACGAAGCTCACACGAGAGGCGCTGAAAGAAACCTCCTTGGGCATCAAGGAGAAAGACCGCAGCAAGAATATGTTTGTGCTCGGATTTCTTTATTGGATGTACAACCGCAAGCTGGAACCTACAGAACAATTCATCCGGGAGAAGTTTTCGAAGGCACCCGAATTGATCGATTCAAACATCGCTGTGCTCAAGGCGGGCTATCATTACGGCGATACGAGCGAGACCTTCACCACGCGCTACGAAGTGAAGCCGGCCCCTTTGCCGAAAGGCGTGTACCGCAACATCATGGGCAATCAAGCCGTAGCCATGGGCCTGATTGCGGGAGCGCAAAAAGCAGATCTGCCTCTTTTTTACGGCAGTTATCCTATTACTCCTGCAAGCGACATCTTGCACGAATTGGCGCGCCACAAGAATTTTAACGTACGCAGCTTTCAGGCTGAGGATGAAATTGCAGCGATTACCTCTGCCATTGGGGCATCCTTTGCGGGAAATATTGGCATTACGGCTTCGAGTGGTCCAGGTATAGCATTGAAAGGCGAAGCCCTTGGCCTGGCGTGTATCCTTGAATTGCCGCTGGTGGTGGTCAACGTGCAGCGCGGTGGCCCATCAACAGGATTGCCCACCAAAACGGAGCAGGCTGACCTTATGCAAGCCATTTACGGCCGCAACGGAGAGGCGCCGATTCCGGTGCTTGCCCCTTCTTCGCCACGCGATTGCTTTGCCATGGCTTTTGAAGCGGTGCGCATCGCGATTGAACACATGACTCCGGTGTTTTTGCTCAGCGATGGCTACATTGCCAATGGTGCTGAGCCCTGGCGCTTTCCCAAAGCCGATCAGCTGGCGACCATCACCGCGCCTTTGCGAAATGAACTGGGCGATGAACCTTTTCTACCCTATGGCCGTGACGAAAAAGGCGTGCGCCAATGGGTGCTTCCCGGCATCGCAGGCCTCGAGCACCGCATAGGTGGATTGGAAAAGCAGGATGGCACCGGCAATATTTCATACGATCCTGACAACCACCAGAAAATGGTGAAGCTTCGCGCCGAGAAGGTCAATCGTATTGCCGACTTTATTCCCGAGCAGAATTTTGATCAGGGTGAAGCCACTGGCAAACTGTGTATACTGAGTTGGGGCTCGACATACGGCGCCATCAAAACTGCAGTGAAAGAACTCATTGCCGAAGGTGAAAGTGTTTCGCACATTCACTTGCGCTACATTTACCCTATGCCGAAGAACCTGAAGTCCATGCTCGCTGGCTTTGAAAAGGTGATGGTTCCCGAGCTCAACAATGGGCAATTGGTGAAAATCATCAGAAGCGAGTTTTTGATCGATGCCCGGCCTCTGGCCAAAATAAAAGGCCTTCCCTTTACTTCAACTGAAATTAAGGACGCCGCCAAAGAAACATTGCAATCATGAGTACAAGCACTGAAACATTGACAGCCAAGGATTTTGCCAGCAGCCAGGACGTGCGCTGGTGCCCGGGTTGTGGGGATTATTCTATATTAAAACAAGTTCAAACGGTGCTGCCCGAACTTGGTATAGCCCGGGAGGACACCGTGTTTATTTCGGGTATTGGCTGCTCTTCGCGCTTCCCATACTACCTGAATACTTACGGTATGCACAGCATACACGGACGCGCGCCAGCTATAGCCAGCGGACTCAAAATTGCCAACCCCAACCTGAGCGTATGGGTGATTACCGGCGATGGCGACGCCCTTTCGATTGGCGGCAATCACCTTATCCACATGCTGCGCCGTAATTTCGACATGAATGTGTTGCTCTTCAACAATGAAATTTACGGCCTTACCAAAGGGCAGTATTCACCCACTTCGCCGGAAGGCAAGGTGACCAAGAGTACGCCCATGGGTTCGGTGGATCATCCATTCAATCCGCTTGCACTTGCAGCCGGGGCCGATGGCACCTTTATAGCCCGTGCCATGGACAGGGACCCCGTGCACCTGCGCGAGGTACTGATGGAAGCCAGCGCCCACAAGGGTACTTCCCTGATTGAGATTTACCAAAACTGCAACGTCTTCAACGACGGGGCATTCGAAGTCTTTACCGACAAGAAAACCAAGGCCGACAACACCATCTTCCTCGAGCACGGCAAGCCCTGTGTGTTTGGCTTGAACGACAGCAAAGGCCTTAAACTCGATGGTGCAACCCCCGTTGTGGTTGACTTAACTACGGGCGAGCACAGCATCGAGGACCTTTGGGTCCACGACAAGCACGACCGCTTTAAGTCGGGTGTGTTGATGCGCTGCTTTGATACGCCAGTTCCCGATCGCGTGAACCTGCCGCGTCCATTTGGGGTGTTTTACCAGGAGACCAGGCCGTGCTACGAGGACATGCTTCACGAGCAAATCACGGTGAGTAAAAGCCGCAAGGGCGATGGAAACCTCGATGCACTGCTTAGTGGGAAGAATACCTGGGAGATTGCTTAAAAGGCTCTTAAAAGGCTTTTCGGAAGCTGAATGAGCCAAAGCTTCAGGCTGTCTCGAATTATCGGTGGGGATCAATTGTAAACGCAAAAAATCCGCGGAGCAGTCCCCGCAGATTTTTTTAAGTGCTTGTAATCTATGGTTTAATGGCCTGGTTAATAGCAAATCATTTCGCAGAAATTACTTTAATTAGCTTGCGAAAAATCACCTAACCACGGTGCCCCAAAACGTTTTACCATCCATACCAAACATCACCAGATTGCCATCGATATACCGTGTTGTTGCGGCTATCATTCTGATGGCATCTTTGCCTTCGGTCACTGCTCCGTCTGACAGTTTATTGAGTTCACTGTCCAATTTAACTTCTCTGATTACAGAAGTGCTTCTGCGGTAGTCTTCGGTATTCCAACGCTCCTTTTTGGGTTTGGTCAGGTTGTCCGATCGGTCATTGTAATAGCAATGCAATACGTCATCTTTTACAAATACAACCGCACCTGAGAAGTATTGCATTGCGCCAGCTTCAAGCTGTTTTTTGCTTATTGAAGTGAATTTTTTGGTAAATCCTCCGTCTTTGTTCATCTGAAAGAGCAAATTGTCGCCTACCAGCAAATTATAATAATAGCTTGTGTTGTTGCCGCTTTTCATCTCGGTGGTCTGGGAACCAAATAATTCAACATTCAGGACGAGCCTCTCGCCGAGCTCCAGCAGCTTTGTGTGCCTCACAGTGAGTGCAAGTCCCTTTTCCTTGGCTTTAATAGATTCCATTTCTTCGGTAAACATTTCAGTAAACTTCTCTTCGGCACGAGATAGTTCCTTCAAATCGGCATCCAGGGTAATGCTGTAAGCGCCTGTATACCTGCCCTTTACGCCGTCATTGTTGAGGCCTGCAACAAGTACCGTACCATTGCTAATTGCTTTAACTGCCGGAGTGGGCCGCTCACCTTCAATTTGATAGGTTTTTACCAAGGCTTTATCGTCAAATTTATAAATCCTGTTCACACCAAATTTCTCTTCATTGATATGTGTCCTTGAGAAATCTCTTTGGTTGCTGCCCATTGTGGGGGTTTCAATTTTGGTTTGAGGGTTTTTTATGGTTGTTTCTTTAATGAGCACATAGTAAGTCCCCTCGACATCGGTTTCGGCCAAACGAAAATCCATCATGCGGTTGGCAGGCATATCTATTTCGTGGAGTTCATTGAATATGATGTTGAAATCTGCATCGAATTTTGCCAAGCCCAAGTTGAGGTTGCTTTCTGCTTCGTCAGAAAGTACATATCCAATTAAGAAGTCATTGCCAACTTTTATCAATTGAAAAGGGTTGTTAGACAAGGGATTTGACATGTCAACGAAATTGACGGGAATTACTCCTCCCGCGGGTTGCTTCAGAGCGGTGGGCGCTGCAATTGGTGAGAATCCCTCGTCCAAAACCTGATAAGCCATCTGGAGGCTCATAATCCGTTTTGAAAAATCTGAGCCACTCACTATAGTCAGGGTCTTGCCATTGCGGGTTGCAATACATGTTGAAGATACAGGTTTATCTTTTTTGCTGGCTTTCTCTGGCGTGAGGTTAAGCGTTTTGATGGGCTCAAAATCGTGGTTGGCTTTTATCAATTCTACAGATTGGCCTCTGAGGCCGCCATTCATTTTCTGAAAAGTAACAGATTCGGCATCAGTTGAGATGAGGGTGAAAAATGAACCTTGAAGTCCCTTTTGTTCACCCAGTTGTGTCCATTTAAACGCTTCGGAAGTGTTTTGCGCAAAGGCGGCAGTCAGGCTTAGCGAGAGGAATGCACCCGCGAGGATGGTTTGATTGATCATAGCTTTATTTTTAGCCTAAAATATACATTTTAGCGACCGGCAATGCTCTTTGTGAGAATTAAATATACGCCGCTCCAAAGGCTTGAAATTAGCGTCTTACGACAATGTCTGTGTAGCGGGGTACTATGCAAAAACAGCATAATTGAAATCTATTCTCTAAGGCTTCGTGGTATTTCGCACACCGGTATGGGCAGCATCTTGTGCTTGTTGCGCTTGTTGAAGCTGCGGTATATGCTGAGAACTTCGGCCTGGCGGGAGGATATTGTCGACTCGTCGCCATTGAATTCCATGGCCCATTCCAACTCGGGATAGCTTGCGCCAATTTGGTCTTCGTCGCTTCGGTCATCGCCCCAGAGCCCGTCGGTGGGAGGCGCTTTCATGATGGCTTCGTTTACGCCAAGGTAAGCACCGAGGGCATATACTTCGGTTTTCATCAGGTCGGCAATGGGGCTGAGGTCAACGCCGCCGTCGCCATATTTGGTGTAGAATCCCACGCCGAAATCTTCCACTTTATTGCCTGTACCCGCCACGAGGTAACCGTGGAGTGCTGCGAAGTAATAAAGTGTGCTCATGCGGAGCCGGGCGCGTGTATTCACAAGCGAAAATTCGTGCTGCTCTTTCAGGTCATTTTCCGGAAGGGCCTTTTGTAAAGTCTCATAGGTTGTACTGAGGTCTATGCAATGGGATTGAACCTTGGGATATTTTTCCATCAGGGAGGCGATGTGCTTGCGCGCCCTGCTCACGTGGCTTTCCGGCTGGTGAATGGGCATTTCAAGGCAGAGGGTGGGCAGACCTGTATGCGCACAAAGCGCCGACGTGACAGCTGAATCTATGCCACCACTTACGCCAACCACAAAACCTTTGCTGCCTGCACTGTCAGCGTAAGCGCGAAGCCAGTCACTGATGTGCGTTGCTACTTTATCTACTTGCATGGTATTCCTCTTTATCCATAAACGGACAAGTGGCGAAGGTGTTTAGAAATATACACCGAGGTTGAGGGCGAGGAAGTTGATGGCCGCTATGGCACGCTCACCATTGAGTTGTACATCATTGGCAGCATCAGTCCCGGTTGGCAAGCGCATGTCGCTGTTGAATACATTGTTGAGGCCATTGTTCCACTCAAGCGAAACCATAAGGTTGGCATTGCCGCCGATGTTGTACTCCATACCGGCCTCAATGTGTAAACCAAACCTGTAGAAGCGGGTAAAGTCGGACGAGTTTGCATTTTCACGCTCAAAGGTCGGGCCGCTGGGGTCTGAAAGCAGGCGGTCACTGCTGTCAAAGCGGGAATGTACTGCCAATGAGGCATCAAATCCTACACGTGCAAAGTAGCGGTTGTAGCCAACTTCATTGGTCATCAATTTGAAGTTCAAGGGCACGGTGAGATAGTTGATGCGGTAATCTACTTCCCGTCGGCTTCTTCTCAGCGGATCATTTGGATTAGGCACTCCGATGGCATTGTCATGCGACAGCGTGCCTCCTGTATTGACCATAAACAGACCTGTTGAGAAGAAATAGTTTTCATTGCCATCGAGCCTGAAATCCATATACAAGCCATACTTGAGCGCAAAGCGGCTTCCGTTGCCTTCAATAGAATTACCTTCACCCTCAGGAGAGAACCATGAGAATAAAGGTCCTGCGGATAATCCCATGCGAAGGGTGCTGGATTGTGTCGGTTGTACATTGATGGTTTCATCGCCGGTTTGAGCTGAAGCAGTAGAGGCCACCAGACAAAACGTAAGACCTATCAGGGCTATCTTTTTCATTACTTTTGCGTCCTTAATAAAGTCAAAAGTACATTTTTTAATTCATGCGCAACTTCTACCCATTGTTAATAACGCTATCTGCCTTTTTTTTTATGGGGTGCAATGGGGAGCGTTGGGAGGTGGATACCAGCAATGTGGCGTATGAGCCTGTATTTTCCCGGTTGGACAGGGAGGTATTTGCCATTGAGCCCCATGATGCCTTGGATGGACACAGCAAGCTTTCTGAAAAGTACGGTGAAGTATATAGCGACTATATTGAGGACATTATGCGCATAGGGCTCACAGACAATCCCATGACGGCTTCACTGCTTATGCGCTTCACCACCGATAAACCATGGCTTGGCCTACAGGAGCAGGTTGAGAATGCGTTTCCGCAAATGGATGCATTTGAGCAGGAGCTGGGGGAGGGCATGAAGCGGTATGCGATGCACTTCAACGACAGGCAATTGCCCCAGCTGGTGGCGTATAATTCCGGTTTCAATGTGGGCATTTACCCTGCCGACGCTTGGCTGGGTATAGGCCTTGAATGGTATGCCGGGAGTGACCACAAGTGGGTGAAGCAGTTGCCTCCCGACTTGTTTCCGCAGTACAAGCGCGATAAAATGCAGCCGGAGTACCTGGTGCCCAATGCGCTTCGTGGCTGGTTGTTGTTCCGCTTTCGCGAAATGGCAGGGGAGGAGGAGTTGCTCGCCGAGATGATATTTGCCGGAAAGGTGGCCTACATCACCAAGGCCTTGCTTCAGCACAACGACGAGCGGCGCGTAATGAACTACACTGAAGCCCAACTCGCCTGGAGTAGGGAAAAGGAATACGACGTTTGGAAAAGCCTCATCGAGCGTGATATCATATTCACAACCGACTTGATGGAGATCAATAAGCTGCTCAACGACGGGCCATTTACACCCGGCATGCCACAGGAGTCGCCCGGCGGCATTGGGCAGTGGCTGGGCTACCGGATGGTCGATGCATTCATGGAAAACAATGGCGATATGGGGCTGGCAGAGCTTATGCAGCTTAAGGACAACAGGCAGATATTGAAGCAGTATAAACCGGGCCGATAAGGGCCGTGCTCAAATTATAAAATCAGGAAATGGATAAAGAAATCACCAAAAGCACCGAGATCAATATTGAAGTGGGACTCGACGAAAACAATGTACCCCTTGCACTGAGCTGGAAGGCCACTGATGGCGGCGGTCACGGAGAGTGTAAGGCACTGATGCTCGCGATGTGGGATAAGCATGAAGAATCTGCAATGCGCATTGATTTGTGGGAGAAGGAGATGAGCGTGTTTGACATGCAGCGCTTCTTCCACCAAACACTGATGACCATGGGCGATACCTACGAGCGCGCTACCGGCCAAAAAGACCATGCTGCCGATATTCGCAGCTTTGCACGTCGATTTGCCGAGAAGGCAGGCATCATTGGATAGCTGCGGGCTATTTAAATTGAAAACCCCATCTACGTAAAGCATAGACAGGGATTTCAACTTTCTAACTAACCATATTCTGATTCAGGGAGCCGAATCGCAAGCTAAATCAACATAACCTTTGCTATGATGAATGCTGGATGCGAATGTACTGCCGCTATCTTCTTGCCTGAAGTTGTTCTATTTTCAGATTCGCGAATGCATGCATGTGACTCACTTGGATGATGTGTTTCACTTTTGGATGAAAGCCTTACTGTTTGTTCAATGCCACCAATTTAATCTGATGTGCATGGCACCGTTCCATAAGTTGCCGTGCATGTTTGGCATTTAAGCTTTCGATGACCTGAAGTGTCTGAGTTCTGATTTCAGGCTGAGGAAATGGCTGTTCATCTTACGCAGAGCAAATATAATGAGGGCCAGAATCATCAAACAGCCAGCGATAAATGCAGCAAAAGTATTGCGGTTTTTCCGCTTTACGCTTTGATGGTCATCACTGTATTGATTGAAGTTACTTTGCAAAAGGTGAAGAACTGAAATTTTAGAGTTTTCAAGAATTTGTTCTTGTAAGGCATAGCTCTTTTGGGAATTGGACAAGTACTCGTTCCAGTTGCCTTTTGCCAAATAGTTGTTCGCGAGGGCGGCGTGTATCGATTGCTCTAACATGGGGTCACCTATTCCTGTTGCCTGGTATTGGGCCTGCGCAAGGATCACAAGCGAAGAGTCAAAATTGCCTTTAAGCGTATATAGATTTCCTAGACCTTTAAGTGCAAAGCCCAAAATGCTGGGGGTTTCTGCGCTCTCAGCAGTTGCTATTGCATTGTTGTAATGCCACTCCGCCTCAATGTGTCGTGATTCGCTCATCAGGCAATTGCCATAATTGTAGTGCGCCGTGCTAATGTTGGCACTTGCAAATGATGGATCCTTTAGCCTTCCATACGAAGTTATTGATTTTTCGAAAAAAACCTTAGCAATATGACAGCCCACCTGATCGCGGTATATGAATGCTCTAATGAGGTAATTGTTTCCCAACAGAAAGTTGATTTCCTCCGGAGGTGCTTCGGCTGCACTCGCCACAAGAATGGTTTCCGCTTTGTCAAGCATTTGAAGCCCCTCCTGAAAGAGCTTTATGCTGTGATAGAGGGAGGCCAACATAATGTAAGTTCGCACCCTGATACTTTTCATCTCACCTTTTTCGGCCAGGTTCTCAGTCATTTGGCCATAGGTTACGAGGTTGTCATAATCATGAATTGCCCTGTAGGCTGTCAATAATACAGCGAGCACCTGAAGTTTTTCATCCACCTCTTCGCACAGGTCGAGTGCTTCATGGCCGAGTTCCAGGGCACGCGAAGGATTGATGTAGATTTCTCGCGAGCCTTCATTGCACAGGCTATCAATTGCCGAACGTCTCTCGTTTGCCAAGGATGCGGTCACCAGTACAAATGCCAATACGGTTGTGATGAACCCTTTCATGATACAGCTGCTGAGGTCTCTTTTTCTTTGACAGTCAATTCGATAAATCGTGCAGGCGACATGCCCACCACCCCTTTGAAAACTGTGGTGAAACTGCTATGGCTCGCAAATCCGCTTTCCTCAGCTAGATAGCTTACTTTATAATTGAGGTAAGTAGGGTTGTTGTGCAATTTCTCCACGATATATTTGATGCGCAATTCGTTGATATAGGCATTGAAGTTTTTGCCTTTATGGCGATTGATCACCTCTGAGACATACTTTGAATTCGTTTCCAGAAGCGTAGAGAGCTGAGCGAGCGACATGTCAGTGCTCAAAAATTTCTTTCCGCTTTCGAAGTGCCTGAGTTTCGTCAGGATTAATTTTTCAGTATCTTCAGGAATGGTTGAAGGCTTGGCCTCAATAGGTTTTGCAGGTATCACAGCCTCCGCCTGACTTTGTATATGGAGTTCAGGGCCATCATTTATGTATTTTGTGGTTGCACGGGCAAATTGAAGCAGTTCCCGTGATCTTGATATCCGCACGGCATATACTAAAAACGCAATCACAGCAAGACCTGCAACAACCATCAGAAATATGGACACCTGTTTCTGTTTGTTGCCATATTCAAATGCCAGCAGTTGTATGTCATACCCTTGAATGTCGCTCAGATTGGCTTGTGTAATATTTATGGATTCATTGCCAATTCGCTCCTCTTTTTGCGCATGATGCAAGGCTCTATTAATAGCTTGTTGGTACAATCCACCGCTATTGGTCGCCAGATAATTTTTTGCAAGTTGCCGATTTAATTCAGCTTGCCATCCGTGGTGCTTTAACGCCTCAGCGCTCAGAAGACAATTTTGCAAAGCTTCAATGGCGGCTTTATGGTTTCTTTCCCTGAAATAGAATTCGGCAATGACTTGTTCGGTTGCAATCCGGGCGGTGGTGGTTAGCGGTTGTTTTTCGCTGTCAAGGGCGTCTTGCTTAAGCCATGCTACCAGTTTATTGGGGGTTTCATGGGTGCTCTGCAATGTGAAAAGCAACAAGGATGGAGATATTCCCAAATGATCATTCCATACAAATTCTTTCTCCGCGAGGGGATAGGCTTGGATAAGTAAGGATATTGCCCGGGCCGAATCACCTTTTTGGGCAAAAGTTAAGGCTTCGATCAATAGACCGGTGGGATCAATTTTATCTTTGTTTGAAATTTTAAAGCGCTCTGGAATGAAAACTACTGCTTCAGACAAATTAATCTTCGAGAGGTTCAGGCAGAGGAGATTATAAGCTTTGGCAGCTTCCGTACTCTCCAAAATGTCCTTTTGTGGAAACAGCTGAAGCGCTTTAAAGCCCGCTTCCAGCGACTTGTCATATTGGCCCATGGCATGGTAGGTGCGGGCCTTCAGATTTTGTTGATTAACTTGCTTGAGTGCATCTTTTGAATCGGAGGGGTAAGCATTCATCACATCGAGCACTACCTGAGGATTATTCCATACTTCGGGCTCTACGTCTTTCAGTAAATGCCCATGGTATTGGTCCTGCCCGTAACAATTGGCAATGCCAGTTAAAACAATAAGAAAGACAAGGCCTTGGTTAAGCACAGGTTTCAATTTGGTAGGTCGTTAGATAGTACACAAATGTAAACCGAATATGTGGATTGCTTTGGCATAATTGCCATGTTTCCTGATGAAAGGATTGAAATCTTAATTTGAAAACCTCGCTATGTGGATTTTCTGTAAGGCATAAATGTTGTCGTGGTTTGGCATCTCATCTGAATGATTTACCTTGATCAGCCTTGAGGTAAAAGACTTGTTCTTAAGGCCTTTGTAGACTTGGTATCCTTGAATATTGCTGATGAAGTTGTACAATGCTGCAATATCTGTGGCGCCGGAGTGGTCTCTGCTGGCACTGCTTTCGATAATAAGCGCAGGTGGGCTCGCGGAGCCAAGCAGGGACATCGCGCCTTTCAATACTTCTATCTCAAGGCCTTCCACATCAATTTTAATCAAGGATGGCAGAGGAAAATTCACACCCGATGGTTTTTTAAGAAAGTTGTCGAGGCTCATGGTTTGGACTTCGTAAACTGCCGCCGCGCTGCCCGTTTCCATAAGGCTTGCTGCTCCACGGTTTTTGCTGGGATCATCGTACAAAAGTGCTGATCGGCTTTCGGAGCCCAGTGCGTAAGGCATTACTTCAACCGTGCGCTCCAGTCCGTTGAGTACAATGTTTTTAAGTAGTATTTGGCGTGTTTTTGGGTGGGGCTCGAATGCAGTCACTTTGCCTTCAGGTCCTACCAGCCTTGCGGCAAAAATGGACATCAAGCCTATGTTTGCACCTACATCCATGAAGTGATCGCCGGGCTCAAGCAAATGCTCAATGATTTTCAAGGTTCCCGGTTCATAAGTGCCTTCATAATACAGGCTGTGCTCAACGCCGGTATCGGTGGTAGGGTCGATGTGGAGTTTGAATCCGTGAACATTGGGCCAAACAGCTTCTCCTGTAGGCTTTGGGAATAAAAAGCGTGGCAGGTGATAGGCCAACTTGCGAAAACCTTTGATATCCTGCCTGTGCAGCCATCTCGTGCAGGAGTGCACCCTGCGTATCCATTGACTCATTTGGTCATAAGTTCATCTATGGCCATTCGGGTCTGCATGTCTTCCTTGTAAGCCTTGTTGATGGAATCAAACTGTGTCTTAGAGAGGCTGCTGTTTTCCAGCAATACATCAAGTTGCTTGTCTATCCTGGATTTGATGGCTGTTGACGTTTTTTCCAGTTTTTCTAGTTTTTCGCGTTCTTCTACGCTTGGGCGAACGTCAATAATGGTGTCGTGTCGGGCAGCATTCACCAGCATTTCATACCGTGTCATGCTCATGCCTTCTGCTTCCACTGCGGTTTGTAGCTCCCTGTATGCAAGTTCGTTCATGGGAGCTGTTTTCTTAACAACTTCCACGAAGGTTTTGAGTTGATCATTATTTTCATTTTGATTTGTATTCTGTGCATTGACCGTTGAATGAAAGGTAGTAAAGTACAACAGACCACTTAATAGGAAAGGTAGCAATTTCATGATTCGTAGGTTTTGAAATGATTTGAGTCTGAATATAAGCTATTTGTGCTTGTCGACCCACCTCCTTTGTGTTAGAATTTGCTAATGGCCTTTGAAATTTTCCATACTCTTATACACTTTCAGGCCTTTACCTACCAGGTTGTCAAACCACCTCACCGGCAGTATGCCTTTGAGAAAAGGCGTGAGGTACACTGACCATGGCATGCGCACATAAATGCGGTTGCGCTCAATGCCACCTATGATTTGCTTCGCCGCCGACTCAGGCCTTACAATAGGCTGTATCCAATGGGTTTTTACCCCGTCAAACATGCCCGTGCTGATGTAGCTCGGGGTTACTGTGGTCACTTTTACCGCGCTTTGGTTCTGTTCAAGCTCCAGCCTCAGGGATTCGCTCCAGGCAGTGACGGCCCATTTGCTGGCAGCATAAACTGCCATTTTGGGATTGGCTACCAGACTTACGGCAGATGAAATGTTGACAATGTGTCCCTGGTTGCGTTCCATCATGCCGGGGAGCAGTTCGAGAGCGATGTGCATCAAGGCATTGGTGTTGATCGACATGGTGCGCGTGATGTCGCGATGGCTGTTTCGCCAAAATTCAGTGCCCACCACGATTCCTGCATTGTTGATGAGGATGTCGACTGCAATGCCTTCTGATTTCAATTGTGCTGATGCGGCTTGGATGTCGTCGAGCTTCGATACATCTACACGGAAGCCATTTACTTTTCCGAATTGGCTCAATTCTTCCTGGGTTTTTTCCATGACCTCGGCATTGATGTCCCAAATGACCAATTGGGTAGCGCCTTTTTCCAAAACCATCCGACCCATGATTTTGCCGATACCGGCGGCACCTCCCGTGATGAGCACTGTTTTGTGTTTGATTTCAGACATATCGGTTTGCTATTGGGAGATGTTGATTTATTGGCCAGGGGCCAAATAGAAGTTTAAGGCATATTCGTCTCACGGATGAACTGCAAAAGCTCCTCGCGGCCCAGTCCACTTTCGGCTGAGGTAACAAAAAGCGGTGGAAGCTCCTCCCAGGTCTCGAGCATCACTTTTGCGTAAGCTTCGAGATGGGTATCGATGGCGCCAGGCTTGAGCTTGTCGGCTTTGGTGAACACCATGGCCAGCGGCAATCCGTTGCTCCCCAGCCACGACATAAACTCGAGGTCGTTGGGTTGTGGCTCGTGCCTGATGTCGATGAGGACAAAGGTGCAAAACAGGTTTTCCCGCTTCTTAAGGTAATTGTAGATGAGTCCTTTGAATTTGTTCCTGTCTTTTTTCGACACCTTGGCATATCCATAACCCGGCAGGTCAACAAGGTACCAATCGGGTTTGCTTTGCTTGGCGCTATATGCGATGCTAAAGTGGTTGATAAGCTGCGTTTTACCGGGCTTTCCGCTGATTTTTGCCAATCCCTTACGCTCGGTGAGCATATTGATCAGCGATGATTTGCCCACATTGCTGCGGCCTACAAAGGCGTACTCGGGCAGGGTAGCAGGCGGGCATTCGGTATAAACGGCGCTGCTTTTTACAAAATCGGTGTGGAGCGTGTCCATTACGATTGTCCTCCAAAGCGCTTGTCGAGCCATGCCGAGAGCAATTTGTTGAATTGTTCCGGGTGCTCCATCATAGGTGCGTGGCCACATTTGTCAATCCAAAACAGCTCGGCATCGGGCAGCTCAGCGTTGAATTCCTCAGCCACTTCTGGAGGCGTGATGGTGTCATTGCGGCCCCAGATAAGGCATACCGGCATTTTGTAGTTCGGCAGGTCTTCACGCATATTGTTCCTTATGGCCGATTTGGCCAAAGCCAAAACCTTGATGAGCTTGGTGCGATCCTGCACAAGCTTATAGGTTTCCTCCACCAACTCATCGGTCACGATGGCCGGATCGTAAAAGGTCACTGCTATCTTCTTGCGGATGTATTCTTTGTCTTCCCTTCTGGGAAATGAGCCGCCGAAAGCGTTTTCGTAGAGTCCTGAACTTCCCGTCAGTACCATAGATTTTATCAGGTCAGGTCGGGCCTTGGCGGTAACCAGCGCAACATGCCCACCCAGGGAATTCCCAAGCAGGATGACATCCTTCAAACCTTCACTTTCCATGAATTCGAGAATCCATTTGGAAAGGGAGCTTATCCCCGTCTTTATCAAAGGCATGTCATACAAAGGCATCATGGGTACCACCACGCGGTAGCCTGTGCTGAAGTGGTTTATCACTTCCTTAAAATTGCTCAGCGCCCCAAACAATCCGTGAAGTACCAGAATTACTTGCCCCTCGCCTTCATCTATAAAGCGGTGGTCGCCATTGTCTTTTAACTGTATTTCCATAATTCAAATATGCCCAAATATAGACTATTTGAGACTTAGCCTGCAATTTTTGAAAAAGATAGCCTTGAACAATAGCTTGTTGAGAAAGGCTCCAAAAAGATGACTGTTTAAGGCAGGAAACACCCACTTTGCATCGCCCGTTTGCCGGGGGCTCGGCCAGTTGGTGGGTGAAATTGAGGGGTACATCCACAAAACTTTTCAACAAAGTGGTAAATAATGGTAGATTGTGGGAGAAAGTGGTAAACAATTACTACTTTAGCCATGGGGAAATAGCACCCTGTTGCCACTATGTTGAATTTGCTCGGAGAATATGATTGTAAGTGTGATGCGAAGGGTCGCATCATGTTTCCGTCTGGCTTGCGCAAGCAGCTTCAAGAGGTGGTACGCGACGGTTTTGTGGTAAATCGCGACATGTTTGGCAAAAGCCTTGTGCTTTATCCGATGAAACAGTGGGCAGAAGTGTCGGCTGAAATCGGGAAGCTGAATCGCTTCGTTGCGAAGAATGTGCAATTTATCCGAAAGTTTAATAACGGCGCCACAAAGGTGGAGCTCGACAGTGCTGGCAGGCTGTTGCTTCCGCCGGCACTTGCGGCTTATGCCGACATCGACAAGGATGTGAAAGTGACTGGCTCAGGCGATAGAATTGAAATTTGGTCCAAAGCGGCTTACGAAGCCATGATCAACGAAGATGTTGACATGGCTGCCCTCTCTGAAGAGGTGATGGGCGGGGTGAAGCCCGAAGATGCTGCTACCGACCAAAAGGACAAGCGCAATGGAGCCTGATGCTTACCATGACCCGGTAATGCTCCGGGAGTGCGTCGATGCATTGATTGAAGATACAAATGGCGTCTACGTTGACGTCACCTTCGGCGGGGGAGGACATTCCCGCGAAGTTCTTTCCAAATTGGGTGATACGGGCAAGCTCATTGCCTTTGATCAGGATGAAGATGCTGCGCGCAACGCGCCAGATGACCCGCGGTTTACTTTGGTTCAGGCGAACTTTCGCTTTATTAAAAACCATTTGCGCTTCATGGCGCTGCCGCAGGTGGATGGTGTGCTTGCCGATCTCGGCGTTTCATCGCATCAAATCGATACGCCGGAGCGCGGATTTTCCATCCGCTTCGATGGGCCGCTCGATATGCGCATGGGGCCCGAGGCCAAAAAGACCGCCGCCGACATCATCAACCGCTACAGTCCGGGGCAACTCGAGCGTGTGTTTCGCGATTACGGCGAGCTGCGCGAGTGGAAGGCCCTTGCGGCAAAAGTGATGGAAGCCCGGGCCGAGAAGCCCTTGCTCACCACCACCGCACTGATGGATGTAGCGGGCACGGTGTGCTACGACCCCAAGCGAAACCGCTTTATGTCAAAGCTTTTTCAGGCTTTGCGCATTGAGGTGAACGGTGAGATGGATGCTTTGCAGGCGCTTTTGCAGCAAACTGCAGAAGTGATCAAGCCGGGAGGTCGATTGGTGGTGATGTCATACCACTCGCTCGAAGACCGCCTCGTGAAGAATTTCATGCGGAGCGGAAAGTTTGAAGGCGATGTGGAGAAAGATTTTTTCGGAAATCCGCTCAGGCCATTTAAGCCCTTGCCAGGCATGCCGATATCACCCGGCGAAGAAGAATTGAAAAGAAATACAAGATCGCGCAGTGCCAAACTGCGCATAGCGATAAGAAATGAACAGGTTGCGTAAAGATAAGAAAGCCGCACAGCGCAAAGGAGGATTCGCCCGCGGGGTGAACAATCTGCTGAGCGGAAGTTACCTCACGCGTGAATACGTACAGGCCAACCTGCCTTTCATTTTCTTTATAGTGGTGATGATGGTGGGCTACATTGCTTACGGCTACTATGCTGAGAAGAATGTAAAAGACCTCGTACAGGCCGAAAGCCGCCTTCGCGAGCTCAAGTCGCAGCACACCGCGGTCGAAGCCCAGCTTGAGAAACTCAAGCGGCAGTCGCAAGTGGCTGAGAGTATCAGCGACCTCGGTCTTCGCGAGTCGACCGCGCCACCGGTGGTGATCCGCACTTCACAGCCCAAAACCCAGGAGGACTAAGGGATGGAAGCGCGAAACAAAATAACCAACAAAGCTTACGCGGTTTTTATTGGGCTCTGCCTCTTTGCCTTGTTCATTATTGGCAAGATTGTCGTGATACAGTTTATAGATGGCGACAAGTGGGAGAAGAAAGTGGCCCGCCTCACCACCGACTTGCGCGAAATCGTGCCTTCGCGCGGAAATATTTACGCTGATAACGGACACCTCCTCGCCACCTCCATTCCCATTTACGAGATCCGCATGGACATGCGCGCCGATGCATTGAGCGAGGAGGTTTTTGAAACATATGTGGATTCCTTGGCCTGGCACCTGAGTGCCCTTTTTGGCGATAAGCCAGCTGCCAAGTACCGTGCTGATATGAAGGCAGCTTACGCAAAAGGCAACCGTTACTACCTGGTGCGCGGCGGTGTGGAGTATGATCAGGTGCAGAAAGCGATGGATTTTCCGCTGTGGCGCAAAGGCCGCTTTGCGAGTGGGGTCATTTTCGAAAAGAATACCATACGGCGCATGCCTTACGGCGAACTTGCGGCGCGCACGGTAGGCTACACCCGCGAAGGCGTGGCACCTGTAGGTCTGGAAGGCGCATACAACAGTGAGTTGCGAGGCCGCTCTGGTCAGCGCTACGAAAAGCGCCTCGCCGGGGGCGTGTGGATGCCGGTGAAAAGTACCAATGAAGTGGAGCCCGAAGATGGCTGTGACCTCATTACCGCCATTGATGTCAATATTCAGGATGTGGCTTCAAGTGCTTTGCGCAAGCAATTACGCAAACACCGTGCGCGGCACGGATCGGCCATATTGATGGAAGTAAAGACTGGCTACATTGTGGCCATCACCAACCTTACCATGAGCAGCGACAGCAGCTACCGCGAAGTGTACAACTATGCTGTTGGTGAAGCCACTGAGCCCGGTTCTACCTTTAAGCTGGCCTCCTTGATGGCTGCATTCGAGGATGGTAAAATAGACCTCTATGACACCGTAGATACCAAGCAGGGCAAGCACCGCTTTTACGACCGCATCATGCGCGACAGCAATGACAAAGGTTTTGGCAAGGTGGATGTACTCACTGCTTTTCAGAAGTCGAGCAACGTGGGTATCTCGCGCATCATCGATGAGCAGTACCGCGACAATCCGCGGCAATTTGTAGACCGCCTCCATAAAATGGGCCTGGGCCGTATGCTTGGTCTCGAAATAGGTGGAGAGGGCAAGCCTAAAATCAAAGATCCCAGCGATCCTTCATGGAGCGGGGTGTCCTTGCCATGGATGAGCATCGGTTACGAAACACTGATGACGCCTTTACAGACCCTTGCATTTTATAATGCTGTGGCCAATGATGGCGTGATGATGAAACCGCTTTTCGCAAAAGAGATCAGCCGCAACGGACAAGTGCTGAAGCGTATTGAGCCACAAGTGATCAACCCCTCCATCGCTTCAAGGGAAACCATTCAGAAAGCCAAGATCATGCTCGAGAGTGTGGTGAGCCCTGAGGGCACCGCCTCTAACCTGCGCTTTGGAGCATATTCCATTGCCGGAAAAACGGGTACGGCCCAGATAGCCAACGATAAGTACGGTTATAAGTATGCCGAGTCTATTAGCTATCAGGCCAGCTTCGTGGGCTACTTTCCCGCCGACAGGCCTGAGTACAGCTGCATCGTGGTGGTCAATGGCCCTTCCAATGATGTGTATTACGGCAACCAGGTGGCCGGGCCGGTTTTTAAGGAAATTGCCGATAAGGTATACGCCCAGCGATTCGACCTTCAGCGCGAGGTGCCTGTTCCCGAGCACAATTTGGCGATAGCCGTACCTGTTTCTAAATCGGGATACGCAGAAGATCTCAAAACGATTTTTGAATCCATTCAGGTAGAAGTTGAGGATGTAAGTGAAAACTATCCTTGGGTATCAACCAAAACCCGCATGGACGATGTGGTGCTCGAGCGCCGCAGCATGCCAGCCGGACGTGTGCCCAATGTACTGGGTATGGGCCTGCGCGACGGGCTTTTTCTGCTCGAAGAGGCGGGACTGAAAGTGAAAGTGACTGGCAGTGGCATGATCAAATCGCAAAGCATTGCACCTGGTGTAGAGGCTGCTCCGGGTAAATCCATAAGTATAGAATTATCCTGAACCCGATGAAACTCCTGCAAGACATACTGTATCAGGCGCGCATCCAACAAGTGGTGGGAACCACCAATATCGCCATTGAATCCGTTCAGCTCGATTCTCGCAAGGTGGAACGCTTTACCTTGTTTGTTGCCATAAGCGGGACCCAGGTTGATGGCCATACCTTTATAGATAAGGCCATCGCGGCGGGAGCGGTTGCCGTGGTATGCGAGGTGCTGCCGGATGAGACAAAAGCTGGCATCACTTATGTGAAAGTGGCTGATGCCCGTGAGGCACTTGGTTACATCGCTGCCAATTTTTACGACCACCCCAGCCAGCAACTCAAGCTTGTTGGCATTACAGGTACCAATGGGAAGACCACCTGTGCCACCATGCTCTACCGCTTATACAAGCTGCTGGGCTACAAGGTGGGATTGCTCTCCACCGTTGAGAACCGCATTCACAACCAGGTGGTGCCCGCTACACACACCACACCTGATGCCATTGGCCTCAACATGTTGCTTCGCGATATGGTCGATGCGGGGTGTACCTATTGCTTTATGGAAGTGAGTTCGCATGCACTGCACCAGCAAAGGGTGACCGGGGTGCAATTTGCAGGTGCTGTGTTTAACAACATCACCCACGACCACCTCGATTACCACGTCACCTTCGACGCATACATCGCGGCCAAGAAAATTCTTTTTGACATTTTGCCTACAACGGCCTTTGCCTTGGTGAACCTCGACGACAAGCACGGCGAAACCATGTTGCAAAATTGCAAGGCCAAGGTGCAGCGCAGCTTTGCGCTCAAGAGCATGGCCGACTATCGCGCGCGCATTCTTGAAAATCATTTCCACGGCTTGCAATTGCACATGGACAACAGCGACTTTTACAGCCCGCTCGTGGGCCGTTTCAACGCTTACAATATACTTGCGGTGTACTCCACGGCCATGCTTTTGGGCGGCAGCAAGATGGATGTACTCACCGCCCTCAGCGAAATCAAGCCGGTGGAAGGCCGCTTTCAGTATGTGCGCACCAGTGACAACATTACGGCGATCATCGACTATGCCCACACACCCGACGCGCTTCGCAATGTGCTCAAAACCATTGATGAAGTACGCACCCGCAATGAAGAAGTGATCACTGTAGTGGGCTGTGGTGGCGACCGCGACCGCAGCAAGCGCCCCGAAATGGCGCGCATTTCCTGCAAGTACAGCGACCGCGTAATTCTCACATCTGACAATCCCCGCTCTGAAGATCCCGAAGCCATCATCAACGAAATGCGCAAAGGGGTGGAGCCACAAGATTACCGCAAGGCCAATGCCATTGTAAACCGCGCTGAAGCCATTCGCATGGCCTGCAGCCTCGCCAAGCCCGGCGACATCATACTGGTAGCGGGCAAGGGCCATGAAAAGTATCAGGAAATCAAAGGAGAACGCTTCCCCTTTGATGATTTAGCCATAGTTACAGAATCCCTTAAACCTCTGAACATCTAATGCTCTATCAACTATTTACATACCTAGACAGCGCTTACGATATTCCGGGAATTGGGGTATTTCAGTACATCTCATTCCGCGCGGCCATGGCAGTGCTCACGAGCCTCCTGATTTCACTCGTATTTGGCGGCAAGCTTATCAAATTGCTGCACCGCAAGCAAGTGGGCGAAACTGTGCGCGACCTGGGTCTTGAAGGCCAAAAGGAAAAGCAGGGAACCCCAACGATGGGTGGGCTCATTATCATCGCTGCAATTTTGATTCCGACTATACTCTTTGCGGAGCTCAACAATATTTACGTACTCATCATGATTTTCACCACCGTATTTCTTGGTGGCATCGGCTTTCTTGACGACTATATTAAAGTGTTCAAGAAGAACAAAAAAGGCCTTCACGGCAAATTCAAAATTGTAGGTCAGGTAGGTGTAGGCATCGTGGTAGGGGCTGCGCTGTTCTTCCACCCTGATGTGGTGATCAGACAGAAAGTGCAGCCATCGGTAGCGGTGAGCCAGGCGGAGCTCCGTGCCGGAGATATTCAGCCTGATGGCTCGGTGTGGATCGAGCGCAAGTCCATGAAAACCACCATTCCATTTGTGAAAAACAATGAGTTCGATTATGCCTGGCTTATGTCATTTCTCGACAGGAAGACCGCGCGAAAGTGGGCATGGCTCGTTTTTATACCCATTGTCATCTTCGTGGTTACCGCCGTAAGCAATGGCGCCAACATCACCGATGGACTCGATGGCCTCGCCACGGGAAGCTCTGCGATTATAGGGGTGGTGCTGGCCATATTCGCCTTCGTATCGGGTAACTTCATTTTTGCCGATTACCTGAACATCATGTACATCCCCAATTCGGGTGAGCTTACGGTATTTATCAGCGCATTTGTGGGGGCCTGCATTGGCTTCCTTTGGTACAATTCCCACCCAGCGCAGGTCTTCATGGGCGATACGGGCAGCCTTGCCCTCGGGGGCATCATTGCCGTTTTTGCCCTGGCCATTCGCAAGGAGCTGCTTATCCCGCTGTTTTGCGGTATTTTCCTCATTGAAAATATCTCGGTGATCATGCAAGTGAGCTACTTCAAGTACACCAAGAAAAAATACGGCGAGGGCCGGCGCATTTTCCTGATGTCGCCTTTGCATCACCATTATCAAAAGCTTGGATACCATGAATCTAAAATCGTTTCGCGGTTTTGGATTGTGGGAATTCTCCTTGCTGTATTGTCCATTGTAACCCTCAAATTGCGTTAATCATCATGAAATTGCTCATACTCGGCGGCGGCGAAAGCGGAACTGGTGCAGCTCTTCTCGGGAAGAAGCTGGGCTACGAGGTCGTGGTGAGCGATAGCGGCAAGTTGAAGGACAAATACAAGGAAGTGCTCGACGCCTATAACGTAATCTGGGAAGAGGGCGGCCACACTGATGCCCTGACTATAGGAGCGGAATTGGTGGTGAAGAGCCCTGGCATCCCCGGCGAAGTCGCTCTGGTACAATCATACCTAAGCCAAAGCGTGGAGGTGATCTCCGAAATCGAATTTGCCGCAAGGCATACCAAGGGCAAGATTGTGGCCATCACGGGAACCAATGGCAAAACGACCACCACCTTACTCACGCACCACATTTTCACCAAGGCAGGTCTCGACGCTGCTCTGGCTGGCAATGTTGGGAAAAGTTTTGCGGGAACGCTGGCCGAAGGCGACCACGATTATTGGGTACTCGAAGTGAGCAGCTTCCAGCTTGATGACATTGTACATTTCAAGCCGGATGTGGCCATCCTGCTCAACATTACCCCCGACCACCTCGACCGCTACCACTACAGTGTAGATGAGTACGCTGCTGCAAAATTTGCCATTACCAAAAATCAGGGTTCGGAACATCATTTCATTTACTGCGCTGACGATGCCATTACAGCCCAAGGGGTGGAAATGCTGGAAATCAAGGCAGAATTGCACCCCATATCCATTTTCAAAGAAGTGGAAAACGGGGCTTATCTCGCTCAAGACAATATCAATATAAACCTTCACAACACATCTTTTCAAATGTCAATCCACGATTTAGCACTACAGGGCAAGCACAACGCATACAACTCCATGGCGGCAGGAGTTGCATCGCGGCTCTTCGATATCCGCAAAGAAATAGTTCGCGAGAGCCTCTCAGACTTTCAGAACATCGAGCACCGACTCGAGTTTGTCGCTGAGATTCACGGCATCCGATTCATCAACGACTCCAAGGCCACCAACGTGAATTCTACCTGGTATGCGCTCGAGAGCCTTGAAGGACCGGTAGTTTGGATAGTAGGCGGAGTCGACAAAGGCAATGACTATTCCATGCTGGAGCCACTCGTGCGCGAAAAGGTAAAAGCCATCATCTGCATGGGCACCGACAACAAAAAGTTGCTGGACTTCTTCAGCGGAATGGTGCCACAAATTCTGGAGGCCGGTTCAGCCCGCGATGCGGTGGCACTGGCTTACCAATCGGCGGAGAAAGGCAATGAGGTAATCCTGTCGCCTGCCTGTGCAAGCTTTGACCTGTTTGACAATTACGAAGACCGCGGCCAGCAGTTTAAGATGGCCGTGCGGTCGCTTTGAATTTTTTATTCCCCACCTTTTAAATCCACACCATGCCAAGGAATCCACTTCACGATATCGCAAGCCTCCGCCACGCATCTCTGCTACAGCAGCGCGAGGCGGCACTCAAGCAGCGTACGCCTTACGATCTTGAATCGGTGGGCATGGTGGATGGGGTGCGCATCATCAATGATTCGGCAGCGACCAATGTTGTGAAGGTCGCTGAATCACTGAGTGCTTTCGACCAGCCACTGGTGTGGATCGCAGAGGCCAACAGCCAAACCGGCGACTTCTCTCCGCTGACTTCGCTGGTGGCTGAAAAAGTAAAAGTGATCGTGGTGAAGGGCAACCGTGTAGATGAAATTCATAAAATGTTATGGCCAGGTGTGCACATGTTTCTGTCGGCATCCTCATGGGAGGAAGCCTTGGAGCTTGCGCTAATGGCTGCTGTTGCGAATGAAACAATCCTTTTTTCGCCCGGCAGCCGGGCCGATGAGCCGTTTTCCAATTTCAAGGAAAGGGGTGCCTACTTCAACAGGCTTATCGACATCAAGCGAAATACCAAAATCACCATACCATGACCGAAACCAGAACTTACACCATCCACAAAAGCAAGAAAAGCTTGGCGGATCGTTTTATGACTGCGAGGGAAAGCCTGAGGCGAACCCTTGAAGATACTGCCCACAGGCTCGAAGTAGTAAGAGAAGTAAGCGGCGTGGAATTTCTCAATGATGCCCGCTCAAGCGATTTGCTCTCAACCCGCGACAGCTTCAAGTGCCTGCAAAAGCCCATCGTATGGCTGGCTGCCACCACGCCCCATGAGCGCGACTATGCCCTGATTGAGAAGTACGTGAAGTACAAGATCAAGGCCATAGTGACTTACGGCAGCAATGGAGAAGACATGCGCTACAAGCTGGAAGACTTCGTTGAGAATTTCGACGCAGGTCGCAGCCTGGAGGAGGCCGTAGTTCTGGCTTATAAGACTGCCCTGCCGGGCGATGTGGTCATTTTCTCGCCGAGCTGTGTGCCCAGCGATGATTACCGAAATTTTGCGGAGCGGGGCATGGCCTACCTCCAGTACACCAACAATTTGAAAGAGAAGAAGTGAAAATGTTTTTTGCCAAGCACCTTCGCGGTGACAGAGTTATTTGGATGGTGTGCCTCATACTGGGCTTGCTTTCTATCCTAGCGGTGTATTCCAGCATCTCTTCGCTGGCTTATAAATATACCGATGGCAAGACCTTTCACTATTTGGTGAAGCACGGGCTTATGCTAGCCACGGGTTTCGCCATCATGTACGGCGTGCACCTCGTCAACTACCGCTATTTTTCGCGCATGGCGCAAATTGCCATTTGGTTTTCTGTAGTACTGCTCATACTTACTTTGTTGCTGGGTGTCAACCTCAACGATGCCAGCCGCTGGTTGAAGATCCCCATCATCAACCAAAACTTTCAAACTTCCGATTTTGCCAAGATAGCGCTGATTGCCTACCTGTCTCGACTGCTCGTGGTGAAGCGGGAAGTGCTGCACGACCTCAAGCTGGGTTTGCTGCCCTTGATGCTACCCATCGTTTTGGTATGCGGGCTTATCCTTCCGGCAAACTTCAGCACGGCTGCAATGCTCTTTGCCGTCTGCTTCATCCTGCTCTTCATTGGCGGTGTTCCCATGAAGCACCTTGGCCTCGTGCTCGGCGTGGCCGTGGCCGGGTTTGCCATGTTGATCGTACTTTCCTCAGCCGTACCCGACTTGTTGCCACGCGCCTCTACATGGAAAGCGCGTATTTTGAACTTCGAATCGGGCGATAGCGAAGCCAATTACCAGATTGAGCACGCCATGATGGCGATAAAGTCGGGCGGTGTGCTGCCCTCGGGCCCTGGCACCGGCGATTCAAGAAATTACCTGCCACACCCGTACTCCGACATGATATACGCCTTCATCATCGAGGAGTATGGAAGCGTGATTGGCGGCTGCGGCGTAGTATTGCTTTATCTTATTTTTCTCTACCGCTGCATGAAGCTGGCCAGCACTTGCCAGCGGCCTTTTGGAACTTTTTTGGTGATAGGTCTGAGCTTGCTTATCGGCTTTCAGGCCTTCATCAATATGGGCGTGGCCGTGAATCTGCTCCCCACCACGGGTCAGCCGCTTCCATTGGTGAGCATGGGCGGTACTTCCATTTGGTTTACCTGTCTGGCCATTGGCATCATACTCAGCGTGAGCCGTTCGGTCACCGAAGGCGAGAAAGTACGCGAGAAGAAACCCACTAAATCCAAGTCATATGCAGTCGCCTAGGGTCATCATAAGCGGAGGCGGTACCGGAGGCCACGTGTTTCCGGCCATTGCGATAGCAGATGCCATAAAGCAGCTGCGCCCCAATGCGGAATTGCTTTTCGTAGGGGCGCAAGGGCGGCTTGAGATGGAGCGCGTACCAGCGGCTGGATACAAAATTGAAGGCTTGTGGATCAGTGGCTTTCAGCGCAGCCTTTCGGCAAAGAATCTTTCGTTTCCGTTAAAAGTGATTTCGAGCCTGTGGCGCGCCAGGGCCATCGTGAGAAAATTTAAGGCCGATGTCGCCGTTGGCGTGGGAGGCTATGCCTCAGGGCCGCTGCTCAAGATGGCATCGGCGAGTGGGGTGCCCACCCTGATTCAGGAGCAGAATTCGTTTCCCGGCGTTACCAACCGCTTGCTTGCGCAAAAAGTGCACAAGGTATGTGTGGCCTATTCCGGCATGGAGCGCTGGTTTCCAAAAGACAAAATTGTGCTCACGGGCAATCCTGTGCGCCAGGCAGTCACCGAGACTGAAGGCAAGAAGCCCGAAGCCGCAGTCTATTTTTCACTAAAGTCTGATTTGCCCACCGTACTCGTCATTGGCGGAAGCCTGGGAGCACGCACCATCAATCAAAGCATTCAGGCGGCATTGCCACACGTTGCCGAGAAGGGTTATCAGCTCATTTGGCAAACGGGCAAGCTCTACAATGAGGATGCAGCGCGGGCAGTGTCGTCAATGAACGAAGCCAAAATCAAGCAATTCGCCTTTATCGAGCGCATGGACCTGGCCTACGCCATGGCCGATGTTGTGGTGTCGCGTGCAGGTGCCATTTCGGTATCAGAGCTCTGCCTTGCGGGCAAGCCCACCATATTCGTGCCTTCGCCCAATGTGGCTGAAGACCACCAGACCAAAAACGCCATGGCCCTCGTGGACAAGGATGCTGCCGTGCTCGTACGGGACGTGGATGCCCGCAATGATTTGTCGGCGGCGGTCGATGCCCTGCTCAATGACGAAGCGAGGCGCAAGACCCTGAGTGAAAACATTTCGAAGCTGGCCTACAGAGATGCGGCCACGCTCATAGCCCATGAAGTACTAAAACTAGCCGAGCAGCGGAAGCAATGAAATTGACCGATATACATAGCGCTTATTTTGTGGGCATTGGCGGCATCGGCATGAGTGCCATTGCGCGTTACTTCAATGCGCTAGGTATTCGCGTGGCCGGTTATGACAAGGTGCGCAGTGCGCTTTGCGAAGCCCTCGAAAGCGAAGGCATGGACATTGTGTACCGCGACGACGCAGACGCCATTGCATCCTGGTTTCTCGATACGCCCATGCAGCATGCGCTCGTGGTGTACACCCCAGCCATACCCAGGAAGCATCCAGGATTAAACTTCCTGCAGCAAGGGGGATACGAAGTGCTGAAGCGCGCAGAAGTGCTCGGCGTGATCACCGCCGGCAAAACTTGTGTTGCCATAGCGGGTACGCATGGTAAAACTTCCACTTCGGCGCTGGTGGCCCACATGCTCACTCAGGGCGGTGTGCCCTGCAACGCTTTTCTCGGAGGCATCGCCAGCAACTTCAACAGCAATGTAGTGATAGCCGCTGATAGCGATATCGTAGTGGTGGAAGCCGATGAGTACGACCGTTCTTTCCTTAAGCTTTCGCCAAATGTGGCGGTGATCACTTCCGTGGAAGCCGACCACCTCGACATTTATGGCAATGGTGCCTCCTTGAAGGCTGCCTTCAATGAATTTGCGGCTTTGCTGCCGGAGGGTGGCAAGCTCTTTTGCCGAAAAGGCATCGAAATGGAGGTGATCGCTGAAACCTACACCTACGGCATTGACCCTGAAGCCGACATCACCGCATCAGATGTGGAAGTGCGCGATGGATATTTCACTTTCGAAGCTGCCGATTTTGGCGAAAGCCTGGGCCGCATGACATGGAGCTTTCCCGGAAGGCACAACATTGAAAATGCGCTTGCCGCCATTGGTATCGCGCTGCATTTTGGCCTTGACAAGGCCCAGATCGCCGAGGGGCTGGCCACATTTACGGGAGTGAAGCGCCGCTTCGAAACCCACATACGCCGCCCCGATTGCGTCTACATCGATGACTACGCCCATCATCCTACAGAGCTCAAGGCTTGCATAGGATCGGCGAGAGAGCTATACCCCAACAAGCGCCTCACCGGGGTGTTTCAACCGCATTTGTACAGCCGCACCCGCGACTTTGGCGATGACTTCGCCCGCAGCCTGGAAGACCTGAACGAATTGCTGCTGCTGGAAATATACCCCGCCCGCGAAGAGCCCATTCCGGGAATAGACGGTGACTGGCTACTTAATAAAGTACAGCTGGTGAATAAAAAGTTGTGCAGCAAGGACAAACTGGTCAATGAAGTTCTCAGATTAGCGCCTGAAGTGCTCCTTACCATGGGAGCCGGTGATATTGATGCATTTATAGAACCGCTAAAAAACGCACTCCAGGATGAGAAAGATGAATAAAGTGCTCCGCCTTTCGCTGCTTGTACTCGGTGCTGCCGGTATCATGGTGCTTTTGGGCTTCGTGGGTAGCCTTCGCTCTACCACGGTGTGCGAAGCGCTGGATGTGGCCTATGCCGGCCCCGGCCTTGGGCTCGTTACCGAACTTGAGCTGCGCGAAACTGCCGAGGTGGATGGGAAAGTGCCCGTGGGAATGCTCCTGGGCACCATTGATACGCGAAATATTGAGCAGGCCATTCGCGCCCTGCCCCATGTGAAAGATGCCGTGGTTTACAAAACGATAGACCGCAAGCTGATTCTCGAAGTAGAAGAGCGCAAGCCCATGCTACGCCTGATGGACAAGAACGGCATGAGTGCCTGGATGGACGAAGATGGCCACCTGTTGCCGCTGTCCAGCCACACCTCATTGCGCCTGCCGGTGGTGTCGGGCGCATTCCAACTGAAGCCTGAGGCTGTAAATGGCCGCTGGCACGTGACGGATGAGCGCCTGAACGCAGGCATTTATGCGAGCCACCTTTACGCCAGGCAGCTCCATGGCAACGCCCTATGGACGGCCCAATTGCAGCATACTGAATACACTGCTGAGGGCGAATTCATAGCCCATCCGCAAGTGGGAAACCATAGCATACACTTCGGCGATGCCTCCAGGCTCGGGGAGAAGTTTGCCACGCTCGAAATTTTTTACCGTGAGGGAATGGACGCATCCCGATGGAACAAGTACAGTACTATAAACCTGAAATTCAAAGATCAAATTGTTTGCACAAAAAAGTAATGCCATGAACGAACCGGAAATCATCGTAGGACTCGATATCGGAACCACCAAGATAGCCTGCATCGTGGGCCGTATCAACGAGTTTGGAAAAGTAGAAATCATTGGCATGGGCCGCTCCGACTCACTCGGTGTGCGCAATGGCGTGGTGAGCAATATTCACCAAACGGTCGACTCGATCAAGCGCGCTGTTGAAATAGCCACTGAAAAGGCAGGCGTTGAAATCAACGAAGTGCTTGTGGGCATTGCCGGGCAGCACATTCGCAGCTTGCAGCACCGCGGCATGCTGACGCGAAAAGTGAAAGACATGGATGAGGAAATCGCCCAGAAGGACATCGACGACCTGATTGAAGACATGAACCAGCTCGTGATGCAGCCAGGTGAGGAAATCATCCATGTGCTTCCGCAAGAGTACATTGTAGACAGCGAGCATGGCATCAAAGATCCTATCGGCCACGCAGGTGTGAGGCTCGAAGCCAATTTTCACATCATCACCGGCAAGGTGAATGCCGTGCGCAACATTTACAAAAGTGTGAGCAAGGCCGATCTTCACGTTACCAAGCTCGTGCTCGAGCCGCTGGCCTCCGCCGATGCGGTGCTCAGCCACGAAGAGAAGGAAGCGGGCGTGGTGCTTGTGGATATCGGCGGTGGTACTACCGACATCGCACTCTTTCAGGACGGCATCATCAGGCATACCGCTGTGATTCCATTTGGTGGAAACATCATTACGGACGATATCGCGGCCGGATGCAGTATTTTGCGGAAGCATGCAGAGCAACTCAAGGTAAAATTTGGGTCGGCGCTGAGCTCCGAGAGCATGGAAAACCAAATCGTGTGCATACCCGGTTTCAGCGGAAGGGATCCCAAAGAGATTTCGGTGCGCAACCTTTCCAACATCATTCAGGCGCGCACAGAAGAGATCATGGAGCAGGTGATTTACGAAATCAAAAGCTCCGGATACGAGAAGCGCCTTATTGCCGGCCTTGTGCTCACGGGTGGTGGCTCGCAATTGAAGAATTTGCCCCAGCTGGTGGAATACCTCACAGGTTATGAAACCCGCATAGGCTACCCCAACGAGCACCTGGGGAAAGACAATGAGGAAATGCTTTCAAGCCCCATGTACGCCACCGGTATAGGACTCGTGCTGAAAGGCCATGAGCTGAACCAAAAAGAGAAACGCAACATGCCGAAGAAACGCGGCTCGGGAATACGCACGAGCAGCAAAGAGAAAATGGGCCTATTTGATACCATCATTTCAAAGGGCCAGGCTTTCTTCGACGACGACGATATTTAATCCAATTTCATTCCAATTAAACTCCAAAAATCCAATATTATGCAGTTCGATTTGCCAAAAGACCAATCTTCCATCATCAAGGTGATTGGCGTTGGTGGTGGCGGTAGCAATGCCGTGAACCACATGTATGAGCTGGGAATAGAAGGTGTAGACTTTATAGTTTGCAATACCGATTCCCAGGCCCTTGACATTAGCCCGGTTCCTGTAAAGGTACAGTTGGGACAGAGCCTTACCGAAGGCCGTGGCGCAGGTTCAATCCCCGATGTGGGCAAGAATGCTGCCATTGAAAACATTGACGACATCCAGGAAATCCTCGCCAAGCGCACCACCATGGTGTTTGTGACGGCGGGTATGGGTGGAGGTACCGGTACCGGTGCTGCCCCAGTGATCGCGAAAGCGGCCAAGGACATGGGCATACTCACCGTGGGTATCGTGACCATTCCATTCACCTTTGAGGGCAGCAAGCGCATGAAGCAAGCCGAAGAAGGCTTGAAGGAAATGCGTGCTTCTGTTGACACCTTGCTGGTGATCAAGAACGATAAACTTCGCCAGATACATGGCAACCTCTCGCTGAAGCACGCATTTGCGGAAGCGGACAACATACTCGCAACTGCCGCCAAAGGCATTGCAGAATTGATCTCAGTGACCGGCGCCATCAATGTCGACATGAACGATGTGAACACCGTAATGAAAGACAGCGGCGTCGCCATCATGGGTCAGGCCACTGCCGAAGGTGAAAACCGTGCCATTCAGGCCGCTACTGAAGCCCTCGAGTCGCCATTGCTCAATGACAATGACATAGAAGGTGCCAAGTACATTTTGCTCAACATCACTTACGGCAACAAGGAAGTGATGATGGACGAGATTTCAGACATTACCGATTACATCCAGAACGCTGCCGGTAGCAGTGCCGATGTGATCTGGGGCCATGGCATGGATGCATCACTCGGCGAGAAAATCAGCGTAACCATCATTGCGACAGGCTTTAAAATCATGCCTGAAACTGGTTTTGAACTCGAAACGCCTGTGCGCCACAAGCTCGATATAGAGCCACAAGAAAAGAAGCGCGTTGCGATTTCTGAGCCGGTTTCGAATCCCGTGGCCGACAAGGAGCCCTACCTGAAAGATGAAAGCCCAATGGTGGCTGCAGAGCCACCAGCGAGGCCTGAGCCCCTTGTTCAGAAATTTGACCTCTTTGAGCCTACCGAGAATGAGCAGCCCGAAGCCCCGCGCTCAGCGGCCCAAACCGAAAGCGAGACCAGCAATTACCGTCAGGAGCGCGAAAGCGAGCCTGTGGAGAAGCAAATTTTCACTCTGAACGATCAGGACGACGATACCCGTTATGAAGACGAGCCTCAACATGAAAGCAGGTACACTTCATCTATGCACGACAATGCGAGCAGAAACGAAGAAGAGCTCGCAAAGCGCGTGAACGGTGAAGTGGTAACCCAACTCAACAGGGAGCGCTTGCGCAACCTGCGCGAGATGAGCGACCGCATCAAAAGCCCTGAAGGCTTGAGCGAATTGGAAAAAGAGCCGGCTTACAAGCGCCGCAAAGTGCAACTTGACAATGTGCCGCACAGCAGCGAGAGCCAGGTATCGCGCTACACCCTCACCGAGGAGCGCGATGAGGACGGCGAGCGCAGGATCGAATTGAGGCCCAACAACTCTTACCTTCACGACAATGTGGATTAAGGCTTGCCGGGTCAATGTGCTATCTTTGTGACCTAAATTGAAAGATATGTCACTCACGGATAAGATCAACGAGGGTATCAAAGATGCCATGCGCGCGCGCGAAAAAGACAAACTCGAAGCACTCAGGGCGGTGAAAGCGGCCCTCTTGCTCGAGGGAACCAAAGGCGGCGAGAAGGAAATTTCTGAAGCCACAGAGATGCAGATTTTGATGCGCCTGCACAAGCAGCGCAAGGAATCGGCAGATATCTATACGGCGCAGGGAAGGCCTGAGCTCGCGGCTGAGGAAACGTTTCAGGCGGGCGTCATTGAAGCCTATTTGCCAAAGCAAATGAGCGAAGCCGAAGTGAACGATGCCATCGCAGCCATCATTGCCGAAACCGGTGCCCAGGGCATGAAAGACATGGGCAAGGTGATGGGTCAGGCCACAGCCAAAATGGCGGGCAAGGCCGATTCAAAAATGATCGCTGCCAAGGTAAAGCAATTGCTTGCCTGAGTTTAAAAATTGGATTTTTTGGAGTTGAAAAGGGAGGTGGGAACCTCCCTTTTTTTGGCTTTACGCAAAAGCGTAATCCGCAAAATTTTCCCTGATTTCTGACAGGATGTTTTTGACTGCCTCAGGATCGTCTTCGGTTACCAGCTTGATGCGGTAGTCCTTAAAACCTTGTATGCCTTTAAAATAGCTGGCATAGTGTCGGCGCATTTCGAGCACACCGAGTTTGTGCCCTTTCCATTGCAGGCCCATTTCGAGGTGCTGACGCGCGGCCTCTACACGCTGGGCCAGGGTAGGGGGTGGGAGGTGCTCGCCGGTCTTCATGAAGTGCTTGATTTCATTGAAAATCCATGGATAGCCTATGCTCGCCCTGCCTATCATGATGCCGTCTACGCCGTATTTGTCGCGGTATTCAACCGCCTTTTCGGGCTGGTCTATGTCGCCATTGCCAAAAACGGGGATGTGCATGCGGGGGTTGTTCTTCACCGCTGCAATCAGGGTCCAGTCGGCCTCGCCTTTGTACATCTGCTGCCGGGTGCGTCCGTGTATGCTGATGGCTTTGATGCCCACGTCTTGGAGGCGCTCGGCCACATCTACAATGTATTTGGTGGATTCACTCCATCCCAACCGCGTTTTTACAGTCACTGGCAGTGAGGTACTCTTCACAACGGCATCTGTAAGTTGCACCATTCTTGGCACGTCTTGCAGTATGCCTGCCCCCGCCATTTTACAAGCCACCTTGTGCACCGGGCAGCCGTAATTGATGTCGAGAATGTCGGGTCCGGCGGCTTCCACAATTTCTGCGGAGCGCATCATAGATTCCAGTTCACTGCCAAAAATCTGGATACCTATGGGCCTTTCGTATTCGAAAATATCCAATTTTTGGATGCTTTTTGCGGCATCTCTGATCAAGCCCTCCGATGAGATAAACTCCGTGTACATCATGTCGGCGCCGTGCTTTTTGCAAAGCGCGCGAAATGGCGGATCGCTCACATCCTCCATGGGTGCGAGCAGGAGTGGGAACTCGCCGAGGTTTATATTGTCTATCTTTACCATCTTTATTTGGGTGCAAATTTACTAAATCTAAGTGCATGCGTTCAAGGCCATTTGCTTCGGCTGATCCATTTCTCAAACTCATTCTCTTATTTCTATTGTCATTCAGCTGCCTGGGCGTATTTATGCTCATGGCGCAGGGACTTACTTCGGTGATATGGGGAGTCAGTTTCTTTGACAATCCAGAGGCGCTTAAGGATTATGAGCAGCCCTACGCCATTTACGTCAACTGGATTTTATTGCTATTCCAGCATCTGGGTCTTTTCATTGTTCCCGCGCTGCTTTTTGCGGTTTTGGTGCATCCAGAGCCCCGGTTGGTGCTCGGCTTAAGACCGATTTCCCCAAAAATTTATTTTGCCGGAGCGGCCATTATGATCGCAGCCATGCCCCTGGTCAATGCCCTTGCATGGGTCAATGAACTGATGGCGCTACCCTCCTGGTTGAGCGGACTCGAAATGGCCTTGAAAGAAATGGAAGACCAAGCCCAGGCGCTCACCACCATGCTTGCCGGCCAAACGGATTGGCGCTTCCTGCTGATCAATTTGGTAGTCATGGCAGTAGTGCCGGCCATAGGGGAGGAAATGATATTTCGCGGCCTTATTTTGCGCATTGTGGAGACCTGGAGCGGAAAAGTGCACACGGCGGTTTGGGTCTCGGCCATTTTTTTCAGTGGCATGCACCTGCAGTTTTACGGATTCCTGCCGCGACTGGTCTTGGGCGCTTTGTTGGGCTACCTTTTCGTGTGGTCGCGCTCGCTTTGGGTGCCGATTATTGCCCATTTCACCAACAATGCGGTGGCTTTGATCCTGATGTTTTTCATCGCGCGCGGCGACATTTCAGCTGAGATGGATGGTTTTAGCCCTGTGATGCAGGATTGGATATTGCTCGGCGTATCACTGGTCGTCGTAGCTGTGATTGCCGTCTTCATTAAGAAAACGGGGAAGCATAAACCCACCCTCAAAGAGGTATAGAAAAGTTTAATTCCCCGGGATCATGCCTGTATGAA
>DAIRDH010000034.1:0-1962 GCA_036796255.1 Cryomorphaceae bacterium
AGGTCGTCAGTTCGAGTCTGGCCCCCGCTACTAAGAAAAGAGCGAACCGCATGCGGTTCGCTCTTTTTGTATTAACCAAAACCACCTCAACCCATGCACTACCTCTACGTCCTCTACTCCCTCAAAGACCACCGCCTTTACAAGGACACATGCACCGATATTGCCGCGCATTTCATCCGGCACAACACAGGAGGCAATAAAAGCACAGCCCATAGGCGGCCATTCGTATTGATTCATGTGGAGGTTTTTGATTCAAAAAAGGAAGCGCTTGGACGCGAAAAGACAAGTAAAACACTGGAAGGCGGTGCAGCATTGAAGGAATTGCTTGTCAAGTATGGGGTTTTAGGTGCTGATGGCAGATTGTCTTGTTAATCCGTTTGTGCCAGCAAGACCCCCGCGCAGGGAGCCAGCAAAAATATGGCGGGGTGGAGCTTTGGTAGCTCGCCCGTCCCATAAGGGTCATCTAAAAAGATGAACGAGGAGGTCGACCGTTTCCTCTATACCAACAACTAAGGAAATATAGCTCCCGTGTATCAAATTGCAGGCTTTGACTCCAAAAATGCTGAAAACTGGTTCATAAGTTCTATCGGTCAGGCTATTAAATACACTTACGATTTCATTATTCTTGTGAGCAAATCAACCATTCAATACTACTTTCACAAATGCACGCCACAACCGAAACCGCCCGCCATAGTATTGAATATCTTCATGACCATCACGGCGATCTAAATGCACTCGGTAAGTCCTTGCACCGCGAGTATGCCTCAGCAAAGCCATTTCCAAACATAGCTTTGGAGAATTTTTTTGATCCGATAATTTTGGAAAAGGTGCGTCAGGAATTTCCGGATTTGGCCGCGGAAGACCATGTGCTTCACGACAACCCACGCGAGAGAAAGTATGCGGGAAAAGGGGAGAAATCTTTTGGCCCGGAAACGCGAAGGTTCATGCATTTCCTCAATTCTGAGCCTTTCCTTGAATTCCTGCAATCGCTAACGGGGATCAAAGAAAAGCTCCTAGGCGATCCTTACTTTGGAGGTGGAGGGCTGCACGAAATCAAGCGCGGCGGATTGCTCAAAATACACGCCGATTTCAATAAGAATCCTTACTCCGGCTTAGACCGACGCATCAATGTATTAGTCTATCTCAATAAAGATTGGAAGGAGGAGTACGGAGGGCATTTCGAGCTGTGGGACAAAGACATGAAAGCGTGCGAAAAGAAGATATTACCTGCCTTCAATACCATGGCGATATTTTCAACTACTGACTTCAGCTACCATGGGCACCCCGATCCACTGGCATGTCCCGAAGACATGAGCCGTAAGTCACTGGCGCTCTACTATTACAGCAATGGCAGGCCAAAGCACGAAATCAACGCGAAGAATGGCGACCACATGACCCTATTTCAAGCCCGGAATGGCCATTCAGAAGATTCGGATGCACTCCTGGTATCGGAGCCCGTACCATTCAAATCGAGGATTAAGGATTTTATTCCCCCGATAGCTCTTAAAGGATTTAGGAAACTGCGCGGTAAGTGAGCTGAAAAAAGCCAGAGGAGTGACCGCTTAAATCTGGCTGCTAGAGCCGGCCGTACTTGCGGGTGAAAATCTGCACCGGAATCACTGATGACAAGAGTCCACAAACCACTACAAGGGAAAATATCGCAATCAAATCTCCGAGGCTGGTGGCTACAGGATAAAAATCAACGAGGCCACCTTCGAGCCGGATAAGTCCAAAATTCTGCTGTAAATACACGAATAGCAAGCCCAGTCCAAGCCCGAAGGCTGCGCCAACAGAATTAATCATGGCGCCTTCGATGAAGAAAATTCTCTTGATCAGAGAATCAGGCGCCCCCATGCCGCTGAGTACTTTAATGTCATCACGTTTCTCATTAATCAGCAAGGTGAGTGCCGCGATAATGTTGAATGTAGCAATGAGAAGGATGAAGCCCATAATGGCAAATGT
>DAIRDH010000034.1:2062-10228 GCA_036796255.1 Cryomorphaceae bacterium
CGGTTGAAAGCCGTTTCCCTGGAGGCTCCTAGCTTCTTCCCACGCTGCAGCGCAGAAAGGCGGAGCGGATTAAATGCCTGTTCAAACATGCGCAGGTTCAGGTCGTACTTCACGCCCACACCTATGATGGCAGCCGGCGCTCCATTCATTTGCAGCAAGGCCTCCCCGTCGAGCATCAAGCTGTCAATGCCCGACTCGGCAACAAAGCGCTGATCCACGCCCTTCATTTTCACAATGCGCTGATTGCGCTCGTACTCTGCGAGCACAAACTCTTCAATCGCATAGCTTACGAGGCTAACGCCTTCTAAAGCGCCTATCCCAGTCACATCGAGGCTATCAGTGCCGATTACCTTGTTGTAAACAGGTGTAATGCTGATGTCGGGCTCGAGAAAACGGTAGCGCTCATCGATTAATTGCTCAATACCATTGAACGCTGAAAGCACCACAACCATGGCCATGGTCACCACAGCGACCACCAGCATGCATATGAGGCTCATAATGGTAATCACCGAGAACGACTTTCGGGATATCAGGTAGCGCTTGGCAATGAAGAAGCCGAGATTGGCCACGGGCTACTTTTTGAGCAGGTTGTTGATCTCTATCGCGTAGTCGAGGCTGTCGTCGAGGTAGAAAGCCAACTCAGGAATGGCGCGTACCTGCTTGCCAATTTTATGGCCCAGCATGCCGCGTATCTGGCTGGACTTGCTGCGCACAAGGTCGAGCAGTTCCTGCTTGTCGGTGCCGGAATTGGTAAAGAAGCTGATGTACACCTTGGCCAAACCCATATCGGGCGACATGCGCACCACAGTGACCGTGATGAAGGAACCACCGAACAATTCGCGGGCGTTTTGCTGAAAAATCACAGCGAGATCCTGTTGTATCAATTTGGCTACTTTTTCTTGTCTTACGGATGCCATGGCGGGTTCAGTTTAGTACAAAAAGTTATTGTAGGGATAGCGCACTGCATGAATCTGAGAGGCTTCCTTGTAAATCATTTCGCGAAGCTCCTCAATGTTCTCTTTCTTGATCGCCGATACGAAAACAACATTGTTGGCGCTGAGCTTGGCCATCCAAGATTTCTTGAGCGATTCGAGTTGATCCAGCTCCGTATCGTCGTCCATCTCTTGTGGGTTGAGCGGCTTGGGCACATAAGCATCGAGCTTATTGAATACCACGATCGTTGGTTTGTCAGCACAATCTATATCCGCGAGGGTCTCGTTGACCGTATTAAAGTGCTCTTCAAAATTGGGGTGAGAAATGTCGACCACGTGAAGCAAAAGATCCGCTTCACGTACCTCATCGAGGGTGCTTTTGAATGACTCGACCAGCTGGGTAGGCAGCTTGCGGATGAATCCTACCGTATCGCTGAGCAAAAATGGCAGGTTGTGCAGCACCACTTTGCGCACAGTGGTGTCGAGGGTGGCGAAAAGCTTGTCTTCTGCGAAAACTTCTGACTTGCTCAGCAGATTCATCAGCGTGCTTTTGCCAGCATTGGTGTATCCCACCAATGCAAGGCGCACCATGGCGCCGCGGTTGCTGCGCTGGGTATGCATTTGTTTGTCAATCTGCTTGAGTCGCTCCTTGAGCTTGTTAATTTTGTTGCGAATGGCCCTCCGGTCAGTTTCAATCTCGCGCTCACCGGCTCCACCCCTCGTGCCTGTACCACCGCGCTGTCGCTCAAGGTGAGTCCACATGCGGGTAAGCCTGGGAAGCAAGTACTCCGACCGGGCCATTTCCACCTGCGTCTTGGCCTGGGCACTTTGCGCGCGGTACATGAAAATATCGAGTATCAGCAAGCTGCGGTCGTAGATTTTGCGTTCAAAAATATTCTCAATGTTGCGCATTTGCGAAGGTGAGAGGTCGTCGTCGAAAATGACCACATCGATGTCGTTTTCGGTAACATAGTCGTGTACCTCCTGCAACTTCCCCTTTCCGAGAAAAGTGGCTACATCGGGTTTATCCAGCTTTTGGGTGAATACCTTGGCGGTTGAAATACCGGCCGTTTTTGCCAAAAAGGCAAGTTCATCCAAATAGTCTGCTACGCGCTCGGCCGTCTCATCCCTTGTGATAAGGCCAATAAGTACTGCGCGCTCTTCTTTAACTTCTGTTGTGGTAGATTCTACCATATTGTGTTCTTGCTAGTCTAATGTGAGGGTGAACTCTGCTACCCTTTTAATTTCCTCTTTGGAGAGGATGCCGCGGTAGGGCATCATGCTGCCTTTACCATTTGTAATCAAAGCGATGCGCTCATCCATGCTCAGGGTTGACTCAGGTATCATTTTGGCACCAGCCAAACCCTTGCGACCATCGTTGCCGTGGCATATGGCGCAATGTGTGTTGTAAATCGCACTGCCCTCCTGTGGCGCTTCACGCTTCTCACCCGCATCGCCATTGCCAGTGGAGCAAGCGGCAAAAAGCAAGGCAAAAAATATGATTGATAAGCACTTTCCCATTTCTTAAAATCCGGGAAACCATGACTTACCCGCACCAACTTCGCGAAATGGCCATGGCACATTGGCGAGTACGATGATAAATGCGGCGAGGTAATAAATGAACGTGCGTTTGTGTTTTTTCAAATCTTGCTTGAGTTTCTTGGCACTAATCCGCCCTATCGTCACCAAAGCGATCGCGATCAACATCGCTACCAAATGCTCAAGGGAATAGAAACGAATCACCTTATTGGCCATTTCACCAATTTGATGGTGCCAGCCTTGTGTAAAGTAAAGCACCAGGCCGATTACCAATTGTAGGTGAAAAAATATCAGGGTGAGCAGCGACCACCTGTTGTCATTTGCCGTAAAAGCGCGCTTGCTCGACATGCCGGTTACAGCATTGAATAAAGCGATCACAATAGCGATTATGGCAAGCCATCTAAGCAATGAGTGGGCGTGAAGCAGTCCTGTTTCCATTCGGGGTTTAATTTTCCAACAAAGGTAGCTAAAAGCCAATAGAAAAACAGAAGGTCACACGGGCCATACCGCTACGAATGCGGGAATGGCAAGAAAAATGGCGGCGAGAATAGACAGCGCCAGTACCAGCTTCCACACCCAGCGCAGCCAAATGCCAAATGGTATATTGCCCACGGCAAGTATGCCCATGGTAACGCCGCTCGTAGGAATGATGAGGTTGAAAATGCCGTCGCCAAATTGGAATGCGAGTACAGCAGTTTGCCGGGATATGCCGAGCAAATCGGCGAGCGGAACCATGATGGGCATGGTGATAGCCGCCTGACCGGAGCCCGATGGTACGAAAATATTGATCAGGCCCTGAGTAATGAACATGGCCTGCACGCTGATGGCTTGCGGCAGGTCAGCAACCAGGCCTGACAAGCCATAGAGAATGGTATCGATGATGTAACCATCTTCGGCCACCACAAGCACGCTGCGGGAAAGGCCGATGATGAGCGCAGCAGTGAGCATATCGCCAGCGCCGGTTTTAAAAGCTTTGACGGCTTTGCCAGGGCTGAGGCCACCCACCATGGCTGAAATGATGCCCAAACCGATAAACAATGCGGCAATCTCTTCGATGTACCAATCGAGGGCATTGCTCCCGTACATGAGTAACCCAATAGAGGCTACAAAAAGCAAAACCACAGCGGCATGGCGCTTACCAAAAGTTTCGAAGCCATTTTGGCTTACATCGCTCAGCGACCCATCCTGAGCAAGAGGGCCTAGCGGACTGTGGGCCGGATTGCGCTCAAGCTTGCGAATATAACGCATCACAAATACAATAGCTGCGATGGTAAAGATCAACCACACCAGCCACCTGTAAGCTGCGCCACTGCCTATAGGCAATTCGGCTATACCCTGAGCAATACCCAGTGTGAAAGGATTGATGGCCGCTCCTGCAAATCCTGCCGCAGAGCCCAAAAAAGGAATAGCCACGCCCACCAATGCATCGTAACCCATGGTGCGGGCCAGTGGGATGGTAATGAGGATGAACACGAGATTCTCTTCAGACATGCCGAAAGTGCATCCAGCCAGTGAGAAAAGTACCATGAGCAGCGGTACCACCAGCCTGCGCGCTGCCTTGCGCCGATTGGCAAATCGGACGATGGCGTGCAAACCCGCATCAATGGCGCCCGTGGCTGTGAGCATAGAAAATGCACCGCCTACAAGCAATACAAAACCAATGATGTGCGAAGCGGCGGTAAAACCTTTGAGTGGTGCTGTGAGCAAGGCGCCAAAACCCTGGCCATTGCGCTCCATTGGCGTGTAGGTATCTGCTACAACCTTCGTTTTGCCGTCATCGACTATGCGCTCATAGCTGCCAGCAGGCACCACCCAGGTAAGGGCTGTAAACAGCAGCAATACAATGGTGATAATGAGAAGGGCATCAGGCGATTTGCGTATCACGGCAGGCAAAGGCGTTTATTCGTACTTCACAAAGGAAGCAGAAAATTGCGCATCGCCATTCTGAATGCTCAATTTGTAAATTCCATTTGCCAAGGAGGCAATGTCGATTGCCGATTCACTGCGCTGTGAATGGCCTTGCAGCAATAGCCTGCCTGTGAGGTCATGCACGTGGTAAAGCCAAGTGTCCACCTCAGCCTTGATTCTTATTTGATCTCGTGCCGGATTGGGATACACGCTTGCCGCAAAAGTTGGCACAGCACGAACGCTGAGAAAACATGCGGGCAATGCAGCATCTTCGAGCCGAAACAGTTCGCCGGCCTCCACATACCAGTCTTCCCATGCCCCGCCTTCGCCGGTGGTCCAATCGTTAAGGTCCAAATAATTTTGGCCGCTTGGCGTGGCCGTTACGCGGTATACTTTCACAGCTTCCTGATTGCGGTTCCAGGTGAGGGGCTGTCCGGATTCGAGAATCTCAGGTGCAGCGGGCTGCTCGCAGTTGGACTGCAAAAAGTAAACGTAATCATCGTCAAACTCAGGGAACTCACCGTAAGCGCGCGCCACACCATCTTCATCTATGGTGATGGCACAGAACTCATTGGATGCCATAGCTCTGGGCTCAACCCCCTGATCATAGCCAAGGCGCGCCAGGAATGCGGTGACTCGTCCGTAGCGAATGCGATCGGGATCGTTCAGGTGGGTTTCGGTGATTACATTTTCCATAAATGGTGCATCGATAAAATCGTCGTAACCGAATACCATTGCCGGAGCAAATGGTGAATTGAGGGCATTTTCGGAATTAACTGAGCCAGCCGAAGCCGGGAAATACGCCTGCCCCATGACCGCCATTCCCGCTGATATTCCGCCAAGGGCGCCGCCTTTTACATTGATGAGGTCATTGATGGCATCCTGCACGGGCGTGTCCTTCCAATAATTTACGTAAGTAGCCTGATTGCCCCCTGCCATCCATATAGCTTCCGCCTCATTGAGCCGCTGAATGACGTAAGGATCTTGCGAAGCTTCAGCACTGTTAAAAACGATCGTTTCCACTGAATTTAAGGTCACGCCCAAATCGCTGTACAAATAGTCATTGTATCCATCGCTTCCACTCGTTCTAAGCACCAGCACATCGCCGCCATTGGCTTTTTCAATAAACCAGGTCATCGCTTCATCACTCTCGCCGGCTCCACCCATCAGGCAAAGACCAAAATCGGGCTGCACTTCAAGGTTGTCCTCACTTCCAGTTCTAAAGCTGGTGTAGCTGCTTTGCGCAAATGACGTCAACGCCGAAATGCCCATCACCATGAACACCGCCAAATTCTTATGCATTATCATTGATTTTTGTTGAGCAAAAAGGTATCTCCTTGAAGGTAAATGTCCAGTTGCATGTTGCGAAGCCCAATGCGCTGGTTCTTTTTAAATACTGAGTCTGGCCTCGTCATCAACACCACCTGGTTTTCACCAACCACGGTGTAAAAATCCGGCCGCACCACAAGGGCTGTTGATTCATCTATACCTGCTCCATAGGGATAACCCGTATCGGCAAGTATGCTGATCAACCTATTGTACCGGCTACGTGCTATAAAGTGCTGGTCTACCAAAATACTATCGAGCAAGCCCAGACCTTCATCATAAATGCCATTGCCTTGGTGCAGCCTTGAATACGTGCCTTCATATTCAGGCCAGTCGCGTTGATTGCCTGTGATCATCACTTCGCTCATAAGCGCCGCACCTGCACTTGTGCCTCCTACAACTGCTCCATTAAAGTATGCCTCCTTGATGGCCTTACGCACAGCGGGGTGTACCTCTTCCAGAAAGCGGTTTTGGTCTCCACCGGTAATAAAAATCAAGGGCGCAGAGCGAACACTGTCTATCAGCGAATTGCGCAATTTCGCATTCTTGATATTTACGAGTTGCAAGTCTGTATTGGCGGCAAAATCTTTGGCCGAATAGAAAAATGAGCTGTCGGGCTCTGCGCCGGCATGTGGAAAAATGAGGGCGTAATTGCCTTTAACGGTAATCGCATCCCGCATCGCCGTGATGATGGACTTTGGTCTTTTGCCTCCCCCGATGATGAATAGGGTTCCAGAGGCCTTGGAAGCCGCAGTGACTTGTCCGCGTTCGGCGTTTTGGTCAAGTTCAGGATAATCCTGCCTGGTGCAAGCCAAGGCAAAGAACAAAAGCAAGAGGTAAATAGATCCGCGTAGTTTCATGTTGTTAATCTTCATCCCACCAGAATCGGGTCTGCATATTTGGCGCAGGGAGGGGGAAATTGTTATTTCTCAATCGTTCAGACTGGGGGTAAATCAGCCTTCTCGGTATTTCGCCATTGGGGTTGGCTGAAGTTACGCCATCCGGATTTGGTACTAGTTCCGGAAAACCTGTTCTGCGCCAATCGGCCCAAGGCTCTGGTGTGGTGAGCATTGCGATAAATTTTTGGGTGAGAATGATCCCTAAGTTTTCCGATTCATTCGCCCCTAGTTGAACATGCTCAGCAATGTAGCTATTTTGATCTTCTGTATCAATGCTTCCGGCAGAAACTTCATCCATAGAACTTCGAACTGCATTTTCCAGGGCCTGCTGAGCCTCACCAGGATTGCCTAAGCGTGCGTGTGCCTCCGCGCGTAGGAACTCCTGCTCGATGTAAGTAACAAGCCGCACTGGCGCTGCCGCAGTACTCCAGTAGTCGCCGGGCTTACGGTTGCCCCCGGAGAGTGGGATGGTGCGGGTGATGGTGGGCATGCGTGGATCAGATAGCGCTTCTAAAATATCCATGTACTGGACATTCATGTATGCCAGTGGCGTACTTGCGTAAAAACCGGCTATGGGATTGGTTTCATCACCGGTACCCAAGTAGTCGTACTTCAGGTCGTCGTTTGGACTGTCCATGACCGGGCCCATGAGTGCTTCAAGGGTGGCAGAAGCAGCGTTGGGATCGCGCTTTGTGGTGCGCATGTTATACCGCGCCTGCATAACAGCCGCTGCAGCGGCCCATCGGTTGAGGTCGCCGCCGTACATAAGGTCATCAGCACCAGGTGAAAATACGCTGTTTGGGCTGGCAAGGTCGGCAGTGGCCCTATCGAGCAATGCGAAGATGGTATTGTAAATTTCCTGCTGGCTGTCAAAAACGGGATGGTCAATTTCACCCCCCCTCAAGGCTTCGGCGTAAGGCACGTCGCCCCAAATATCGGTGAGCGTGCCGAGGCTTTGCGCCATCAGGATGCGGGCAACTCCGGCATAATGAGGCGATGTTTCAGAAGCGCGGTCGATAATGATTTTCAGATTGATCATAGGCCCTACGTACATATCCTGCCAGGGATTGCTCACGAAAATTTCGTCGGGCTGGTAATTTTGAATCAGCAACTCCTGCCCTTCAACGCCGCGCAATTGCTTGCCAAATATTCCGGTGTAGCGAAATATGCGTCCGCCCTGGGCATTGGCCAGTGCCTTCTGGGCAGGAGGCAGTAGGGTATTCAATGGCACATCAAGGGGCACATTTGGATTTTCGTTGATCTCCTCAAGGTTACATCCCGCAATGAGCAGTGAAAGGAAGATGAATGTGGTTAATTTTCTCATGTCTTTTCGCTTAGAAAGTTACGGAAATATTGAATCCATAGCTCCTGGTGTTTGGATTGTTGAAGTAATCACGTCCGAAGGCATTGGTGGCCCCGCCGAGTGAGGTTTCAGGGTCTATACCGGTGTAGTTGGTAATGAGGAAGAGGTTGCGCGCTGTGGCTGCAACTGAGATCCTCGAAACCCCAATTCTTTCGCAAAGTGTAGAAGGAAAAGAATAGCTCAAGCTCACATCTCTCAA
>DAIRDH010000034.1:10328-19942 GCA_036796255.1 Cryomorphaceae bacterium
GTATCGCGAATGGGGTAGCCATTTTCATCCACAAGCACCTGGCCGGCATCATTGCGCAGCCAGCGTGTACCGAATATTACGCCATATTGATAGCCTTCTACAACGCGCGACTGGGTGCTCGCAACGCCGACACTTGGCAAAGCAATGTTGTCAAGCTCGTCGGTAAGGCTCACCACCTCGCTGCGGGGTACGGTCATATTGATACTCGTAGTCCAGCTTATTTTATCGGGGTTGCGTGCGCTGAATTCAATCACGTCATATTCGAGCAGCGCTTCGAGGCCATAGTTTCTGATCTCTCCAATGTTGGTAATGAAAGTGGAAAATCCAGTGCTGTTGGCAATGGGAATCTCTACAATCTGATCCGTAGAGCGGTTGTCGAAGTAGGTAATGTCCAGCCTTGCGCGGTTGTTGCGCGCCCTAAGGTCAAAACCCACCTCGAATGAATAATTGAATTCAGGGGTCAGGGTGTTGCTGCCGATAAGCGTATTGGGGGCATAGGAAAGTTGGCCTTGTGTACTTCCTGTACTCACGAAATAATTGCTGGTGAGGTAATTTGCAAAAGCGCCATTTCCCGTAAGGGCGTAGCTGGTGCGAAACTTCCCAAACTCTATGATGCCCATATCAACCAACTCTGTGAATACCACACCCAGACTTGCCGAAGGGTAGAAAAACGAATTGTTGGCCGCAGGAAGGTTGCTGATCCAATCCTGCCTTCCGGTGAGTGTGAGGTAATAGGTGCGCTTGTAATCGAGAGAGAGGTCGCCGAAAACACCGACGAATCTCGATTGATCAATGAAATCATCGGTCTCGATGTTGACAGAATTGATATTGGAAATGTCGTAAAAATCGTCAATTACGAAACCAAAACCATCGGAGAAAAGGGTGTTGCGGTTAAAGGTTTGGTAGGCATGGCCGAGGATAAATGCGAGGTTGAAATCCTCAGAAAAGCTGTGTGTGGCGGTAACGAGGAGGTCGTTGGTGATGTTGAACTGGTTGGCGTTCTGGTTGAAAATGGCTCCGCCATCGGCGGCAAACTCATTGGAGCGGCGGTCCCAGTAGCTCAAGCGGGTTTCTGAATAGGTGTCTACGCCGGCGCGCTCGGTTACTGAAAGCCAGTCGAAGGGCTGCCAGCTGAACTCCACAAATCCAAGAAAGCGGCTCAGATCCTCTTCATTGCGGTTCTTGTTGATCGACCAGAAGGGGTTGTCGTATGCAGCGTGGTAGGTGCGCTGTGAGCCATCGGGGTTGCTCCAGGCCCGGGGATCATTTACCGGGTCGTCGACTCCATTGCTCAGGTCGTATGACTCAGGCGCCCGCATGAGGCCCAGCATTACACCGGAGAGGTTGCTGCCCCGCTGTGGACGGTCGGCGCGGCTCTTCACATAATTGGCGCTGGCTTTTACATTCATGTTGTGCCGCAATTCCGTATTGCCGGTAAGGCGCACACTGGAGCGGCTGAAATTGCTCAAAGGAATCACCCCATCCTGGCGCAAATCGCTCAGGGAAAGGAAGAATCCCGACCTGGCCGTGCCGCCGCGCACGTTGAGGTTGTTGTTGAGGGTAAGTCCCGGCCTGAAGAAGTTGCCGGCATTGTCAAAAGGCCCCGCCGGGCCCACGGCCTCAGGATCGCCAGGCAGTACGAGCCCGCCCGTGCCATTGAACGCCATGGTATCCATACGCGGGCCCCAGGTGGTATTGATTCCAGGTACATACTGGCCGCCTGCTCCTTGGCCCCATTGGTTTTGCTTTTGCGGAAGCCTGTTCACGACGTCCCAGGTGGTGGTATTATTAAAGGTAACCTCCGTTTTGCCCTCCTTGCCCTGCTTGGTATTGATGATCACTGCGCCATTGGCAGCCCGCACGCCGTAAAGTGCTGTGGCAGCACCACCTTTGAGCACCACCATGTTGTCAATATCGTCGGGATTGATATCGAGGGCGCGGTTGGCCTGGTCGGTAAAATTGGAACCGCGGTAAGAATTGTCAATGGGAATACCATCCACAACAAAAAGCGGATCGTTGCTGCCATTGATGGAGGTGTTGCCTCTGATACGTATAGAGGAGGAAGCTCCAGGCGAACCAGATGTAGAGGTGATTTGCACGCCGGCTACTTTGGCATTGAGGCTGTTTACCACGTTGACCTCCCGCGATTCGCGGAGCTCCTCACCGCCTACGTCAGTAACGCTGTAGCCAAGCTTACGCTTGTCTTTCTCAATGCCGATGGCCGTGATCACAACCTCTTCAAGAAGTTTGTTGTCGGGCTCGAGCTGGATATCGATTGTGGCGCGTCCCTCTACTTTTTCGAAGGTGCGGCGGTAGCCCAAAAAAGAAAACTGCAGGCGCCCTTCTGCAAATTCCTGATTGCTGAGCTCTATTTCATATTTGCCGTCAAGGCCAGTGGCCATGCCCTTGGTAGTACCCTCAAGGGAAACGGCGACGCCTGGCAGTGGCACTGAGCTCTCCGCATCGTATACCACCCCGCTTACTGTATTTTGCGCAAGCAGGTGACCCGAAAAGGTGAGAAATACCATGCATACCGCAATTGCATTAAAGTGCTTCATGAAAATAAGGTTGAAATTGTAAAAATGCCGCTATGGACAGGGCTCGAATTCGGAATCGAATTCAGAGGCTAACAATCAAAGATGGGCTGCAAATTGCGCAGGGCAATGGCCTTGGTACGGTAGATTGTGATATATGGAATTTTATTTTCCATGAATTTGGAATGCCAATATTAATTTTTTTCACAGTATTTCACAAGGACCTTGTCAAAAAAAACCGAGAAAAATGAAGTTAACTTAACATCGAATTGAAAAATTTGTATTTTTGGCCTGATGTACTTTCTAACGTATACTCCATTTAAGCCGGTTCACCTATTGAACCTGCAGCCCATTTTCGACTGTTAGTCGACTCTCTCTGTTTTCTGTATTGATTCCGGCCTGAGCAAGGCCAACTTTTCCATTTTTTCTTAACCCTAATTTATCTTACCATGCGTAAACTCTACCCATTTTTGGCTGCCACCATGTTGGCATTTGGTGCTACGGCACAAACCACTGTATATTTCGATGACTTCGAAAGCAACAGCCTTGAAGGCTACACCCTTCACAACCTCGATGGCTTAACGCCCAATGCTGATGATCTTGCTACCATGGTGGATAGTGCCTGGACAATTCGCACTATCACCGCTCAAGGTTGGCCGCACAATCTTTCGGCATTTTCAGTATCGTGGTATACCGTCCTTGATCAGGGCCCTTCAGATGACTGGTTGATCACCCCGGAAATCACAGTTGCAGGTGATGCCAAATTGACCTGGGATGCCCTGGCCATTACTTCAAGCGGCAACTTCCGTGACCGTTATCAGGTTTATGTTGTGTTTTCAACGAATATCGACGAAATATTGGACGATGTGAATACAGACCTGATATTTGACACTGGCGCTGAGGGCGAAATAGCCAGCCCTACTTCAAGAGAAGTTGACCTGGCCGCTGAAGGTTATGAGAACACGTCATTTTACATTGCTTTCCGCAACTTTACCGCGGCAGATGACGGAAATGAACTTGCCATTGACAACATCATGGTCACTGACAACAGCGAGCCTACCTCAACCCGTGAAAGCGAACTGTTTCTCAATGCCAAAGTTCAGCCCAACCCTGCAACTGGTAGTTCTACCAATGTATTGTTCAGGCTGGAGCAGTCTGAGCAGATATTTGTAGAAACCATTGACCTTACCGGAAAAGTGATCAGCATCGAAAACCGCGGAATGCTGAGCCCAGGTAGCCACATGATCCAGGTAGACCGCAACGGCCTGGCCGCCGGCTTGTACTTTGTGCGCTTGCGCACTGCTGACCATGCGCATGTAATGCGTGTGGCTTTTCAATAAATCAATTTTGACATCACCGGCAGCGCACCTCCTGGTGCGCTGCCTTTTTCTATTTGTATGACAGGAAAATACGCGCTTGCAATTCACGGAGGGGCAGGCACCATAACGCGGCAATCCATGACTCCCGAAAAGGAGAAGGCTTACCGCAACACCCTTACTGCTGCCCTCGAAGCCGGACAAGCGGTACTCAATGATGGAGGGCTGGCCCTCGACGCGGTGGAGATTGCTGTAAAAGTGCTCGAAGATTCTGAGCTTTTCAATGCCGGCCGTGGTGCGGTCTTCACCCACGATGGCACCCATGAAATGGACGCCTCCATCATGGATGGCCGCGACAGGAATGCAGGTGCGGTGGCTGGAGTGAGTTCCGTGAAAAATCCCATCGCATTGGCGCGTGCCGTTATGGAGCACAGCGACCATGTATTCCTTATCGGGAAAGGGGCTGAAGATTTTGCCGCAATTCAGGGCAATGAAACGGAAGATGCCGCTTATTTTTCTACAAATTTCCGGAAGGAGCAATTGCTCAAAATCCGCGATACCAAGCTCACGCAGCTCGATCACAGCGATGAAAGTTCCAAAAAGCACGGAACTGTGGGAGCAGTCGCGCTTGACAAATCAGGCAATCTTGCAGCGGCCACCTCAACGGGGGGCATCACCAACAAGCGCTATGGCCGTGTAGGCGATACGCCCATCATCGGTTCGGGCACTTACGCTGAAAACGGAATTTGCGCAATCAGCGCCACGGGCTGGGGTGAGTTTTTTCTCAGGGGTGTTGCTGCTTATGATGCGGCTGCCATGATGAAGTATGGAGGCCTTTCGCTTGAAGAAGCGTGTAAGAAAGTGATTTTCGGAAGCATACAGAACATGGGCGGCGATGGCGGCTTTATCGCTGTAGATAACGAAGGCAACATTACCATGCCATTCAACACCGAAGGCATGTACCGCGCAAGCGCCAACAGTGCCGGCAACTTTACCATCGAAATTTACAAAGATTGAATTAGCGCAAGAGCGGCGCTGAATTTTTCGCTTTCTCATCCTTTCTGCCGAAGGTGAGGTTAAGCCCAAATTGCACGCGGAGGTCAGCGGGATTACTTGGTAACAGGAATGTGCTTTTGCTGTTGGGGTCGTCTTCATCCACCACAGTGTATCGGCTCATTTGGGCCACATGGGCATTCTCGACCAAGGCATAGAGCTGCACGGGGCCGGCATTCATAGAAATGCCGCCTCCAATAAATCCACCATCTCCGGCCTGCTTGCTGTAGTGCAAACCTATCTGGAAAGCGCGCCATATACGCTGATTATACCCGACTGAGATGCGGGTAGGCAAATTGCGGTGACCTACGGCATGCATCACATTGGCCCAGGCCCGGCCGCCCGTTTTCTCAGTGCTGTACAGCTCGTAAGAGGCGGCGTATCGGAAATATCCAAACATTGATGTCCGAAAATTTTCAAAAGTACCATCCACATTGAAAGCTTCCTCGGCGGCATCGGCTATGCGATCAATTTCTTCTTGCAGTGCATCATCGAATTCTGATCCGGTGAGGAAAATGAAGTCGGTGTAATCGATGCCATCAAATACGAAGTCGGCATTGCTTGTGCCAAAATTTGCAACATCGCGCTTCCAGGAAATGAATCCGAAATCACTTGCGGAAAATTCGAGGCGCAGCTTTTCGATAGGCTCGTAAACTACACCGAGATCGGCGCCAAACCCACGGTTAGGTAAGCCCATTACATACTCGCGGGCATCGTCCCTGATGTCTTCTTCATTTTCACCCAATCCAAGCCCTGAGGTGTTGAGGCGCAGCTGCCCCGATGTGCGCATTTCGTAAGTAGAAGGATTGGTTTGCAATTCGAGGCTGCTCTCAGCAGTGCGGATGGTCTCCATGCCGTAGAGGTATTTTGCCGTAAGGCCTACGCTGAGCTTGTGGCCCAGCTTGCGGTTGTAGCCAATGGCATATTCCCGAAAGTGGGTTGCGTCAATTCTTAAACCACTCAAATCGGCGGTATTGTTCTCAAATCCATTGTCGCCCACATTTCCATAAATAGCCAATGCAAACAAATCGCGCGGCAAGGCTACACCCCCCTGCACCCGTTCCGCAATGCGGGCGTGGATGTAATGGTCGCCAAAGCCGTAGCCGAAATGAAATAGCTCTATGGCACTACCGAAACCGGTAAACGCCTCGCTGCCCATATTTCCCAGAAGGCCCTCATAGTCAATGCTGGCTACGCCCTGTCCATTTGTGTTTAAATAATCGACTGGCTTCAACCAGTTGTTGGCTTGCTCAAAGTAAATGCCCGAGAGCGCTGGAATGCCAATATTTACCTTGCCGGTGGGCCGCAATGCCGGGTTGGCATACACGCGCTGCGGCAAATGTTCAAACTCGCCAATTTGCCCGCTGATCTGTGCCTGCCCTGCATATGCGAGAAGCAAAGAAGCTGCCAGAAGGAGTATTATGTAAATGGGCTTATTCATCGATGTTCAACACTATTTTAGCCCCCAAGTGGAGATCAAATTTATCTTGTTCAAAAAGCCTGATAGGCTCAGAATCATTGCCTGAAGTATGCCCACTCACCCGGATAATAATGCGGCTGGAATTCTCCAGGTTTAGCAAACGCTGCCGGGGGATAGGGATATCAATGATGGTACGCGTGCTGCCAATGGCGCGCCCGTAATTCGGGTGGTTGGCATCAACATTGCGCTCAACCGGAGCAGAAGCAAAAATGGGTGAGAGATCAGCAAACAAAGAGTCAATGGGCTGATAAACGGAATCGGTGAATACGATTTGCAGTGCCGCATCCAATGGAAGTCCATTGTCAACGAACAGCCTTATATCGAGTCGGTCAATTTCAGCAATATCTTCCACATCAGTAATCACGTCCTTCAGAGATATGTCCGTGGTATCAGTGAGACTAAAATTGGCGATGGAGCCATAAACTGGAATTTCAGCCTGGAATGAAAGTTCAAGTTTTGCATCACGGGTTAGAAATACAGATTCATCGTTGTCAGGATTGACGGTCATTTCAAAATCGCCCGTTACAAAGTTGGGCTGTATTGCCAAAAACTCGGTAATAGAAGGCTGCATCAGTGAATTGTCAATTTCCAAGCTTGTGAATGCAGATGCTCCGGGGGCACTCGCAGCGCCAATTGAAGGGAAATCAACAATGTCACTTCCGGGAATTATAAGAACATCCCCTTGGGGATTGCTTCCTGACAGCTCATTGATTTGCAATTGTGCGCCTATGCCAAATCCATTGTTGAAAAAAAAGTTGATCCGCGGGTCTTCAACCCTGATTTGGGCGCCATGTACATCGTCGAACATATTAATGCGCAATCCTTCAGGCGAAAGTGAAATAGTTCTTGGAGCAATATAGCCTCCGATATTTCGCACCTCAAAATCGAGCAGTTGGAAATCGACCTGCACATCTGAATTGATTCTTGAACCTCCATAAGTGAAGTCGAGGTTGTAGGCCACTTTGAGGCCATTGTTCACTTCGCCGTCATTTATGAAATCGAGCAGCACATTTTCTAATGCGGCATTTAAGTCAATAAATATCGGGGCATTGGCGTCGTTAAATTCCAGGCTGTACATCACTGCATCGCTCGCTGCATCGAGAAGCGCAACCGATCCTGAAACAGGAATGCCATTACTTGCTTGCACCAGCAGGCGAAATGTTCCTGACTCAAAACGTAAAGTATCAATTCGGTCGCCTTCTGGGGACTCGAAGAATAGTAGTTTGGTTTCTGAAATACTCAGCGTTCCCTGTTCTACAAGCTCCCCGAACTGCTGATCATTCAAGGAGATGGTATTGGTAAATTCCTGGTTTGGAAATTGGAGAAAATCTTGGAGCAACACGGGCTCGAGTGAATCAGAATATACAATCCGAACCAGGCCGTCACCGCCAATTTCCACGAGACCTCCATCGTCAAAATTGTCAATGACACGGTCGGCGCTGATTGAGGCGAAGGCAAGGGGAACACCCCATTCCGGATTTGCTGAAAAGCTAAAATCTTTGATCTCAGGCTCATCTTTGATACAAGACGTGGCAAGCATGCACAGCAAGGCCAAACCTGACAGAGAGCATATGAAAAGGGGAGTTTTCATCACAGGGAGTGTCAATTTAAAAGTACGCAACATTGCCCTCAGGGTTGCACAATCAATGCTTTCTGGGGAAGAATAAATGAAAAGATACAACTTGTTGTGCTTGAAAAATCAACAACCAACGTTGGAACCTTGATAAATCCGGCACATCTCCGCTCAAAACCTTGTATGGCGGGCCTAACTTCGTACGCTATGGTTAAATTATCTCTATCGCTCTTTTGTGCAGCAGTACTCTTATGCCTCGCCAGCACATCAATGGCCCAAAGCACATTTCCCGAAGAGGGAATAAAAAGGAGCAATCCTGTATACCAATTGCTCAAAGGGGGCAACGTGCACCATGCCGATGGATTGGTGGAGAAGGCGGACATTCTGATCTATGAAGGCCGCATCGTGAATTATGGCAAGTCAGCCGACTTTAGCCTGCCCGACAACACCCTTGAAACCGATTTTACCGACCACCACATCTACCCCAGCTTTATAGACCTCAAGAGCAGCTATGGAATGCCTGAAGAGGAAAAGAAGTCTAAGCAAGGTCCTGTTGCAGAACGCGAGCACAACAAAGCCCTATACTGGAATGAAGCCATACACCCCGAAAAAAGTGCCATCGCGCACTTCGAACCGAATGACAAGGATGCCATAAAACTGCGGGCCATGGGCATAGGCGCAGCGCTTGTGGTAAAAGCCGACGGGGTGGCGCGCGGCAGCTCAGCCCTCGTCATGACGGGGAATGAAGAAGCCAACAAGCTCACCCTGCTCACCGAGGTGGCGTCCCATTTCTCATTCGAGAAAGGCAGCTCTGCCCAGGACTATCCAACCAGCCTTATGGGTTGCATTGCGCTTTTGCGACAAGCGCTCTATGATGCCCAATGGTATGCCGGGGCAAAAAATCCCGAGACCAATTACAGCCTCGAAGCCTTGAACGAGCAATTGAAAGGCCTACTATTTTTCGAAGGCCGCGACAAATACGATCTGTTTCGGTTGGGTGAGCTGGCCGAGGAGTTTGACCTTGACTTTATCGCCTATGAGCCCGGCTATGCTTATGAAAACATTGAGGCCATCAGTCCGAGAATCAAAGGGCTGATCGTGCCGCTTAAGACACCAAAACCTTTTGACACAGACGATCCCGACCTATTGCGCTTCGTGGACCAAAATGACTTGCTGCACTACGAATGGGCCCCTTACAATGCGCTGATGCTAAATGCCTCAGGTAAGGAATTTGCATTCACCGCCGATGGACTTGACAGCGCCAAAGCTTTCTTTGGAGCACTTCGCAAGTTGCGCAAAAAAGGTGTGCCTGAAAGTCTCATCATCGAAGCATTTACCACAAGGCCGGCACAATTTATTGGAATGGAGCAGCGGCTGGGTAAGATCGCTCCTGGATATGAAGCGCAATTCTTTGCCGCAACCGGCGACATTTTCATGGATGACAAAGCAGAGATTTACCAGCATTTCATTCGCGGCAAGGCATATACAGTCAATGACAAACCTTCTGTATCGCTTACAGGCCATTACGACCTGAACATTGCCAACCGCTATATGGAGCTTAAAGTCAGTGGCACCCATCCAAATTATAAGGCCGAAGTCATTTACATGGCAAATGCGGATAGCCTGAAAAGCAAAGCCGATATCAAGCTGATAGGCCG
>DAIRDH010000034.1:20042-35146 GCA_036796255.1 Cryomorphaceae bacterium
ATAGACCGCGTACTCTTCCCGGCTGAGTTGATTCCTAAAGACGCTTTTGCAGAAATGCAAACCCTCGACGCTCAGGGCATGCACCTCACTCCCGGTATCATCGATGAGCACAGCCACATCGCGATAAGCCGCGGCGTGAACGAAGGTACACAGGCTTCCACCTCCGAGGTGCGCATAGGCGATGCCCTCAATCCTTCTGACATCAACATTTTCAGGCAACTGGCAGGAGGTGTCACCACTTCACAGCTGCTGCACGGCTCGGCCAATCCCATAGGCGGACAGTCGGCGATAGTGAAGTTGCGCTGGGGTCAGCCTTACGGCAAAATGGTTTTTGCGGAAGCACCACCCTTTATCAAGTTTGCACTTGGCGAAAACGTAAAGCAAACCAACTGGGGCGAACGCTACACCTCGCGCTACCCGCAAACGAGAATGGGCGTGGAGCAAATCTTCTACGACTACTTCTACCGGGCCAAAAGCTACGGTGAAAGAAAGGCCCTGTACGAAGCCAGCCCCAAAGACAAAAAGAAAAAGCGAAAATCGAAAAATGAGGATGATGCTGATGCATTTCGCGTGGATCTCGAACTCGAAGCACTCCTTGAAATTCTGGAAGGCAAGCGCCATATCACCTGCCACTCATACGTGCAAAGCGAGATCAACATGCTGATGCATGTGGCCGATAGCATGGGGTTCAAAGTGAACACCTTCACGCACATTCTCGAAGGCTACAAGGTGGCCGATAAGATGGCCGAACATGGAGCTGCGGGTTCCACCTTCAGCGATTGGTGGGCGTACAAATACGAAGTGCGCGATGCCATCCCCCACAATGCCTCCCTCATGCACCGCGCAGGAGTGCTTACTGGCATCAACAGCGATGATGCCGAAATGGCCCGACGGCTGAATCAGGAAGCTTCGAAGGCAATAAAGTATGGCAGCATGAGCGAAGAGGATGCACTGAAACTCGTAACCTTGTACCCGGCGAAAATGATGCACATCGACTACCTCGTAGGCAGCATCGCCCCAGGCATGCATGCCGACCTCGTGCTCTGGAGCGGTCATCCGCTCTCTACCTATTCAAAGGCCGAAATCACTTTTATAGATGGCATTCGCTATTTTGACCGAAGCAGGCTGACCGACCTGATGGAGCGCGACCGCATCGACCGCAACCGCATTGCCGATATGATGCGCCAGGAAAAAGAAAATGGCGAAGAAAGCCGCAAGCCCGAACGAAAAATGGAGCGATACTACCACTGTACGGATATCGAAGAACAATAAACTGAAGTACCATGAACAATCGAATTTTACTCAGCTTCCTTGCGGTATCCCTGTCTATGTCGGGCCTCGCCCAGAAAAGCAAGTCAAGTATACTGCTCACCAATTGTCGCTTGTACACTGCTACAGATGAGGAATTTGACAAGGGAGCCATAGGTTTTCAGGATGGGATTATCGACTTTGTCGGACGCGCCATCAAGGCCAACACCGCGCAATATGACACGGTAATCGACCTTGGCGGACAGCACGTGTATCCGGCATTAATTGCTGTGAACACAACACTAGGCATCAATGAGATTGATGCCGTAAGGGCCACCAATGATTTTGCAGAAGTGGGCACCATGAATCCCAACGTGCGCAGCATTTCAGCCTTCAATGCTGAAAGCGACGTAAACGCAACGGCGCTGAGCAATGGAGTACTCTTCGCGCAGGTTGCACCGCGCGGTGGGGTGTTGAGTGGCACCTCCTCGGTGGTCGCTTTGAGCGGCTGGAACTGGGAAGATGCTGCCTACCACACCGATGAGGGCATTCACCTCAACTGGCCGCGCATATACCGCTACACCGGCGCCGAAAAGGCCGATCCTGAAGCATATGTGCCCAACGAGAATTACGAGGAAGCATTGAGGGAGATCCAAACCTTCTTCAACCTGGCCCAGGCTTACGCCAAAAGGGAGGTGCCGCTGGAATACGACTTGAGGCTCGAGGCCATGCGCGGCCTTTTTGATGGAAGCAAGCGGCTGTATGTCCATGCTGATTTCATCAAAGAAATCAGGGAAATCAGCCTGTTCAAAAATGATTTCAGCCTTGAAAAGCTGAGCATCGTAGGTGGCTACGACAGTTGGATGGTAACCGACTTGCTCAAAGAAGCCAACATCAGCGTGCTGGTGCGGAGGGTCAACAGCTTGCCTCGCTTTGCCGAAGACCCTATTGATGCGGCCTATAGCCTTGCGGCAAAACTGGCTGCAGCGGAGCTGCCTTTTTGCTTCGAGATGGAAGGACAAATGGAAACCATGCAACAGCGCAACCTGCCTTTCAATGCAGGAACTGCCATAGGATATGGACTCTCAAAAGACAAAGCGCTGCAAGCCATGACCATCGATGCCGCAAGAATACTCGGCATTGCGAACCGCACAGGAAGCCTGGAAGTGGGCAAGGAAGCCAACCTTATTGTTACAAAAGGTGATATTTTTGAAATCGCTCAAGGCATGGTGGGTGATGTGTATTACCGCGGAAAGTCGCTTGACCTCGACAACCGGCAGGAAGAGCTTTACCGCAAATATGGATCGAAGTTGGGCCTCGAAGTAGAGTAGCGCGGAAAATTGTAACTTCGTGCCTTCTAAATTCTCGACTTATGGCCAAAAATGCAGCTGTTGAAAAGTGGGTTCTTATGACTGAGCTCAATGGTGAGCCCCTGCTACACCACTTCAAACTTTCGAATTTTGGCAATGTGGTGCGCATCAAGAAGGGCACCGGACTTGAAGAGGCCTTCATCCCGAAAGAAATTGGTGGATATAAATACATCTCCTTCACAACGCGAAACAGCAACCGCGAAACCATTTACATCCACCGCCTGGTGGCTGAGTTCTTCATCAATAACACCAAGAAAGACGCGAATTACGTAATCCATATCGATTACGACCGCAAGAATAACCGCTTCGATAACCTGGAATGGGTCACGCAAGAAGTACTCTACAAGCACCGTGCGCGCAAGGCAGGACGCACGCCCGGCAAGGCCAACAGCCGCAAAAAGCTTCTCAGGCCCGAAGCCATTTCGAATGAATCTGTGGCCATGAGCAATTCCAAAGACCGCCGCCATGTGGCAGAATTTCTGGGCTTGAAGCATTAATCTAGCCTTCCGGCAAAAACTTTTTCAAATCTTCCATGCTGTTTGCCTCCTTGGCTGGTTTGTCTGTGCGCCAGCGCAGCATGCGCGGAAAGCGCAAGGCGATACCGCTCTTGTGGCGGCTGCTGGGCGCGATGCCCTCAAAGCCAATTTCAAAAACGAGCTCAGGTTTCACGCTCCGCACCGGGCCAAAGCGCTCAATGGTATTGATTTTCACAAATCGATCTACTTCTTTCATCTCCTTGTCGGTAAGGCCGCTGTAGGCCTTCGCAAAAGGCACCAGCGCATCACCATCCCACACGGCAAAGGTGTAGTCACTAAACAGATTGGCCCTGCGACCATGGCCGCGCATGGCGTAAATGAGCACCGCATCGATGCTCATGGGGTCCACCTTCCACTTCCACCAGTCGCCTCGCTTGCGGCCTACTTTGTAAGTGCTGTTTTTCCGCTTTACCATGAGCCCTTCAGCGAGGATTTCGCGGCTGCTCTCGCGTAGCTCAGCTGCATGTTCCCATGAAGTGACTTCCAGCGTTTGCGAAAGCCGCAGTTGTTCGCTGCTCACAGCGGCAACAACTTTCTCTAGAAGCTGACTGCGTACTTCCAAAGGGCTTTCGCGCAAGTCCTTGCCCTCGTATTCAAGCAAGTCGTAAGCGATGAGCACGGCAGGCGCTTCCTGCAAATGCTTTTTGCTCGGCGCTTTGCGGCCAATGCGCGTTTGAAGGTGGTTAAAGCCCATCGGCATTCCGTCCTTGAAGGCCATGATTTCCCCATCAATCACCACCCCATCGGGAAGTAAATCTGCGAGGGCAGCAATTTCTGGAAAGCGATCGGTAATCAGCTCCTCGCCGCGGCTCCAGAGGTAGAGCGCGCCCTTTCGGAAAATAAGCTGTCCGCGGATGCCATCCCATTTGTACTCCAGTTGCCACTCATCTACCGGGCCGAGGGTGGACGGGTCTTCTTCAATGGGATAAGCCAGGTAAAACGGGTAGGGAAGCGATAGATTTTCCATGGGGTCGGGGCTCACCACGAGATCCTGAAAATTTGTCTCCGCCGGTTTCCAATCGCCCATGAGCCGGTGCGCAAGTATGTTTTCATCCACACCAAGGTGCTGCGAGAGTGCTTTCACCATGAGCTTTTGGCTTACGCCAATGCGAAAACCACCCGTGATGAGCTTGTTGAACACGAAACGCTCGGCCCTGTCCATTTCAGCCCAGGCCTCCTTGATATATTTTTCAATTTCGGACTCCTCTAGGTTCTTGAGTTCAAGCAGCTGATGCATGCGTTTCGTGAGGCTCACTTGGTTGCCTGACTCAGCGGCGGGGAGCACAAGGGCCACCGTTTCCGCAAGGTCACCTACCACGTAATACGACTCTTCAAAAAGCCAGAGCGGAATGTCCGCCACCTCGGCTGCCCATTGCCTGAGCAGGGCGGTTTTGACCGGTCGTTTTGGCCGTTTTCCGGAAAGGAGGGCCACACACCACAGCTTGTCGCTGTCGGGTGCTTGCTCCAGATAGCGCACCAATGCATCGCGCTTGCCCGTGGTGCGTGTAGTGGCGTCGATCGCTGCGATGAGTGTGGCAAATCCTTTCATGCCTCCTCCTGTTCAGCGCTTTTGGATTCGCCAATTTCGCTCAACTCCCCTTCGTACTCGGTGACTACAGGTTGCGCACTGATGCCTTGCAAGCTAAGCCATTTTGAGAAAACATTGGAATAGCCGTGGGTCACGAAAACCTCTTCGGCGCCGGTGGCTTGTACTGCGCTGTTGAGCCCCGCCCAATCGGCGTGGTCAGAAAATATAAATCCCTGATCCACATTGCGCCGGCGACGGGCTCCACGCAAGCTCATCCAGCCAGAGGCTGTGGCCACTTTGTAAGGGTTGAGTTTCTTAAGCCAAGAAGACCCCAGCACTGAGGGAGGCGCCAGAATCATTGCCCCTTTTACCTGAGCCTTGTCGATCTCACCGCTGAGATATGCGGATGGCGTGAATTTGTAGCCTACACTTTCCAGTGCTTTGTTGGTGTTGTTGATGGCGCCGTGAATGAAAATATCGCCAATGGCGGGATCGAGGTTGTTGAGGATGCGCTGCGCCTTACCGAGGGCGTAGCAGAGTACCACTGAATTGAAGCCAGCTGCGCGATTGGCCGCCCACCACTTGTTGATTTGCGCCATGGTTTCGGCCTGCTTCTGCCATTGATACACGGGAAGCCCGAAAGTAGATTCAGTTACGAAATGGGTGCATTTTACAGGCTCAAAAGGCGCACACAAGCCATCATCTTCGATTTTGTAGTCACCCGAAATCACCCAGATTTCGCCGCGATGCGCCAGCCTTATCTGTGCGCTACCGGGAATGTGTCCGGCAGGGTGAAAACTGATCTCCACGCCATTCATCACGATCTTCTCAGCATACCCAATGGCCTGGGCTTCGATATCGCCGAGGCGCCAGCGCATCACAGGAATGCTGTGATGGTGAGCAAGGTACCTGCCCATTCCGTAGCGCGAATGGTCGGCATGTGCATGTGTGATAAGGGCCTTGTCGACCGGCCGCCAAGGATCGATATATACATCCGCCTTTTGGCAATATAAACCCTTGTCAGTAAATGAAATCAAAGCCATAACAACATAACACCCCCTATCTGTCCTGGTTTAGATTGCAGCTAAACGAACTGCATTGTTTAGTTTAGTTGTAAAATTAGCAAATGAACACATCAAACACTGAACACATAAACGCCGAGAAAGCGCCCGAACCCGTAGGAATGTATCCACACGCGCGCAGGGTGGGCAATTTGCTTTTCCTGAGTGGCGTTGGGCCGAGGTCACGCGGCACCAAAGAAATACCAGGGGTAGAATTAAATGCCGATGGCAGCATCAAAAGCTACAACATCGAGGAGCAGTGCCACAGCGTGTTCAACAATGTGAAGCTCGTACTGGAAGCTTCAGGCTCATCATGGGATAAATTGGTAGATGTGACCGTATTTCTCACCAACATGAAAGACGATTTCAAAACCTACAACCGGGTGTATGCCGAGTACTTCAAAGACAATATGCCTTGCCGTACTACGGTCGAGATCAATTGCCTTCCCACGCCCATCGCCATTGAATTGAAATGCATTGCCACAATCGACTAAGCCATGAATTTACCAGACAGTTACAGGGCCCTTGTAATTCGCGAACAACCCAACGGAAAGTTTAGCCGTGAAATTGAAGAAGTCTCGGGGAGTTTTTTACCCGATCATGAGGTGTTGATTAAGGTGCACTTTGCCGCACTCAATTACAAAGATGCCCTCTCGGCGAGTGGCCACAAAGGCATCACCCGCAGCTATCCGCACACTCCCGGCGTGGATGCTTCGGGTGTGGTAGTAGGCTGCAAAACAGAGGCATTTCAAGAAGGTGACGAGGTCCTCGTAACTTCTTACGATTTGGGAATGAACACCAACGGCGGCTTTGCAGAATACATTTGCGTGCCGGCCGCCTGGGTCATCCATTTGCCGAAAGGCATGGACTTGCGCGAAGCAATGGTCATCGGCACGGGTGGATTTACAGCGGCGCTTGCCCTGTACAAGATGGAAATGAATGGGCAGCATCCCGATATGGGCGAGGTAGTGGTGACCGGCGCGAGCGGTGGCGTGGGCTCTATGGCGGTGTCGATTTTGAAAGCCGCCGGTTACACCGTCATTGCCTCAAGCGGCAAAATAGAACATTACCCATGGCTCAAGCGCATTGGCGCCAAGCACTGCATAAACCGCGAGGATGTAAATGACGACAGCGGCCGACCGCTGCTTAAAGCCCGCTGGGCCGGTGGCATAGACACCATTGGCGGCAACACATTGAGTACGCTAATTAAGGCCTGTAGCCGCAACGGCAATATTGCTACCTGTGGACTGGTGGTTTCTTCTGATTTGAATACCACGGTGTTTCCATTCATCCTCAACGGAGTGAATTTGTTGGGAATCGAGTCGGCGGAGACGCCTTACCCCATGCGTATCAAAATTTGGGAGATGTTGACCGGGAGGTTGCGGCCTCCATATTTGGACTCCATGCAGCATATCGTTCAACTCCAAGATATCCCGAAATACATGGACGATATCCTTGCAGGTGAGACGGTGGGTCGGGTAGTTGCGAAAATTTGAAAACACAAAGCCCGGCATGAGACCGGGCGTTGTGTTAACCAGATTAACTAAAACTACTATGAAGATGCGTATCGAACCGTTGTTCTAAGCATTCGATACTGTTACAAAGCATCTTGAAAAATCCCTACCTCAGATAAGTCTTTCTAAACAAATAGGGGGCACTCATAGCACAGTGCCCCCTTTCACTCTTCCCTGGGAAGTGATTTCAAAAATTGTTTGGATTACAGAGCGTTGTCTCTTTTAACCTTTTCCCATTTATTGCGAAACTTTTGATTTTGGGACTTTACATAGTACTCGTCCCAAAGCGGTGTCATTCCGCCATAAATCTTGTCGGCCTTGAGGCTCATGCGTATTTTGTTCAGATCTTTCAGCATAAGTTTATTTATTTAGGATGGTGATTACTTTCGCTTTATGGTCAATCATAAAGTCCAAACCCATGGGCTTGCACACAATTTCCATGATGCGATCTATGTTGAGATTGGCATCAAACTGCCCTGTGTAGCGCAGATCTACATCTACTTTAATGTCAAATTGGTAACCTGTATCGTTCGATAATCGCTCGAAAACTTCAGCAACGCTAGCATCTTCAAATTGGTAATACGGTGTGCTCCAGGCTGCGATGGATTCAGGATTTATCCTGGTCTTTTTCACTTCACCCTCTACGGAGCTGATACGATCTCCAGGGACCAGTGTGTAGACGCCAACCTTAGCTATATGCACAGCAACTTTACCAGTTTTGCATTGTACATCGAAGGCTCCATTTTCAGAATTCACATTGAAGCTCGTGCCTAGCACCCTTACCACACCCTCCGTGGTATACACCCGGAAGTCTCCGCCTTTTTCAACTTCGAAGAAGCCTTCTCCCTGGAGGTTTACAGACCTATCGAGTTGAAACATCCATTTGTTGTATTCCAATGATGCTTGTTGGTTGAGTATTACCGCAGACCCATCGGGCAGGGTATGCTCAGCAATAGCTCCGGTCATATTCGACACATCTGCCTTTCCGGCAAAATAAACTACCGCACTGGCAGAAACCACAAGAAAAACAAGGGCGGCAGCAAGTCGAAGTATCATTGGGCTCCTCGAATGATTCATCTCAATCACTGAGGTCTCATTCAATCTTTCCTCTACTTTGCTCCATGCGGCTTGTTTACTTTGCTTAAATGGTAAACGCTCGCGACGGAGCAACAAATTCAAAACTTCAGGCAAATCTTTGTTCACAAGTAATAAGTATTGAGCAAGTGCTCGTACTTGTGGTATACACCGCAGTTAGAAGATACCCTACCTGAAGCCTATTGTTTTCTGACAAAAGTGTTGAGAAGGTTCTGAAATTGAATTACTCCACTGTAATCGTGACCGCCTGACCATTGAAAGCGGTAAATACACCAAGACCGTTGCTTATATTGCTAGGGGCAGCGGTCATCGTAAGTCTCGCGTCAGCATTGAAGAGGTCTACATATTCAGCATTCACCGCCGAAACGTAAATTTCATATGTACCGTAATGGCTAAAATGCCCTGCCTTCAGCTGAGCTGAGTTGGAATGCACCACCTGAAGAAATGGATTTTCAGCAGTTGCTGAAGCCTCATGTCCTGTGGGTTGCAGGTCATTCATGTTTCTGATAAAGACGCAATATGGGCCATCATGAACTTCATCCCATGTGAGTAGCGCCAGTACCGCTTCATTATTGGATTGGCTCAACTGAATAGAACTCTCTGATGAAACAAGGCCTTGCATCATCGGAGGCATCACCGTGCGGGATGTGTAAGTCTGATCGCCAAATTTCACTTCGAGGTCGAGAACACCATAATTCAAAGGCAGCTCATTGTCGTTGCCTTCTTGCTGATACAGGCCAGGAGTAGTGTCGTTTTCTAAGAGTTGAAAGGTGAAATCTCCCTGCATCACCCGTACCTCAGCATTGTGCACAGGTACGGGAAGGTAACTGCCCCCGCCGTGTATTTTTGACAGCTTGAGGTGATCGATCGGCTCTCCGGCATACACGTATCCTTCAACGATGATCAATTTGTCAATGTCGAGCATTTCGTTGCCGTCATCCTGTTCACACCCCATCATAAATGCTGATGCAATTAACAGATATAGCAAACTATCGAATTTTAATCTCCTCATATTCTCAGTCTCAAAAACAGTGACGGTGTAAATCCGAGCCCATTTACTTCTCTCCTTCCAAGGTTAAAAAATTCTGTTCCTTCTTCGGGAACTTCAAAATAATCTATAAACATTACGTTCATGTTGTTGTAAACGTTATATATAGACAAGCCGCATTTTATGGCCCCCCGCTTGAGCGGAATGGTGTAAGTAGCTGCAAGGTCAAGGCGGTGATTCCATGAAGTACGGCTGGAATTCACCCTTCCCAAGCTTACAAATTGCTGCTGCTCACCATTTTCAAGTGTTACCACAAATGTACCCAATACCGGTGTGTATGGCAATCCACTCGCTAATACAAACGAACCGGAGAAATCCCACCTGTTGTGTCCAATTTTGTAAACCGCATTGAATTCGTGCTGTGATACACCCAAACTTCTAAAGAAATCACCGTTGTTGACACCCTCATATCTGGAGCGGGCGTCGAGCCAAGTGTAGCCCAGCAGCACGTGCTGCTTTCCAAAAGTGCGCCGCAACAAGGCATCAACACCGAAAATTCGCCGTTCGCCACCAATGGCAAATTGATCTAAACTCCCGCTGGCGATCCCAAATTCCGGGAAAAGAAATTCTACAATGCCGCTTTCCACCTTGTGGTAAGCCTCGAGGTCGAGTTCCCATTCGCGGTGCTTTATCAATGCTCCAAGGATGTATTGATCGCTTTGAAGTACTGGCACATCCGTTTCGCCTGAAAGCGCCCAGGTTTCCGGGATACTAAAATAAAGGCTGCGCTCATTGAGCCGTCTGATCATTTGGTAGTATCTACCCCCTGCAGCCTTCAAGCCCAGCATTTTGTTAATCTGGTAGGTCAGTGAAATGCGAGGCTCAAGGTAGGCTTGATCATTTCCGCTGTATTGTGATGTGCGCAGGCCTCCCTTTACGCTGAAGTCACCAAGGCGTTTTTCATAATCCAGATAAAGTGCACCGAGCGTGGCAGCCTGCACGCTGTCGCTAAATATAAAATCCTGATCCTGAGACTGCAGCAACACTTGGTAGTCAGAGTGCCACGCTCCAAACTCGAGCTTGGAAGTGGTACTTAGCTCATAAGAGTTGTCAATCCGGAGGGTATTGTCATTCAAATTGACGCCCTGCTCGAAAAATCGCCTGCTCAGCAACTGGTCTCCATCAAGAAAAAAAGAAACCTCGGCATTCAGATCACTTCGATAACGCGAGATACCGTAATTGGCATATGTAAATAATCGGTCATTCCATTTTCGGGACCATTTAATACTGCCTCCTCGATTGCCCCAGTTTGTGGCATCCTCCGAGACTCGGGTTACCCCGTCGGCCTCGGCGCCAAAGGCAATATTCAAATCGTCCTGACCCTGGTAAAAACTGATGGCAATAGCATCTTTGTCTGTCGGGTTGAAGTGAAATTTGACATTGAGGTCATTGAATGAAAAGTCTGGTACAGCATCACCTTCGAAGACATCAACATTGTTGGACTCCACATTGGGTATGCTCGAGTTGAATACATTGTTAAACATGGCCCGGTAAGTGGGCGTGCGCAGCAATCCCGTGTATGACCGCCGATACGCTAAAACTAAAGAAGCTTTATTCTCGACAATGGGCAGTTCAGCCACTACGTTGGCGCTCAACATTCCAGTCTCTACTGAGAGGGCTGGCTCCTTCTTGTTGCCATCTATGCCAGTGATATCAACAAGTCCACTCGCCCTGCTGCCATATTTGGCGCCATAGCCGCCCTTGCTCACCTGCACGTTCTTCACTACATTGCTGTTGAAAGCGGTGAGAAAACCGAAAAAATGATCGACATGATAGAGCACTATTCCGTCAAATAGAATCAGATTTTCATCGGAGGCTGATCCGCGAATACGCAATCCCGATGAGGCCTCTGTATTGCTACTCACGCCAGGGAGTAGCCGAAGAGCAGCAAAAAGGTCTACCTCGCCAAGATTTGGCAGCCGCGCAATATCAGCGGGATTGAATGCGAGCTGCCCTGCCCTTTCGCCGAGCTCCAGCATTTCATCACGTTCGGCTGTGATGACCACTGAGGGCAAAACGCGCTCCTGCTTCACCATATTGAGGGCAAGGAAATCTTTGCTATTTTGTGCATTGAGTCTGAAATTTAAAGGCTTGTAGCCCAAATAGCGCACTGCTATGAGCATGGTATCATTGGGCACTTTCACCAGGCTAAACTTGCCATCGGAGTTGGCTGTGGTAGCAAGGGCAGTACCTGGCATACCGATCGAAGCGAATGGGAGGGCCTCTCCGGTATCCACATCCCGCACCACACCACTCAGGTCAAAATTGTTTCGCCGCGCTGGTTTGCTGACCTCTTTCTGGTCGGATTCAAATATCACATAAGTCGATCCTATCCGCTCAAAAGCCAAGCCCGACCCTTTCAATGTGATTTCCAAAAAGCCGCCAACACCTGTAAGGGTATCTGGCAACATCGGTACGATGATTTTGTCAATGCTGCCCGAACTGAACGAAAATGAAGCTTCTAGCTTAATTTGAAGGTGCTTCACTGCGCGAGTAAGTGGCTTCCCTTCAAGTCGCTTCAACGAAAGCGGATCCTTGCCGTCTTGTCCCTGGACAAAATGAACGGCACATAGAGACAAGGCCAGAACCAGCGCGACACGTTTCAAGGCATGAGGGTAATGCTTCCTTCTCCTTCTTTATAGCTCGCCCCAAAAGTCTTGGCAAGAATTTCTAAACTGCCTGCTCTATCATTTTTATAAAGCTGACCCGTATATTTTAAGGAGGGAGAGAGGGTAGATGTAACGGAGATATCGAAAGCCTTTTCCAATTCTGCATATACCAGACTCAAGGGAGCGTTTTCAAAAACCAAAGTGTCGCCAATCTGAGGCAATACGGCAGTAGTGCTCACATAAGGCTCTTTCAAGAGCTTGAGCTCCTTGCGCTTGCAAAATGCCAGCTCACCTGGGCTCAATTCCATCTGCTCAGTTTTGGTTTTCGCACATACCTTCCCAGAAAGGCAATGCACTGTAAGTCGCTCAGCATTGGCCCAAACAGAAAAAGAAGTACCAAGCACCTGAACTTCGCCTAGTGCAGTCCTTACACGGAATTGTCGGCCTGGCTTCACCTCAAAGAAAGCCTCCCCTTCGAGAATTAAGCTTCTCGAAAAAGACCATCCCAGGTTGTGATATTGGATGGAAGAATTTGGACTTAACTCAACAGCCGACCCATCGGGCAAAATCATCGCAAATTGCTCATTGCTTGAATTCTCGATGGTCTTGAGGCCCAAAAAGTAAAACAAAAAAGGAAGTCCGATTGCGAAAGCAATAATTGATGCAGCCCTGAGGCCATACCACCCTGACCTGAGGCGAATCACGGGAGTCTCGTTCGTTTCGCTATCGATGCGGGCCATCACCTTCAGCCGCGCCCTGGCAGTATCGCTTGCCGTGAAGGGTACTTGCATGCCGCTCATTTTGGCTTTCAAGGCATCATCCCATTGCTTTAAATCGTCACTCATCTCGTCACAAATTTTTTCCCAGATTATCTCGCAGGATGGCCAATGCTTTGGACATCCTCTTTTCCACCGCCTTTACGCCCAACCCGAGGCGCTCAGCAATTTCGTGATACTTGAGGTCATCAATTCTATTCATTAAAAACACCTCCCGGGCTCCATCGGGAATTTTGGCCAGCGCATCCTGAAGTTTTTGGTCAAACTCCTTCATCTCAATAAGGTAATCAGGTGCTTGCTTGTCGGATTGGTCAGACTGCAAGTTAAGAAATTTGTACTTGAGTTGGTTGCGCTTAAGCTGGTTAATTAACAAGTTGCCAGCAATGGTGTACAAATACGCCTTAAGCGATGATTTGTCAAGGCGATCACGGGTTTCCCACAACTTCACAAATGCATCCTGCGCTACGTCTTCACTCAACTCGGCATCACTGCATTTGTAGTACAAAAAGTTCCTGATCGGCTCGTAATACAAATCAAATACCTGCTCGAACTCTTTGCGGGAAAGGGTCTCATTGCGGGAATTTGATTTGCTAAACAGCGCCAAGTTGGAGTTTTTCTTATGAATTTCGTAGGGTGTAAATATCACAAGTTTTTGCAAAAGCAAGTACATTGCCTTATTCATTTGTGATATTTGAACCCGGAAGTACAAACTGCTGTTCTCATTGACCACACCCATTCACAAACCCCAATAAAACCAAACCCATGAATTACCGACGATTAGGAAAATCAGGACTTCAAGTAAGCGAACTCTCCTTCGGTTCGTGGATCACCTTTGGCAACCAAATACAAGATGGCACCTCAGAGGCGCTGATGAAAATGGCCTATGATGCCGGCATCAATTTCTTTGACAATGCCGAGGTGTATGCCGCAGGCGAGTCAGAGCGCGTGATGGGCAAAATCCTGAAAAAATTGGGCTGGCAACGCGATACCTTCATCGTTTCGAGCAAGGTATTCTTTGGTGCGGGCGGACAACTGCCTACGCAAAAAGGATTGAGCCGAAAGCACATTTTTGAGGCCTGCCACGATGCACTCAAGCGCCTGCAGGTCGATTACCTCGACCTCTTTTTCTGCCACCGCCCCGACAAGCAAACCCCCATTGAAGAAACGGTATGGGCCATGCACCACCTTATCGCTCAAGGCAAAATATTGTACTGGGGCACAAGCGAATGGAGTGCCCAGGAAATCATGGAAGCCCATATGGTGGCCCAGCGCTACAAGCTCATTGGCCCGGTGATGGAGCAGCCGCAATACAACATGCTGGTGAGGCGCAAGGTAGAAGTGGAGTTTTCGCAGATTTACAAAACGGTGGGCCTCGGCACCACCATCTGGAGCCCTCTGGCCTCAGGTATCCTTACCGGAAAATACAACGATGGCAAGGAAGGAGAAACCCGCCTCAAACGCGCCGAGCTCTCATGGCTCAGTGACAAATTGCTGGTGGAAGAAACCCTGGGGAAAGTGAAAAAACTCACGGCCTTCGCCGATGAAGTTGGTGTGTCGATGACGCACATGGCCATTGCCTGGTGCCTGAAAAACGAAAACGTAAGCACCGTAATTCTTGGAGCAAGCCGCGAAGAGCAACTGGCCGAAAATCTGAAAGTGACGGATCACCTCGACAAACTCACCCCCGAAGTTATGGAGCGCATCGATACGATCCTCGACAACAGTCCCGAGCGTCCCGCATTTTAACTGAGCAATGTCAAAAGCGGCATTGCAACTGGCCTACGATTGGTTTAAGGGCCGCCGATGGCGGCCCTTCCCCTTTCAGGAAAATACCTGGAAGGCCTGCCTTGCCGGCAAATCGGGGATGCTCAACGCCCCCACGGGCAGTGGAAAAACCTACGCGCTCTTCATCGGTGCAGCGCTTGCCACGCTCGAAGCCGACCTCAGGCAGCCCAAGCAAAGCAAGCGCGGATTGCGCATACTGTGGATCACCCCGGTACGTGCACTCACCAAAGACATCAAGCGGGCTTGCACGGAATTTTGCGACGAAGTCGGCATCGACTGGGAAGTGGCCATCCGCACCGGCGATACCTCGACCAGCGAGCGCGCCCGCCTGAAAAAGAAGCCGCCCGAAGTGCTCATCACGACCCCTGAAAGCCTGCACCTGATGATTTCAAACAAGGGCTATGCCGACTACCTCGGCAAGCTCAGCTTTGTAATCGCCGATGAGTGGCATGAACTTATGGGCTCAAAACGCGCTGTGCTGCTGGAGCTGGCACTTTCGCGGCTCAAGCGCATTGCGCAGATTCAGGTGTGGGG
>DAIRDH010000035.1:0-34349 GCA_036796255.1 Cryomorphaceae bacterium
CTGGCCGGAGCCCTTGCCGCGCGCAAGCTGCACGTGAAGGTGGGACATGTGGAGGCCGGGCTGCGCAGCTTCAATATGGCCATGCCCGAGGAGGTAAACCGCATCCTCACCGACCGCATTTCCGATTTTCTCTTTTGCCCTACCGACAGTGCTGTGACCAACCTCCGCGCAGAGGGTTTTGACCATTTCGATTGTGAGGTGGTGCGCACGGGTGACGTGATGCTCGACGCAGCCCGCTATTATGCGCAATACTCCGCTGAGAAGTCGACCCTCGACCCTGCCTTGCTGCAGGGCGACTTTGCCCTTTGCACTCTTCACCGTGCCGAGAATACCGACGATCCTGCGCGACTCGCTGCTTTTGCGGAAGCCCTCAACACGACACACCGCGACAGCCGCGTACTGCTGCCACTGCATCCGCGCACCAAAGCCAAGCTGCAGGCTTCAGGAATCAAGCTCGATGTAGACCTCATCGATCCGGTGGGCTATTTTGAAATGATCGAGCTGCTCAAGCATTGCAGCCTCGTGCTCACCGATAGCGGCGGCCTGCAAAAGGAGGCCTTCTTCTTCGGCAAGAATTGCGTGACCCTCCGCGACCAAACCGAGTGGGTGGAACTTGTGGAGCAAGGCTACAACGTACTCGCACAGGCCGATGCAGCTGACATTCTGGCCAAGGTCAAAGAGATGCGCTCCCGCAAAAATGATTTTAGCCGTGATCTCTATGGCGATGGGAATGCGGCCGAGGCGATTGTGAGGTATCTGGTGGCCCGCTGATTGCGCAGATTTCGCAGATAAAAAAAGATTTAGGTTCGCTTCGCTCACTGGATGGGCCCGCAGCCGCCAACTGCGTGTTCGGCCAGGGATTACGCAGATAGCGCAGATAAAAAAGGATTTAGGGTTTGCTGCCCGGCAATTATGTGCCCTCAAATCGATAAATCCATTTATCGCCTTTAAAGCCGATATTTTTAAATATCGACTCCAGAGCCGATATTGTCGATTATCGGGTTTATACCCGATATTTGAGGATATTGGTATATTTGCCTAAATCCTTTTGGCGAAAGCCCATCCTCACGAATTCATCTATTATGGCGAAACGCACATACACTGGCATCATCACCGGCGATATTGCCGGCTCTCAGCAGGCCGCTGCACCCAGCCAATGGTTGGAACCCCTGAAGCGGGTGCTGGGCAGCCTGGGCCGAACCCCGCAAGACTGGGAAATATACCGCGGCGATGCTTTTCAGGTCGAGGTGCGCAATTCCGCCAATGCATTGCAGGTAGCCCTCAACATTAAAGCCGCCATAAAATGCGAAAAAGACCTCGACGTGCGCATGGCCATCGGCATAGGCCGCATGGAGCATGAAGCTGCGGCGATCACAGAGCGCAATGGCGAAGCTTTTGTAAACTCCGGCAGTCGATTCGACCAGCTGAAGGACGAGAAGCGGCGCCTGGCTTTGCGCTCTCCATGGCCCGACTTCAATGCTGATATGGATTTATACCTGCGCCTTGCTTCAGTATTTATGGACCAGTGGACACCGCTCTCGGCTGAGGTGATTGCCATGCTGCTACCAGAGCCCGGCCTCAAGCAGGCCACCATTGCACAACGCCTTGGCATTTCGCAATCGTCGGTGAGCGACAGGGTAAGCCGTGCACACTGGGATGAGGTACAAGCGCTCGATGCCATGTACAGCCGCAAAATCCAAAGCCTGCTGTCATGATGCTGATGGCCCAGCTCCTGCTCGCCCACCTCATCGGCGATTTTGTGTTGCAGCCTGCCTCATGGGTGGAAGAGAAGGAGCGCCGAAAGGCACGCTCATCCAAACTTTACTTTCACGTGCTCATTCACTTCGCCTTGCTCATGCTCATCGTGGGCGATTTGGATTTTTGGCGCTATGCCTTGCCCATTGCTGCTCTGCATCTGGCAATAGACGCGCTCAAGCTCTACTCCCAAAATGCGCGCAGCAAGCGCCGATGGTTTTTCATTGATCAGGCATTACACCTCACAGTGCTCACAGCGGCATGGTGGATATATACCGAGCCGTCAACTACAGATTTTCCAGGAATTGGTCCCGGATCGGCATTGCTTGCAGTGGCCATTGTGTTCTTGACCACACCGGTATCTGTCGTTATGCAGGTGCTGCTCTCCAATTTCAGTCCTGAGCGCAGCAAGAACACCTCGCTGGCCAACGCGGGCAAGTACATCGGTATGCTGGAGCGCCTGCTCATACTGCTGTTCATCCTCGTGGGTCAATGGTCGGGAGTGGGTTTTTTGCTTGCGGCAAAATCGATTTTTCGCTTTGGCGACCTCAAGGAAGCGCAAGACCGAAAGCTCACCGAGTACATCATGATAGGCACTTTGCTGAGTTTTGGCATTGCCATCCTCACAGCAGTCGCGCTCATTTGGGTGCGAAGCATAATCTAATCTATGCCTCAGGGTTGCTTACCTTTGCATACAAATATTCAGCACATGATACCCTTCTCGCCGCCCCGCATGGACCAAAAGATTGTAGACGAAGTAAGCGCTGCCTTGCTTTCCGGATGGATCACTACGGGGCCGCGCACCAAGCGCTTTGAGCAGGAAATCTCGGACTACACCGGCGCCAAAAAGACGGTGTGCTTCGGCTCCGCTACGGCGGGTATCGAGTTGGTGCTGCGCTGGTTTGGCATAGGTCCCGGCGATGAGGTGATCATTCCAGCTTACACCTATTGCGCTACTGCAAATGTGGTGATACACTGCGGCGCCAGGCCCGTGATGGTCGACTGCCTGCCGGGTGGCTTCAATATGGATCCCGCCAAGGTGCGCGCGGCCGTGACCGAACGCACCAAGGCCATCATTCCCGTCGACGTAGCCGGTACGCCTTGCGATTACGACGCCTTGTGGCAAATTGTAAAAGACCCCGAACTCAACAAGCTTTTTAAGCCTTCCGGCAACATTCAGGAAGCGCTCGGACGCATGGCCCTGCTGGCCGACTCAGCCCACGGATTCGGGGCGAAGTACAAAGACAAAATGCTCGGCGCGGTGGCCGATGGCACGGCATTTTCATTTCATGCTGTGAAAAACCTGACCACCGCCGAGGGTGGCGCCATCTGCCTCAACTTTCCCGACCACTTCGACCACGAGGAGGCCTACAAATGGCTCTGCACCATGAGCCTGCACGGCCAAAACAAAGACGCCCTCGCCAAAACCCAAAAAGGCGCATGGCGCTACGACGTGATCGCTCCGGGCTTTAAATGCAACATGACCGACATACAGGCCGCCATCGGCTTGGTGGAATTGTCGCGCTACGAGAGCGAAACCATTCCGCGCCGCCGTGCGATTTGTGCGGCTTACAATGAAGCCCTTGCCGGCCACGAATGGGCCATCACGCCACAATTCGAGAATGCTGACATGGAGAGTTCCTACCACCTCTACCAGCTGCGCATCAAGGGCGCAACTGAGCAGGTGCGCGATGCCATCATCGCTGCCATTGCCGAAAGTGATGTGGCCGTGAATGTGCATTTCATTCCATTGCCTATGCTCACGGCTTACCGCAACCTTGGCTACGAGATGGCGCACTATCCGCATGCCTTTGCGCAGTACGAGAATGAAATCAGCCTTCCGCTTTATTTCGACCTCAGCGATGCGCAAGTCGCCGAAGTCGTAAATGCAGTGGCTACTGCCGTCGAACAAGTGATGCAGGCTTCATGAAGGCCATCTTCGACAGGGTAGTTTCTTTGATTGCGCTGCTTCTGTTATCGCCTTTGTTTTTGATCATTGCCCTTGCTGTAGTGTTGGGTTCCAGGGGTGGCGCATTCTACGTGCAGCAGCGGGTAGGGCAGGGGGGCAGGCTATTTGGGATGTACAAGTTTCGCAGTATGCGCCCATTTGCCGATAAGGCGGGCAAGCTCACCATAGGCCACCGCGACCCGAGGGTGACCCGGGTTGGTTACATTTTACGGAAGTACAAAATCGATGAGCTGCCGCAATTGATCAATGTGCTCTTCGGCGACATGAGCCTGGTGGGCCCGAGACCTGAAGTACCTGAATATGTCGCGATGTACACTGCCGAGCAAAAAAGGGTGCTCAATGTCAAGCCCGGAATTACCGATTATGCTTCGCTCCGGTATTTTCACGAAAGCGAGCTGCTGGCCAAAAGCGATGACCCGCAAAGGACCTACATTGGTGAGGTGATGCCTGCAAAGCTGGCCCTTAACTTAGACTATATCGATCGCCGGAGTTTTGGGGAGGATTTGAAAATTCTGGCTTTGACGGTGGGGCGAATTTTCAAGTAGGTCGGATAACAAATGCCCCGTCATTTTCCAAAATTGTTCTTGTAGCGCTCAAGGCATTCTGCAATAATTTTCAGGGCTGCTGCCTTGTCCTGAAATTCATCGACCGCTACCGTTTTCTTTTCCAGTTTCTTGTAGTCTTCAAAGAAGTTGCGCAGCTCGGAGATGAGGTGACCTGGCAAGTCGCCGATGTCGTGGATATGGCCAAGGCTGGGGTCGCCGGCGGCTACGGCAATGATTTTTTCGTCATTCTCGCCATTGTCGATCATTTGCATCATGCCAATCACCCTGGCGGGAACGATGCAGAGCGGAACCACATTGATTTGTGAAAAAATGAGGATGTCCAGGGGGTCATTGTCCTCACCGTAGGTTTTTGGAATAAAGCCGTAATTGGCAGGGTAATACATGGCCGAATAGAGAACGCGGTCCAGCTTGAGCAGGCCGCTGTCCTTATCGAGCTCGTACTTGGCGCGCGTGCCGCTGGGTATTTCAATGATTCCCCTTATTTCTCCTTTGTCCTCGCAATGCGGGTTCACTTCGTGCCAGGGATGCCTTACATTTTTCATTTTCACTTGCTACTTGATGAGACCATAAAGGTGCTCATAATTGCAAGAAGAGCGCCCTTTGTGGTGCGCTCTTCTTTGCGAATCGGTCAAAGACCCATATGTTTTGAGCCTTTCAGCCAAGCTTTTAATACTGGTCGAGCAGGTAGCGTATTACATCGGTGCTGGTTACGATACCTACAAGCTTGCCTTCTTCGTTTACCGGTAGGGAGTGAAATTGTTCTTTTACAAATATTTCAGCCACATCCTTGACGGAGGTGTCGCTGCTCACGCTTACCGGGTGGCTGCTCATGACCTGGTCTATGGTGAGCATGTCGAGGATGGCCTCGTCGCCCTCGCCCTGGTTGTCGAACATGCTGCCGAAGCTCAGGCGCATAATGTCATTTTTACTGATGATGCCCACGAGCTTTTCACCCTCCATTACAGGCAAGTGTCGGATGTTTTTCTTGCGAAAAATGTCTTTTACATCCCTGAGGTTGTGTTTTCCATTGTGCACGGTGACGAGTTCAACGGTCATGATAGCTGATACGGGTTCTCTCTTTTTCATGGTACTTTATGTTGTTGACTCAAAGTTGGTTTTTTGTCCCTGCACGGTGGGTGATAAAGGTCATTTTAAAATGTGATTTTTGTCATGAAAAGCAAGAATTGCCGCGTTCTGTCCCGACTTCTGCATGGCTGTGGGTTGAAAACTTTGTTGATAATGATAGTTGCTCAACTTGTAGCGCCCATTAAGCTTCTCTAGCTTTGCACTTATACCTAATGAAAGGTAATTTAGTGGAAACCATGCTCACATTTTTCGGAAAGAAAAAACTGACCGAAGCGAAAGTCGCTCATGTATTTGTCAACGCCATACAGGCGCTTGTGGATAATGGCTTTGAAGAAATTGTGGGACTTATCAATGACTCACCCGAGTTTGTTCGCCCTCCGCAAGTAAGTCCTGACGACATCGGTCCATTTACGCTGGTAGTCCTTGCCGGAAATTTACAGCGTATACCAGAGTTTTTTGAAAGTGGCCAGGACAAGCGCATCACCGAGCATATTCTCGCCCGCTTTGCTGAAATGTATGAGCTTGATAAAATGGAGCTGGCCCGCATGGTGGCCGAGACCCGCAAATTCATGATGCGTAAAAATCATCCCAGCAAGAATGTGCCCACGGCTATGGCCAAAGCCCTCTTCTGCCGGTATGAGCTCAACAAGTATCAGGAAGAGTACTTTAGGTCGCTCGACGCTCCCAATCCTATCTTTATTCAGCGCCTTCGCGAAGCCATTGAGAATTTTCTCTGGGATTGGAAAGCTTTCCAGGGCAAGTTTCGCATCGTTTGATTTAACACATTACAGCAGTGCTGTGTGTCATTTGTCACGTGAATCCCTTAAGTTAAGCTTAACTTTGCAGGATACGGAAAATCTGAAATGGCATTTAAAGGAAGCAAACTCTATTCAATACTCACATTTACCTGCCCAAGGTGCCAGCAAGCCCCTTTGTTTATTTCCAGAAAAGCCTATTCATCGCAGATTGGTGCGATGCATAAGAAATGTTCCCATTGTGGGCAGAAGTTTGAGCCGGAGCCTGGATTTTATTTTGGCGCCGCCTATGTGAGTTATGCCCTCACGGTGGCCCTTTGGGTGGCCTGGTATGTTGCCTTAATCACCTTCGAAGCATTGGGATTGTTCACATGGACTTTTGAAGAAAATGCGCTCGAATTTCTCATTGGAGGTGTGTTTTTATTGGTGCTGCTCCTGCCGATAATTTACCGTCTATCCCGTTCTATCTGGATCAGTATGTTTGTGAAATACGATCCCAAGGAGGTTTGATGTTCAGGTAATTACTGGCGCTTTCGCAAAAATAGAAAACTGCCGCATTGAGGCCACTTCTGATTTATCAACGCCCAAATAAGCCGTACTTCAGCATGCAGTACAGGGCCCTAAAGCCATCCCGCCAGCCTATTTTCTTACCCTCTTCGTAGGTGCGGCCGTAATAGGATATTCCCACTTCGTAAATGCGGATGCGCGGTATGCGCGAAATCTTTGCAGTAACCTCAGGTTCAAAGCCAAAGCGCTTTTCTTTCAAGTCCAGATTTTGGATAATCGGCGTGCGAAACATCTTGTAGCACGTCTCCATATCTGTGAGGTTGAGGTTGGTAAACATGTTGGAAATGAAAGTCAAAAACTTGTTGCCCAATGAGTGCCAAAAAAAGAGGATGCGGTGCGGATTGCCGCCCATAAAGCGCGAACCGTATACCACATCGGCCACACCGTCGAGCATGGGTCGCAGCAGCAAGTTATACTCTTCCGGGTCGTATTCGAGGTCAGCGTCCTGAATGATCAGGATGTCACCTGTTGCCAATTTGATACCCGTGTGGAGCGCAGCGCCCTTGCCCTGATTCTTTTCGTGGCTGTGTAGCACGATTGGCATTTCATGATTCTGGGCCATGTAGCGCTGCACTGAAGCCACAGTTTCATCACTTGAGCAATCGTTGACGATGATAATTTCTTTGGCCAGACCTCCGCGCAGCTCCACGCCTTTTACCTTATCCAGAATCAGGTGTATGGTGCGGGCTTCATTGTAAGCCGGAATGACTATCGAGAGTTTTTGCATAAGAATGAGATGCCTGTTGGACTGTAGCTGCCGTGCGATTTGGGGTCGGCAAAGATAGCAAAAGCGCTTATCGAGACAATGCCCTTAAAATCACGAGGTCTGAGGTTTTGGTACACACGCTCACCCGCATTAATCATGGACTTGAGGCTTCCATTCCTGATTTTCCAGTATGCCATCAACTTTAGCGAAAAAATTGCTCACGCTTTTTGGTACGTCCCATCTGGCAATGACAGTTTTTCTTTGATCCCCTTCGGCAATGGTAAGGCTTGCTGAGGGAAAGTCCATCAAACCTTGCTTGTCGTACACATTCTCGAATTCAAAAAAGCCGGCCTGCTTGCTTTCTTCAAAGATTGTGTTGAGGTCAGCCTCTGGTATTCTTGCGTAAAATTTGCCCATGCGATCCACGAAATTGATACCCTCATAAGTGGCATATCCACTTTCGTAAACCCTGATTTTGAACACCGGACACTGTCCGAAGCAAGCCGTGCGGGCCATTCCAATGATCAAAGTGTCGTGCACTGCAGCCACCACTTCTTCCTTTTGAGCAGCCGCCGCAGAATCGACCTGCGCCTGCAATTCATCCGCATTTTGATTGATATTCTTGCCCATGTCACTTTTCGATTTGCAAGCTACCGAGAGCAAGGCGATGACACAGCAGCCGACAAAGGCGCGAGCGATATGAGTTGATTTACAGGAAGCGTTCATATTCAAAAATTAGGTTGGGTATTGGCTACAAATGTAAGAGTAATCAATTCTAAGCAAGAAATTGAATCGATGTGATGTCAAATCTTTGCTTGATTGGCTCCGTTCTGGCGACATTACCTATTTTCGGGCTAAAGTAATCATTGTGAAAAAGAAAAAATTATTGGTAGCCACGGGTGGTGGCGATTGTCCCGGCCTCAATGCTGTGATCAGAGGCATCGTAAAGCGCGCAGGCCAGGAAGGCAAATGGGAAGTTTGGGGCAGCATGGAGGCATTCGTTGGGATTATGGAGGAACCGCCTCGCCTTATGCGGCTCGATGCAACCACCACAGCCGGGATTCACGTGCGCGGCGGTACCATCATCAAAACCACGAACAAAGGCAATCCCATGCGCTACGTAACGAAGGCGCCTGATGGAAGCACCAGGGAAGAGAACCGCATACCCTGGCTGGTGGAGCGAATGAAATCACAAGGTTTTGATGCACTGATCAACATTGGCGGCGATGGTTCGCAGGCCATCTCATACGCCTTAAATGAAGCCGGTATGCCAACGGTTGGGGTGCCCAAAACCATCGACAATGATTTGTCATCCACCGATTTCACCTTTGGATTTCAAACTGCAGTGCAAACCGCTACCGATGCATTTGACCGACTCGTAACCACTGCAAGCAGCCACCATAGGGTGATGATCATGGAAGTGATGGGCCGCGATGCCGGATGGATAGCCCTCTACACCGCGCTTGCCGGAGGTGCCGAGGTCTGCCTGATTCCTGAAATTCCCTACGATGTGGCTTCTATTGTGCAGCGCATCAACGCGCGCTATGACAGCGGTCGGGGTTTCGTAAACATCGTAGTGGCTGAAGGGGCTGTAGCCAAAAACGGCAGTGTCACCGCCTCAGAAGGTGAGGCAGGGCGTAATGCTGTCCGCCTTGGCGGTGTGGCTTACACCCTTGCACAACAACTCAAAGACAATGGCGTAGAGGCCGATATCAGGGAAACGGTACTGGGCCACATACAGCGCGGAGGCACACCTACGGCTTACGACCGGGTACTGGCTTCCGTATTTGGCGTGAAAGCTTTTGACCTGGTGCTGGCGGGCCGCTTTGGCGAATTGGTGGTGCTCAAAAACAATGACTTCAGTTCTGTATCTATCCAGGAAGCGATTTCATCATACAACTACGTGAATACTTCGGGAACCCTCGTGAATGCTGCCCGAGGTCTGGGCATCTCCTTCGGTGATTGAACCTGCATGAGGTCCAAAGGCTAAAAGGTGCTATTCAGAGTTGGTACAGCGCGAAAAACAACGCGGCCTGAAGTACCAGCAAGCCATCAATCCAAATGGAAAAAAACAGGGGATTGCGCTGAGGTGCTGACTTCCTGACCAGGAGCAGTGCAAACAAGCTGCTCATGACATGGGCGGTCAATAGAAATGCACTCGTATCGCCGCTCAGGTAGAGCAAGGCCGCTGCGAGCATGGAGAGCCGAAGTGCATTTTGCGAAAGCCGGATGGTGCCAGTCACCCCCAAAATCTGTGGAAGGGTGCGCTGCTGCGGGTCGTCATAAGGCAAGTCCCTTATATCGAATGCGGCTGTAAGCGCTAGTACAAGTCCGCCCTGCATCGCGATAAAAAAGGCCGTAGTGCCCTCATTGGTCCAGGATTCATTGATGGCCTGGTCAAACATTGGCGCGCCAATTCCAGTGAGCAACCACACCAGCATTATGGTCCAGGTTTTGAAATAAGGCGTTTTGCGCAAAGTGCCATGGCCAATCCTTTTCTGCTTCAAAGCTGGCATAAAGGTTTTGGGTGGCACTGCGTAAGCGATTGCCAAGACCGCTGCAACAAGGAGCACCGATGCAACGATGAAATGAATCTGGGTGGCCGCGATCAATGCGCCCACCGCGCCTGCGTACATAAGCGCAGTTTTTGCCCGACGCAGGCGGCTATTCGGGCCGAGATCGCCCACCATGCGTTGAAAATTGTACATGAAAAGCGTGCCGGAGAATACCAGCAGCAGTAGAAAACCATTTGCCGGAAGGCCGAAAAACCAATAGCTGCAACCGGCAAAGCCCGCTGCACCCAAGGCTATAAATAAGTTGGAGTCAGCGAGGAAGTTGGCCAGGGCTGCGAACTTGCTGCGCACGGCTCAGGGATTGCTGTCCAAAATGCTAAAGGCAATGAGACCAGCTGCCACGCCTATGGCACTGCCTTTGAGCGCCTGCCTTAAATTGCGGCTTCGGGTTTGGGTCTCGAAACCGCGCGCATAATCATCATTGTGTTGATAAGCCAGGCTGCTCATCTTGTGGGGCGGAATGCGCACAGTTGGGATTTTGGTGCTCAAGGCAAATAGCGGTGGCACGGCCAATGCGAGTATGCTGCCTCTGGCCGCAAAACCGGCGGCGGCACCCAATCCGAGTCCGGCATAAAGCCATGAACGGCCAGTTTTTGAAGCGAATGCATCGCTCTGCCCGGCAGCGAAGGAGCGCATGGCATCAACGGAAAGGTAATTGCCCTCTTCCTCGTCATATTCATAGAATATTTTCTCCGATCCATTGGGTCGCTCCACGGCAAAAACTTCGTCGCGCGTGCGCTTGCCCTGCACCATCACCACGGGATACTTCTCGGCTTTGGCTGAGCGGATATCTGTATTGAAATAGTCGCCAGCTTTGCGGCGCTCTTTCAAATTGAGCCTTTCGCGTTTGAAATAATTTTTGTCAAAGGTGAATTGCAGATCGGTATAGCTGCTGTCGTTGAAGTTAAACACGGGCACTTCACGCCCGTTCATGAGGGTGAGCGTATACACTTCTTGTGCCTGGCTGCTGAAGGCGCACAGGGCAAGTACAAAAGGAATGATAATTTTTTTCATGGTAGCTGCGGTAAAAGTAATCATGTATGGGCAATCACAGTTACAAAGACTGCAATCGTTCGCATGTTCATTTTTGCGGAAGCGGAAAGAAATGTAAGATCAGGGCCCCACAATTCTCTTCTTGACGTCAACAAATTTATGACTGCAGGGTTAAGGCAATGCTGATAAATGCAGCAAAGAAATCATGCCTTTGTGATTATATTTGCGCACATTTTTACCACCAACCCGAATCCATATTCCCATGCCACTTAGAGATTTTCCAAAACGACATATCGGTCCCAGAGAACACGAAGTAGAAGAGATGCTTCAAAGCATTGGTGTCGAGTCACTAGATGCACTGATTGACCTTACAGTTCCCTCAAATATACGACTGCCCAAGCCGCTGGAATTGTCCGGCAGCCGCAGTGAGCATTGGTACCTGCGCGAGCTGAAAACACTTGCCGCAAAGAACAAAGTGTACCGCACCTATATGGGTATGGGCTATTACAACACCATCGTGCCACCTGCCATACAGCGCAACGTGCTCGAGAATCCGGGATGGTATACGGCTTACACCCCTTACCAAAGTGAAATAGCACAAGGCCGGCTGGAAGCATTGCTCAACTTCCAAACCATGGTGACCGACCTTACGGGCATGGAAATAGCCAACGCGTCGCTTCTCGATGAAGCCACTGCCGCAGCCGAAGCCATGGGTATGCTCTACAGCGCCCGCAGCCGCGACGCAGCTAAGCGTGGTGCAAACATATTTTACGTGTCAGCACAATGCTTTCCGCAAACAATTGACGTGCTCAAAACCAGGGCCATTCCGATGGGAATTGAGTTGATCATCGGAAACCACCGCGAGTTTAAATTCAACGACAAGGTATTTGGAGCTTTGCTGCAATACCCGGATGCTACGGGCGAGGTATGCGATTACCGCGAATTTGTAAAGGCGGCTCACGCCCATGAAACAGGCGTGGTGGTAGCCACTGACCTGCTCAGCCTTGCACTCCTCACGCCTCCTGGTGAGTGGGGTGCCGATGTGGTGGTGGGAAATTCTCAGCGCTTCGGGGTGCCCATGGGCTTCGGAGGCCCTCACGCTGCCTTTTTTGCAACAAAAGATGAGTACAAGCGCCACATTCCGGGCCGTATTGTTGGCGTTTCGACCGACAGGCATGGCAAGCCGGGCTACCGCCTGGCATTGCAAACCCGCGAGCAGCACATACGCCGCGACAAGGCGACTTCCAACATATGCACAGCCCAGAGCCTGCTGGCCATCATGGCTTCCATGTATGCCGTGTATCACGGACCCGATGGCGTGCGCAAAATCGCGATGGACGTGCATACCAAAACTGCCCGCCTCGCGCAGTGTTTGGTCAGCCTTGGCTATACGGTGGTGAATTCAGTGTTTTTCGACACCATTATGGTAGAGTTGCCCGAAGGCACCTCAAAAGTGAGCATTGCTGAAAAAGCCGAAGCAAGACAAATCAATTTGAGGTATTTCAACACCAACCATGTAGGCATCAGCCTGGATGAAACGGTGAGCCGCAGCGACTTCGACGAGATTTTTGAGGTTTTTGCGGAAGCGATCAATGCAGAGTCAGACCAAATACCAGCCGAAGTGCAATCGCCCATTGAGGGATTCTTCAAGCGCAGTACTGGCTACTTAAGCCATCCTACATTCAACCGATACCACAGCGAAACTGAGCTGATGCGCTACATTAAGCGTTTGGAAAACAAAGATTTGTCTCTGACGCATAGCATGATCGCGCTCGGTTCCTGCACCATGAAGCTGAATGCTGCCAGCGAGTTGATGCCCATTACCTGGCCGGAGTGGGCCAATATCCATCCATTCGCTCCCGAACCGCAGACGGCAGGCTACCGCGAAATGTTTGAAGGCCTCAAGCGCGCCCTATGCGAAGTAACCGGATTTGCCGGCGTATCACTCCAGCCCAATAGCGGTGCGCAGGGCGAGTATGCTGGACTCATGGTGATCAGAAATTACCACATAAGCCGCGGTGACCGCCACCGCAACATTGCACTCATTCCGAGCAGTGCCCACGGCACCAACCCGGCGAGTGCTGTGATGGCCGGTATGGAAGTGGTGGTGGTGAAGTGCGACGATGAGGGAAATATTGACGTGAACGACCTGTTTGAAAAAGCTGAAAAGCACGCTGACAAGCTTTCATGCCTAATGGTAACCTATCCTTCCACGCACGGGGTATTTGAGGAATCGATTATCGAAATCAACAAGAAGATACACGCCTGCGGAGGTCAGGTATATATGGATGGTGCCAATATGAATGCACAGGTGGGCTTGACCAGCCCAGGCCTTATCGGTGCTGACGTGTGCCACCTCAACCTGCACAAAACTTTTGCCATACCCCACGGCGGCGGCGGCCCCGGCATGGGTCCTATCGGTGTGGCAGCACACCTGGTTCCTTTCCTGCCAGGCCACAGCATTGTAGAAGTAGGCGGAGCCAACCAAACCACTGCTGTATCAGCAGCTCCGTGGGGAAGTGCGCTTATTTTGCTCATATCTTACGGTTACATCAAGATGTTGGGTGGTGATGGCATGACCTTGTCCACCAAGATAGCCATCTTGAATGCAAATTATATTAAAGCAAGGCTCGAAGGTGCGTACAAGGTACTTTACAAAGGCAAGAACGGCACGGTAGCCCACGAGATGATTGTAGATTGCCGCCCCTTCAAAGCCCAGGGTATAGAAGTGCAAGACATTGCCAAGAGGCTCATTGATTATGGCTTCCACGCACCTACTGTGTCATGGCCTGTTGCAGGTACCGTGATGATAGAGCCCACGGAGAGCGAATCGAAGCGCGAGCTGGACCGTTTCTGCGATGCCATGCTCCAAATCAGGGAAGAAGTGAGGGAGATAGAAAACGGCATGTATGCACAGACCGATAATGTACTTGTGAATGCCCCCCACACTGCTGAGGAAGCAACCGCAGACCATTGGGAGCATGGCTACAGCCGTGAAAAGGCAGTGTATCCCTTGCCCTACACACGTGCATCAAAATTCTGGACACCGGTGGCGAGGGTTGACAATGCGTATGGCGACAGAAACCTTGTGTGTACCTGCCCCCCCATTGAGGCATTCGCAGAAGAGGAGCGCGCGTCAGCTTAGTCTTTTGGGCAATCCATTAACCTTAAGGTAACTTTAACCAGAGCGCTCATGATTATTGAGATTTCAATAATCGATGGGCGTTTTGGCAATGTGTTTTAAACATTATGTCTATCTTCGCCCTGGTCATTGTTAATTTAATCTAACCTTTTTATGAAAAGAATACTTTACACATTTGCTCTTATGGGCGTAGTAAGCTTTACTTATGCCCAGCGTGCGGTTGATTTTCCTTTGCAGGACAACGCACCATCACTCTACTTGCTTGAGAAAACGCCCATGATGAACCTGCAACCTGCAGATGAGGTCATCCACAGCGCCGGATCAGGAACAAGCCGGGACGGCGAGCTCTTTTTTGACGATTTTACAGATGGCGATGCCAACTGGGAGTTTTTTGATGAAAGCACCCCGCCCACTTCAGGATGGGTAATTGGAGATACGCCACCTGCTGGATTTTTCTCTGAGGACATGGGTGCTATTGCTTCTACTTCAGGTGGAAATTTTGCCATGTTTGACTCTGATGCCATTGGTACATCCGCAGACAATGTACAAGATACATGGATACAACTGGCTGAACCGCTCGATTTAAGCCTGGAGCCTTTCGTGGCGATTGAATTTGAGTCTTATTACCGCGCGTTTAGCGGCGATTGCTTCGTTCAAGCCAGCGCAGATGGAGAGGAATGGACCACCTGGCAAGTGCACGAAGACGTGGCGGTAAACGACCCATCCGCCAATCCTGAATTGATTTACATCAACATCAGCGAAGCCATTGGCGGTGCCGCGACTGCATGGATCCGCTTCCGCTACCAGGGAACCTGGGATTATGCATGGATGGTTGATGACGTTGCACTGGTTGTTCCACCAGACAATGACATTTTACTGTCGCGCGCAAGCATCAACAACTGGGAGCCACTTACGTTCGACGCAGAGGTCGCTGATATTGAGGCATGGGACGATTTCGAGATCGTTTCCTCTTACCAGTACACGCACATGTTTAAGGATGCTCCTCATACACTGAACCCTACAGGTGTAGTGATCAATCAAGGGGTGCTTCCACAAACCAACATCATCTTCACTGCAACCATTCAGGGACCAAGCGGAGCTCCGGAAACTTTCTCTTCTGAAGCTATTAACCTGGAACCCGGCGATGGTGTTTTCCTTACCATTGAAGATGTTGTTCCTGCAGGATTCACCACAGGTGAAGAAGGCTTGTACACAGTTACCTTTAATGTGACTGCTGACGCTGAGGACCAAGTGCCAGACAACAACACCGTTGCTGACGTTCTTTTCAATCTGACTGACGGTGTAATGGCCAATGACGATGCCCTTGACAATCCAAACTGGCTTCCGCTCACTGGAGAGGGAAGAACTTACGGGATGCGCTACGCATTTCCTGAAGATGTTGGGGTGGCAACGCACATTCGTTTTGCTTTGTGGACCAGTGCAGGTGCCCCTACCACTGTAGAAGAAATCATTCAACCTAACCTTCGCGCGGCTTCGGTGATTCAACCCGAGTCAGGCAGCAACCCTACGAGTCCACTTTTTGGAGCCAACGACATGGCATACACAGTAGAAGCTGAAGCATTGAATTCAGCTGACTCAGGAGACGAGCTTATTTTTGTAAATGTACCACTTCCAGAGCCTGTGGATTTGCTAACAGGTCAGGTGTATCAAACTGAAATCACTTTTCCATTGGGTGTCGACCCTACTGAAAGCTTGGTTAGGATACTTGCTGGTGATGGCAACAATGCGCCTTTTGCTGGTGTGGTTTTCATTCCAACCAATACTTCTTCCTGGGGTCAAGGCTGGTTTGGTGTAGGCCGTCACCCGGTAATCCGCCTGGTATCTGACAATAGCATTAACACCAACTCTGTTGACAAGCTTGACTTCAACCTGAGCCAAAACTACCCTAACCCTTCTTTTGGTGAAACCACCATCGAGTGGGAATTGTATGCTCCTGCGAAGAATGTACGTTTCTCTGTGACTGACCTTACAGGTAGGACTGTATTTGCCAAAGACCTTGGCGACCGTCCTGCCGGAAAGCAAGAGCCACTGATTCTCGATGTGAGCGGCTTCGCAGCTGGTAACTACCAATACGGAATTACCATCGGCCAGGAACGTATCGTTCGCAAAATGGTTATTGTGAAATAAATTAAATACACTTTCCAATTCTATTGGAAAGTGAATGAAGTGAAAGCCGTCCCTCTTGGGGCGGCTTTTTTATTTGGGCACATTAGCGCTTGAGATTATATAAGTTCACTGGTTCCTCTGGCGCTTTATCGGGCATGCCTAGACCTTTTGATTATCTTTGCGCCTTATTTGGAATCCATGGATAAAAACTCCCTCACAGGAATTTTACTGATCGGCGCACTACTCATAGGGTATACCTGGTATAACCAGCCTTCTGAGGCAGAAATTGCCGCGCAAAAGGCTGCCCAGGAGCAAGCCGCACAGGAAGGTCAGAAAGCGGAAGAGACCGCTGAGTATTCTGCTTCAGGCGATGCCGCTTCGGCTACAGCAGCAAATATATCTGAACCATCAATGGCCGAGGCAAGTGACTCGCTTCAAGCTGCAATCGCTGCTGAGCGCTATGCTGAACTCAGCCGAAAATATGGTGTTCTTGCTGAAGCCTCTCAAGGCGAAGAGCAATTGGTGACCGTGCGCAATGAGAAAATCGAAGTCACTTTCTCTAGCAAAGGTGGGGTTCCCGTTTCAGCACGACTGCTGGATTTTAAAACATATGCCGGCGGCCCCTTGTATTTATTCCAACAAAGCAATCAACGGTTTGGTTACCAGTTCGTATACCCTGGCGTTGGGCGTTTGCAAACCAATGACTTTTTCTTTGAGCCTTCAGGTATTAACAAGACAGAAGTTGTTGGCGACAATACCATGCGCATCACCTATACATTGTCCGCTCCGGATGGCAGGCGCATTGAGAACATTTACACTGTGCGTGGCGACAGCTATGACATTGGATTCGAAACACGACTTGTTGATGTATCAGGTATTTTTACCGATGCCAATTTAATCTGGGAGCTCAGTGGTGAGCGCTTTGAAAAAGGAGTGGCAGCCGAGCGTAACAATTCGACCATATTCTACAAGGAGCAAGGCTCAGGCCGCGATTACCTTTCAGAAACGGGCGAGGATGATGAAATTATTTCAGGAAATCTTCAGTGGGTTGCCTTCAAACAAAACTTCTTCTCGACCATCCTTATGCAGGCTGATGCTGAGCAAGGTGGTTTGCCTTTCGGCAAAAATTCAAAATTAGAAAGCCGTCCTTTTGAGGAAAGTGAAGGTGACAGCCTCACCCAATATTATCTCGCTGAAATTCCGGTTGATGCAGTCAACGGTTTCAAAGCCAGAATGTACATGGGGCCCAATGATTACGCTACCCTGCGCGATTATGGAATGGAGACCGATAAAATCATCAACCTTGGTTGGGGTATATTCGGCTGGGTGAATCGTTTTCTGGTCATTCCCATTTTCGACTGGTTGCAAACGACGGGAATGAGCTACGGCATCATCATCCTGATCCTTACATTGATTATCAAGATGCTGCTCGGTCCACTTACGTGGAAAAACTACCTGAGCAGTGCCAAAATGCGCGTACTCAAGCCTGAAATTGATGCACTCAATGAGAAGCACAAGGATGCTGAACCCATGAAGAAGCAGCAAGCCACCATGGACCTTTACCGCAAAACGGGTGTAAGTCCATTTGCAGGTTGCTTGCCTATGGTAATTCAGCTGCCTATTCTTTATGCCATGTTTCGCTTCTTTCCGAATGCCATTCAGCTGCGCCATGAGCCCTTCCTCTGGGCCGACGACCTGAGCTCCTATGACAGCATTGCCACCTTACCATTTACCATACCTGCTTATGGCGACCATGTGAGTTTGTTCACCTTGCTCATGGCGGTGAGTACATTCCTGTACACCATGTTCAACAGCAGCAACATGCCTACGCAAACCCAGCCTGGTATGCCCAACATGAAAGTGATTATGTACATCTTCCCTTTCATGATGCTATTCTTCTTCAATTCATTTGCTTCCAGCTTGAGTTATTACTACTTCCTCGCCAACCTCACTTCGCTGCTGCAAATGTGGTTTATCAAGCGATTTATGATCGATGAAGACAAGATCAGGGAAAAAATTGCGGAGAATAAGAAGAAGCGTGGCAAAATGGGCAAGTCCAAATTTCAGCAAAAGCTGGAAGAGATGGCCAAGCAGCGTGGATTGAATACCAAATAGTATTTCGGCTGCCCTTCAGGCTTCCTTTTAAAACAGGATTGTACCAGGCGCACTGATGCAATTTCATAAAGAATCAACCATGAACCAGAATCATTTAGGCCACCTCGACTTCATGCATATGGCCGTTGACATGTCGCGCCAAGGCATGAATGCCAACGATGGGGGGCCTTTCGGTGCCATTGTCGTGAAGGATGGAATCATTGTAGGTCGGGGCAATAATAAAGTGACTTCCTCATGCGATCCTACTGCACATGCTGAGGTGGTAGCCATCAGAGAGGCATGCACTACACTTCAGTCTTACCAGCTTCAGGGTTGCATCCTGTACACATCATGCGAGCCTTGCCCTATGTGCCTCGGCGCCATTTACTGGGCCCGACCTGACAGGGTGTTTTATGCCAATACCAAGCAAGATGCTGCCGCAATCCATTTTGACGATGCTTTTATATATCAGGAGCTGGAGCTACCTATGCGGCAGCGGAGTATTCCTTTCGATCAGCTGGGCCGGGAGCACGCCATCGCTGTTTTTAATGAATGGCAGGCCAAAGAGGACAAAAGGTTGTATTGACCTGATTTAGAATCTTATTCGGTAGTTCAGATGCTCATAAAATGGGATATGCAACTTAGCGAGGCACGAGCGTTCTCATGCCTGCCCGCCTCTGGAGGGAGCACCGCTGAACTAAGCGACAGCGACCTCACGGGCACCGCTCAAAGCGGACACTCGACCGTAAAGCAGCTACTTGCGAATAACGCGCATCTTAAAAGCTAACTGACAGCCAGACATGAAGGTAGCGGGCTAAAGCGAGAAAGTGCAATGCAGCAGATTCCATTTTATGGACAAGATTTTGACAGTGAATCGAACTTTATTGCAATTTTAATATCCCTTGGCTGCCGTCACTACCTTAACTGTACTGTAAGCCACAGACTTTCAATCGGTCTGAACCCGTAGAAGAATCGAAGTCAGGTTTTTAGCTTTTGTACACTTACACTTTAACAATCTGACATGCTTGCTTACCTTTGTCGGTCATGATATTACCAATTGTAGCTTACGGTGATCCGGTTCTAAAGCGGAAAGCCTCAGACATTGAGCGCGGCCATGAAGGCCTTGATGAGCTCATCGACAATATGTTTGAAACAATGTACGAGGCGGCGGGTGTGGGTCTTGCGGCACCACAGATAGGGCAGAGCTTGCGCCTTTTTGTCGTCGATGCCTCACCTTTCGGTGAAGATGAGGAAGATGAAGAGGCCCAAAAAGTCAAAGACTTTAAAGAGGTCTTTATCAATGCGCAAATAATCGAAAGTGGAGGCGAGCCCTGGGTTTTTCAGGAAGGTTGCCTCAGCATCCCAAATATACGGGAAGAGGTAAGCCGTGATTACTCGATAAAAATCGAGTATTTCAACCGCAACTGGGAACTTCAGCAAAAGGAATTCGACGGTTATGCTGCGAGGATCATTATGCACGAGTATGACCATATAGACGGCATACTCTTTGTCGACCATCTTAAGCCATTAAAAAAGCGTCTTTTAAAGCGAAAATTAAACGACATCAGCAGGGGTGAGGTAGACGTAAACTACCGCATGCGTTTTCCCGTTCAAAAAGCGAGGAGATAATGATGTTAAATTTAATGCCTTTGTATATGAATAAGTTGATTGTGTTTCTCTCACTGCTGGTGACGCTGATGGCCTGTGGTGACAACAGCGAATCTGGCAAAAGGGACAATAGGATTGAGTTGATTTCCGAAACGGACCTGCACCGCGACATGAAGCACCGCATTGACAGCATGGAGCAGCACATTTATGCTGATACATTTGCACTTGACATTAAGTCGGTTGAAACATTGCGGGATGCATATGAGGAATTTGTTAAACGCTTTCCAGGCGATGTTGCCAAGAGTGCCGAGTACCTTTACAAGTCAGCTGCAATAAGCCGCGGGCTCGGCGATCCTGTGCAGGCAATAAAGACTTACACTGCGATACTGGACAAGTTTGGTGCCTATGAGCGCGCGCCTGAAGTGCAATTTCTTATCGCGTTTACCTATGATGAAGACATGGCTGAAAAGGAGCTGGCCAGGGAGGCTTACCGGGATGTCATCATAAAATTTCCCGGCGATCATTGGGCTTTACAAGCTGAAAAACGATTGGAAACCATTGATATGAGCGATGAGGAATTGATGCAATTTTTGCTTAAAAAGCAGAAGTAAAACGCAGCGCAATAATTCAATCAGCAGTACTCACCTGATAGCTGAGCGTCTCCTGATCAAAATCAGGTTCCGAATCGCGCAGCGCCCTGGTTATTTTCAATGGCCTCATCGACTTGACTTTTCCCACTCGCTGCAACCCTATTGTCTCTGACAAGGCTTCAAAATTGCCCACATGTTCGGGCCCATCACCCCAATAGATCCGGTAATGCTCCTCGCGTTTGGGAATGCGGACGTGGCTCACCTCTACGTATAAATCTCCACCGTTTTCGCGCCAAAATAGCAAAAATGAAGTGCTGTCCACAGTCGATTCAGCCTTGAGCCTCTTCAATTCCGGATTTACCAGTTGCCGGATGCGGGCATCGCGACCTTCTATTTCCTGCCTCAGGCGGTACAATTCGCCCTGCATGACGTCATTTTGCATTTGCACAGCACTCGCCTTCGCTTGTAAGCTTCTGTTTTGAGACCTTACAAAAACATATGCCACGGCGATGAAAAGCAATAGAGGCGCCACAAACATGGCGACCCATTTTACATTTTGCCTGAAGTCCATGAATTATTCTTGTTCAGTGCAAGCGTCGACTTTCTCGGTGTTTAAATCGCCAATCTCGTATCCAAAGTCTGGAGATGAAAGTTGCTCAACGCTAAACTTTTGAGGTATGAAATAGGTTCCTGTGATCTTGCCCACCTTTGATTTCAACCCATCAATACAGGTCTCCTCAATTATTGCGGTTTCCCGCAAAATTCCTTCGTAGTAAAAAAGGATATTAAAGCTGTAGTTCACAGGCGTTTTCTCTGTGTTTTCTACCGCGAGCAGCAGGGCTTTCTGCTTTGTTCCGGATTCATCTTTGGCCATCCCCCATTTCGTGGCGATTCTGATGCCATCTTTGCGGATTTGTTCAGTGTATCCGCGTTGTGCCGAAACCAGGTTGGCACTGAATGTCAGAAGTAAAGCGATCAAGAGATAATTTTTCATGTAATCTGAATATTTCAAACAAAGTTCGCAAATCCTCGTTAAATCATAGCCATTCCGGCGCACTTGACTAAAAGTTTATAAAAATCTACGTCTATTGTTCCGGCTATGGTGAGAAAATGTTTTCTTTGTTAATCAAGAATTTTGTATGAAAGTAAAGGGCATACTTTTTCAACATGGTTTACTGAAGCTGCAGTCATTGCTGAATATTTCAGCGCTCCTGCTGTGCCTGGTTATATCGGTTTCTGCTGTCGATGCCCAGTCAAAAGAGCAAAGCGATGACAATCCCTCAGAGGCCCTCCAGGTGTACATTCCAAATGCTTTCACTCCCAATGCGGATGGCACCAACGACTTTTGGGTTCCCGTGATAAGCGGTCCGGCCATTGAATTTTATGACGTGGTGGTCTTAAACCGCGATGGAAGTGAGGTTTTTCAATCTAACGATCCCAAAGAAGTATGGGGTGGCGGAATAGACGGGGGCAATTATGTTCCTACCGCAAGTATCTACATTTATTTTCTGAAGTTGAGGGTGGCAGGTGATCTGGAGACAAAGGTGTACAGAGGCCATATTACCTTGGTGCGCTAAGTACAACATTGTGCACTGTCAGCCTTCCTCTTCGTAATACAGTTTGTAATATTTGCGTCCATTGTCGTCACGGCCGCGCTCAATCAGGTTCTTGTCGCCGTGTATGTACACGTGGAAGTTTTTATCGAGCTTGAGGACACTCTTGTACACATTGCCATATTTTTTGACAGCCTGACCGGAGATGTCAAAGGGCTGCTCGCTTTCTTCATAAGGCAAATCTTCATTGTTTGAACCCTTTTTAAAGTTTCGGTAAGCATCCACGAAACCGGCCTCTCTGAATACCGTCTCTTCAAAATCGACAGGATCGAATTGCTCTTTTTCTTTAAAGTAGGCAGCCGATTTGTTGAGCAGGTCAATTTGTGATGCGCGGTCGAGTGAAGCCTCCCGTGGCAATTCCTGTACCACGAATTGTCTGGTTTCATTCATGATTTCGCGTGTCATGAAGTAATTGTCTTTCAAAGGCTCCAGCCTCAGAAAGCCCTCCATCCAGTAATGCGCCTCCTGACCCCGATTGGTGCGGTCAATGGCGAGTACCCGATAGCCGTTGTCTTTTGCTGTATTGATCACAATACATCCTTTGTCCAATTTGTCAATATTGATTCCAGCATCTATATCAATTCGCAGACCTCCTGATTGCTCATCTATTTTCAGAAATTTCTGTTTGTTTTCAGCCTTAAAAATGCCCACAGCATCCGTAGAAACGTTGTTGTAAACCACATTTCCAAAGTAGGCAATGAAAATATCACCTGGCTTGATGTTGGGGTGCTCTGACAAAGCATACAAGTGCTTGGCAATATGAATTGAGTTGATAAGAATACTGTCGGGGCTTGAGAAGATGGCGCTGCAAAATTGAAGCACCGGGTTCATCGCACTGTCGCCATTCGTTGAGGTGAAATGAAAGAATTCGGGCGTATTGAAGGGTTTTAGAAAATATCCCGAAAGAAGCGGACCCAAGTCAGTGGTATGCAATGGTACTTCGCTGTCGGAAATGAGAAGCTGATCGCCATTGTGCTTGTTGCCAACACGATGAGCCACGGCTTTTTCCAGGTGGCAAAGGGCTAAGTTGAGAGGGGAATCCATAGAGTTTACGTTTATGGGTGATCACTTTTATGCAGTGAAAGTAGGCAATGTATACCGCAAGCAATATTACCTGATGCTTGGTAGTGACCATTTGTACTTCACGGCAAGTGTTCTGGTGGTAATGATAAACACCACTACTGCGAGCATCGCTATTTTTTGCGGAATTTCGAAACTGATCAATCCGATATAAATAAGTCCGCCAACAATGGAATTTGTTGCGTAAATCGTACCGCCAAAAATCAAGGGGACGCTGTTGGAAAGTAGGTCTCTGAGCACGCCGCCAAACACCGCCGAGATGGTACCCATCATTACGGCCACCACTGGTCCTAGGCCTGCTTCAAGCGTGCGCTCCAATCCATTTACTGTAAAGAGCGCCAGGCCAATGGTATCAAATAAAAAAAGCGTGCGTTTTAGTTTGAGGATACGGTCCAGGAAGAAAAAACTTAAGAAGATGGCAAGACCGATGGTGATAATAATGTTGGTGTCTGTAAGCCAGCTTACTGGCCTGATGCCTATCATCAAATCGCGCAGGGTACCTCCTCCAATCGAAGTTACAAAGGCGATGATTATAACTCCAATAAGGTCAAATCGCTTTCCGTATGCAGTAGATACGCCACTTATGGCAAACACGAACGTCCCGGCGATTTCGAGTGCATATACAGGATCAATTATCGGATAGAGCAAGGTCGGAAATTTGCCGCAAAGGTAGATTTCTTCAATCTGATATCAATGATTCGCTCGCCAGTAAAAGCAGCGCGAATGAATGATGGCTGCAGGCTGTTTGTAACTGAGGCCAGTTGCTGCCTTAGATTTTGCCATTGCGCCTTATCGCTCCTTAATTACTCGCTCGACGTGATGTTTACCATCCTGAAATTCAATAGCGCATAAGTAAACACCCGGTCCCAAATGTTGGATGTCAAATCTGGATATTCCCGTCGGGCCATTCTCCCAAATTATTTTGCCCTGCACATCTATCAGTTTTATTGTAACTATGGGCGAAGGATATTCTACTTGAATAAAGTCGCGCGTCGGATTGGGGAATAAGCGCAAATGCTTCATTTCAGTATTCACCTCGTTGAGACTTGATGAGATAGCCACCTCAGTGCCTACGGAGCAGTTATTCTGATCAAAGATCACAAGATTGTAATTGCCACCGCTCAGGCCGGTGGTATAATTGCCTATGGAGTCGCCATTGAGTGTAATATTGTAAGGTGCGGTACCGCCAAATACAGCGGTGTATATGCTGGCATCTCCTCCTTCTATTTCAGGGTTTACCTGGATTAGCAATACCAGCTCGGTGGGTTCGTTCAGGGTCACCTCTCCTTCCACGCTGCAACCATTTGTATCTGTAAATGTGTAGGGGTACTGACCAGCTGCGAGGCTGTCCAGTTCAGCTCCTGTAGTTCCATTTGCCCACAATACCTGATCCGTCGCTACAGCTGCATCGTTTGACAAAGCGATGCTACCTGATGCCTCGCCATTGCATAGCGGCTCCAGCGTAAATGCTGAAATAAGCGGGGCGGGATACATTTCGATATCTATCTCGGTACTTGCCACTATACCAAGGTCATTAAAAACACTGACCTCGTAGTTTCCGGGATTCGTCACCTGAATATGTTGAACGGTGTCGCCTGTACTCCACAGGTAAGCTGCGTGTAAACCGGCGTCTAAAACGGTACTTGATCCCGGACAGAATATAGTTCCATTGGTGCTGCTTATTTCTACCTGATAAGTTTCTCCTTCAGTGAGGATGTGCAGTTGGTCTACCTCAAGGTCGTAGTATACCTCCACATGTCCGCTGGGATAATGTACAACAACTGAATCCACATCCGTTGCATCGTTTCCCAAACCAAAAATGATGTTTTGGCTGTCCTGGCCTATATAATTCTCGCCGCAAAGGGTATAGTCATGGTAGTGTTCGAGTCCTCTGTACACATGAATCCATGATCCAATGGCTTGCTTGTTGGAAAGCGTTCCCTTCAGGCAAAATTTAATGTAATGGTTCTCGCCACCTTGATTTACGAGAAACTGAGGCTGGTGGGGTGGGAGGTTGTTGATGATTATATCGGTATAGCCGTCGTTATTATAATCTCCCGCAGCGCATGCGTAGCTCCTTGATATGGGAATGTTGTTTAAAAAAGGCTGGGCATTTTCAAAAAATACGCCACCGAAATTGATGAAAAGGCTATTCTGAAGCAATTCGCCGGTTACGAAAAACAGGTCTCTCCACCCATTGTTATTGTAATCAATCCATACGGATCCCCAGGTTACTGTTTGATGTCCTACGTTCATTTCATGGGCCATCTCATCGAAAGTATCGTCGCCCTGATTGACAAGCAAGAGAACCGGCATTCCAGCCATTGTGCCTGAATTGGTCACAAACATATCAAGATCCCCATCATTGTCAAAGTCGCTCACTGTAATGGACATAGGGTCATTGTTGGGAAAACTTACCCCTGCGGTTTCAGTAATGTCTGTAAAAGTGCCATCACCGTTGTTTTTAAACAAGGTATTCCCTGGCACACGGTCATTTATAATGTAAAGGTCTGGATATAGATCATTATTGATATCAAGCCATATAGCCATGAAGCTGTGCTTGTAACCATCACCAACATTGAGCTCATCTGTTACATCGGTGAATGTGCCGTCCCCGTTATTCTTGTAAAGAATATTTTCCTTGGGATTGGTTTGAAATGGTCCATAGTATCGACATACATAAAGGTCCAGATCTCCATCCAGATCATAATCAGCAAAGCTTAACCCAAAATTTTGTGCGATTTCGGTGGTCAAACCTGCTTCAATGGTAACATCGCTAAAGTTAAAATCCCCATCGTTTTCGTAGAGGTATATTTGCCCATCGTAATGTGAAAGTGCAATGTCGATGGCTCCGTCATCATTGTAGTCAACCCAGAGCATATGCACAGCACCACTTCCCAGAAACACATCGGTCACAATTTCCACGAACCCCGAATCTGTGCTGAGGTAATAACGGAGATACTCACTATCCCGATAGAGCGTGATGTCATCCATGCCATCGCCATTGATGTCATAAAAACTCACTCCATTGCCCCAGAAACTTCCATTTGGGCCAGTTGTCAGTTCATGTACACTAGCGCTATCGACAAATACCTGTCCAATTGCATCGAGGCTCAAAATGAAAAGAGCGGAACCCATCAAGCATAATTTTGTAAAACTCGGAGGCATTGATGCTAATGGTCTAATTGGTTCGGTGGTGTTGCAAAAGCAATTTGGCTTTATCCAGGCGTTCACTTTTCCAGATAAAGTGCCTAAATGCTTTGTTATGCGCAAATTCGGAATTCAATTTTCTATTGTTGAATTCTTAAAACTAAGACGGGAATGCAAGTTTTGGTTGGCTGATTTTTCAAAATTTACCTCAACAAATCAGCGCTCGAGAAAACGAAAATGTTGGTTTCTTTCGGTCAGGCATTAGACCATTTACTCCTTCCTCACCACTTTCCTCACCTCCCTGGTGCCATCGTGGAAATCCATCGCGAAGAAGTATGTGCCTGGTGGCAAGTGACTTATGTCGATGGATGTGATGCCTTTAGAGGTGTTTTCCAAGACAATTTTCCCATTTATATCCCAGATTTGCAGCCCTTTTAGCTGCGCTTGGTAGTGGATGGTTATGAGATCTGAAGTTGGGTTTGGAAAGAGCTGCAGCATTTCTGCTGCACCATTCCTAAGGCCAAGACTCGTGGAGATGACAACTTCTGTACTCACGGCACAGTTGTTGGCGTCAAATACGGTAAGCTCATAGACACCCCCGCTTAGGTCAGTACTATAGGTGCCTGTTGAGTCTCCATCGAGCTTGATGGTGTAGGGTGGAGAGCCGCCAAATACAGCGGTAAAAATGCTACCGTCGTCCCCGTTTGTTTCAGGACTTACCTGGATAAGCACAACCAGATCAGTAGGTTCATTCAGGTTGACTTCACCTTCTACACTGCAGCCGTTCATATCGGTGAAAGTATAGGCGTATTGGCCTGAAGGAAGGCTGTCCAATTCAGCTCCTGCAGCGCCATGCGCCCACAATACTTCGTTAATATCGACATCTAGATTATTTGTCAGCGCAATTGCACCTGAAGCATCACCATGGCACAATGGCTCTTGCGTTATCACCGATATCACCGTCGAAGGATGCATAACAATATCAATCTCTGCAATAGCTTCTACTCCCAGGGTGTTCGCAACAGTAACCGCGTAGGTTCCGGAAGCGCTCACCTCTATTTGTTGCGAGGTTTCGCCGGTGCTCCAGAGGTATGATGTATGAGTTCCCGCATCCAGAATTGTACTCGAATCAGGGCACAGTCCAATGCCGTTTGAGCTGTTTATTGCCACCTGATATGTTTCTCCTTCCGTAAGGTAGTGCAATTGGTCTACTTCGAGGTCGTGGTATACGTCCATATGTCCACTGGGGTAGTGAACCACAACTGAATCAGGCGCGAGCTCACTTTCTCCGAGCCCGAATATGATGTTTTGGCTGTCTTGCCCTATGTAGTTTTCTCCACAAAGGGTGTAATCATGGTATTGTTCAGCACCCCTGTACACATGAATCCAAGAACCTATGGCTTGTTTATTAGAAACTGTGCCCTGTAAACAAAACTTGATGTAATGGTTGTCGCCGCCCTCATTGACCAAAAACTGCGGTTGGTTTGGAGGTAGGTTGTTTATAATAATGTCTGCAAAACCATCATTGTTATAATCACCCGCCGCGCAAGCATAGCCCTGGCTCACAGGAATACTATCCAATTCGGCCTGAGCATTGGAAAAGAAGGTTCCGCCTATATTTAAGTAAAAACTGTTCTGAATAAGTTCAGTCGTGGTGAAAAAAAGGTCTCTCCAGCCATTGTTGTTGTGGTCTAGCCACACTGCACCCCAAGTGGTTAAAAAATGGTTGATCCCCATATCATTCGCCTCCTCTGAAAAGGTGTTGTCTCCATTGTTGACCAGAAGCAACATCGGCATGTCCGACACATCGCCGGAATTACTCATAAATATGTCAAGATCGCCATCATTGTCAAAGTCACACACGCTATTTGACATAGGGTCGTTGAACGGATAAGCTACGCCAGCACTTTCAGTGATGTTCGTGAAGGAGCCGTCTCCGTCATTCAAAAACAAAGTATTGCCGGGAAAGCGGTCATTGATAATGTAGAGATCCGGGTAGAGATCATTGTTTATATCCAGCCATACAGCCATGAAGCTTTGCTTAAAGCCGTCACCCACGCCCAGACTGGCGGTCACATCAGTAAAGGTTCCATCACCGTTGTTCTGGTATAAAATGTTGGTCAGGCCAATGTTATCCTGAGGAGAATAGTATCGGCATACATATAAATCAAGATCTCCATCGAGGTCATAGTCAGCGAAACTTAGGCCAAAGTTATTGGCAATTTCAGTGCTTATGCCCGCTCCCGCGGTGACATCACTGAAAGTGAAATCGCCATTGTTCGCGAAAAGATGGATGGGGCCCCCTAAGTGCGATACGGCAAGATCAAGGTTGCCATCATTGTTAAAATCGACCCAAATCACATGCACCGCGTTGTTTCCCAGAAATACATTTGTTGTGATTTTTACAAACCCCGTATCAGTGCTGAGGAAGTAGCTTAAAAATTCGAAATTCCGGTAAATGGTAATGTCATCCAGACCATCAGCATTGATATCGTAGAAGCTTACCCCATTCCCCCAATGCGTACCGCTGGGCCCAGTGGTAATGTTGAATTGTCCTGCAACTTCGGTAAACGGTTGGGCACTTGCATTAACAGAAGCAAAAAAGACACAGTGTATCGCCAGTATGAAACCGATGGTTAGTCTTGAAAGCATCTGCCGACAGAAGGATCTTTTTGGTTAAAGGTTTTTATGAAAATAGCAGTCCCGAAATTGTTCATCCCGATTTGCTGCAACCGACGATTGTATGGCTGAACACAGCAGCAGCGGGTGTTGAAAAAAGACTACACCTTCATCACCTAAAAGACGTGTGCTTGCTCAAAGGTTGGCTTTTGATGGCAAGGTTTAAGCGCCTTGGCATGTTTATTTGGGATGCTGTGCTTTCCGATTTTGCAGACTGGGCATTCATACCTACTAAGTCTTAAGGTGAAGGTATTTGGGTTGACATTCATTCAAACCGATATAGCAGAGAGTCTTAAGGCAGGCATACGGGGAGTAAACGGGAAGCAACTATTCGCCTTCATGGATAGGGCTGAAAAAATATGTTGTCCCTGATATCTAGTATTTTGAGTGCATCAAGAGCAGGTCACTGTTTTTGGGCAGGCTCCTCACCCGCTTTGTTCTTATTGAGTTTGTGACGTATCAGCAGAAATGAAAAGACAAGTAAAGCCAAAAGACCAATGATCAACAAAAGATATCCTATGTCGTCGCTCACCCGAACGTTATTGTCATTGGTTCCTTGATCTATATGGGTGGGAGTTTGGGCGAAAAATGATTGCAGCAGTAAGATAAATACGGCAATTGATGTTCCGATTTTTTTTAGTGTAAGGCGCATAATCTCGAAGTTAGAAAAAAAGCCCTTGTCACAATTGGGCATTGGCAAACTTTAAGCTTACGGCAATGGTGCTTTGTTGATGGTTATGCATTGGTAATGGGAGGTTCGGCCGTAAGAACCAACTACAAGAATCGGCAACGTTATTTCAGTTTCATGAATTTCTGTTTTGCAATAAGATTGTCTGATACGATATGCACAATGTAAGTACCCTGATGGAGGCTTGTAATATCAATTGTTCCGTTGAATGGGCTGCCGAGCACAAGTCGACCCTGGAGGTCGTAAATCATGATTTGACCGCCCACAGGTGTTTCTTCCGTTTTGAAAAAGAGCACGTCTTGTGCCGGATTTGGATAAACCTGGAGTCCATTATTATTCACTTCCGTGACCGAAAGCGGATCTGTTATTTCAGTTTCACCCTCTGTAAGTAAATGAAAAGTATTGATTTCAGGCTCAATGTATGTGTCTACTGTACCGGATGGCCACTTTACAACCAAGCTGTCTACCACCGTATTTTCGCCTAATCCAAAGTGGGTGTTGAGCGTATTCATAAACCTAAAGCCGACACCACTTTGTACATCCCTGATCTGTGTTCCAACTGGCGTGTGCAAAATTACCCTGGCTCCAATTCCGTTGATATTGCTTGCCGTTCCAATGGTATTGAGTTTTATCCAATTGTTATCGTTCCCATCGTTGATGTGAAGGGTGCTCTGGTTTCCGATGTCGAGAAAACCATCATTGTTAAAATCGCCTATTGGCCCGTTGGTCACGTTAGAAAACTCGGTTGCAGTGAAGGTCATATCGCCATTGTTCATCATAAAAACTCCGTTGCCACCCAGCACATCAATGTATCCATCATTGTCAAAATCGTAAGCTACCCACTCAATACCGGTCGCCGTGAGCACATCAAACCCAGTACCTGAAGTGACATCAGTAAAGGTGCCATCGCCATTGTTGTGCATCACCTTATGTCCACCTTGGGCAAAGGAGCTCGCCCCTACGATGAGGTCCATCCAACCGTCATTGTCAAAGTCGCCCCAGGCTGATGACCATGTTTGAACCGGATCATAAACTCCGGCATCTTCACTTACATCTGTAAATGTACCATCTCCATTGTTGCGAAACAATTGGTTGTAATTGGCCATGCTGGCTCCACCGCGACATTTTGCAATAAACAGGTCAGGAAAACCGTCGTTGTCGTAGTCCACGAAGATGGAACCATAGTTGCCACCATCGGGTACATCACTCATACCTCCTTGAGCGAACGTGAGGTTGCCATCACCGTCATTGGTGTAGTATACGTTCGGTTGTACATCATGGCATACGAAGGCGTCGAGGTTTCCGTCATTGTTCAAGTCGACAAAATTTGAACGTTGTGAGAACACGTAATCTCCCGATGTCCAGTGTTCGAATCCCAATCCATTGTCGTCTCTGAACATAAAACTCACGCCTTGTCCGCTGCCATAGAGCAGGTCGTTATAGCCATTGCCATCAACATCACCAGCGGCGATGCTCCAGCTGTATGGAAAGGTCGCGGTGGGTGTGGGCACGGCAGTGTACACATAGCCAATGTCTTCATTTTGCAAGAGCATGAACACTGCATTGGCACTCACATCGAGAACGTCATCGAGATAATCTCCATTCATATCCACCATGCCCAGTGTGCGAGACATGAAAGGCGTAGCCATCGAAGAGAATCCAAAAGTTACCGGCACCTCATCCGCAATCTCTTCTTCGCTGAGTTCAAAATCAAAACCAGAATCAGACCAACGGTTGTCAAAAACGATATAATAAGTTACCCCCTCTAAAGCAGTCCAGCTTACGTCGCACAAAAGCCCCGGACCTGAATCATCGTCACCTGCCACGCACTCCAAAGAGCCACAGACACCAGTATAAACGTGCACCCGGTTGTCGATACCAAAGTTTTGTGCGAATGCAGTTGATATCCGCGCAATTACCGTGTCGGTAGGGATGTAGGCATACCATTCACTTCTGTTGGTATTACCCAATCCGTTTGGAGCACATATGGGTTCGGGAGTTTCAGAACCATCAACGGCGGTAACCTGGTAAAAACCAGGTTCAATTACAAAAGCTTCATCACAACTATTCTGGCCATAAAGCTGGTATAGTGTAAATACTGTGGCTATCAAAGTGTAGAGTGGTTTCATTTTGAGGTTTTTGGATTATTCGCAAATTTCAGTGAGACTGTTGATATATTCAGTGATCAGGGCAAGGGCTTCATCGTGCACCATGGTGCGGCCCAGCAGCGGCATGCGCTCGGCTTCTTCGGTGGTGGCAAGTCTGTAATGCAGCATTGAACGTTCCGTATTTCCCGGAAGGATAACGTATAGCAAAGTTGGATTCAGAATGTCATCAGGCTCCACGCACACGCCAATGTTAGCGATGTCAGCACTTTCATTCCATGCCAGACGCAGGGGGCGGTAGTCACAGTGGCTGCCTTCCAGGTGGCAGCTCGAACAGTTTACATCGAGATAAGACCTAACGCGATCCTGGAGAAGTTCATTCGGGTCGTCCCATGCCACAAGGCGGTCTATATCACCGGGGAAGGTCCCGTGTAGATAACCTATTTCAGACCATTTGGTCAATTGATTTTTCACCCCATCTTCGTAGCTGAAATCACGGTCAAGGTTTTGAGGCTTTGGGCCAAGTGGTATGGCGTTCGTGCCGGTTTTGTGGCAGGTGAGGCATTCTACTTCTGATGGTATGCGGTAATTTACCGTCCTCTCTTCCCCGACCTCCATCCAGTTCACTGTGGTGTATGCGCCGCTCAGGTCTAAAGTTGCCTCAGTTTGCTCCTCATTCCAAATATATTCGGCAAATTGCCATGAGCCATTCAGTTTGTATAGAAGCCGGGTTTCTACAATGCGGCGAGTAAGATCGGGCAATACATTGTCATAGTAAAAGTTCTTGATCAGAACAGTTCCGTCATCGAAATTCAGCACTTTGTGATCACTGTCGTAGCTGGCAGTGCTGCCCTCCATCATCCAGATAAAGCGCTTTTTCTTTGCGTAGTCGCTAAAAAGCGGCGTGATTAAATCATAAGGAATAAGCCCGTGCGCTGGTTCCAACATGGCCAAATCGCCTTCAAAAAAATTATAATCCGACAGATTTTGGTAGGGAACGGCTTCAGGTTCAAATGTAACCGGACTTACTTCGAGCGTATCTGAAGGATCTGGATCAGATGCAATTGGCCCCGTAATTGCCTCATCATCAGAAGAACACATGAAAAGAATTAGTCCGAGTAGGACAAAAATTGACAATCTGGTGACTCGAATCATGGGCTAAACGATTGATAACAGTGATGCACTGACGAAAGGTAGTCATTTTTAGTTGCACAGTGCGACATGAGAAGAATCTTTAAGTGCTTGGGCACAATGGCAGGTCTGAGAAAGCACAGCCCATTTTATACATTCACTTGTCGGCTTCTATAAGGGCTTTAACTTGAAGATAATCGTTGTTGCATTCCAATGCTACTTTCGCCTTTTCGGCAAATGCGGCGAGGCGTTCGGGCATCTCTGGGGCCACTCCGAGCGTTTCTTGGACCACTTCTGCAAATTTTGCGGGGTGGGCAGTTTCCAACAACACCCCAATGGCACCGGGATTTGATTTCAGAGCTTGCTTCAGGCCCAGGTATCCCACCGCACCGTGAGGGTCGAGCATGTAGCCTGTGCGGGCATACACATCGCGCATGGTGGCGCGGGTGTCTTCATCGCTCCAGCCGCTGCCGGCGAGGAAGGGCGCAAAATCTTCGGCTGCACTGCCGAATAGGGTGGTCATGCGTTCGAAATTGCTCGGAGCGCCTACATCCATGGCATTGCTGATGGTGCGCACCGAGGGCCGCGCTTCGTAGGCTCCATTTTCCAAGAAGCTGGGCACCACATCGTTGGCATTGGTCGCTGCTGCGAATAATGTGATGGGAAGGCCAAGCATTTTGCCCATGAGGCCGGCAGTGATATTGCCAAAATTCCCGCTCGGCACGCAAACAACGATAGGCTTGCCCTGTGCCTTGAGCTGCGCATAGGCGTGGAAGTAGTAGAAACTCTGCGGGATAAGCCTGGCGATATTGATGCTGTTGGCCGAGGTAATTTTAAAGCGGGCATTGAGCTCCTTGTCGCTCAGCAATTGCTTGGCGAGCGCCTGGCACTCGTCGAAGCTGCCGTCCACTTCAATGGCGGTGATATTCTTGCCCCAGGTTGTCAGCTGCTTTTCCTGCAAGGGACTCACACGGCCTTTGGGGTAGAGGATGTACACTTCCACCCCCGGCACGTCATAAAATCCCGCGGCGACGGCACTCCCCGTATCGCCTGAGGTGGCCACGATTACCTTGATGTTCTCTTTCTGCCTTTCGGCAAAATAGCCCAACAGCAAGGCCATAAAGCGCGCGCCTACATCCTTGAAAGCCAGCGTGGGGCCGTGAAAAAGCTCTAAGCTGTATATTCCTTCCTCGATCTTCACCACAGGTGTGGGGAAGTTGACCGCCTCCGCAGCAATGCGGCGCAGCTCGTTTTCCGGTAAGGAATCGCCGGTGAGGGCGCGGGCCACGCGGTAATTGATTTCCGCGAAGGGCAGGGTGTCGATTTCTTCAAAAAAGGGAGCCGGCAGCGTTTCGAATTTTTCCGGAAGGTA
>DAIRDH010000036.1:0-21147 GCA_036796255.1 Cryomorphaceae bacterium
AATTAGCGGACACGGTTAAGCACTTAGAAGAAAACTGGACAGAGAATGAATTGATTCAATTCGCAAATGCCGTCGATCATACTGTTGAGATTATATCCCGGCATCCTGGCATTTTTCCGGTTTCCAACAAGATTAAAAAGATTCGGAAAGCGGTAGTAGATAAAAACAATACGATCTATTATAGGATAGTAAAGGACTCAATCCAAATTCTTTCTGTTTTTGGAACAAAGCAAGATCCTGCGAAAAGAAAATAGAAACCGTTGCCCAACAGCGCATTTAGCTTATGGAGGGATGATCGTACATTCGGGTTTTGACTTCTAATTAAGAACCCGCATTCTTCAATGAAGTGCATGGCTACGTACTGCGCAGGAATTGCATATTTGCGTATGACGCCACTTTTGAATGTTCCAACAAATTATTCATCTAAATCAAAATAAATCATGGGTGAACACTTAAAATTACTGACAAGCAGTTCGATCAATGTCAATAGGGTGGCAGCACTGCTCGATCAAAACAATATCCCTTCATTGATCAAAGACAATCTAGAATCTGCGAGAGTGGCGGGATTCGGCATTTCGCAGAATAGTGTTGACCTCTATATCAACCGCACAGATCTGGAGCGCGCACAAGCACTTGTTGCGGAGTTAAACCAAGAATAGTATCGCGGCACAGTGAACAAGGAACCCACCGCAACGATTATCCTATTGAGGCAATTCATCAGTACCCCATAATCTTTGTTTCCAGGCTTTCTTCGGTTTCGAGCGACATTTTTTTGCGCAAGCGGTACCGCGCCTTCTTCATACCGGGTTCGCTGATGTTGAGGATATTGGCAATATCTTTGGAGCTAAGGCCCATCCTTATAAGCGCGGCGAGGCGCAGCTCCCCTTTCGACAAATCGGGATACGTACTGGTGAGCCTTTTGTGGAAGTTGGGGTTGAGCGCTGAGAACTGTTCCGTAAATGCGGCCCAGTTTCCCTCTTGCTGTTCCACGACCCTGAGCTTGTTAATGAGGCCTTTTAAATCGACTTTTCCTTTCTCCTTGCTCATCGATTTGAGCTGCTCGTGGAGGGTTTGAATCATCTCGTTCTTTTGGGCAATGTTTAATGCTTTCGAAGTGAGCTCCCTCGCCTTGTGCGCCACTTCCTGGTTGAGCTTTTCGTTTTCGAGCTGTGCTATACGCATGGCCGCATCCTGCCCCCTGATTTTGTGTCGCTGCTTGCTGATGAGGGCGTAGCCCACCATAATCAGAAGAATGAGGCAAGCAGCAAGGGCGTAGTTGCGGTTGGTTGATGCGGCGTGTTCCTTGGCAAGGAGCTCATTCTCCTGCTTGCGGAATTCAATCTCCTTGCGTCTCTTTTCAGCTTCATACTCTTGCTCAAGCGCGGCAATTTCCTTCTGTTTCTCATCGCCAAAAAGGCTGTCGGTAAGCACGATGTAACGTTTGAAAGCAGCATAGCTCATATCGTAGTCCTCAACTTTATACGCTGATTCTGCAAGGGCCATGAGTGCCCTTGTTCTTAAAAAATTGCGTGGAAAGCGTTGTGAGATCGTATCTGAAATCAGTGCATGGCGGTGTGCTTCTTTATAATTGCCAAGGGCGAGGTAGGCTTCGGAGATGAAGTTGTTCAGGAGCACAATCAGGTTGTTGTCTCCTACCCTCGCGCTCAGCACAATTCCTTTTTCATAATGTTCAATTGCCTCTTCGTAGCGGCCCAGCAGGAAATAGGCACTGCCAAAGTTCTGTTCCATGTAGCCCTGTGCCCGCGTATTTTTGCCCGTTACAAAAGGCTCGGCACGGCTCAAGCAGTACAAGGCGCTGTCAACCATTTTCACATCCAGATATGAACTGCCCAAATCGACCATAGAGACGCCATACTTCATGTCTTCGCCCGTTTTTTGAAAAATCCCGGCAGCTTTTCTGTTGTATCTTCTGGCTTTCTCCTTTTGGTGCATCTCTGCGTAAAGCAAGGCCATATCAAGGTATAAACCACCAAGGCCACTGATATCGTTCAGCTCCATGTAAAGCATTTCGGCTTGTTGAAAATGCTCAAGTGCCTGGGCGTAATCGCTCTGGTATAGAAATGCACTGCCCACATACACCTCGGCACGGGCCTGCCGTGTGCTGTCGCCACAAGCGACGGCCGATTGCAAGGCGCGCTCGCTTTGAATTTGTAGCGAATCAACCACATTCATGAATCTCGCATATTGGGCAAGTGCAAATTGACTCTCCATGATGGCACAAGGTATACCCGAGCGTTTGTTGAGCATGTGGGCTTTGTCAAACATGTGCTTGGCCAGGTCGTCCCAGCGGTTGGTCTGCATTCTGAGGGTACCCAATTCCAAAAATCTCGAAGCAGCAAGGGTATCCGATTCAAGGCTATCGAGGTATGCGGTACATTTTGCGAAAGCACTGTCACAATCACCGTCGGTATCTAAAAGGCACTTGCGTGCATCCTGGTAGAGCGCATCGTAAGGATCAGCTTCCGCAGCTTGTACCAACTGGTTTGCCAAGGTCATGGCAAGTAGAAGGGCAATGTATCTGAATTTCATACCAATGCAACGCGAAGCAAAATGAGCATGCATAAGCCTATGGACAGCACGACCGAAATGTCTACTTAAATGATTCGAAAGTCTGTTATTCATGGTTGTTTATATCGGAGTGGACAATCGCCGAACAGGATGAACCGGGGCAGGTTCAGATATTTCTGGTAAATCCGGCCGGATATGCGTGTAAATGCGGGAGCTATACTTCTGCAAAACCTTGTGCTTGTGTGTGGTGCTAAATATAGCAGTAAATGCCCTAACCAAACAGAGGAAGCTTAGAAAATGAAATAAGGCGCAGTGGACAAATGGTAGACAAATGGCCGACAACTCACTTTCTATCCATTTACAGAACGAGAAAAGACCAAATTGGCGCGCCTATATTATATTGTATAATAAACATTTACATGGTATCTGATCGATGTATTGGTTCAAAACATGCGGATACCTATCTTCGTGTGAGCAATAAGTAATTGAAAAGCATGCTGGGTGTTCATTAATTCAGCGTGTCCATTAATATTATTGTCTGAAAGAATGAAAATTGCAATTGCATCTATAGAATTCGGTCATATGGAAAAAAGAGAGCGAACTGCGCATATCGAAACCCGGGAATATTGAACGAGATATACTTAAGCCCGCTTCACACTGCACCTTTGAGCCAGGTCGAAATGGCCGATACGGGAATTTTGAATTGTAAAATGGCTGTATGGAATTGGTGATATATCCTTACATTCAGCGCTGCTAACCAAACGGAATGAAAAGCATAGCACTCCTGTTTCTTTTTTGTATTTCACAATCAATCATTAGCGCCCAAAGCGAAGCCGATTCGCTCTACACCATTTGGCAAGACCAAAGCCAATCTGACTCTGCCAGGGTGCAAGCCTACAAGGAATATATCTGGGATGACTACCTGTTTTCCAATCCCGACAGCGCTTTGATTTTAGCGGAAGCGATGTACCAATTTGCCGAAGAGCAGAACTATCCCGTAGCTGAATATCAATCCCATACCATTAAATCAATCGCGTACAGTATCCTTGGCAATTTCCCTGAGTCCATGGACTACATCCAACTTTCGCTTGCCGGCAACGAGGCCATTGGAAACCTTCCGGGCATCTCGGAATGTCAAATTGTGATCGGCGTAAGTTATGATGAACAGGGCAACTATCCGCGCGCTTTGGAGCACTACCACAAGGCCCTGACCATCGACGAAAAAATCGGGAATAAAGAGGGCATGGCCATGAGTCTGAACAACATCGGAAACATCTACAGTGTGCAGGGCAACCTCTCCCGTGCACTGGAGTATTATGAACGCGCCCTGGCCATTGACAAAGAACTCGGTGTAAAGCAGGGCATCGCCACGGAGCTGGTCAATATAGGCGGAATTTTAAGGGCAGAAGGAGATACCGCACGCGCTCTGGAGCATTTTGAAAGGGCAATGGTGCTGTATGAAGAAATAGGCGACATGGAAGGTGAAGCAGCTGTAATAAACAGCATTGCAGGACTTTACATCGACCAAAATAACGGTAAACGCGCTTTGGAATATTACGAAGAAGCCCTGGAGATTTACGAAGAGCTTGGAAGCATTCGTGGCCTCGCCAACTCCCTCTCGTCGATCGGTCGGTACTACCTCAGCCAAGGCAAATTAAGTCGGGCACTGGACTATTGTGAGGAAAGCCTTGCCCGTGCCGAAGAAATCGGTGTTCTCCAGGTACAAGAATCGGCCTGCCAGTGTCTGTACCTGGCCCATAAAAAAATGAGAAATGCCGGGAAATCTTTGGATTATTTCGAGCAAATGATCGTGTTGAGAGACAGCATTTACAACGAAGAGAATACCAAGGAATTGACGCGACTTCAAATGCAGTATGAATTCGACAAGCGGGAGGCTGCCGCCAAGGCCGAACAGGACAAGAAAGACGCCTTAGCCCAGCAGGAACTCAAACGACAAAAGTTGGTGCGCAACAGCTTTATGGGCGGTTTTGGGGTGGTGTTGCTCTTTGCAGGGGTCTTCTTGAAGCAGCGCAACCGCATAGGCAAGGAAAAAGAGAGAAGTGAAGAGTTGCTGCTCAACATCCTTCCGGAAGAAACTGCACAGGAGCTCAAGGAGAAAGGCCATGCGGAGGCGCAACTTATAGACGAGGTGACGGTGCTCTTCACCGATTTCAAAGGATTTACAGCCATGAGTGAAATACTCAGCCCAAAGGACCTTGTCAAAGACCTGCACCTGTGTTTCTCCCTTTTCGACCAGATATGCGAAAAGCATGGGATTGAAAAAATCAAGACCATAGGCGATGCCTACATGGCCGCCGGAGGCTTGCCAACCCCCAACACCACCCATGCACATGACGTGGTGAAGGCCGCGCTGGAAATGGCCCAGGTTGTGGAAGAAGGCAAGGCGAGAAAGATTGCGGCCGGCCTGCCATTTTTTGAAATCCGGGTTGGCATACACACCGGACCAGTGGTGGCTGGCATCGTGGGGATTAAGAAATTCCAGTACGATATATGGGGCGATACTGTGAACACCGCCTCACGCATGGAAAGCAGCGGCGAAGTGGGCAAGGTAAACATCAGCCAGTCGACCTATGAACTGGTCAAAGACCAATTCAGCTGTGAATATCGCGGTGAAATAGCAGCCAAAGGCAAAGGAAAGCTCGGGATGTATTTCGTTGGTTGGAAAGCCTAAAAATAGCCTCAGGAATCGCTATTCCAACGTGTTCCATTGCTTCAGTACCCACTTTCGTGTAAAGCGAAAAACGCTGTATTCACGCCATCCAAGCAGTACACACAAAGATGATGAAAATAGAATTGTATTGATCAATTTAAGCTTGATTTAAAAATGAAATGATGTAACTTCCAAGCGAGAGGTTTCTCACTCAATAAAATTCTAATAAACTGCATTCGAATTATTTACATCTCTGGTACGGTAGTTGTAAAAACCGTCAAAACTTCAAAACCTTTTCAATTATGAGAACAATTTTCTTCTTAGCATCTATTCTCTTGTCCATGTCACTGTGGGCCCAAAAAACCAAAACGAACACTGCAAAAATCGACTTTATGCAGTATCCCAGCGTACCCGTTGAAAGCATGGACAAGCTTGGAATTCAAGTGTACACGGGCAATTTGCCTTTCGATAAAGACACGCTGCGATTGTATCTCGGCAACATCGATTTGATGAAGTCGAACGTTGAGCGCATGTCAAAGGTTGGCTTTGAAGCGCTGAAAGAAATTGAGGTCGTGGGTGGCGAAGGGGACATTACCATTGATATGGCCTTTGGCAATCCGATGGTGCTTAATAAAGAGCAAAAACAAAGCGGCTGTATGGTTCCCAAAGATGGCTGTACCCAATATTACTATGCAATAAAATACCGCCTCCCGGCTATGGTTCAAGCCAGAAATGCTGACGGCGTACTCGCCACATGGGAATTGCCTTCCGATATGGATTTTCAATTCGGCAATGAGCAGGTAGAGCAGCGCATCAAAACCGAAACAGCCAATGTGACTTCCGTCAAAGTAATCAACTACACCAGCGAAGCCGATTTGGCGCTGGCTTTTGAAGAACAAGGTGCCAACGACCTTGTGCGCAAAGCCATCGTTACGCACATCGGCAAGATGGCCGAAAGTGTTTATGAGCGTGTATTCTTTGAAGAAACCACCCTCAAGCTCGACTTTGCCTACGGGAATGGCAAGGCAACCGACTACACAGAAACAGAAACTGCTTCCGCAAATGCGGTGAGCGCCATGGAGGCCAAAGATTACGCTGCCCTCCAAGACCCCATCAAAGTTTGGAATACCTGGCTGGAGCGTTATGATGCCAATGATAAAAAAGCAGCTGTAAACGACAAAGTGGCCCAGGCACTTCACGAAAACCTCAGTACGGCCTATACATTCACGGGCGAATTTGACAAGGCACGGAAGCACCTGAGCGAAGCACTGGCCCTCGCCCAAACAGGATTCGTAAATGAAAATGATGTCAACAGGCTCAAAGCCTTCCATCAGTTCATAGACATTCAGGAGAATGTCAAAAAATACAACAGTAACTTAAAACCGGGAAAGTTGGTTAAGGCGCCGGATATCAAGTCTATCCTTGGCGACAGGAAGAAAAATGAGGACATTAACTTCCTTATTGCCAAAAACAAATACAGTGAAATACAGAAAATTCACGGTTCATCTGACAAAGGAAGCAGCAGCAGCAGCAGCGGAGAGCTCACACTTGAAAGTCTACTAAGCCAATCAGGTGCCTCAAGTACCAACAGCGGTGAAGAAGTATCCCTGGACGACCGTGTCGAAAACGACATGCTTGTGTTGAGTGGCTTAATCGACTTCAATTTAAGAGGAACACCTTTTCCAAGCTCCATGTGCAAACACACCAACCTTAAAACAATAAAAGCTAGAAACATTGGATTCACAAGCCTTCCTGACTGTATTGGCGAGCTCGTAAATCTCGAAAAGCTATTGATCAACAGCAACACTTTTGAAACCCTCCCCGACGCATTTGGCAACATGAAAGCGCTTACCGATCTGGATATCTCAAGCAACAACCTAAAATCCTTGCCAGAGTCCATTTATACACTGACCCAGTTAAAAACACTTACCGTGTCAAATGGCAATCAACTGAGCGATGAGGATATGAAGCGGCTCAAGGCTGCCCTTCCGAATACCAAGATCAAGTAAAAAACATTCCTTTTCCTCCTTCCGGGCAGTGCGCCAACCTGCCTGGAAGGAGGAATTTTTTTCACCTTCGCAAGGTATCGCCCGGAAAATATTCAAGCCATTTCATACGCTTCCCCATTGCTTAGCGTTATCAAGAAAACCACCGCCTTGCCATATAGACAGATCATCTTTGCATTTTTAGCCCTTGCCGTTTTAAGCAGCTGCGATGAGAACCGCATTTTCGAAAAGCACAGCAGCGCTTTCCCACAGTTCAGGTGGCAACAAGGGCAGGAGCTCAGCTTCAGCCCTGCGATTGATGACACCACTGCTACCTACCGCATCACACTGGCGCTTCGGCATGTGAATGGGTTTCAGTTTGCCGAGCTCAAAGCAAATATGGTAGTAACCAGCCCTTCCGGAAATGAGCAAACAATGGATTACACCATTCCTGTAATGGATGGCAAGGGAGGCTACCTGAGCGAATGTGCCCTTGACCTCTGCGACCTCGAGCATGTGATCGCAGCCAATTGGCAATTTGCGGAAAGCGGCACCTACACTTTTCGGGTTGATCATGATATGCCGGTGGAAACGCTGCCTAACGTGATGGAAGTAGGCTTGATCATTGACAAGCAAAAATGAAAGCTTGGCTTATATCCGCTCAGTTAACTTTATTGAGCGGCTGAATGGTTGGCAATTTTGCGGAAGCACTGCAAAAAAATTCTACCTTGTAGGCTGAAAAAGAAATTCTTCCTGATGTCGCTGCAACAAGCCAGAATGTACCTCTGTACCGCTTTGCTGATTTGCCTTTTCGGCAAAAGTTTGGCACAGGATGCCGACAGTCTCCATGTTTTCCCCAATCCTTTTGCCCAGTCGGCCACCGTCTACTTTGAAATTGTAGAGGCTGACACCATCTCTTTGCGGGTTTTCAGTATGACGGGACAAGTCGTTCAGACCTTCATTCTATCTACAGTGTTGCCGGCAGGCGCGTACAACTTCAATCTGTATGATGATAGCCTAGCGGATGGAATGTATCTGGTAAGGCTGGACATCGGGTCGACAAAGTCCAAAGCCAAAAAGGCTCTGAAAGACAGCACTGCGGCGTCAATCAGCGCCGAGCGCGGCCTGGATGAGATTCTTCTTTTCCCCAACCCAACTTACGACAAGCTGAACATTCCCCTTGCTGGCAGCAAGTCTATTGTGATTTACGACCTCAAGGGAAAAGTGTTGAAGAAATTTACGACGGAGGAAGAGATTATTTCACTGCAGGAACTCGCCCAAGGCCAGTATTTGATCAGCATCTCGTCTCCAAGTACCCCGACGACGAGTATCCAAAGAATAGTGAAAGTTGAATAGAAGTGGCGCATGATGGTGTTAATATTCCAACAAAGTGCTCTAATGCCTTCTACTATCAAAAAACAGGTGTTGGCATTTCTCAATAAAGTTCAATTTTGAAAACCAAACGAAAGACAAAAAACATAACCAAGACATCAACCCATGAAAGCAATTGCCAAACTATACCTGAAGATATTTTTACTCGCAGGAGTTTCTTATGGACTTGTAATGCTCGCTTTTAATTGGGCCAATGGCACTCCTTTCGATATTTGGAGATTTCTTTTTTCGACCTTGTTTTTTGGCATGGCCATGTCACTCCTCTTGGTTTCATTGCACAAATACAGAATCAAGCAAAAGGGAATCCAGGAAATCACACAAGACGATTTAAAATTGTTTCATTCCAAAAGGTTCAAAACTAGCTTGACTCAGATTGAATTGCTTGAAAAACTAAAGTCTGATCCCATCATTGCACAAATGAAAGTGACAGAAATTGAAAATGGTATTCAGCTGAGCTCAGGTATGTCTTTGTACTCATGGGGCGAGAAAATTACCCTCTTGTTGAAATCTGAAGGCTTCGGTGCATATGAATACGAAGTGACGAGCAGTCCTAAACTAAAAGTAACGCTGCTCGACTATGGCAAGAACCTCGAAAATGTGAAGCGGATTGAAAACCTTATTCTGGGTGTTGGAGAATTGAGCGGAACGAAAGGATGATTTGCCGAAAATCACGGCCTACTCCTCACAGTAGGATGTGAAATAAACCCATATTTCGCCATCAGACTTTCATGGATATGCGCTATTTTTGAAATGCAATAAACACCTAACTATTAATGATGAAAAATACTTTACACAGCCTTGTCTTTCTGCTATTTGCAACTTTAGTTCAGGCCCAGCCCACCTGGGTTGACCTGAGCGCAGGCACCCAGTTTTCGGCTGCAATTCGCTCTGACAATACCTTGTGGACCTGGGGCTTCAATGGCAATGGGCAGCTTGGTCAGGGAAATACCACCTCGCTGCCTGCAGTAACCCAAGTGGGTACTGACAATACCTGGGCTGATGCCGAAGCAGGTGCGGTGCATATGTTGATATTGAAAACCGATGGAAGCCTCTGGGGCGTTGGTGGCAATGGCGTATACCAATTGGGGCTTGGCAACACCACACAAGCTACTATACCTCTGCAAATAGGCACGGACACCGATTGGGCCATCTTAAGCGCAGGTCAGGGCCACAACCTGGCAATCAAAGATGATGGAACCTTGTGGTCATGGGGGTTTAATTTCAACGGCCAGTGCGGCAATGGAACCACGACCGACGTTCAGGTGCCCACACAGGTAGGCGAAGACAGCGATTGGCTTGCCGTGGCAGCCGGTGGCGGACATTCACTCGCCATCAAAGCAGATGGCACCTTGTGGTCATGGGGCGTAAATGCTACCGGTCAGCTAGGACTGGGCAGCTTAACCAGCACCAATGAACCTACACAAGTGGGTACCGATACGGATTGGGTGGAAGCCAAAGCGGGCTTTGAATTTTCAGTGATGCGTAAGAGTGATGGTACCATCTGGTCATGCGGCTTCAATGGCAATGGTCAACTCGGCCTCGGCAGCACCATGACTGTAGATGCACCCCAGCAAATCGGCAGCGATTTATGGACGGGAATCGAAGCGGGTTCCGCCCACGCCTTTGCCCTCTCACTGGATGGTGATCTCCATGGCTGGGGGTACAACGAGTTTGGTCAGTTGGGCTTCGAGTCGGCCGGAGCCAGCGTACAATCCCCCACCCTTATCGCATCTGATACCCCTTGGAGCCTTATCTCGGCCTCGCCTGGATTGGCATCACAGGGTGGTCTTTTCGGCTACCACAGCATAGGCCTCAGAGATCAAAACCAAGAAATTTGTGGGGCAGGACTGAACGACCAGGGGCAATTGGGGATTGAAGGGATTGTGTTTGTGAATGAATTCACATGCGAGGCAGGTAACATCCTGGGCGCGAGTGAAGCGGCGCTTGCCAGGGCGGTATTGAAGTGCTACCCCTCCCCTTCCACTGGCGCCATTACCATCGAGAGCAATATGGGCCATGCAGCAATTCATGTGGTTGATATCAGCGGCCGATTGGTATTTCAGGACAAGTTTGCAGGTGACGAAGCGAAGCTCGACTTGCATTTTCTCCCCTCAGGTATTTACAACCTTACATTGAGCAATGAGCAAATCAGGCTATCAGAGAAGTTCGTGATCGCGCGTTGATTGTGTCACCGAGGCGAATGGGCTGAGGGGCATTTACAGAAAAATGAGTGGATTAAAATTGACCCACCATCCTCCATAGATCCTTTTATCAGGGCACAACGCCAATGTTGAAGTGGCGCTGGAGAGCCGCAAAACGTAGTTTGGGTCTTTTGCAGTGTGGATTTATCGTAGGTTTGAATGCAGGTTTGAATCTGCCATGTAATCAATGAATCTCCAAGCCAACCCAAAGAAAACAGCCCTTGCCTTGCTCTACGCCATCAAGCGAAAGGTAGCCGCCTCAAGGCTCAGGCTTTGGAAGCGGCTGGGACTACTGCGCTCAGTGGTGATTGTGCCTTACCAGGGTTTTGGCAATGGCAGAGAATTGTTCTTTCTCGGAAGGGTGCTGCGCGCCAGGGGCATCGGGGCATCGGCGCCTGAGGACAGCCGATGGCGCAACTTTGGTAAAATGTACAAGCGCTTTATGACCCTGAAAATCCCGGGAGCCAAAGTGCAGGCAAGCTACGGAGGCGTGACCCAAACCGCGACCACCGATGAGGAAGGGTATTTCGAATTCCACATCACACTACCCGAAGCCATTGAAAACAGCACATCATGGCATGAGATTAAGCTGGAGCTGCTGGAGGACTGGTCTGCACACCACCACTCAAAAGAGGTTTTCGCCCAGATCTTCGTTCCTTCTGAGCGGGTTGAATTTGGTGTCATTTCCGATATCGACGATACCGTAGTGCCAACCGGAGCCACGAGACTTTGGGAAATGTTCAAAACCACCTTTATGGGAAATGCGCATACACGCGCCCCATTTCCTGGGGTGGCCGCTTTCTATCAAGCGCTGTCTAAAGGGCTCGTGGGCAAGGAAAACAATCCTTTTTTCTACGTCTCAAGTTCGCCATGGAATTTGTACGACTTTCTACAGGAGCTGATGGACATTCATCAACTCCCCCAGGGCCCGTTGATGCTGAGGGATATAGGACTATCGCGCGCACACCTTATTGCGGGCAGCCACACAAGGCATAAGCTCTTGCAAATTGAAAGGATCTTTCAAATCATTGCCGATATTCCATTTATCCTTATAGGTGATTCAGGGCAGCACGATGCTGAAATTTACCTGCAGGTTATCAGGAATTTTCCAGGCAGGGTTAGCATGGTGTACATACGAATGGTAGGTTCAGAAAACAACGAAAACTTGCACGCTTCAGCACGTGAAATCAGGGCTTTGGGAGTTGAAATCAAACTCATCAACAATACGGTTGAAGCTGCACTTCACGCGATTTCCAAAGGCTGGATATTGGAAGAAGACATTGTACACATTATTGAAGACAAGTGGGAAGACGAAAGTGAGGATGAAACCACTTGAAATTTTTCTGTGATTTCATTCCATGCTTGCGCAATATGAAACACTTGAGCTTGGGCTTTTATCACCGCCCCGGGAGAGTTGCCATGAATAAAATCGCGGCTCGCTCCCGACATGGCGGGTGCTAGAAAAAAGCCCGAATGTCACAACTTCCGAATCAAACCAATTCCGGAAAGAAAAGATAAAACCAAGTATACCGAATACCACCAGGGCTCGCAGACCTTCGGTGTCGTTGACTTTGAGCATCGCCACACCAATCAATTCCTCAATGCCGACCGCAATGGGTATAGCACCAAATATGGCTTTGAGTTTCACATCTGAGCCGTAAAAATATTAATGGAGCGAATTGCGCCCCTTAATGACCTGCTTGCCATATCGATAAGCCTGCCTTACTATATTGTGGCATTGGGGTGAAGCCTGAGTCGCATCAACAGGTCCGCTTTTCGCTGTCTCGATACATTAAGCTCTGCGCCATTTTCCATGATTAAAGAGCCCCCACCGCTGCGCAACAATTTACTCACCCTTTCCAGGTTGGCAACGTAAGAATTGTGAATGCGGAAAAAATTGCTCTCGGGCAGCATTTGCTCAATTTCCTTTAGCGTTTTTGACACCAGCAGCTTCTGGTTACCGGTCATATATATTCGGGTATAATTGCTCTCGCTTTGGCAATAAATGATCAAATCAGGGTGTACGAAATCTATGCCATGGATGGAGGGCAAAGCCAACTTTCCCACTGAATGTTTTGTTCCGTTAAACTCATCGAAGATCGATTTGAGCTGGTCCATATCAATGCGGCTGGTCACGCGCGATGCTTTCTGCAAGGCACTATCAAGTTCGGCGCTGTCAATTGGTTTAAGTAAAAAGTCGATAGCACTTACCCTAAATGCCTTTACGGCAAATTGATCATATGCAGTTGTGAAAATTACCTGCAAATCATGCATATTCAACTGGTCGAGCAATTGAAAACCATTGAGTGAAGGCATTTCAATGTCAAGAAAAATGAGCTCAGGATTTAAACCTGGCAGGGCAGCCAATGCTTCTCTTGCATCATTGAAAACACCTATCACCTGGCATTTTACAACGGCATTTTTCAGCAACCATACGAGCGTTTCTGAGGCGTGTTTCTCATCATCAATTATAACTACCTTCATGGCCATCCTTAAGGGGTAAATTTATTGTAACACGCGTGCCCATTGGCATACCAATATCACTTTGCAGGTCTTCTACGATAACCTCGCATCTAATATTATATATTTTTTCGATTATTTCCAAACGGTTCCCTGTGATATTCATGCCCATGGACTCCTTTTTCAATGCCGATTTACTCTTCAACTGCGCGGCCTTCTCTCTGCCTATGCCATCGTCTTCAATGGTTATTTTCAACCTTCCATCAACCGGACTTACTGCTATCAACACTTTGCCCGGCGCGTCTTTTTGCATGAGCCCATGCCAAATGGCATTCTCTACAAAGGGTTGGATGATCATGGGTGGTACCACAAGAGTTTTAGTTTCTAGCGCCTCGGCAATATGAAGCTCAAAAGAAAATTTTCCGTCAAATCGTCCCGATTCAAGTTCAATATAAAGGTGTAAGGCTTCGAGCTCATCCACCAATGGTATCAATTGGTTTCTGGAGTTTTGCAACACCAGCCTCACGAGTCTCGAAAATTTCACAAGGTATTCATCTGCCTTTTCATTGCTATTGGTGATGATCAGGTGCCTGATGCTGTTGAGGCTATTGAACAAGAAGTGAGGGTTCATTTGAGAGCGAAGTGCCGATAGCTCCAGGTTGGCGATGCGTTTGTTAAAGTCAGTTTTCATCCGTGCTTCCCTTCTCACGGCATTGATGCGAAGGGCATAAAATGAACTGAATAAAGCAAGCACCACGAGTATGAGCAATGGGGTAAACCACCAAGTTTTCCAAAAAGGTGGAACAACCCGGATATCGAGTGAGAGGATTTCGGGCAGTTGCCGCTTATTGATATCGAGGGTTTTTACTTCGAAAGTGTAGTTCCCGCCCGGCACATTGGTGAATAAGGCCTTGCGGTCATCGCCTGCCCTTGTCCACGCATCATTGAACCCCTTGAGCCGATACCACGTCTCGAGTTCACCTACATGGCTATAATTTATAACACCGAGATCAATCGAGAAAAAATTCTCCTTGTAGGCCAATTCGATACGCTCCAGATCCGAGTAACACATTTTGGGGTCGAATTCCTGTCCATAGATTTTTATGGAGGCAATATATATCGTGGCTTCGATTTCAGAACCTTTAAGTGCTTCTGGATCAAACCAAGCCAACTTCTTTTCAGCACCAATCATGATATGCCCATTTTTCATAAATTCTATTGGGGCGAGTGCGCGCATCAGAGGAACACTGTGCTTTGGCGTGAAATTTTGGATTTGGCCGGCCATATTCATGTAAGAAATGGCGTCTTTATTACTGATCCATGCGTTTCCATCTGAATCGAAGAGTACGTTGTTTACCTGGTCATTGGCCACTCCATCAGCTGAATTGATGGTGCGGAAAGTGTATGGTTTCGAATATGGATAGTCGAGTATGGCAATAGATGTATTGGAATCGATAAACCATAAGCTGCTGTCAGGGTGGAGCTTTATTGCGTAAACGCCTTTGAGCATGGGTATAGAATCTGCCCGGGTACGGTAGTCGAAATTATCGAAAGCGCCATTTTCGGGATTGTAAACTGAAAAACCTTCTTCGGTGCCAATCCAGAGCTTCCCATCGGGATCTTCACAACTGCCGAAAACATAATTGGACGACACCAGTGAGTTCTGATTTTCAGGGTCATGCACCAGCTCGTCCACCACTTGCAGGGCGCTGTCGAGTACAAAAACTCCGTTGTGGCGGCTCGACAAGTAGTACTTACCGCTGCTGTGCAAGGTAATGTGGTTGTAGAAATGCAGTGAACGCCCATCATCGATATTGGATTTTACCAGCGCTATGTTTTCAGTAATGGTATCTAAAGTAAAAAGATGATAGGCGCTTAGCAACAGCAGGCTTTGTTGTCGGTAGGGAAGAAATTGCTCCACCCAGAACATTTCGCGGAGCTCATTAGGCCGGTGCCCTTTGGGCGGAGGAATGATGGTGGTGCTCCTTGTCTGCAAATTGAGTTTGTAGACGCCATCGCCCGCGTAACCACCATAATACACAGTCTGATTGTTCAGTGGGTATATGCAGCGGATGTAAAATCTGCCTTCAAGATGAGGCGCTACAGCATCTGTGTTTATGCTGTTTATCCGGTTATTTCTTGTGTGGTAGATTCTAAAACCCTTATTGGTGGCAATCCAATGCGTGCCATCGACATCGAGCTTCATGGCGTTGACGAATATGTTACAGAGGTCGTCGGGGTAGTTTTTATCACAATTGCCAAGGAGCTCGACATAACCCGTATTCAGGTCGAGTATGCTGATACCGCGGGTATTGCTGCCGATCCAAAATGAGCTTTCATCCCGTTGCTGTACCAGTTGAAAATTGTTGTGGTGCAAGATTTTCGGATCGAATGAGCGCTCTGTAAAATGCGACCATTTTTCAGTTTCGGGGTCGAAGCTGAAAACCCCTCTGCGGAAAGCTGCAATGTATATTTTGCCATCCTGGCCCTGAATCCCATAACGAAAACTGCGAATAATTTCTTCACCTTTGATTCTAAACTGACTCAGGTCATCATATAGATTCCAGTCTCCGGTTTTGAGATTGTGCTTCCACAATCCATCATAAGTGGTGAACCAAAAAATGTCCGGATCATTGTTATCCGGGATGATGTCATTAATAATCTTGGTTTGCCTGTCGCGGTAAGATGAGTTCAGCAAAGGTGGATTAATCCGCAAGAAATTATCAGAGTTGGGTTGATATACGCTGAGTCCATCACCATATTGTCCTATCCACAGCGTGCCTTTGGGATCGACAGTAAGCGAATGAATGTTGTTGTTTCCGATGCTTGCTGTATCCTCTGGGTCGAAGCGGTAGGAGGTAAATATATTTGTTTTTGTGTTGAACTTGTTAAGCCCCTTATCAGCTGTACCTATCCATAAATGCCCCGCAGAGTCGAGCGCCAGGCGCTTTATTTTATTGCTGCTCAAAGAAGTGCTGTCGTTGGGTTCATGTTGAAATACGCGTACGGCAGAACCATCAAATCGGGCAAGCCCTTCATTGGTGCCAAGCCACATAAAGCCATCATTGTCCTGAACAAAACACGTGACATTGTTCGAAGGAAGCCCATCGTCCGTGGTAATCAACCTGTAGTTGCCAAAGCCGAGCTCCGAATTTTGTGCATGCACAATAGCTGCGCCCATCAGCATGGTGAGCATTGTGATTCTGATATGGCCGAACAGGGTTTTCAATGGGTTGTGAATGTAGCCAATTCGCGCATTTGCGCCTATACAAACTGCATGAATAAATGGAAGTTCTGTTGTTACCGCTATCTCGAAGTGACAACTTCAAGGGGAGCAGATAGCGCCCAGCGTTTACCTGTCTCTTCGACCACGCCCAGCTTGTAGGTGTACCTGTTTTGCTGCTGTACGCGCTCATCGATGTACGCTGTGCCGGATTGGCTGCGCCCCAAAATGGTGAAGGGACCATCATTCTCTGCTCTGTAAATGAGCACTGCACCGCCTTCTACCACATTGTTTTCCGGCCAGGTGATGGTGACTGTGCTGCCATCGTAATCAGCACTTTGGGCCAGTGTGGTTTTTACACCCTGGGATGTACCAAACACCCTTCTGGTGTTTGATCGTTCTGAGACGTTTCCGCTTGAATCTATTGCGCTGACGCTGTAGACTGCGTATTTTACGCCTAGTTCAGGAAAACCTGTGTCCGAAAAGCTTCGCCCATCCGGTGCCAGGTCGAAGGAGGCCGACAGGGAAGAATCGCTTTCAATGAGCCTGAATACCCGGTAGCTGGCCACATCACTAGAAGAAGAACCTTTCCAGAAAAATTCGGGGTGGCCCATTTCATTCAATTTGCCATCGTGGATCAGTGGCGCCGTAGGGGGAATCATATCCGGAATGCTCACTATGCTATAATCAGATGGTTGTGAGTGGTTGTAGTGGGTATCCAGCGCCACAATTCTGTAATACACTTTCTTTTCAAGTCTTTTTCCAAGGGTGTCGGCGAAGGATGTTTCGCGGAGTGGAACAGGGGTGATGGGATGAAATCCATGGCTTGGGTGAAAGGCCTTAAACACACGGTAACCTTTGATATCTGGAGCGGTTGAAGCTTCCCATTTCAGCGTGACAATGCCGGCTGTATCGCATACCGCCGATACAATCGACGGGATAGGTGGGGGAATGGTATCGACTTCTACCAGGTAAGCGATATCGGAAACGGACGCGTTGTAAGCCGTATCGATGGCCATGATGCGGTAATATTTGTAGAATGCATCGGAAAGTGAATACTGAAAATACGTTTGGTCTGCGGGCAGGAGTTCATCGTGGAGGGGACGATACTCCCCCAGGTCTTCAGTAGATCCAATCACCTGAAATCCTAAAAAGTCGTCTTCAGGTACGTGTTGCCAGGTGATCATCACATGCTCCGGCGATGTCTGATTTATTCCCAGGTGGCTGGGCATACGCGGAGGGGTTCTGTCTTTCCCTGTGATTTTTACGGTAGGTGTTTCGTCGGTCAGGTATCCGAAGACATCATATCCGCGAAGCTTGTACCAGTAGTCCGTATAGTTTTCCGGGAGGCTGTCTCTGAAACCAATCATGCCCAGCTTTCCTTCTTCAGATGATGCGTTGTAAATAACGGGGGAGCGGAGCGCTTCATAGTTGCGCGCATCGCTTGACCTGAAGAGGCGGTATGCAGCGATGTGCCTTGCGTTTGCGTTGTGGTTCCACCGGAATGACACCTGCCGATCGCCCGGCTCTGCTTCTAATTCGGGGCCTGGCACAGAAGCAGGCAATTCATGGGTATTGTATGACCACTCTGTCATGTATTTGGTACTGCCTTGTACTTCTGCCCTGATGCGGATATCACCTGCCAACTCCGGCGGAATTTCGATTTGCAATCCGCTCAGTGCTGAGAGCTCAGGGGCGTAGCACGACATGAGGACATAGAACAGGTACTGACTGGAAAAATCGTCGTTGGTCGCGTGAATGTCTGCAAAGGACTGACTTTTGGGAACGTAATCTTGCTCGTGCACGGCGAATTTCATCGCCTTGGCGAAGTCGGTGCCTACCTGTTCGAATGCTTCCGGCGTGCCGGGTAGTTGCGGCTGACCCGGAAAAGGAGTGAAGGTTCCCCACTCTCCATTTTCGAGCCTTGCAAAGCTGTATCTGATACCGGAGCGGGTGGCATAGAACCAGACTTCCTTGCTTCGGGGGATGGTTTTTACCAGGATCTTTCCATCTCGCGTGCCTGCCATCAGCACCAGTGAAGAGTCTATCTGCGCTCCGGATTGCTGCGCCACCGCTGGCAGGATCCCTGCACAGAATGCCACCACCAAGCCGAGGAACAGGAGCCGGTTTTGCATGTTTTTTATGGAGTATGTGTACGTCATTGGATGATTACCTGTATGGTTTTCGGAGTGCCAACCGGGTTGCCCTCCGGATGGTCAGTAAAGTCTGTGGCCTGCAGAACAACGGGGTATGTGCCATTGGGCAAAGGTGTGTGGTTCGGTATGGTTCCAAAAAGACTGGGATGATTACGCAGAATATTTCGGGCGTTATATACATCATGGTCCACCTTAAAGTCCAGTTCCAGTTTGTAATTTGCGGCACCTCCACCAAATCCAAATCCGCTAAAGTTACTACCCGAACCGGCCTGCGTGTTCGATCCGACCAGGCTAAAACCGCCGCCCGTTGAACCTGTATTAAAATTGGTATTTATTATACTGCCACTTCCCGTCCCCGTGTTGCTTCCCGAGGAGCTGCCACCTGAACCTGAAGAACCACCCAGAAATGCGATGACCGTGGCTGGGTCTATCGCAGTGGGTGCAGACAAGCCCACTTCCGAGTCGCTGAGTAGTGGCATGATGTGTTTGATACCGCTGTAATTGGATGGGTCGGAGCGGAAAGGGACAGCACCCAACGGGGGCAGTGAAGCCCGGATTGCATCTGCCGCCTGAGCCGCCTGAGCGTATGGATTGTTGGATGGCAGGTTGCCCATTTCATTGTTTCCCTGGTAGGGATAAATTACCGAGCAAATCTCATTGTACCACGTTTGCGCGGCGCCGGAAAGACCTGTCTCACAATTTGGTCCATATGCCGTGAAGTATTTATTGGTGAGCCCTGCCTGTGCCTGATAGCCATACCCAAGCACATCGTATTTATCAAAGCCTTCACCGCAGTTCAAGCCAATATAGGCCCTTCGAAGGGTAAGGAAATTAGGCCATATGAGCAATTGCTGAGATTGGATATCCACATCGGCCACGGTAATGTTTTGGAGCTTTTCGTCGGGGGTGGCATACATGCTTGTTCTGAAATACAGGGTATGGAGTACCTTGGTTTGGAGTATTTCCTGCTCATCCTGGCTTTCGATACCCAAGACGGAACCAATATCTTGAAATCCTGCGTAATTCGAAGCAAACACATTGCCCAGATTTGCAGTATTTCCCCCGCTCAAATCGGGAATTTCAGCAATGGAACCCAGGTTTTCAAAAATACTTGCATCTGGAAGCCTGCAATTAACATTGGTTTCATCTGCCAGCGCCTGGGGAGAAATGCTTCGCTCGGCGATCACGCGCATTTCGTAGGTGGTAGAAGGCGCAAAGTTGGCCATGTCGTAGCGAATTTTTAGCAGGTTTTCACGGGTGATGTTGATCCGCTCCCAGGTACTGCCACCAATAGGCTTGAACTCTGCAAAAATCTCAAATCCGCAGGTTTCGAAATCCTGAAACTTGGCTTCGTGGTCTACATTAAACTTGAAGTGCCCGCGGTCCAGGTGGTCATAGGGATAGTACCGCTGACGGTCATAGGGGAGGGTATAGTCCACATAGAGCGGATCGATTTCGGTGAGGTTGGTGGCCGTGGTGAAAATGTGCTCTTTCACTTGGCGTATGGGTTGCCCTTGTTTGGGGCCTTCGAGGTGGAGCGCATCTTCCCAATTGCCGTTTTTCTTTTCTTTGATTTCTGCCAATGCCCTTATTTTGTAACGCGTGCTGCCGTTGATTAAGGCCGGGTCACCTGATGCATTCACAGCAGCATATGTTCGGGTGTAGGTATCTTCATTGTAGGAGCTCTGGTAATTTACGTCGCTCCAATTGCCATTTTCAGTCTCTATGTACCACCTGCCGAGCATCGAAAACTTAAATTCTTTTTCGATCAATCCGCCCATGCCATTTCCATAGGCATAAAACCGGCGCTCATCGGGTTTCACTTTCCACTCAATGGTAGGTTTCACTGTGGTGGAAATAAATGTCGAATGATTTGAAGGAGTGATTTGCCCAATCATGTCTATAGACTCCAGTTCTGTTTCGGGTCTTTCCATGACGCCACTGGCTATCAGGTCTTCCATATCCATGGGGGTCATATCGCACTGCGAGCCAAGGCTAAATGACACGCTTTTATCTTCTTCGATGAGGCCTCCCAATGCTTTGAGTTTAGCAGTAGCGGTTCCACTCACCCCAGTCGGGTTTGGAAATGCTCCTTGAAGAATTAGACCCAGCTCTATGCTTGCAGCTTCGAAAGTAGCCAGTTCAAAACCGAAGTATGCATAGACGTATCCTTGCCCCATGGCGTACCACTTGTTCACTCCGAAGTTTTCATTTCCATTGCAAAGTGCGGCATACCAGTGCATCATGGAGATGTCGACGCCGGCCAAACCGTTGATTCTTACACCGGTGCCCAATGCAGTCAGGTCTACCTTCAATCCTAAGTGTACACCGGCCAAAAATCCAATTCCGAGTTGGTTTTCCATACCGTTGGCAATATTGCTTTTGAAGTTGGGGAATAATTGCTTGATTTTTTTGGGTAATACAGGTGGCGGAAGATTCTGGCCCGTCATAAAATAAGCACCTGCACTTATACCTGCTATGCCCAGGTCAAGTGTAGTGGTGAGCTGATCGTCGGGTACTCCAGCCTTGA
>DAIRDH010000036.1:21247-33614 GCA_036796255.1 Cryomorphaceae bacterium
GCTATGCCCAGGTCAAGTGTAGTGGTGAGCTGATCGTCGGGTACTCCAGCCTTGAAGTACCACAAATTGGGTGACCGAAAGAAACTGATATCGCCCTCAATGGTGAGCAGCGGTGCTGACTTAGGAATATTTCCAGTCAGATCCATATTTGCTGATAGCTCATTATTGGGTAAATCGTAGCCGATATTAACGACCACTGCCACCATGGCTTGGTCCTTATCCGACTCGTCGATTTTTTGCATTACATAGCCCGCACCGGTAAAGTTGATATAGTTCAATCCAAAGGTTGACATACTAAATTGTGCTGTTAGCGTCACATCAGCATTAAATGTACGAGTCGATGGAGTCAATGCCAAAACAACTGAAGCTGATATGCCCGCCGTATCGGGTGCTACCACAAAGGCTTCGCGCGGATTGACCGTGGTGCCACCAATGGCCTGAGGATTGGGCATGTCCTGGTTCACCGCCATGTTGTAGAAGAAGCCCCCACCAAAAGCATAAATATCTACCGGTGTAGCCAATGGTACTGGTGAAGTAGGCAGCCATGCCATGGCAAAAGCATACCAATAATTGACCTTTTCGCCACTGATCATTTTATTCCCAAAGAGCACGTTGCCATCGAGCTTGATCGATTCCAAAAAGGACACTTCAAGCTCGCCGTCAAAGCCACTGCCAAAATCTGAATTGTCCTTAAAGTAATTTACCTGGCCCTTGATGTTGACCGCGCCCGTCTCGGCTTCCACATAAATTCCAGAAATTGATGTTCCGTCGCGGACAAAGGACACGCTGTCCACATGGTTTTCTATTTTGGTTTTCATAAACAGTTCAGTGCCCCCCGAAATGCTGCTCAGACCACCTGCCAGGTCCAGACCAAGTCCAACAATTAATCCGGCATTTTCAAGGTTGGCTTCTTCCCATGCGAGAGAATTGAGCGCAACTCCAAATCCCGCAACTGCAAGTGTTTGGGCGCTGAGATTGGTGCCGATATTTCCAAACTCGATGTACTTTGGCGCCCGCTTGTTGCGCACGATCATATCGTTGAAGGTGATATCTGTCAGGTTGTTTCTGTCAATGTCGCCAATCACCGGAGCGAAGCTGATATCTCCATGAAGGGTAGCGGCCACAGTCACCTGATTTTGTGCTGCCACGATGCTGATGTTGCTGTTTTCAGATATGGTAGCGTCAGCAAACCAAACCGGGAAAGTATATTCACCACTTGGGTTCAGGTTGAAGGTATGGAGGGTAGCTCCTTCAAAAAACTCAACGTTTGCCTGGTAGTTGAACGGCTCGTCGATGACCGGAATTTTTAGCGTGCCCGCAAACATGGCTCCATTCAGGCTGTTTTGAACAATGGCGAGCTCCATGTCGGTGATGGAAAAATACCAGGATCCGAGCGAGCCATCTTCTGGAAGTAACACGTTTTCGGCAGCAATGATCCCCGTCAGGCCATCAGAATCGATGATCAGATCGTGGCCGGATACGCGGGTCTTCTTATCGGGCGATTGAAACGACTCCACCCATGTGGGCAATTGCACTTCGATATCTTTGATGTATGCGCCCTGCCAATCATTGGATGTGGTGCCGTTAAAATTTGCGGGAAATGCCATCCCTTCAGGATTTCTGGCTATGCTGTGGTCGAAAAATGCCTGACTCACCTTTAGGATATAATCGTCGAGTTCGGTATATACAAAGCGGTTCATATCGACTCCGGCAGCCGCATTCTCCCCAGGTACATTTACGAAATCAAGGTAAGCCACCCAATCCGACCAATCTAAAAAACTCGTGTAGAAGTGTGCCATCACGGTGTCGGGTTGCTGCGCCCCACTTTGGTTTACAGACTTAAATACAGAAGGATCAAATCGGGCAGTGCCGCGCGCTTCAATCCCGCTGAATCCATCACAGTCAAAGGCCAGAAAGGTTCCGGAATTTGGACCGGTAGCAGGTGCAAAGGTGAGCGAAGTGACATTGTCGAAATGGTAGCGCACCGGTTTTACAAGCTCGAGCCTGGCTTCGTCAGCGCCTACTGCCGGACCACCCGGGCTGATGCAAAGGTCTTTGGCCAGGAAGCTCAGGTACCTTTCGCCAAAGGCATCGTCGTCGAGTTTTTGAATGTACGCAAGGTTGTAAGCTGCCCTGTTGGGAAAGAAGTGCATCCCGACCACCTGCATCCTGTGCAGACCTGAACCAATGCTGATCGGCAGACTGGTACCTATTTGCTGGTAAGCGGCGCTGAGATTCTCAAGATAAAAATCGGGATCGGTGGCGTTGTCCCAGGCTTGTTGGCCCTTGCCTGTATTTACCCCATTCCCATACTCTTGAATATCTGACCAGGTGTGGTCTATCCACGAGTTTTCCCTAATGGTTGCTTCGGCCTTGCCGGCAATTACGCGCCCGTTGGCGGTAGCCCGCATTCCGCTAAAGTTGACTTTGATCCCTACGGGCAGGTAATCTGTCGGCTGAATGATTCCGGTGCCGGAAAAGGTCGTCCCCGAGCCGGAAACCGTGCTAATGTAGAGTTCGAAGTTACCGATAAGCAATGTAGAGCCGCTCTGAAAAGCATTTGCCGAAGCTTGCGCGTTTGTCTGGACATTAAAATTACAGCCGCTTCCACAGGTCATGTCTTGCCCCGGAAGTCCCGAAGTGAATTGGTTGATCATCTCCTCTGAGTCGTCTCCCGGTTCACCTTCAGGCGCATCGCCATATCGGAATATTACGATATCGCTATAACCCTGGTTGAGCACATTCAAAAGGCCGTCTTCGCGATACGCGCGCACCCGGATGGCATATTGGGTGCCTATTTCCAGCAGGGGATACTCCATTCCGTAGAGAAAAGAGTTCAAGGCGATGTTGTCTTCAAACAAGAATAAGAAGTCTGGTACGCCAAACGCGTCATATGGATTGATGAGCCCTTCATCAAGCTCTATCATTTCCAGGCGGTAGCGCAGGTCGGGAATGGCAATGGTCACAGGAAGCCAGTTGATATTAAAAAGCTGAGGGTCCATTGTCTGTATCACCATTCCGTTGACTGGATAAGTAATGATGGGTGGGTCAATGGCCACCACTGCAAAGGGGGCAGCACATCCTTGCGGACTTGGCGAGCTGAGCGGAATATTTGTTTGGAAGTCGTAAGCGCGCACGCACACGTTGTACACCCCATCGGGCAGGCTTTGGTCATTAATTACCTCCTGGATGGTGATTCCTGTAAACTCAAAATTGCTTTCGTTGTAATTGTTGTAAAAACCGCTGAGTTCTGCGCCTGACAGTATCTGTGTTTCACCCGGATTGAGTTGTATGGCCTGGCTGGGAAGTGCATCGTCTTTTGTGCGGATATTGATCCCATTGCTGCCATCCATTTGCACGCCGAGTTTTATTTCATAGCCATTTGAAAAATCGGTGTTTTGGATGGTAATAATGGCTTCATCGCCGAGTTGGATGAGCTCATCTGCATAATTTGGATACGGTGGCATCAGCACCACATTTACGATAATCGGCTCCTGTGCGCAGGTGTTCGCGGCCATCCTGGTGAGCAGGATGCACAGGAGTATACCTTGTTTTAACCTTCTGATAATCATTGTGGCAAGTTGGGACTTTTGCTTCTGACAATCAAAGGCATTCCTGCAAGTATTGATTGGTTGGGTCGTTCGATTGAGCCATTTGCGAAATCAAGTGTTCGAATGGCTTAAAAAAGGGCTAAAACGGGTCTGAATTGCCGAAGCGATTGATTCCGAAGGAATATATTTGGTCAGATCATTCTTAAAATCAACGACCATGAAACCATCTTACGCCACCGTTTTAGCCCTTGCTTGCCTTCCCATCGCAGGTACTGCGCAAACCATCAACAGCTTCGCCCCTTCTATTGGAGATGTGGCCCAGGTAGGTCTGTTTTCAATTACAGAAGCAGGAGCCGGAGGCTCTGGCGTGACGTGGGATTTTAGCCAGGAGTCTTTTCAAGATACCTATTCATTTGCAGCACTTGCAGCCGCTGATGGTCTTGGAGCTTCGAATTTTCCGGATGCCACCATCGTCTTTTCATCCAGCTTTTTTGATTTTTACAGCTACTACGATTTCAATGGAGGCTGGACCGAGCATGGCACTGTTACAGAAGTCGATGGCGGCGAAGTGTACGGCACTTTCTTTTCAGATCCATTCACCTATTTTACCTTGCCCATTAGTCCCTCGTCAACAGGAAGCGATACGTATATGGCAGTTATTTCATTTGGAATTAATGACGCAACAATTTCAGGCGATGCTTCATGGAGCGTAGACGGCACAGGAACTTTGATCATGCCCAATGCTACCTACACAGATGTGCTCAGGGTAAAAGTTGAAACGGTCGAAATGATGGCCTTTGATGGTATTCCAATCGATATCGAATCAACGGGCACCATCCATATGTGGATCAAGGCAGGCATCCCTTTTCCGTTGCTTGTAGCCAATGAAGACGTTACGGATTTCGGGGGTGAAGTCGAAATAGAATTTAACGCCACTGGCCTCGTTTCCTATTCTGCCGGCACCATCAATGTTGCTGACCAAGCTGCGCTAAACGATTTTTGGAGCGCGATACCCAATCCATTCCAAGACCAACTGCGGCTCTTGCCCAACAAAGACATTTACGGCGAAGTCAATACAACTCTGCTGGATATCAATGGACGCGTTGTAAAAGCGATAGGCAGCTATAGCCTTTCGGGATCATCTGAAATCGTGCTCAACCTAAGTGATATACTCCCAGGATTGTATCTGATCTCAATCGACCATGCCGAAGGACGGTCCTTCCAGAAGGTCTTGAAGTTATAAACCACTTAGTCAGTATAATGCGCCATACTATGAAAATCACAAGACGCTTTGCAGGCTATTGCCAGGCCCTCGTCCTTGTCAGCACACTGCTCCTTGCTGCACATACATTTGCCCAGGAGGCTGTTTGGGTTCAAGGGTTTACAGGAACTCCATTTTTCTCTGGTCTCAGACTTGATGCGATTGCCCATAGATCTGATGGTGGAATTATTGTAGGAGGCGCATTTTCAGGCGATATGCAAGTGGGAACAGGTGATGAAGTCATCACCATCGTGGCACCCACTTTCAATGATTATCTGTTCGTTGCCTGCTTTAATGCAAATGGACAAGTGCAGTGGGTGCAAAGCTTTATGCTTTCCGATTTAGGCGAATTAAATGACCTCACTCTTGACGATGAAAACAATATTTATGTCGTGGGAGAATTGACCGGGAATCTTGAACTGGGCGATGACGACAATCCAATTACCATCACTTCAACGGGATATGGAGATCCTATTCCGACGAGTGATGGTGTGGTATTTAAACTATCTCCAGGTGGCGGCTACCTGTGGCATAGGCAGTTTACCGGCAATACTTCAAGCAGCGTAAATACCATTTCCACCACAGCAGGGGGAAACTTACTTCTCGCCATACGATTTCAATCAAGTCTTACCTTGTCAGACGCTGTCAGCGATACCTTGATTTTCGGTGCGGATATGAGCGCCGACAGCGCAATTGCGGAATACACCTCTGAAGGCGAGTATGTACAGGTGATTACAGTGAAAGGAGATCTAATCGGTGGCGTCTTTGGGCTCACCGAAGATGCGCAAGGTGATCGATATGCAAGCGGCTACTTTTTAGGCGAAAAGGTAATTGAAGCCCCCGGCGGAGACTTCACTTTACAAGCTCCACCTGAAGGAAGTTCTTATGGCTCATACGTTTTCAAATACAGCCCGGAAGGCGAGCTTATATGGCTGCGAACTATCCACGGGACAGGGCAGGAAAACGCTTTCCTGTTGGCACCCGATTTTGAAACGGGTCAATTGTATGTAGGGGGCTTTTATGACGGTACGCTTTATGTAGAAAACGAACCACTGCAAGACACGATAACATCTTATGGGACACGTGATATGTTCGTTCTCTCATTCAGTTCGGATGGTGAATTGCAATGGAGCCGCGGCATGGGTGGAGCTGGTGATGATTTGATTTATGGCTTGCAAACCATGGAAGGAGGCTTTGCTATTCTTGGCAGCGTGGGTGGTGATGTATTTTTCGATCACAGCGAGCTTATGCCGACATATGAGGCCCCTTATTTCGGATTTGGTCTGGTAGGCTACAACGAGAATGGCGATTTCGATTGGGCCTATTTCCGCACAGGAGATGGATTGGGCACCATTGAGGTGGGTGCAACAGCCCTGGCATCTGCCGGAAGCAACAGCCATTATATACTGGGAGGTAACAAAAATGTCAATTTTGGCAGTGACTCTTCCCCCATTACGTTTGAAAATCCGGCGGGACCAACTTTCAATGCCGGCTACCTCTTGAAAGTTCAATCACCTATCGTTTCAGCCATTTCAGAATCAGCGTCTGACGCAAACATCTTGCTCTATCCCGTTCCTGCAAAGGACTACATGAACCTTGAATTGAAGTTTCCTGGCACGCACACCATGGAAATAAGAAATATTCAAGGTCAGCTCATGGATACAGCACCAGTCCGGGAAGGCATATCTAAGATTAATCTGGCGAAGTATGCATCCGGAACTTACATCATAATGGTATACACCGACTCCGGCTGGGGGTATGCAGAGAGATTCATCGTAGCAAAATAGGCTGTAGTGAACAAAATCGGGAAATGTGTATTCGTGTTTTGCATCATTTTGATGACATCGCAATATGCAATCTCACAAACCATTTCTAAAGGCCAAAAGCCCGTAACCATCAGCGGTGCCCTTGGTGGCAACCTGAGCTATTACAATATGAATGGCATTCCGGAGCGCCGCCTGCCTTATGGTTACAGCCTTTTCGGGAATGTCAATCTAAGGCTATACGGATGGTCATTGCCTTTTTCGATAGCGGTAAGTCAGCAAGGCTCATCGTTTACCCAGCCTTTCCGGCAAATTGGGGTGAGCCCTAATTACAAATGGGTCAAAGTGCATCTAGGGTATCGGGTGATGCGCTTTTCAGAGTTTACCTTGAATAATGTCACCTTCCTCGGAGCTGGAGTTGAGCTTAGACCGGGCAAATTGCGGTTTTCGGCTATGGCAGGGCGGTTTCGGGAGGCGCGTCGCGAAGGAGGTGACTTGTTTCGCGTGCCCCAATTCGAGCGAAATGGATACAGCTTCAGCATAGGGGGCGGCACTGATTCGTACTTTGACCTTGTGTTTTTCAAAGCGAGCGATGATGTCAATTCCATTTCCGAACCCAATACCATTGCAGGCCTGCAAACACCAGAAGCCAATACAGCAGTGGGAATCGCAGGAAAGGTGCAGCTGGTCAAAAACAAAATATCCCTAAACTACGACCTTGCCGGAAGCGCATACACCCGCGACCTTCAATCACCAGAATTCGACACAGAAGTGCAAGCACTGCAGCGCTTTGGGAACTTTTTAAACATAAATCGATCGAGCAATATAGCTGCTGCGCTCAATACCGGACTCCAGTACCAACACAAAAACCTGAATACCGGGATACAATACAGGCAGATACAACCCGGCTATCGCTCTCTCGGAGTAAACTACCTGCTCAGCGATCTCGAAATGATTACCATGAATCTGGGCGGCAGCTTTTTCAAAAACAAGGTGAATATCAACAGCTCTTATGGAATCCAGAACAACAACCTTTCGCAGAAGCGCTTCTCATCTTCCAGCAGGAATATTGGCTCACTCAACGCCAATATTCGCGCAACGCAAAAGGTCAATCTCAACTTTGGCTACAGCAATTTTTCAATGTACCAAACCCTCCTGCTCGACACCCTTTTTGCCGACAGCGTGCTCATTGACCAAACCAACCACCTGGTCACAGCATCTGCCACATACCTGATTCTTTCACAAGGGAAAACGCATACCATCGGCATCAACACCAATTTTCAGGACCTGAGCGACAACCGTGCTTCCGATTTTTTCTCCGCCAGCAATCAGATGCTCAACCTCAACCTTACGTATGGCATTCGATTCAACAGCAAGGGTTTCGGACTTAATGTAGCACTGAATTATCAGGAATTTGGATCAGTGCTTACTGCCCAAACAAGGTATGGCGCCACTTTGGGTGGAAATGCCACTTTGCTTGAAAAAAAAATGACCCTGCGCCTCACACAAACATGGAATGAGAGCGTGACAGAAAATCGTGGCAATGACCAGATATTCAGCAGTCAATTTACCATGGCCTACCGCCTTCTGGCAAAGCACAGCATTTCGATTGGTGGGGGTATTATCGCGCGTCGAGGCGTCAATGACTTTACCGAGTCGAGGGTAAGCCTGGGCTACCGCATGCAGTTTTAGACGATAGTCAATTCCTAAACATTCACCATTCAAGTTAAATTCGGATAGCTGTTGGCCAAACTGACGAAATCAAAGGCACTTTATTCCCAAAAGAAACCGTTGTTCAGTTGTTTATTTGAAGGCTTGGTCGCCTCATCCTGGAAGCTGCCTTGAAGCGTAATTGAATTAAGACGATGACCTCTAACAGCGCCGATGATTGAGACACTTGCTTGTACACCTTTATTGGCGCCAAAAAAGTTTGCCATAAAAGCATCCCATAAGGGAGGATCTGGCGGGCAATGACCTGACCAACTGCAATATAATGAAAAGATGCTGAGTGCCAACAAGGTCATACAAGGCCGCGAAGGAGTAAATCTATTGATGAAATAAAGCGGATCAATAAAATTCCGTTCCAAAAGGCCTCATTATGCCACTAGGCATTGGCGGTTCCTATTAACGAGGGAAAGTAGTAAGTTTGAGCCGTGCAATGCATTTTACAATTTGCTTAGCACCCTTCTCAGAAATAATCACTATTCCCGTGGGCTCCACAGAGTACGAAAAGAAAATGATGCAAAATCTTGTAATTTTTGGAGGTGGCTTACACGCAAATGTGTGTATAGATATTTTTGAAAAATCCGGTGAATACAACATTGTCGGGATCATCGATTCTAAAGCTGACATTGGTACGTCGCTGTATGGCTACCCGGTAATCGGCCGACAAGAAAACATTGTTGAGCTCATCGCATCCCACAATATCGCCGCTGGATTCATCACCGTTGGCGACAATTACAACAGGAAGCTGGTGAGGAATGCGGTCATTTCACTCGTCCCCAACTTCCAGTTTGTCAATGCCATACATCCCTCTGTGATCATAGGCAGGAATGTAAAACTGGGCGTTGGAATTGCGCTGCTGGCAAAAGTGGCTGTGGGCTCAGGAGCTGAGATTGAGGATTTCTGCATTCTAAATACCGGCGCACAATTGGACCACAATTGTTTTATGGGTGAGTTCTCTCACCTCTCTTGCGGGTCCATTACAGGCGGAAAAGTCCGCATTGGCAAATTCTCAGCCATCACCCTTGGTGTGGTCATCATTGACAGGGTAAGCATTGGCGAAAATACTGTCGTTGGCTCTGGATCGGTGGTAATACATGACCTCCCCGACAACGTTTTGGCTTATGGCACGCCGGCACGCGTGATCAGGTCGCGGGAGCCGGGTGAGAAATTTCTGAAGTCGATGTAAATAAGGTGCTCCTAAAGTGCATTTTAGGTCGCATTCACAAGAAGCACGATGCCTTACCTCATCTGTCCTCTCAATTACAATTTGTTTATGACAGTTGGATTATTTGCCCTGGGCGAATCAAAAAAAGCCCGCTACACCAATGCCAGACCCCAGTTTTCCACCCGTCTACTATTCCCTTCCATTCGTAGATTATTTTTCCGGAAGGGAGGCCAAGGCTTCACATTTGCCCTGAATTTAAAACAACAGCGCAATGAAAACTTCGATTTTAACCATCTTATTCGTAGCACTGAGCTCGGCCTTGATGGCCCAACTCACCCAAACCATCCGCGGCCGCATCACCGACAGGGACAGCCGGCAGGCCCTCATCGGGGTGAATGTGCTCCTGCCCAATGAGGATGCCTTCACCGGTACCACCACTGATATGAATGGTGCTTTCCGTCTGGAAAATGTGCCCGTGGGCCGCGTATCGCTTCGCATCAGCTACTTGGGTTACGAGACCATTGAGCTCAACAACCTCGAGCTTACCACGGGTAAGGAACTCGTACTCGACCTGGAAATGACCGAATCGATGCTCGAACTCGATGCCGTGACCATCACCGCCAATGACGATGGCAACCGCGTGCGCAACGAAATGGCGACTGTGAGCGCACGCTCATTTTCCGTGGAGGAGAGCCAGCGCTTCGCCGGGGCGCGCAACGACGTGTCGCGCATGGCGAGCAACTTTGCCGGGGTCAATACGGCCAACGATGCGGTAAACGACATCGTGGTGCGGGGCAATTCGCCGCTGGGCGTACTCTGGCGCATGGAAGACATCGATATTTTCAACCCCAACCATTTCGGCGCGGCAGGTGTGACGGGCGGGCCGGTGAGCATGCTCAACAACAATACACTCGCCAACAGCGACTTCTTCACTGGCGCCTTTCCGGCCATGTACGGCAATGCCACCGCAGGAGTATTCGACCTGCGCATGCGCAATGGCAACAATGAAAAGCACGAATTTATGGGGCAGATCGGCTTCAACGGTTTCGAACTTGGTGCTGAGGGGCCGCTCAACCGCGCGAAGGGCAGCTCCTACATCGCCAATTACCGCTACTCGGTGCTGGGACTCATGAACGAGCTTGGCCTTAATCCGGGCACAGGAGTGGGCGTGCCCAATTACCAGGATTTTTCCCTGCGCCTCAACTTTCCCAATACCAAGGCCGGCTCCATCGCCATATTTGCCCTGGGCGGAGAGAACAACATTGCCTTCAAAAACTCCGGAACCCCAGTCGATGAACTCGGCGAAGATTTCTACTCCGATGGCGACCAGGATTTGTACAATTCCAACTACATGGGCGTATTGGGTGCCAGCCAAATCCTTTCGTGGAATGTGAAGACTTACTCCAAGCTCGTAGTCAGCGCCCAAATCGCGCAAAACAATGTAGAGATAGACAGCCTTGCGGGTGACGAGCGCCGCCCTACCCCCTACTACGGCAGCGCCAACCGACAGGAGAAGCTTAGCGCCCACTTTTTCGTGAACCACAAGCGCGATGCATCGAACGTGTTCCGTGTGGGCCTCATGGCCGACCTGCAGCGCGTCGACCTGCGCGACTCCATTTTTCTCGCTTCCGCAAATGAGTTTCGCACCCTCACCGACGAAAGCGGCAATGCACCACTGCTCAGGGCCTATGGGCAGTGGAAGCACCGCTTTACTGAAAATTTCGAATTCAACGCCGGCCTCTACAGCCAGTACTTCAGCCTGAATGGCGCCACCTCCGTGGAACCCCGTGCCGGCCTGCAATGGAAGTTTAAGCCGCGCCACAGCCTGAGCCTGGGCTATGGATTGCACAACCAGACAGCTCCCCTCAATGTGTACTTCCGTCAAACGCGCATTGACGGAGGCTATATCCAGACCAACCGCGACCTCGACTTCCTGCGCAGCCAGCACCTGGTGCTCGGCTATGGCTACCAATTCGGGAATGGCCTCGACTTCAAAGTTGAAACCTATGTGCAATCCATCGACAGGGTGCCCGTTGAGATGAGGCCCTCGGCGTATAGCCTGCTCAATGCCGGATCATTCGGGGTGGAAATCCGGGATTCGCTCGTGAACCGCGGCACGGGCCGCAACTACGGCGTCGACTTCACCTTGCAGAAGGCCATGTCGCGCGGAAATTACTTTATCGTGAATGCATCGCTCTACGATTCGCGTTTCAAAGGTTCAGACGGGGTGCAGCGCAATACGGCCTTCAATGGCAATTACCTCCTCAATGCCGTGGCCGGAAAAGAGTGGAGACTCAGCGACGAAGACGCCAAAAACAAAAAGTCGATCAACGCCGACCTCAAGCTCACCCTCGCAGGCGGACAGCGCTACACGGGCATTGATTTTCCAGCATCGCAAGAGCGGCAAAGCACCGTGCTCGACGATGCCAATCCCTTCAGCAACCAGTTCAAACCCTACTTCCGCACCGATGTGCGCATAGGCTACAAGATTTTCTACAAAAACTTCACCCAGGAGTGGGCCCTCGATGTGCAGAACGTAACCAACAACGACAACCCGCTCGCGGTAAGCTTCGACTGGAGGACTGGCAACGAGCGCGTCATCAACCAACTGGGGATTTTCCCCTTGCTGCAGTACAGGATTACGTTTTAACTACCATCATCACGTCCTTTTGAAATGCTAAAGCACATGATGATGAATCCCTTTTCAACCAAAAACGATTTTCTCTTACTACTTGCTGAATCATGGAATATAAGCACTCTAGCTGTGCGAAGAAAAATCATCGACAGCAGTTCAGGGCAGGAGAAAGAAAGTGATTCAAACTCCGGCTTCACTCGGATGCGATCCCTCGCTGCGCGTCGGGATGACAAGGCCCGCACGGTGGGTTTTTGGGTGGTAGGGGGG
>DAIRDH010000037.1:0-1861 GCA_036796255.1 Cryomorphaceae bacterium
CAAAAGGCGCAAGCCATGCCCGAATCGCCCATCCGCAAGCTCATGCCATACGCCATGGCGGCCAAGGCAGCAGGCAAGCGCGTGCTTCACCTCAACATAGGCCAGCCCGATATCAAAACCCCGGAAGGCGTGCTGACAAAGCTGAAAAATCTCGACCGCGAGGTGATAGAATACTCCAATTCAGAGGGATTCGAAAGCTACCGCGTAAAGCTCGCGGCATATTACCAGGGCAAGGACATACCCGTGAAGCCCGAGCACATCATGATCACCACCGGAGGCTCAGAGGCCCTCGTGTTTGCCATGATGACCTGCTTCAACCCCGGCGATGAAGTGATCATTCCCGAACCCTACTACGCCAACTACAGCGGCTTTGCCACCATGGCCGGCGTGAAGGTGGTACCGGTAACCTCCAAAATCGACAATGGCTTCGCCCTTCCGAAAACGGAAATGTTTGAAGACCTCATCAACGAGCGCACGCGGGGCATTGTGCTTTGCAATCCCGGCAATCCCACCGGCTACCTCTACACCAAAGAAGAAGTAAAAGCCATTGGCGCACTCGCCCGCAAGCACGACCTTTACATCCTCGCCGACGAAGTGTACCGGGAGTTTTGCTATGACGGTGCCGAGCCTTTCAGTACCTTCAACCTCGATGGGGTCGACGACAATGTGATCCTTATTGACTCGGTATCGAAGCGCTACTCCATGTGCGGAGCACGCATTGGCGCCATGATCACCCGCAATACGAAGGTGAGGGCCGCCGCCATGAAATTTGCACAAGCCCGACTCAGCCCTCCCACACTGGGACAAATAGCCGGTGAGGCCGCCATCGAAACGCCGCAAAGCTATTTCGACGATGTGATCGAGGAATATGTGGCGCGACGCAATTTTGCCGTAAAGGCACTCAACGAAATACCCGGCGTGCTGTGCCCCATGCCGCGCGGCGCCTTCTACTGCATAGCCCGCCTGCCCATCGACGACAGCGACAAGTTTTGCCAGTGGCTGCTCGAGTCTTACAGCGTGGACAATACCACGGTGATGCTGGCGCCTGCCACCGGATTCTATATCACCAAAGGCCTTGGCAAGCAGGAAGTACGCCTTGCCTATGTACTCGAGCTCGCCGACTTGAAAAAAGCAATGCACATCATCAAATCTGCCCTCGAAGTGTACCCGGGCCGCAGCGAAAGCATCAAAACCAACACCCTCACCTCAACCCTATGAAAACCGCCATCCAAGAAGAATCGCAAATATTGCAGCGCCTGAGCGAATCGGCCACGCTGGCCATGTCGCGCAAGAGCCGCGAACTCTCTGAGAAGGGCGTGCATGTGGTGAACCTCAGCCTCGGCGAGCCCGATTTTGAAACGCCGGACTTTATCAAGGCTGCCGCCAAAGACGGCATCAACGACAATTATACCCACTACATGCCGGTGAATGGCTATGCCGATTTTCGCAAAAGCATCTGCGAAAAATTCAAGCGCGACAACGGCATCAGCTACAGCCCTGAGCAAATTGTGGTGAGCACCGGCGCCAAGCAGAGCATCGTCAACGTGATATTGAGCGTGGTGAATCCCGGCGACGAGGTGATACTCCCGGCGCCTTATTGGGTGAGCTACATCGAAATGGTGAAAATGGCCGGGGCCACCCCGGTGGTGATTTCCACCTCCATAGAAGATGATTACAAATTTACCCCCGAACAACTGCGCGCCCACATCACGGATCGCACGCGCATGCTCATATACAGCTCGCCCTGCAACCCCAGCGGCACCGTGCTAAGCGAAGATGAAATTCGCGCCCTCGCCGGTGTGGTGGCTGAGCATCCCAACCTGGTGGTGATCAGCGATGAGATTTATGAGCACATCAACTA
>DAIRDH010000037.1:1961-18783 GCA_036796255.1 Cryomorphaceae bacterium
CTGAGCATCCCAACCTGGTGGTGATCAGCGATGAGATTTATGAGCACATCAACTATGCCGGCCGCAATTTTAGCATGGGCGCTGTAGAGAAAGTTTACGACCAGGTGGTTACCGTAAATGGCGTAGCCAAGGGCTGGGCCATGACCGGCTGGCGCATTGGTTACCTCGGCGCACCGCTGTGGATTGCAAAGGCCTGTACCAAGCTGCAGGGCCAGTTTACCTCCGGCGCGAGCAGCATTGCGCAGCGCGCGGCCAAAGCCGCTGTAGAAGCCGACCCCTCGGCCACACACCACATGCGCGACACCTTCCTGAAGCGCCGCGACTTTATGGCGGGCTTGCTCGCTGAGGTTCCCGGTGTGGAGTGCAATGTACCCGACGGCGCATTTTACCTCTTCCCCCGCGTTTCGGCCTTTTTTGGCAAAAGCCATGGCGACAAGGTAATCCGCGATGCCGACGACCTGGCCGAGTACCTGCTCGGTGAAGGGCACGTGGCCACCGTGAGTGGGGCTGCATTTGGCTCGCCCGAGTGCCTGCGCCTGAGCTATGCCGCCGCCCAGGCCGACCTTGAAGAAGCTGTAAAGCGCATTAAAGCCGCTCTGGCCAAACTCCAGTAAGACATGGAGGCCAGCGCCATAAAGGATTTGTTCAAGAAGTTCGACGGACTCAAAGCCCTGGTAATCGGCGATGTGATGATCGACGCCTACGTGTGGGGCAAGGTAGAGCGCATCTCACCTGAGGCACCCGTACCCGTGGTGCGCGTTACCGCAAAAGAGGAAAGACTCGGCGGTGCCGCCAATGTGGCCCTCAACATTGCTGCCCTTGGCGCTACGCCCATCGTGTGTGCTATCGCCGGTAGCGACATCAAAGGCGAGGCCATGGCACGTTTGCTTGCCGAACAAGGCATGAGCACGGCCGGACTCGTTTTTTCCGAAAGGAGGCCCACCACGGTAAAGACCAGGGTGATAAGCAGCCACCAGCACATCGTGCGCGTGGACGAAGAGAGCCTGGAGCCCCTCAGCCCTGACGAGGAGCAGCAGGTGCTGCAGCGCATCGAGCAACTTATGGACAGCGAGCGTCCCGATGTGGTGATTTTTGAAGATTACAACAAGGGCCTGCTTACCGCAAAATTGATTGAAGCCAGCATTGCCGCTGCCGCAAAAAGGAACATCCCCACTGCAGTGGATCCGAAGAAGGACAACTTCTTCGCCTACCGCGGTGTGACCCTCTTCAAACCCAACCTCAAAGAGCTCGTGGAAGGCCTCAAGCGCGATATTCCCAAAGGCGACCGCAAGGCCCTTGAATCCGCTGTCGCTGCGCTCGAATCAATGCTCGGCAACAAAATATCGCTTGTGACCCTGAGCGAGCATGGCGTATTTGTAAAGGCCAATGGCAGTGCCCACCACCTGCCCGCCCACATCCGCAAGATCGCCGACGTATCGGGCGCGGGCGACACCGTAATCAGCGTGGCAGCCCTCTGCCTGGCCCTTGCTGCACCACCCGACTTTATGGCCGCCCTAAGCAACCTCGCCGGCGGACTTGTGTGTGAGAAGGTAGGCGTGGTGCCCGTAGAGAAGAATAGGCTGGAGGAAGAGGCTTTGGAGCATTTGGTTTAGAGCTGGCGTCTGGCTGAAATTCGCATTGAACTTAGTTCAGTGGGGCTTTCCTAACCTATTCATCAAGGCGGGCTGGCCCAGCGGAGCATTGAGAAAACAGAAAATTCCTTTACTTTGAAGAAAAACCGATGGCAAGTAGAGAAGACATACTATCTTTTCTGAGATCGAACAAAGAGGATTTGTTTGCGGAATTCCAGATAGTCAGGATTGGCTTGTTTGGTTCGTATGCCAGCAATGAAGAAACTATAGATAGTGACATTGACTTGATTGTTGAATTCCAGCCGAATACATCTAACCTTTTAGAGAAGAAAGCCAAGATAAAAGAACTGGTTTCCAAACAATTCAACCGAAAGGTTGATCTGTGCAGGGAAAAATACATCAAGCCATATTTCAAATCACAAATCCTGGAATCTGCAATATATGTCTGAAAAGGACAAGGCAAATCTTCTCGCGATCATTGATTGTTGAGATAAGATAGAAAGGTTTACAGCAGACATTTGGGATGCCGATGCCCTTTTCGCAGAGGAGAAGACCTTTGATGCCGTCTTTATGAATTTTGTTGTGATTGGCGATTCAACTGCAAGGCTTACTGATCAATTAAAGGCTCGAGAGCCGCAGATTCCATGGTCAAGAATTAAAGGATTTAGGAATATCGTTGCGCACGACTACTTTGGAGTAGATGCAGAAGAAGTGTGGCAGATCATTAAAAATACCCTGCCGGAATTTGAGAAAGAAATCGAGAGAATCTTAAACGAACTATAACCCGCTCCGCTGGGCATCCGCCCTGCGGCACCACTATCTCGTTATACCGCAGGGCACATACCCAGCGGAGCGTTGTCTACAGGTGATTAATGTTTACAGAAAAATCTACCGCTCCACCCGCATTGGAGGGCTTCATAGAATTGAGGTGGCAAAACCAGCCTCCCGAAGTGCTCTTCCCGCCGCACGAAAAGCCATCTCCAATTTCCTTACTTTTGCAGCCTCATTGAAGCCGATGAAAATCGGCAGTGAAACCATCACCCCTTCACATTGTTACTTGAGAGAAAAGATTACCGCCGCCCATGAAGCACGATACCGTTACTCCCTATAAAAGCACGGACCCAAAGAAGGTACAAGTGGCGCAGATGTTCGACAACATCTCGCACAGCTATGATTTTCTCAACCATTTCTTTTCCCTGGGCATCGACAAGCTGTGGCGCAAAAAGTCGGTGAAGCTGATGGCCGCGGTGAAGCCAATGCACATTCTCGACGTGGCTACTGGCACGGGCGATTTTGCCTTCGAGGCGCTCAAGCTCAATCCCGAAAAGGTAACAGGCCTCGACATCTCGGAAGGCATGCTCAAGGTGGGCCGTGAGAAAATCGCTAAGCGACAGAAAGAAAGCCGCATGGAGTTTATCCACGGCGACTCGGAGTCCATGCCATTTGCCGAGGGCAGCTTTGATGCCATCACGGTGGGCTTTGGGGTGCGCAATTTTCAAGACCTCGAAGCGGGGCTCAAGGAAATGCGCCGTGTATTGCGCAAAGACGGTATGGTGGTGATACTGGAATTCAGCAAGCCCAAATCATTTCCCATGAAGCAACTGTACTTCACATATTTTCAGTACATTATGCCGCTTCTTGGCAAAGTCATTTCCAAAGATAAATCGGCGTACACCTACCTGCCTGAATCTGTCATGGCATTTCCGGAAGGGCAGGATTTTGAAGACATACTCGAAGATGTGGGCTACCGCGACACCAGGCGTTACCCTGTAACAGGTGGCATCGCGACAATTTACACCGCGAGAAAATAATTATTACCTAATTTCGTTCCATAATCCGCGGGATGAAAAGCACTTTCTACAAATTTCTTTGTCTTACTTTCCTTGTGGCTTTTGCCATGCAGGCCTCCGCGCAAAGGAAGCAGAAGTACAGAAGCCAAATCAACCTTTCGAGTTTTGACGAAAAGCGCTACCATTTTGGTTTTATGCTGGGTTACAATGTAGCCGACTTTTACGTAGACCGAAAGCTGGAACCCAATTTTGAAAGTGGCGCATTTACTGTCGACACCGACAACCAGCCCGGTTTTAACCTCGGGATTGTTGCTTCCGCCAACGTGCACAAAAACATCTCCATACGCTTCCTGCCCACCCTGACTTTTGAAGACAGGCTGCTCATTTATCGCTTTGCCGAGGGCGCCGACAGCACGCGGGTATTTAACAAGCGGGTGGAATCCACTTTCATTGACTTTCCCGTCAACATTAAATTCAGAACCGACCGCGTGCGCAATTTTGCTGCTTATGCCCTTGCAGGCGGACGCTTCCGCATCGACATGCAATCGCAACGCGATGTAAAAAATGCCCTGCTCGAAGAGCAAATTGTGAAAACCGAGCGCAATGATTGGTGTATGGAGTTTGGCGGTGGTTTCGACTTCTTCCTGAAGTATTTCAAATTTGGAATTGAGCTCAAGATGCTCATGGGCATCCCCAATATGCTGGTGGATGACAACACCCAATTTTCGAACTCTATCAACTCTTTGCGCACACGCGGCTTTATGGTGAGCTTCACCTTCGAGGGATAATGACTTACCGCTATCTTGACATTGTATTGCCTCCGCATCAGGCTGAGGATCGTGAAGCCATTGCTGCTGCATTGCTGCAAAATGGCATGGATGCAGGTGAGCCTTTTCGCATTGCCAAGCGCTCCATCGATGCCAGGGGCCGGCAAGTGCTGGTGCGCTTGCGCTGTGAGCTGGGGCGCACCTGGGCCGAGGTGCCGCGTTACGAAGTGCCTTTTGTGAATGTAAGTAATGCTCCAGAAGTGTACATTGCCGGTGCCGGGCCCTGCGGACTTTTCGCCGCTTTGAAACTGATCGCCCTCGGGCTGAAACCGATCATCCTTGAGCGGGGCAAGGATGTGCGCAGCCGCCGGCGCGACCTGGCAGCGCTCAACAAATCCCATGTGGTAAATCCCGAATCAAACTATTGCTTCGGCGAGGGTGGCGCCGGCACCTACAGCGATGGCAAGCTCTACACGCGCTCCAAAAAGCGGGGCAGTGTGGAAGAAGTACTCCAGCATCTGGTGGCCTTTGGTGCGCCTCAGGATATCCTGATCGACGCCCACCCGCACATCGGCACCAACAAGCTTCCCAAATTGATTGAGGCAATGAGGGAGCATATCCTGGCCTGCGGGGCTGAGATTCGCTTTGGCAGCAAACTGACCGACATCAAGGTTGAAGGCACCCAGCTGAAAGAAATCACCGTCAACGGCGACGAACGCATAAGCTGCAAAGCACTCATCCTGGCCACAGGACACTCCGCCCGCGACATATTTACACTTTTGCATGAGCGCAAGCTCCTTATCGAAGCCAAGCCTTTTGCTCTTGGCGTACGCATAGAGCATCCGCAAGACATTATTGACCGCATACAGTACCATTGCTCCACCGACAGAGGCCCTTACCTTCCGGCGGCATCTTACAGCCTTGTGCACCAGGCGCAAGGCCGGGGCGTATATTCCTTCTGCATGTGTCCGGGCGGGATTATAGCGCCCTGTGCCACAGCACCCGGCGAGATCGTGACCAATGGCTGGTCGCCTTCCAAGCGCAACAATCCGTATGCGAATTCGGGTATGGTGGTGAGCATCACTCCCGAAGATTACGACCCAAAACGCAGCGGAAATCCTTTGGCGGCTTTGAACTACCAGGCAGCTGTAGAGGCCTCGGCTTGGCGGCTCGGCGGAGGCGGACAAACTGCCCCGGCCCAGCGCATGGTCGATTTTGCGGAAAGCAAAGTGAGCAATGACTTGCCCCCTTGCAGCTACCAACCCGGCCTGCAAAGCGCATCTTTGCGCGAATGCCTGCCCAAAGCCGTGCACCAAAGGCTGGAAGAAGCGCTGAAGGAATTTGGCAAGAAGATGAAAGGCTACTATACCAACGAAGCTGTGCTCGTGGCCACCGAGTCGCGCACCTCATCGCCGGTGCGCATACCGCGCACGGAGCAGTTGGCACATCCCGAAGCATCAGGCCTGTATCCTGCAGGTGAGGGTGCCGGTTACGCCGGTGGCATCGTATCGGCAGCGATAGACGGGCAGCGCGTGGCGGAGGCTGTGGCCATCGCCATCAAAGGCAGCTAGAATTTAAACACATTACAACTCCACCCATTTCAAGGGATCGAGGTAGAGCAAGTAGCCGCGCACCGGCCTGCGCTCCAGCGCAGCGAGCGCCTCGGCATAGCGCAGCAATTGCTTTCGGTGGTCCGGCTTCTCCTGGCCAGTTTTGAAATCAATGAGCGACAAATCGGCTCCATGGTCGAGCACCAAATCGGGACGGAGCACTTCACCACGGTGGATCAGCTCACGCTCGGTCAATCTCACAGCACCTTCGTTCAAATCGGTGTAGCGCTTGTCGCCAAAAAGTCCATTGGCCAAATCGCTGAGGGCCTGGGCTTCTTCCTCGTTTACTTCGGCGCTGTCGAGCCGGGCCGCAATCCAGCTTTGGGCTTGCGCCAAAGTAGATGTTTCTGAAGCCAGCCGGTGGAAGTAAATGCCCATCCTCCGCGAAACGTCCTTGCCAAAACTGTGCTCGTCGAATGCGAAAGGGAAGCGCTCCGCCCAATCGCCCGGTGAAGGCATGGCATGTGCAAGTCCCGCGACTTGCTCTACCTCGATCTCATCCCGAGTTTTGTGGGCTGGCTTTTCGCCAAAAGTCCAATGGTTCGCGTCAAATTCTAACTCGAGGTCGGCGTAAAGTTCATTTGCCGCAAGGGGCATGTCACGGGCATCATCACGCCCTTCATAATTTGGTTTCAGGGCCGTCATGGCCGTGTGAAAGTCCTTGCCAAGGTAGTTGCTTTGGCTCACAGTGTAATTCACATAAAGCTCATCAATGGCGCGGGTGAGGGCCACGTATATCATGTTGAGGTTGTCGAAGTCGATGGCCGTATGCTCTGCATTGTAGGCTTCGTCCAGCCCCATTTCCACAAGGGATTTTGAAGCGGGAAGCGGAGCATACGGGAGCAATTCGGTTTTATCGCCGAGCTTCACCCAACTGTCGTCATTGCCTGCCTTGCGTACCCAGTTGAGCATGGGAATGATGCACACCTTAAATTGCAATCCCTTGGCTTTGTGAATGGTGAGCATCACGACGCTATCTGGCCCGTCGGCATTGCCAGCGCCGGGCTTGTCGGCACTGCGCTTCCAATGCTCGAAAAAGTCGTAAACCGTGAGCTTCATCCCGCCACGTGCGAGGATGTAATTGAGCAAAGCAGAAACGGCAGGCTGCGCATGGGCATGCGGAATGTACTGCTGGATCAGGGTCTCTGCCGCCTGAAAAGCGCCCGGCTCAAACCAGGCATTTCGCGGAAGCGGTGCGCCAATATCCTTTAAAAATTGCTTCAAATCGAGGTTGGCATTCCTCGCTTCTTCCATGCCGGTGCGGTATGCATCGGGGGCATAATTCAGGCCCTTGAGGTCGCAGAGGGCGCGCATTATGGCAATCTTCGAGGGCACATGTGCAGGGTCGAGGTGCAGGCGCATAAAGCCGATGAGCAATTGTACCATCGCGTCCTGATCTATCCCGCGGCTGTCGGAGGTTGACACCGGAACATCGCGCTCCATCAGGTAAGTGGCCATGGCGCTCCCCTCCCTCCTGCCCCGCACGAGAATACAAATATCTCCGAGGCGGTATCCGCGATCGCGCAGGTCGCATATTTGCCGGTAGAGCAATTCATGCTGAGGCTCTTCCTCTGCCTTCGGGCCTAAATAATTCACCTCAACATATCCTGTTTCCTGTCGCTTTTCGGGTGTGTGTTGGAATACGCCATCGTACTCCTGCCGGTAGAGACTTTCGGCCGGGGTGAGTTCATGGCTCAGGGCCTCAAATATGCTGTTGTTGAATTGAATCACCCGGCCGGCACTGCGGTAATTCGTGTTGAGCTCCACTATGCTGTGCGCGGCTTTCAGGGCATTGCGCAGCTCGGGGCTCACCTGACCTGAGGCATCGTTGATGTCGGGCAGGGAGATCAGCTGCTCGGCCCTGCCACCGCGCCAGCGGTAGATGCTCTGCTTGGCATCGCCGACCACGAGGCTGGTTTTGCCACGCGATATGGTCTCCTCCACCAGGGGAAGGAGGTTGAGCCATTGCAAGGTTGAGGTATCCTGAAATTCGTCGATCAGGATGTGGTCGTAGCGCGCCCCAATCTTTTCGTAAATGTACGCCGCGGGCTCGTCGCGCAACGATTCCGACACGATACGGTTAAAGTAGGCAATGGGCAGCAAATTGCGCTCTTCAAGAATTTCGTTGAGCGCACCGTGAAGGTCATTGAGCGTGGCCATGAGGTGAATTTTGCCGGAGAGCGCCTTGTACAGCTCATAAGCAGGCTTTTCATTCTCAATTAGGTGTATAGCCTTTACGGCAAAATTCTTGAGCACTTCGGTCACCGATGCTATGGAATCGCGCATGGAAGCCGAAACCTTGGTCTGGTGCCAGTCCTTTTCGAGCAAGCCGGTTCTGGTAGCTGTGAGTGTAAGCTTGGCGATTTCAAGTGCTGCACAATTTTCAAAAAATGGAATCCAGCTGCTGCCTACACTTGCGAAGTCGCCGCGGGTGGCTCCAATGCTGCTCACCACGGCCATGGCTTCTGTACCGATGGCTTTGATTTTGGCTTCGAAGGTTGCCACTTCCGTTTTAAGCGTTTTTGAAATGTTTTGAAAATCCTCCGGAAGGAGGTCTGAAAGTGAAGCCATCGGAGCTACGGAATCTTCATCGATCACCAAAGGCCGCAGTGATTCGAGTTTGCCAATCACATCGGCTTTCTTATTGTCGTCGAGCTGCTGCACGATAAAGTCGGTGAGGTGGGCGGTAACGGCATCGCTTTCACCCACGCGCTCTGTAAGCCGCATCACCGCTTCCGCAAAAAGGCTTTTTACATCAAGCTCCACCTGAAAGTCGGCACGCATATCCAGCTCCTGGCTGAATGAGCGGATGAGCTTGTGGTTAAAATGGTCGATGGTACTGATGGACAAATCACCATAGTCAAAAAGCATGCGTGTGAATGCCGCTGCGGCGCGCTTGCGCAGTTCATCTGGGCTAAGCCCTGTATCATTCAGGGTTTGATCGATCATAAAATCTCCCCCGGCATAGGGCAATGGCATGCGGCTTATTTTGTGCACCTCATGTAGGAGGCGCTCCTTCATTTCATTGGTCGCCTTGTTGGTGAATGTAATCGCAAGCACCTTGCGAAACTGCTCAGCGCCAGGCTCCGACAACATCAATTTGAGGAAGATGCCAACGAGGGCTGTGGTTTTGCCGGAACCGGCTGAGGATTTGTAAATGAGGAAAGGAGACATTGGTCACATTTGCTTGCGCTCAAACTTACGATATTGCATGCGCTATTGTAGGGTTTTAGCATCCTTTTTTGTTATAACTTAGTGGGTGCGACCCGCACAAAAATTAAAACTTCATGCTCACACGAATCCTGTTCTTACTCCTGTTTTCATCCTTGCTGATTTCTTGCGGGGACGACGACGATATGGAAAATCTTCCACTCGCCGAGCCCAAACTTTCCATGAGCTTTACACCCATGTATGAGGGTGCCGAGATGGATTTGTTCACCCGTTACAACAATGTGCATGATTGCTCATTTGAAGTGAGTGAACTCAAATTTTACCTCGCCAACATCACCCTGCACCGCGCCAATGGTGATACCACTTTGCTTTCAGACATAGAGTTCATCAATATTCGCACGGGCTTGAACAGCCTCGAATTTGATATCCCTCATGAGGATTTCAGCGCCATTTCATTTGATCTTGGCGTACCCGTGGAACTCAATGGCACCCAGAATCCGGACTTTTTGACTTCGATTTACAGCCTTGACCATCCGCTGAGTGCAAGCAACGGCACGTATTGGACCTGGCAAACGGGATACCGCTTTTTTATGGTAGAAGGTCGACTGGATACGGTGCCTGACAGCGCCGAGAATCTTGCCACATTTGCATTTCACACCGGTCGCGATACTTTATTTCGCGCGCTGGGCACTTACCAGAGGGCTATATCCGGAGCTGGTGGAGCGCGAAATGAGCTAGAGTTCGCACTCGATTTTGAGCGCTTCTTTGCTACTGAAACGGATACGGTTAATTTGAGATTTGACCGCGACTTTCACGGCATGCCCTCCCAGATGGAGCTCGGCCACAGGGTAGCCAACAATTCCGCAGCACTATTTAGATTGCTACCTTAGCATCGGAAATCACAGCATGAACATAATTTTTAAAACAGAAATCCAGCAAATTCAGGCTATAAGGCTTGCGGCAATTTTTGTGCTCTTGCTTTTGATTCACTCCAGCTGCCGGCGGGATGAGACTCCTGATCCCAACAGTCCGGATACCTCCCTGTGCGAAAGCAGCCAACACGCTGCTACACCCTACGAACTGGAAATACCCTATTTCTTTCCCGATCCCATTATTCCCGCCGACAACCCGATGACGGAGGAAGGCGTGGCGCTGGGAAGGCACTTGTTTTGGGACAAACAGCTGTCGAGAAACAATGCAGTGAGTTGCGGGAGCTGTCACATCCCACAGGCGGCATTCAGCGACAATGCGCAGTTTAGCGTTGGATTGTTTGGTGAAGAAACCGACCGCAATAGCATGGCGCTTGTGAATCTCGCCTGGAACAATGGGGCCTTCTTCTGGGATGGCCGCGCCCACACCCTTGAAGAGCAAATACTGGAACCCATTGAGCACCCCATTGAAATGGACCTCACCTGGCACGAGGCTGTGGAACGTATCGAAGCCGATGCCCAGTACCAGGACATGTTTACGGCAGCTTTTGGAACTGCCTGTGTAGACTCCGTGCGCATGACGAGGGCTTTGGCGCAATTTATCCGCACCATGGTATCGCACCGATCGAAGTTTGACAAAGCCCGCTACTATGGCGAAGCATTGCTCACACCTGAAGAAAACCGGGGCTTACAGCTTTTCCTGGCTGAAGGTGGTGATCCCAATTTCGTGGCCGGCGGTCAGGGTGGAGGGGATTGCTTTCACTGCCACGGCGGCGATTTGATACTCTTTACCGACAACATTTTCCGCAACAATGGACTGGATACGGAGTTCTCTGATTTGGGTCGGGGAGCCGTAACCGGCAATAACTGGGACAATGGTCTTTTCAGAACCCCTACCCTCCGCAACATCGCACTCACAGCGCCTTATATGCACGATGGCCGGTTTAATACACTGATGGAAGTGATTGACCACTATGATTTTGGAGGACATCCATCAAGCACACTCGACCCGCTTATGAAGCTGCAAGGCATAGGGCTCTCGCTCACCCCACAAGACAAGGCTGATCTCGTGGCATTTCTTGAGACCCTCACGGATTACGAATTTGTGGAAAACGAAGCTTTTCACGACCCTCATTGAGTTAACTTCCACTTAATGTTTGGGCAGTAAAAAGCCTAACCTGTTCACAGGCTGAGCACAGCATTTCATCTTCTGGTTTCCGTGTTCCATCCCTAACCTTTGCAGGCATCGTGCGTATACTGCGGCATGATGAAGCCAATTCTGAACTTTGTCCTCTTAACTACAGCAATGCTCATTGGCTACAGCCAATCAGCAAGTGCCCAATGTCAATTATTTGACTTTAATGGAGTTGCACAAGTCAACCCCGTATGGTACAATTGTAATGGGAACAATTACACCCTGAACATACAGTCGCCAAATAACCTTGGCGCCTGGACCATTGATTGGGGTGATGGTTCGCCAATACAAAGTGGGGCAGAACTAGTGCCACCGCAGGCCATCGCACACGTGTACCTTTCCGCGGTGGATATTTACACCGTCACTTTTACGGAAACGGGTACAGGCTGTACCACGGTAGGTACGCTCTACATGGAAGAGCCTACAAGTGCATCCATCCAAATTCCCGTGGGTGGCCTCACCCAGGCATGTGCGCCCCAAACCATGGCATTTATCAACTCCAGTACGAATACTTCGACCACAACCATGTTTACATGGGATTTTGGAGATGGATCACCACCGCAAACTTTTGACTATACCAACCTCGGCCAGTCTATTTCGCACACTTACCAGCCTGGCACGGTAGACTGCGAAACTGTAGTAACCCTCACCGCCGAAAACGAATGTAACACCATACAAGGTGGACCAAGTCAGGCCACATTTAACCCCATTCGTATTTGGGATATTGATGACGCCGCTATCACTCCTTCAGACGTGATACTCTGTTGGCCGGACAATGAATTTACTTTCTCAAACACCACGGAGAGAAATTGTCTTTTCCAGGGTAACATTTTCCAGCGCTATGAATACTGGAACTTCGGCGATTATTGGGGTCTTGGGTATGACTCGATCATCGACTGGCGCGCATGGCCACCAACGTTTCCACAAACGCTGGAATACCCGGCCATAGGCAGCTATCAGGTCACCTTGCTCGACAGCAATATTTGCGGAATTGATGCAGCCACCATCACAGTGGAAATTGTCGCTCCGCCTACGGCTGTAGCTACAGCCTTACCCACCACCATTTGTGCCGGTCAATCGGTGACATTTACAAACAATTCTTCTGCCAATGCCACCGACTTTGTGTGGGATTTTGGCGATGGCTCACCGCTGGTTTTTTCCGGCGCGGCCAACTTAACCCATATTTATCAAAACGCGGGCAGTTACAATGCCTCGCTTTTGGTGGCCGTAGGAGGGCCCGCATCGGGCTGTAATGATATAGTCAACATACCGATCACAGTCCTTCCCGGCCCCGATGCGGAAATAGGCTTCGACAATGACGCCGCCTGCGATGACCTTACGGTAAATTTCACTGACCTCTCCACGGGGGATGTCATAGGATGGGAATGGTCGTTCGGAAATGGAAACACGAGCAACGTACAAAATCCAGCTGCCCAAAACTATCCCAACGTCGGTGGTTACAATGTGATACTCACAGTTGAGTCGACCAATGGTTGTCTCAACTCAGATACAAAGATTGTCAACGTCCATGAATCGCCTGTGGCTGATTTTATGGCACAGGATGTATGTGTGGGTGCCCAAGGCAGCTTTACTGACTTGTCGAGCTTTATGGCAGGTGATCCTATCATAGCATGGTCTTGGGATTTTGGCAATGGCAACACAAGCACGGCCCAAAATCCGACAAACGTGTACAACGCGGTCGGCACCTACACCATCACCTTAGAGGTGAGCACGGCCCATTGTAGCGACCTCATTCAGCGAGATGTAAACGTGGAGCCCGCTCCAAATTCGGGATTCACCGCCAGCGTACTTGCTGGTTGTGGACCGCTTGTAGTTGACTTTACCAATACTTCAGTTGGGGCGGTCAACTACACCTGGCTATTTGGTGATGGAGGCGGATCGGGTGCTGAGCACCCCCAGCACACTTTTGTCAATTTTGGCAATGTAGATTCCGTTTATACCGTTCGCCTGATCGCGGCAACCGCTTTCGGCTGTACCGATACCAGCAGCATTGATATCACAGTGCATCCTGGCGCTCAGGCCATGTTTCAGAGCTTCTACACCCCTGGATGTGCTCCATTGCCGGCCAATTTCTTAAACAATTCGCAGAATGCGACTTCGTATCTCTGGGATTTTGGCGATGGATCGCCTACCAGCACCGAATTGAATCCTTCGCACGATTTTGAAAACAACACCCTTTTCCTGGCAAACTATACTGTTCAACTGATTGCCTATACACCGACCGGGTGTAACGATACCACCACAACAACAGTGACGGTATTTCCAGAACCGAGTTTTACTTTCAACCTTCCTGAATCGGAGGGATGCGCACCTTACAGCGTTCAGTTTCCGAGCGTACCCGGAGCAGTAACCCATGCCTGGAATTTTGGCGACGGAACCATCTCTGCCACGCCATCGCCCAATCACACGTACTTCAACAGCACCATGGATACCTTGAGCTTCACGGCTCAGCTGGTAGCGACAAGTGCATTTGGTTGCCGAGATACCTCAGAGACAGACATTACAGTGTTCCCGAATCCGATAGCGCAGTTCTCAACCAATTTGCTTGCAGGTTGCAGCCCGCTTACGGTGACCCTTGAAAACCAGTCAGTACTTGCCGACTCGGTGGCATGGAGCTATGGTGATGGCAGCACTTCTGACACAACTGCCCAATTTCACTCGCATATATTCGAGAATACCACCAACCAAACGGTGAGTTATTCCGTACAGCTCACTGCCTTTACGGCCAATGGCTGTTCAAGAACCTTCACCCGAATTATAGAGGTTTATCCCGAAGTAACTGCCGGAATGGATCACCCTGCATCGGCATGTTCACCTTTCAGCTTTGTGATGCAAAACACTTCCCAAAATGGAAACATTTACCAATGGGATTTTGGAAATGGAACCGGCAGTCTGGCGCCAAATCCTGTGGTGTCGTATGTAAACAATACGAGTCTTCCCGACACGTTTGACATTCAACTCACGGCAACATCGCAATTTGGCTGTGAAAACATCACCCAAAGCAGCATTGTAATCTATCCCAAGCCCAGAGCAGCATTCTTCGCAGATGAGAGTGCAGGTTGCGCCCCGCTTAACGTGACGTTTCAGAATACAAGCACCGTTGCCGATTCCTACTTGTGGAATTACGGAAATGGCAATACATCAACGACAGCCGACTCTTCACACAGCCACGTTTTTCAGAGCACAATGAATATTCCCCAAACGTACAACATGAGTTTGGTGGCCGTATCTGACTTTGGCTGTAGCGATACCACCAACAGCCAGGTGACGGTGTATCCGGAAGTAACTGCCAATTTTCAGCCAGAAGCAGAGGGCTGTACGCCCCTTCCGGTAAATTTTGTAAACCAGAGCTTCGGCGCTGTGACCTACGTGTGGCAATTTGGTGACGGCAATCAAAGCTTCCAGCCGAATGCTTCTCACACTTTCATAAACAACCTTGATAGCATTCGCGATTTCAACGTGAGTCTGATTGCCCAATCGGCATTCGGATGTAGCGACACTGCGTATCAAACTGTACAAGTATTCCCATTGCCCAATGTGGCTCTGGCCATGGAAAACATTGAAGGCTGCTTCCCTGCGGAGGTCACTTTTGGAAATTATTCAGCAGGAGCTGAGAACTTTCAATGGACTTACGGTGACGGCGATGGCTCGACCAATGCTGAGCCATCACACTCGCACACCTATGTTAACAACACGCTTGACATAGCCACTTACACCGTGACCCTAACGGGAATCACGGCCCAGGGATGCGAGCGTAGTGCCAGCATCAACGTGGATGTGATTCCTGAAATTACTGCTAATGTGGTAGCCCCAATGGGAGGCTGCTCACCGTACACAGGCACTTTTCAAAACAACTCTACAGGAGCATTCTCATATCTCTGGGATTTTGGCGACGGCACTACAGCTGAAAATACCAACCCCACCTACACCTGGACGAATATGGGGGTGGAAGACCAGAACTATGAGGTCACTTTTATCGCCCGTTCACTATGGGGATGTGCGGACACGCTCACATTCGACATCCCGGTATTTGGACAACCTGAGGCACAATTTCTTGCTGCACCCACCGTGCAACAGTTTCCCGATGCCACCATTGACCTGATCAACCTCAGCGCTGCCAACAGCACCTCCAATTACACATGGAATTGGGGAGACGGTACAATGGCACAAAGCGACGACCCCACTACTCCTAACTCCTATACCTACGACACTTGGGGCACTTACGACATTATATTGCGCGTGGGCAACGACTTGTGTAATGATACTGCCATGCAACGCATCACAATTTTGCCACCATTGCCCATTGCCGCCTTTGAAGGCGAGGGTGAAGGGTGCTTGCCGCTGGTGGTGAGCTTCACCAATCAATCCACATTTGGCGTAAGCTATGAATGGAACTTTGGTGATGGTACCACGAGCACTCAAGAGAATCCCACACACGTTTACTACACAGCGGGAACCTTCAATGTAACCCTCACGGTAACCGGCCCTGGCGGAGATGTAGATGTAGCTGCGGCGCCTGGTGCAGTTACCGTGCAGCCGCGTGCAGAGGCATTTTTTACAGTAAATCCTCCTGTAATAACTGTACCCGATCAGGTGTTCTTCCTCAACCTGTCAACCAATGCCGGAATATACCAATGGGACTTTGGAGATGGAAATACATCAAACGCTGTATCGCCTCACCACTTCTATGAATCTCTGGGCTGGCATGGTGTGACCCTTATTGCCAACAATATTTACAATTGCCCCGATACATTCCACGTAGAGCAAGCTGTACGAGGCGATGCCGACAGTCAAATTGCATTACCAAATGCATTCACGCCCAGTACTACCGGGCCCACTGGCGGATGGTGGACAATTGATGAGGTCTTTAACAATGACATATTCTTCCCGCAGTACAAAGGCGTAGAGGAATTTGAAATGCAAATTTTCAACCGATGGGGTGAGCTCCTCTTTGAATCGCGCGATGTAAGGCAAGGTTGGGATGGCTACTATCGTGGCATCCTTTGCCAGCAAGATGTGTATGTGTGGCGGGTAAAAGTGAGGTTCCAGGATGGCGGTGAGATGACCGACATCGGTGACGTAACATTAATAAGATAATCAGGATGAAAAAATCTTTACTCCTACTTTCAGTGGTTTGCTTTGGCTTGACCATAACAGGTTGTGCCCAGCAGATGAACAGGTATCAGAAAAATTTAATGTTTGAAGCCGACCTGTATTTCGAGCAGGGCGACTATTATTATGCAGCCCAGCTTTACGAAGAGCTCTTGGGTGAAAATGCCGACAATGCTGGGTTGCACGGAAAGCTTGGCATTTCATACTATAACTTGCCTCCTTTTAAAGAAAAGGCAACATCGATTTTAGAAAAGGCCGTTGAGTTAGGAGATACCGAGGCTTTATACTATCTCGCGGAGGTTCGCCATCAGTCCTATCAGTTTTACGATGCGCTTGACCTGCTGGAGCTTTATGAGAAACGGCCTGAAAGAAAGCACAACGCAGCTGAAGTTTCATTTGCGAAAGCAGCTGCCAACAGGGCCAATGATTTTGTAAAAACTCCCATTCCTGTCAAAATTTCCAACCTCGGTGAAGGGGTAAACTCTGCAGTACACGACTACGCACCTGTATGGGATCAAACGAACGACATGCTCTATTTCACTTCGCGCAGACGATACGACGATAAGAGCGAAAAGGACTATTCAGAACAATTTGACGAAAACATTTATGCCATAAACCTCAAATCGAAACCATTG
>DAIRDH010000037.1:18883-33613 GCA_036796255.1 Cryomorphaceae bacterium
TTCAGAACAATTTGACGAAAACATTTATGCCATAAACCTCAAATCGAAACCATTGCATGCTTTTCCTGCGCCCAATTCACTAAACTCTCGCAGCAATGATGCAGCAGTGGCCTGCTCCAGAGACGGAAAAGAGCTCATCGTATACCGCACGAGTAAAGACGGATTTAGTGGCAACCTCTATATTACCAAAGCCGAGGATTATGGCTGGGGTAAATTGGAGAAGCTAAGCGACATGATCAACAGCAAGCATCAGGAAGCCAGCGCTTCGTTTGGTGGTCCTGGTGAAAATGTGCTATACTTCTCGAGCGACAAGCCAGGAGGGTATGGTGGTAAAGACTTATACCGCGTGCAGAAAATGCCCGATGGAACATGGAGTGAGCCTTTCAACCTGGGGCCCAACATCAATACCGAGCATGATGAAGACGCACCGTATGTTGCAGCCGATGGCACCTTGTATTTCGCCTCCAAGGGGCATGACAACATGGGTGGCTATGACATCTTCTCTTCCCTTCCGGGAAATGATGGTTTCACCAACCCCACAAATATGGGCTATCCCATCAACACTCCAGCCGACGACATTTTTTTCTCGATGGATGCCAGCGGCAAGCAAGGCTACTTCTCATCTGACCGACAGGGTGGTTTTGGCTTGCAGGATTTGTACTCGGTACATTTTGACGACAGTGAAACCGTGATATACCGTGGACAGCTTGTGAGCAGCAACAACTCATTCGAAGGCAGGGCAACGATTCGACTGATTGATGGTGACCGCGAGACCCAAACCATGCTTTTCCAAACTGCCAATGAGCAAAATGATTTTGTGCTCGCCCTGGAGGCAGGCAAAGACTATACTGTGATCATCGAGGCAGATGGCTATTTGCCTTTCAAAAAAACTGTAAACGTAGCACCCGGCAGCGGCAAAAAAGCGGAATTAAACGAAGACATCCTGCTAAGCAAATAAAGGGGATTCCATGAACAAAAACACCCACATATGTATGATGGTGATGCTCCTTATGGGGCTCGGGATCGGTGCGCGCGGACAAGACCAGCAGTACACGCAATTTTACGCCTCGCCACTAACCCTCAACCCGGCATTTGCGGGCACTTCTGCCCAAAGTCGGGCAGCCTTGAATTACAGAAATCAATGGGCAAATTTGCCAAAAGCATTCGTAGCTTACACTGCCGCTTTTGACCATTACGCTCCGGGAATTAACAGCGGCTTTGGACTTATGGTATCGCATGACAGGGCCGGCACAGGAGCACTTAGCTATACCTCTGTAGCGTTCAACTATGCTTATGAAATCAAAGTAACACGAAAAATAAGCATCCGACCTGCTTTGAGTTTTGGCTACGGTAGTACTTACCTTGATGTGGACCGGCTCACTTTTGGCGACCAACTTGCCCGGGGCGACGGCGCTACAACCACGCTCGACCCTGATCGAAATCGATTTGTTCAGGAGCCCGTTGGTGCTGCTGATTTTGGCTCAGGCCTTCTTATCTTTTCGGAAAAATTCTGGTTAGGAGCTTCGATGTTTCACATCAATGAACCGATACAATCAGTAATTGGGACCGACACGCGATTGCCAAGACGCCTTTCGGTACATGGTGGATACAAGTTTAAGCTTTCGGATGCCGGTGCCTTTTCTAACAGACAGTACATAATTCCCGCTTTTAATTACTATTCACAGGGCATGTTTGACCAGCTTGATATCGGTTTCTACTATGAGTATAATCCGGTAACATTCGGATTGTGGTATCGCGGATTGCCCGGAATTAAGAGCAACGAGCTTAACTACATCAACCATGATGCTGTGGCAGTGTTGATAGGATACGAGGTGAACAACTACCGCATTGGATATAGCTATGACGTTACTATATCTAAGCTATCAAACCGTTCTGGTGGTTCGCACGAGATAAGTCTGGTTGTGGAATGGGCGAGTAAAAACAATAAGAGAAAAAGTAAGCGAAGGGTGATGCCTTGCGCCAAATTCTAGGAAGTTGCTAAACGGTCAATTGTGAATAAAAATGTGGCCTATCGAGCTGCTTAATCCTTTCCACACGTTGACTTTTCTTTATATTGTGCCTACCTATCAATCCCTAAATGAACCTGAAACCTGAGGTCATTGAATCTCTATATTTGCGCGCCGAGTCGTACTATGGGCAGTTGCGAAATGACGATAATGTCAAAGTCAGAATGTTTTATGTTGGCGATCTGAGCGAGGGCTTATCCAACGCACTCTCTTCAAGATTGGAGAAGCTACTTGAAGCGGAGATCGATAACAGGCAGGCGCACAAGCGTTTCTTTTACGTTTTCACAGAGGCTTTACAAAATGTGAGGATACATGGTATCGCTGATGGCAAGGAGAAGGTTCACGGTGCCGTGGTTATTTTTGAAAAGAATGACAAGATTTGTGCAACACTCATGAATTTGACTCCGCGGGAGGTTTCCAAAATGCTCAGCGAAAAGTACCGCGAAACCAATTCAATGAGCAAGATAGACTTGAAGGCAAAATACCTACATGTGTTACAAACTGGTGAAATATCGGATAAAGGAGGGGGAGGCCTGGGGATCATTACTATGGTAATGCGCTCACGTAATCCAATTGAATTCGAAAGTTTTGAGGCCGGTGATGGTTATGATATCTTCCAGATCACTTTATCCATTTCTCTTTATTGAACTGATCATAAGCAACAATTACTGAATGATTTTCATTTTTGATTGGGGCCATACCACCACTAAAAAGATTGGACCAGTCGCAATGAGCGACCTTGAAATCGGTGGAAGCGCTGATTCATATGCCTACGTAGTGCGTCACACCAGTTGGTTTCGGCTGTTCTTCATACCCATGATACCAACCAAACGCTGGTACAGCATACAAAATGAGAAAACCAGCGAGCACTTAATGGTTAATGACATAGAAAAATGGTTGCCACTAGCAAAACTCAATCAGCTTGCGGTAGACAATAAAATTACTGCGGAAGAATTCGACCGCCGCCGCAGCGAAATTGTACCTTAGCGAGGTGTGTACCGTAACCTTCACCCCGACCAATAGTGGTCATGTAATCGTTGCCAACCGCGATGAAGATCCGCGAAGGAGCGCAACCGGACTTAGCCTCTACAGCACCCGGCAAGGGCATAACTTTCACATAGCACGCGAACCCAGACACCGCGGCACCAATATGGCCGTTGGGGTGAATGGATCAACTTATGTACTGCTCAACGGGGCCTTTACTCCACACGCTTTCGGCAAGTCATACCGCATGAGTCGTGGCCTGGTGATGCTCGAAAGCCTTGAATCAGCCGACTTGAAAAGCTTTAGCAAGGATTTCAATTTTCAAGGCATTGAGCCCTTTACCCTGCTTCGAATGACTTCAAAGATTGAAGAAGCCCGTTGGGATGGGATGCAAATTCATTATGGGGAAAAGGACATTGCCCAACCATGGATATGGGCATCTGCTCAGCTTTACAGCAAAGCAGCAATCGAGAACAGGCAGCTGTGGTATGAAGCTTTGCTACAGCAAAACCCTAAAAAAGAAGACTTACTGAATTTTCACCTGAATGGCGGTGATGGCGATCCCTACAACGATATGGTGATGAACCGTAACAATATGGTGCGCACGGTATCGGTGACCATGGTGGCACAAAATGGAGATCATGGGGTCATGGAGCACGTGGACCTTATTCACGGCAAGCACGAGCATCTCGTACTGGAGGGAACTCAATAAGCCGCTGAGAACTCCTTAAGGCTCATCCGCATGGGGTCGTAGCCTCGCTTTTCCAGTACATCTTCCAGGTAATCGAAGGTGGAAAGTATTTCGGGCCGGCCATTGACCACGGCTACGTCGTGCTCGAAATGGGCTGAAGGTTTTTTATCGGCAGTAATAATGGTCCAGTCGTCGTCGAGCATCAGAATTTCGCGGGTTCCGAGATTCACCATTGGCTCAATGGCGAGCACCATGCCGTTGGCAATTTTCTTTCCGCGACCACGCTTGCCGTAATTGGGCACCTGCGGATCTTCGTGCATAGACTTGCCCAATCCATGTCCCACCAGTTCGCGCACCACGCCGTAGCCATTTGCTTCTGCATGCTGTTGCACCGCAAAACTTATATCGCCTATTCTGTTGCCTGTTACCATCTGGGCTATTCCAAGGTAAAGGCTTTCCTTGGTGACACGCAACAGCTTTTTCACCTCGTCTGAAATTTCACCAACGGTAAAAGTGTAGGCATGGTCGCCATAAAAGCCATTCTTTATTGCGCCACAATCAACGGAAATCACATCGCCTGATTGGAGCGGGCGCATGTTTGGAATGCCATGTACGACGGCTTCATTTACTGAAATGCAAAGTGAATTGGGAAAGCCTCCAAAACCTAAAAATCCGGGGACTGCGCCTTGATCATGGATATAATCATAGGCCAACTTATCGAGCGACAATGGAGTAACCCCTTCTTCGATATGCTCAGCAATAAGGGCGAGTGTTCGTGACACAATTAAAGCGCTGTCGCGCATCAACTCTATTTCTTCCTTTGATTTGAGGTGAACCATGGTGGTGTTTTCAATAGTTTTTGCAGTAAGCTGCGATTTTTCGGAAAGTTGTAATGCGCATCGGGATGGGTAAGTTGATGGCTTAGCTCACCATCATTGGGATGCAACATTTGATACACCACGCCCCAACCAGGAAATCCGCCTATATTGCGGTCGTCAATGAAAATATCAGCATTGATCTTTCGGCTTATTTCATGATTGAACTCTTCCTCGGGGTAGCTTCTGTTTACCGCGTAAAATTCCATGCCATGAGAAGCGCAAAAATCTACCGCTTCTTTCAGAAAACGCCCTTCGCGGTAGGTCCAAAGAATAAGACGATGCCCTTTCTTTTCCAATGCTTTGAGGGTGTCAAAAGCAAAAACCATTTCCCTTCCAATTCTTGGGTAATCATGTTCGACTATGGTGCCGTCAAAATCGACTGCAATGGTAAGTGCCTCCTCGTGGTGCATGCTTAAAATTTCCCACAAAAGTAGGGAATTAAATATGTTCACCGGCACAGGCCCCGCCACCTGACAGTGCAAAAATGAGTTGCCTGCGTAAACAAAAATCAATGCGAAGCATTATTAAAACACAAACAAAATTGGCCTCATGGCAAAAAGTGTAGCGCGCTATTTAATTGAATCTCTTGCAGAGCCGCTCTACAGGCTATACTCAGAAAGCTTGAGATCGTGGTCTTATGGAGATTTGAACCTTCTGGTCATGCCTGGAGTGTTTCACCCTGGATGGTTTGTAACTTCGCGGATGCTTCTGGATAAGGTTGAGCGACTCAATTTGCATAACAAAGTGATTTTAGAGTTGGGATGCGGCACAGGTGCGCAAGCGTGCAGGTCAGCGCAGTTGGGGGCAATAGCTTACGCGAGTGATGTCACCCCGGTAGCTTGCAGAAATGCCACCCTCAATGCCGAGCGCAATAATTTAAATGTTGGAGTTTTCGCCAGCGACATTTTTGATGATATACCTGAGGATTTATTGTTTGACTACATTTTTGTCAATCCTCCTTTCGTTCCGCGATATCCTGAAGAGGAGCGCGACTTTGCCTTCTGTTGCGGGGAGGGTTACGAATATTACATCAGCCTTTTTAAGGATCTCCATCGGGTATTAAAACAAGATGGTGTTGTAATAATAGCTTTGGCCAAATCTTGTGACATCGCAGCAATACTTGCCGTTGCCGATTTAGAAAGCTTACACCACGAGCGAATCGATCAGTTCAAGCGTTGGTCTGAAACCAATTACCTCTACGAGTTCAGACTCAATTCTCAAGAATCGTAAATTCTACCCGCCGATTTAGTGCCCTGCCTTCATCACTGTCGTTAGAAGCAGTGGGTTTTTTGCTGCCGTAACCTTGATAAGAAAGCCTCTCTTTTGTAATGTTCGCTTTGATGAGGTGATCGACCACTGCTTTTGCGCGCTCCTCACTCAACTTTTGGTTGTAAGTATCCGAGCCTTTATTGTCGGTGTGTCCTGCGATTTCAATTTTCAGATAAGGGTAATCATTCAATATGTCAGTTAGTTTATTCAACTCTGCTTTTGAGGTGGGAAGCAAAGTGGCCTTGTCGAATTCAAAAAATATGTTTTCCAATCGTATGGTGTTACCAACTTTGTAATCAATACTATCCAGCTTGATTTCGGCTGTTGACACCACTTCCATCTTCTCGAGTACTCGCTTGGGTGGAGGCGGCGTACTTGGCCTTGGAATGGGGCTGAGTGATTCATCCGGCTTGGCCCTACGCACATACACATCATCTATGTAGTAGTATGCGCCGCGCTCTCCCTGTGGCAACCGTTCGACAGTCGTTTCATCATCATGGTAAAAATTTCCGATTATTAAATAATGCTTTTTTGAATCCACTTCAAAAACACCATTCACTTTCTGCCACATGTTCCATCTCGACTTAATCAACTTATCCTCATTTACATGGGGATTGAAAAACAAAGGCATACGGTCCCTTGTCACCACTGCTGTATCGCTGAAATAGACACCTATATTGTTAGACGCCATTGCCGAAGAATAGGCTCTGCTGGTATAAAACTCTACATAGTACCGTTGACCGGGCATGAGCGCCGAGTCGAGCTCAACCATAAGGTATTCATGCCAGAAAGTCTCTGTGCCTCCTTTACCATACACCTTTATGCCAGCCATATTGTCGCCGGTGCGGGGGCCCTGTTTGCCCTGACTGTGCTTGGTCGGGTTGGCCCAGCAGCTCTTGTCAACCCGAAGGCTCAGGATATCAGGGGTGGCTTCGGTGGGCGAATCCCAGTGCAGCACATCTTCCATGTAGCCGCGTCCGTTTTGATTCCAACGGCAATATTCCCTTCTGGTTTCTTCAAATCCCGGGTTCGGAACATAATTGTGATAGCCATCATCACTGGTTGCAAAAATACCAGCTATCTGGGCGCTGGAGTAGTAACTCAGCGAAGTGAGGAATATGAGGGTAGAAATAAAGCGCATTACCATTACAAGTTTTCCACAATGGGTTGGTTCATTGCAATTCAAAAGTAGCGCAATACCAATCCGCTCAGCGCTGAAGACAGTATTTCTATCCTCATAGCAATGTGGATAATGACCGCCGACATGAGACATGCCGCCTCTTGCATGCCCCTATATTTGCTTTTATTCCTGAACTCCCTCTCCGCGTGAAGCAAACTGCTGTCAAGATTGTGTTTTTGTTGTCAACCTTGATGCCTTTCGTTTCAAGCGCGCAGGATGGCACTCCTACCAATTGCTTCAATGCACAAGAGGTTTTATTCCCACTCTCAGAGAATGATTTCAGCAAAAACGCAGTTCTGGTTAAAGGCACCGCTGCCAATGCCTTATACTATCAGTATCAGGATAAATATACCTTTTGGTACAAGTTTGTAGCGCAAAAAGACTTGCAGATTCAATTCTCAGTGAGTGCCACAAAAGAAGAAGATCGATATGGGGTTACCGCTTACAGCTACGGTAAAAATGACTTCTGCGACAGGTTAGTCAATCAAGGACTAGATCCTCTTGACCTCAAGAAATCTACAATTCTATTGAAGAGTGGAAAAATTCTATATCTCAACACAATAGAAGCCAAAACCAACGATACCATCTATATCTCAATACTAAGCCTCAACAAAGAGGATTGCGGCCACTTCCTACGATTGGAGTCGGAAGGTCAAAAACTCTCCTTACACGCAATACATAGGCCCTGTTATGATTTTTCGATCCTTGAAATTCCCGACTTTTCACTTGCCCGCAATCGCAACGAAGACGTGAGCCTCTTTCTTGATAATATGCTTAACAATGACCCACCTGCACCTGCCGCACCCGAAAGCAAAGGAGAAAGTTCTCGAATGAAAAGCCTCGCACCAGAAAGACGACCCATTCAAGCACCTCAAAAAGTGGGCTTCGAAAGCCTGACCTCTGTGACAGTGGAGCGGGCTGATGATGCCATGATTAGCATTGGTGACAAACTCACGCTCAACCAGGTATTCTTCTACACCAACACCTATGCCTTCAAACCCGAATCAGAAGAAGAGTTGCAGCAATTATTGAACTTTTTGCTCGACAACCCCAATCTCACCATCGAGATACAAGGGCACACCGCCAATAACACAGAGGAAATCAAGCCTGACCCCAACTTCAAAGGGCAAGGAAAAGAGTGGAACTTCAAAGGCAATTCATTGCAGTTGAGTGAAGAACGTGCCAACGCAGTAAGGGAATATCTGATTTCCAATGGAATCAGCAAGAAAAGAACAATTGCCAAAGGCTATGGAGATACACAACTCAAGGTGAAGAACGCAAAAACCATAGATGAGGCTGAAAAAAACATGCGCGTCGAAGTTGTAATCACAGGAACATGAAGCACTGGCCCATTATTTTAATTGTACTATTTGCTGCGTCATGCATACCTCACAAAGAAGTGCTTTACATGCGCGATCTTGATCAGCAGGGTGGCAATATTTCGTTTGCAGATGCCCCCCAATCAATCATTCTACATGGTGACTTACTTGAGATCCACATCTCCAGCATCAGCCAGGAAACCAATAGCTACTTCTTCAAGCCCGGTAGCGAAAGTGATACGAAATCCGGTGCCAATACTTACCAGATAGCCACCGATGGAAAAGTGGACCTTCCATTGATAGGCCGGGTTGAACTGGCCGGCAAAACAACTACCGAAGCCGAAGAATACCTCCGCAACCTGCTAACGGAATACCTACAAAAACCCGTGGTTAACGTACGGCTGGTAAACTTCACTGTGACTGTGCTTGGGGAGGTAAATAATCCGGGCGTATTTCAGGTGCCGACAGCCAGTGCAACAATTTTTGAAGCTATTGGACTTGCGGGCGATATGACGATTTACGGGCAGCGTGACAATGTGCTCCTGATTCGCAATAGTGGACCAGAGAAAACCTACAGCAGGCTCAACTTGGGCAATAGCGCCATTATGGCTTCAGGGGGTTTTCACATACAAAACAACGATGTGATTTACGTGCCGCCTTCTAAAGGGCGTGCCTCAGCCGATGACAATGTGTACCGATTGTTGCCACTCATCATTAGCGGATTAACTTTTGTAGTGGTCATTATAAGCCTCACTCAATAAAATATGGAGCAGGAGCCACGCAGCAACATGCAGACAGCCAGGGAAGAGCGTGACTTTAACTTGCGCGAATTCCTTACACGGTATTCCAAATACTGGTACCTGTTTGTCATCGCTCTGGCCTTGTCATTTGCAGCAGCGCGATACTACAACTGGTATAAAAATCCGGTTTTCGCAGTAGCCGCCAAGCTCCACGTTCGCGATGACAATCAAAGCCGTGAAGGCCTGCTCAAGGCCTTGGATGTGGAAATGGCTTCCAAAAATATTGAAAATGAAATCGAGGTAATTCGCTCTTTCAATCTATTGGCCAAAACACTCAATGAACTTGAGTTTGATGTTTCCTACTTTCTAATAGGCGATGTCAAAGTATCAGAAGTATACAAAGACTGCCCATTTCGTATAAGCGCGACCCAGCTCAACTTTGAAGCTTACACGCTGCCCATCCATGTTTTCATAAAGGATACTTCGAGCTATAAGCTTTCGTTTGACCACGGTGGAGAGGAAAAAGGATACGAAGGTCGTTTTGGGGACACCCTACATACAAGCCTTGGAAACTTTGTAGCCAATCGGCGTGATAACTTTCCGCTTCAATCACTCGCCGACAATAGTTTTGAAAAGCGAAATTACAAGGTACACTTCAACACCATGGGCTACAACCAAAACCGTTATCTCTCACGCCTGAGTGTGGGATTGTCGCGTCCGCAAAGCACGATACTTCAAGTATATCTGGAAGATGAGGTACCCCAAAAAGCGCTGGATTTTGTTAACAAGCTCATTGAAGTTTACCTTAACAACGACATAGACCAAAAGAACAAAGCTGCCGCTGCTACGCGCATCTTTCTGGACAACCAACTTGCCAGTATCACAGAGGATCTGGAAAGCATCGAAATCAACAGGGAGCGCTTCAAAGTCGATAAAGGCATCATCAATCTCGAATCAGAATCGCAGATGGTGCTGGAGAGCATCCGCGAAATGGACCAACAACGCTCCATTAACAATGCCCGCATTGGGATGATTGACCTGCTGGAGCGCTACGTAGTCGACAACGCTGACCTGCGAGATCTTGCACCCGCGGCCCTGGACATCAACGACCCCTTGCTGATAAGGCTAATCAACAAGCTCAGCGAACTACAAGGCGAGCGACAGCAGATATTAAACAAAGGTACTGTAAACGACCCCAAGCTCAACCCGCTCAATGCCGAAATCGACCTGACCAGAAGCTCTTTGCTGGAAAACATTCGCAACATTCGCAAAAGCTTGACGCGCAAAGACAACGAATTGAATGAGGACATACGCTCTATGCGCAGCCGCATGCAGCGCATCCCAACAACTGAACGCGAATTGCTGGAAATAGAACGTCGATTCAGAATTCAGGAGGGCCTGTACACCTTCTTGCTCCAACGCCGCGCTGAGCTGAGCATCTCCCTCGCCGCCGCCGAAAGCAATACGCGGTTGGTGGATTCGGCACGCCTGCTGCCCGGCCCCATCCGGCCGGTGAAGCAAAAAGCCTATGGGGTGGCCATACTGCTAGGTTTGATGATTCCGTTTTTAATCATCTTTTTAGTAGAGAAGCTTCAAGATAAAGTGATTGATATGAGCACCTTGAAGCGCCTAAGCTCTGCCCCCTTACTGGGCGTCGTTCAGCTCAGCAAACACGACAGCGCTTTGGTTGCCATAGAAAAACCGCGATCGCCCATCGCAGAGGAATACCGGAGCCTGCGTGCCAATCTTCAATTTTTTGTCGGAGCACAAAACAATCAGGTGATCATGGTTACTTCCTCCGTGGGTACGGAAGGCAAAACCTTTAATGCCATGAACCTGGCCTGCGTATTGGCAAGTACTGGAATCAAGGTAGTACTTGTGGGGCTCGATCTGCGAAAGCCGCGCATTGTTGAGGATTTTGGCTTGACCAATAAAATAGGCTGCAGCAATTACCTCAGCGGAACAGCCACCCTGGATGAAGTGTTACAGCCTTCAGGCGTGGTTGACAACCTCAGCATCATATCGGCAGGACCCATTCCTCCCAACCCTTCTGAGCTGATACTTTCACAGCATATGACTACGCTGATAGAAAGTCTAAAGGAACGTTTCGATAAAATAGTACTTGATACGCCCCCTATCGGATTGGTATCTGACGGACTGGTCATTGCCGGACATGCCCAACTCACCCTTTTCATCATAAGGTATGCTGTAACGCGTAAAGACCATGTGAAGCATATGGAAGACCTTTACAAAAAAGGACAACTCGGACAAGTGGCACTGATTTTTAACGCCGTGAAACACAAACGCGGCGGTTATGGCTATGCATATTCCTACGGTTCCGGATACGGATACGGCAGCGGCTACGGCGCATATTTTGATGAGGACGATAACACTGGCAGAGGTGCCAAGTTGAGCCGCGGCCGCAAAAAATGATCAAGCACTTCGTTTCGAGGTATCTGCAATCAGGTGATATCCGCGGCAAGCGAATCGTGGAGCAAATCTTTCTGGGCGCCGGCCTCAAGGTGGTCAACTCAGCAGTCGGTATTGTCATCATCCCCCTATACCTCAGCTTGCTCACCGATGTGAGCTTTGGTATATGGCTCACAGTTAGCGCGGCCATCAACTGGTTCAACATTTTCGACCTGGGGCTGGGCAATGGCCTGCGCAACCGTCTCGCGGAGTCCATGGCCAGGGGCGATGTCGAGCGTGGACGCATCTACGTGAGCACGGCCTACTTCGTCATTGGCGCGGTAGCCCTGGCCTTGCTCGGTGGCTTCTTCATCGCCGATGCCTTCGTGAATTGGGGCATTGCCTTTGCCGCTCCGGCTGACCTGCATGCCGATGTGAACCTTATGACGCGCATCCTCGTGGTGCTCTTTCTCCCGCAATTCGTGGTGCAGCTCATCAAGATGGTAGTCACCGCCGATCAGCGCCCCGCCTGGGCCAACGCCATCAACACGGTGGTGAATGTGCTGCAACTCGGAGTGGTATGGATCCTCGTACAAAACGAAACCGACGGCCTGCCCCAGCTGGCACTCTCCATGGGGGCGGTGAATCTTGGTGTGCCGCTGCTCGCCAGTTTTCTGCTCTTCGGCAAAAGGTACCGCAACTACGCCCCCGCCCTCAAGTGGGTGCGCATGGAGTACGCCCGCGACCTGCTCAACCTCGGGGCGGTATTCTTCATTCTGCAGGGTGCTGCGCTTGTGGTGTTTATGACCGACAATGTGATCATCTCCCAAGTGCTCGGCCCCGAGGAAGTGCCGGCCTACAACATCAGTTACCGCTATTTCAATTTCGCAGCGGTGTTTTTTGGCCTGGTCACCACGCCCTTCTGGTCGGCATTCACCGACGCCTTCGTGAAGCGTGATATGGCATGGATAAGCCGCATGATGAAGCGATTGCTGGGCCTATGGGCGCTTCTCACTGCGGCCACCCTGCTTATGCTCTTTGCTGCACCATGGGCGTACGGGCTCTGGATAGGCGATGCTGTCGACATCCCATTCACCCTCAACCTGATGATGGCGCTGTGGATCATCATGTCCACAGGTATGGGCATATTCGGGACACTGCTCAGCGGCGTGGGCAAGCTCAAACTCACGCTTTACCATGCTGTTTTTGTGATGATCATCAATATCCCGCTTTCTATTTGGCTCGCGGGCTTCCCCGCCTTGGGAAGCGCCGGAGTGATCATGGCCAGCCTTATCGGGGTGTGCTTCCGCCTGCTCTTCCAGCCCCTGCAATGCTACAGAATCGTCAAGGGCACTGCACGCGGCATCTGGAACCGCTAATTAGTGTCTGTCCATAAAGTCCATTCTCTGCGTTGCACTTGTACTGAAAACCCGCCTGCTCCGGGCAGGCAGTCATCCCGCCGCGGCGGGACTCCTTGCTTTTCAGTCCTGCGTGCGCCTTGATAATGAACTTTATGATCCAGTCACATGACTTTATTTACAGATTCTAATTAATATAGGTAGTATTTTGAGAAATTGCCTTTCGCATCCAGCTCCGGCTTGGCACTGAGCAGCTGCTGGTTGTCGGCTTGAAAATATTGCTTCAGATCGCGCTCCAATTCGGGACTGAACCTGAAGGGTTTTTTGCCCCCGGCATGGCGCTCGATGAATTGCAGCTTCCGCCGAAACAGTGCCCGCCCTACCCTGCTCGCATCCATCAAGGGCTTCCATGGATTGAGTTTGAGCAATAGCGAAATTTGTCTTGCGCTGAGACTGCGGTTTACCTTGGTATGGGTTTCCGGGAGTCCGTGCAGTTCTATTTTCAACCTTTCGGCAAAATCGGCTAAGAAAGCCCGCGGATCGGCCTGAAAATCCTCGAACAGGAACACATGCACCTTGCCAAAATGCTGTCGTGCGGACTCAAGCAAAGGCATGTATTCATAATTCTCCACGTGCTCGGCCGGACTAAAGGTGCGGTAGCGACAGGTGGAAATTCCAGAATTTCTTTCGTCATGTGGCAATCGCCTTCCCCGCCGCCCATCGCCAAACTGCACAAAAGATTCTGGTCGTTCTGTATGGCCGCCATAGATACAGATGCAATACGCTGAGCGCATCAATGCCTCCTGGTTGCGCAGCAGCAGCACCACTTCCCCTTGCGGAAATGCCGCTGCGAGACGGGCAAAATTGCGGCTTCTGTTGGTAGAGTTCAGGTACAGCGACTGCCCTACAAAAAGCTCATTGCTCAGGATGGCATCACTGCTGCGAAGGTCCTCAGTGGCTTTTGCGAAAGCTTCCGTATCGAAGAGGGAATCGTCCTGATACATCATTTGCTGAAAAGCATCACTGTACTGGGTGCGCTCCACGCAAGCGTACTGGAAGCCCGCCACCTGCTGAAACACCTCCTGCTGGAAGAAGGTGCTCGCTGCGCGGGGCATGCCTATGTGTATCAAGGTGCGGGCCATGGGGCAAAGCTAAGCATTGCAGCTTTTAGGCAGTATGCCTTCAAAAGCTATCTTTGAAGCCCATGGACGCCACCCTCTGCCTCACCGGAACCATTGCCCCGCACACCGATATGGTGGCACGAGCCGATGTGGCCCAAAGGCTGGAAGACTACAAATCTGCCATTCGATTTTACCTCAAGTACAGCAGCTTGCCCATTGTGTTTTTGGAAAATTCAGATTACGACCTCGACAGCGATCCCGATTTTGAGGTATTCATCAGCGATGAACGTTTTGAACTGATGCGCTATGACCACCACCCCGACATGACACGCGGCAAGGGTTTTCAAGAATTCTACATGCTCGACCATTTTGTGCGCGAAGCGCTCTGCACGCCGGCCATGCTCAAGGTAACCGGGCGCTACATTGTGCGCAACATTGAACGGCTGGAGCAGCTTATCGACGGGCCACTTAGCATCGACCTGCACCGGAAAAAGAAGGTGGCGATTACTTCCGTTTTTGCCGTAGGCCGAGAGCTTTACCTCGACCACCTGGCCGGGCGCTACGCCGAAGCCAATGATGCCGAAGGCCGCTTCATAGAGCATGTGGTGTACGATGCCATCGCGCAGAGCGACCTGATGCACCACACCAAATTGCTGCCCACAAGCCCGAAACTCGAAGGCGTATCGGGCAGTTATGGAGGCAGCCTGCAGCGCAACAAGTACAAAATGATGCTCCGCAGCGTGGAGCGCAGCCT
>DAIRDH010000038.1:0-33332 GCA_036796255.1 Cryomorphaceae bacterium
TAGCTATGGCTAAAGAAACATTCGACCGCTCCAAGCCGCACCTTAACATAGGTACAATCGGCCACGTTGACCACGGTAAAACTACCCTGACAGCGGCGATCACATCAGTATTGGCTGCAAAAGGCCTTTCAGAAGTTAAAAGCTTCGACTCAATTGACAACGCTCCTGAAGAGAAAGAGCGTGGTATCACCATCAACACTTCACACGTTGAGTACACCACACTTAACCGTCACTACGCACACGTTGACTGTCCAGGTCACGCCGACTACGTGAAGAACATGGTTACTGGTGCTGCCCAGATGGACGGTGCAATCCTTGTGGTTGCTGCCACTGACGGACCAATGCCCCAGACACGTGAGCATATCCTTCTCGGACGTCAGGTAGGTGTTCCACGCATCGTTGTGTTCCTTAATAAAGTGGACATGGTTGATGACGAAGAACTCCTCGAGCTTGTTGAAATGGAAGTGCGTGAGCTTCTTTCTTTCTACGAGTATGATGGCGACAACACTCCAGTGATTCAAGGTTCAGCCCTCGGTGCCCTTAACGGCGAAGAGAAATGGATGAAAACTGTGGAAGACTTGATGGATGCTGTTGACACATGGATCGAAATGCCACCACGTGACATTGACAAGCCATTCCTGATGCCAGTTGAGGACGTATTCTCAATCACTGGCCGTGGAACAGTTGCTACAGGTCGTATCGAAACTGGAGTTATCAACTCTGGTGAAGAAGTAGAAATCATTGGTATGCAAGTGGAGAAACTCAAATCAGTTGTAACTGGTGTTGAGATGTTCCGCAAAATTTTGAACCGTGGCGAAGCAGGTGACAACGTGGGTCTATTGCTACGTGGTATTGACAAGAAAGCGATTCGTCGTGGGATGGTTATCGCCAAGCCGGGTTCAATCACACCACACACCAAGTTCAAAGGCGAAATTTACGTATTGAAGAAAGAAGAAGGCGGACGCCACACACCTTTCCACAACCGTTACCGCCCACAGTTTTACTTCCGCACAACGGATGTAACAGGTGAGATCATTTTGCCGGAAGGCCGAGAAATGGTAATGCCAGGTGACAACGTTACTATCAATGTTGAATTGATCGTGCCGGTAGCGATGGACAAAGGTCTTCGTTTTGCGATCCGCGAAGGTGGACGCACAGTAGGTGCCGGTCAGGTGACCGAAATCGTAGAGTAATTATAACACACCTTGACGGGAAAGGTGAATGCCATAGGGTGTTCACCTTTACCTGTCAATAAACGGGTGTAGCTCAGTTGGTAGAGCACTGGTCTCCAAAACCAGGTGTCGGGAGTTCGAGTCTCTCCACCCGTGCAAAAATTGAAAAGAAGTGGCTAGTTTAAAAACTACATTCAAAGAATCATACGACGAGCTGGTCTACAAAGTGACCTGGCCGACCTGGAAGCAGTTGCAAAGCAGCAGTATCCTTGTATTAATAGCTTCGGTTATCATAGCCCTGCTCATCTTTTTGATGGACTATGTGTTCGGAGTGCGGGTTACATCTGGTGAAGGCTTTCAATGGAAAGGCATCCTCGGGTACATCTATCAGGCATTGGGCTGATGACATCAAATACAGAAGTAATGACTGAAACAACCGGTAAGAAGTGGTACGTAGTACGTGCGGTTAGTGGCAAGGAGAAACGCGTGAAAGAGTTTATAGAACTCGAAGTGAGCCGCGCCAACCTTCAAGACTTCGTATCTCAAGTGTTAATCCCAACCGAGAAGGTATTTCAAATCCGTAATGGTAAGAAAATAAGCAAAGAGAGAAACTTCTTCCCAGGTTATGTGCTTGTAGAAGCCGAGCTGGTTGGTGAAGTGCCTCACCTTATTAAGAGTGTCAACAATGTAATTGGATTTCTGGGCGCTGAGAAAGGCGGTGATCCTGTTCCCTTGCGTACCTCAGAAGTGAACCGAATACTTGGAAAAGTAGACGAACTCGCTGAAAGCGAAGAAGAAATTACCATTCCATACGTGATTGGTGAGAGCGTGAAAGTAATCGATGGACCCTTCAATAATTTTAACGGTGTGATTGAAGAGGTGAACGAAGAGAAGAAAAAATTGAAAGTGATGGTGAAGATTTTCGGAAGAAAAACGCCACTGGAACTTGGCTACATGCAAGTAGAAAAAGAGAGTTAACAAAAAAAGGATTCAACAGCCGACTTTCCACGATTGTGAGTGTGGAATGCTTCCAAGTTTAAGGCTGAATCAATATATACTAAACGAAAACTAAATGGCTAGAGAAGTAAGTGGCATGATTAAGCTGCAAGTAAAAGGTGGGGCTGCCAATCCTTCACCTCCTGTGGGCCCAGCATTGGGTGCCAAAGGGGTGAACATCATGGAGTTCTGCAAGCAGTTTAATGCCCGAACACAAGATCAAGCTGGAAAGGTTTTACCTGTAGTAATCACCGTGTACACCGATAAGTCTTTCGACTTTGTGGTGAAGACGCCTCCGGCTGCTATTCAGCTGAAGGACGCCGCCAAAATTAAATCGGGTTCAGCAGAATCAAACAGGTTGAAAGTAGGTACAGTTACCTGGGATCAGGTTAAAGCGATCGCAGAAGACAAAATGACCGACCTGAATGCGTTCACTATGGAATCAGCGATGAAGATGGTGGCGGGAACCGCGCGGAGTATGGGACTTAACATAAAGGGTCAAAAACCCTTTTAACAGTTAAAACTTTTTTTATGCGAGTATCAAAGAAAAGAAAAGAAGCGCTAGGCAAATACGACACAACGAAGTCATATTCACTGGAAGAAGCATCTGGCATTGTGCGAGAAATTTCAACCACGAAATTTGACTCAACTGTTGATATTGCTGTTCGCCTGGGCGTAGACCCACGTAAAGCTAACCAGATGGTAAGGGGCAGTGTGTCTCTTCCACATGGCACAGGAAAGGACGTCCGCGTTCTCGTACTTTGCACACCTGATAAAGAAGCAGAAGCTACTGAAGCTGGGGCTGATTTCGTAGGGCTTGACGAGTATATCGAGAAGATTAAAGGCGGTTGGACTGATGTAGATGTAATCATTACTACACCCAATGTAATGGGTAAGGTAGGTGCACTTGGCCGCATTCTCGGTCCACGTGGATTGATGCCTAACCCTAAAACCGGAACGGTTACAATGGATGTTGCTAAGGCTGTGCTGGATGTGAAAGCCGGTAAAATTGACTTCAAAGTTGATAAATACGGAATCATCCATGCCACGATTGGTAAGACGTCATTTGACGCGCAAAAAATCAAAGAAAATGCATCTGAAGTGTTGACCACTTTGGTAAAGCTGAAACCTTCAGCATCCAAAGGAACTTACATCAAGAGCATCTCAATGAGCGCCACGATGTCACCAAGTGTGAAAGTAGAAACCAAATCGGCCGCTAATTGACGGTGAAACAAGCGAACAAATGACGAAAGCTGAAAAAAATCAACTGATCGACGACTTGGCCGGTTTACTCACTGAAAATGGTGTGATCTACTTGGCCGACACTTCTGAACTTGATGCAGAGACTACATCAAACTTGAGAAGGACTTGCTTCAATCAGGGCATTAAACTCAACGTGGTAAAAAATACCCTATTGAGAAAAGCCTTTGAAAGGGTAGAAGGAAAGGACTTCACAGAATTGTATGGCGTTCTTGCAGGACCTACAGCGCTCATGCTGTCAGATACTGGCAACAAGCCCGCCAAGCTCATTAAAGAGTTCAGAAAGAAAAACACGAGGCCACTCTTGAAAGGTGCCTACGTGGAGGAAATGTGTTTTGTAGGTGATGACCAACTCCAGGCCTTGATTGATATCAAGTCGCGCGAGGAACTCATTGGAGATGTAATCTTCCTCCTGCAATCTCCGATACGCAACGTAGTAGGTGCTCTCCAGAGTGGAGGCCACACCGTGGCGGGATTGGTAAAAACCCTTTCCGAAAGATAAATTTCAAACAAACAAAGACAAACAAACTTAAAACCAAATAAAAATGGCAGACGTTAAAACCCTAGGCGACCAACTCGTTAGCCTTACAGTTAAAGAAGTAAACGAATTGGCAGCTTACTTGAAAGAAGAACATGGAATCGAGCCCGCAGCAGCGGCAGCAGTAGTAGCTGCTCCAGGTGCTGGTGGAGGAGATGGTGCAGCCGAAGAAGTTCAAACTTCATTCGATGTAATTCTTAAAGCAGCAGGTGGTTCTAAACTCGGAGTTGTTAAACTCGTGAAAGAACTGACCGGCCTTGGCCTCAAAGAAGCCAAAGCTGTTGTTGACAGTGCTCCAGCCCCCGTGAAGGAAGGCGTTTCTAAAGAAGAAGCGGAGTCATTGAAAGCACAACTTGAAGAAGCCGGTGCCGAGGTTGAGATTAAGTAACATACTTAACTCCTTACACCACAAATGTTAAGGTTAAGCTCATCACGTATAATCGTGATGAGCTAAACCTTTTTATAGACAATAGCATTCTATAATTGTAAACGCGTTCCATTTAATCTCCAAATTCTTCTGTCTTGGCTACAATAACGAAACCCCAAAACGAGCGCATCAACTTCGCATCCAACCGACACCTTTTTGATTATCCGGATTTTCTGGAGGTGCAGTTGAAATCGTTTCAAGAATTTTTCCAACTCGATACAAATCCAGAGGACAGAGAGCACGAAGGTCTCTACAAAGTTTTCAGTGAAAACTTCCCGATTACGGATACCCGCAATCAGTTCGTACTCGAATTCCTCGATTATTTTATCGACCCACCACGCTACAGCATTCAAGAATGCGTAGAGCGTGGCTTGACCTACGCTGTGCCTCTTAAGGCAAAGCTGAAATTGTATTGTACCGACCCGGAGCACGAAGACTTTGAAACCATTGTTCAGGATGTGTACCTTGGAACAATTCCCTACATGACACCGCAAGGATCATTTGTAGTGAACGGAGCCGAAAGGGTTATTGTATCGCAGCTGCACAGATCTCCAGGTGTGTTTTTCGGCCAAAGCCGCCACGCCAACGGAACCAAGCTGTACTCAGCCAGGGTAATTCCTTTTAAAGGTTCATGGATTGAATTTGCTACCGATATCAACGCGGTTATGTACGCCTACATTGACCGTAAGAAAAAGCTTCCAGTAACAACTTTGCTTCGTGCTATCGGATTCGAAAGCGACAAGGACATTCTTGAAATATTTGACCTTGCCGATGAAGTGAAAGTTACCAAATCAGGCGCGAAGAAACTCGTGGGACGCAAGCTTGCTGCCAGGGTGCTTAAAACCTGGATTGAAGACTTCGTGGATGAGGACACAGGTGAAGTTGTTTCTATCGAAAGAAATGAAGTCATCATTGACCGCGAAACTGTTATCGAAGATGACCACGTAGAACAAATTTTGGAGTCAGGTGCGAAAACAGTGATCCTACACAAGGAGAATCTGAATGCAGCCGATTTCTCGATCATATACAATACGCTTCAGAAAGATACTTCCAACTCTGAGAAGGAAGCTGTGGAGCACATCTACCGTCAGCTGCGTAACGCTGAGCCGCCAGATTTGGATACGGCCCGCGGTGTAATTGATAAATTGTTTTTCTCTGAGACGCGATATGACCTCGGTGAGGTAGGCCGCTTCAGAATCAACAAGAAGCTCGGACTCGAAACGGGCTACGAGGAGCGCACCTTGACAAGGGAAGACATCATCAAGATTATCAAGTACCTCATCGACCTCGTGAATTCAAACACCGATGTTGATGACATTGACCACTTGAGCAACAGAAGGGTACGTACTGTAGGTGAGCAACTTCACAACCAATTTGGTGTAGGTCTTGCACGTATGGCACGCACCATCCGCGAGCGTATGAACGTTCGTGACAATGAAGTGTTTACACCTACTGACCTCATCAACGCGAAGACCCTTTCTTCTGTGATCAACTCCTTCTTTGGTACCAACCAGCTGTCACAGTTTATGGACCAAACGAATCCACTTGCAGAGGTGACCCACAAGCGCCGTATGTCGGCGCTTGGACCCGGAGGTCTCTCGCGTGAGCGCGCAGGATTTGAGGTGCGTGACGTTCATTACACCCACTACGGCCGCTTGTGTACCATTGAAACGCCTGAAGGACCAAACATTGGTTTGATTTCTTCGCTTTGCGTTTTCGCGAAAATCAACAGACTTGGCTTTATCGAGACACCATACCGTACAGTAAACGACGGTAAAGTGAACCTCACCCAGGAGCCAATTTACTTAAGTGCTGAAGAGGAAGATCAGAAAATGATCGCCCAGGCCAATGCGAAAGTAAGCGCCAAAGGTGATTTCGAATCGGATGTCGTAAAGGCGAGAAAAGAAGGAGACTTCCCGGTGGTAGGTCCTGACAGCATCGACTTGATCGACGTTGGGCCAAACCAGATTGCTTCTATTGCAGCTTCCCTGATCCCCTTCCTCGAGCACGATGATGCCAACCGTGCATTGATGGGCTCTAACATGATGCGCCAGGCTGTTCCATTGATGAGGCCACAGGCCCCCATCGTGGGTACAGGTCTTGAGCCACTCGTGGCAAGAGATTCACGCGTACTCATCACCGCTGAAGGTGAAGGAGTCGTAGAATCTGTAGATGCAACGCAAATCAAGATTCGCTACAACCGCAACGAAGAGGAGCAGCTTGTAAGCTTTGAAGAAGACCTGAGGTCATACTCACTGGTGAAGTTTTTGAAAACCAACCAGGGTACCTGTATGAACCTTCGCCCCATTGTTCGCAAAGGCGACAAGGTGAAAAAAGGACAGGTGCTCAGCGAAGGCTATGCTACTGAGAAAGGCGAATTGGCGATCGGTCGTAACCTGCGCGTGGCTTTCATGCCCTGGAAAGGTTACAACTTTGAGGATGCGATCGTGATCTCTGAAGAAGTGGTGCGCGAAGATATCTTCACTTCAATCCACATCGATGAGTATATCCTCGAAGTGCGCGATACCAAGCGCGGACAGGAAGAGCTCACTCCTGATATTCCAAACGTAAGCGAAGAAGCGACCAAAGATCTCGATGAGAACGGTATGATTCGCATTGGTGCTGAAATTAAGGAAGGTGACATCCTTATCGGAAAAATTACTCCGAAAGGAGAAACTGATCCATCACCTGAAGAGAAACTTCTTCGCGCCATCTTTGGCGACAAGGCGGGCGATGTGAAGGATGCTTCGATGAAAGCGCCTCCCTCATTGCGCGGTGTGGTAATCGACAAGAAGCTTTTTGCAAAAGCGGTAAAATCACCGAAGAGAAAATCAGAGGAGAAAATTATTGTGGAGGAACTCGACAAGCGTTTCGACCGCGATATCGCCGCCCTGAAGAATACTTTGATCGATAAGTTGTCTAAACTCGTGAGTGGCAAGACCTCTCAGGGTGTGTTCAACAATTTCAAGGAAGAGCTGATCAAGAAAGGTGTGAAATTCACCCAGAAGTCACTCGCTGCTATTGAGTACAGTATTGTAAATCCAAGCAGATGGACAACTGATGAGCACATCAACCTTTTGATCAAAAAACTCATCCACAATTACAACATCAAGTACAATGATTACGCTGGCGCCTACAAGCGCGAGAAGTTTCAGATCACCATTGGTGATGAGCTTCCAAGCGGCATCTTGAAGTTGGCCAAAATATACATCGCTAAAAAGCGCAAGCTTAAGGTGGGTGATAAGATGGCCGGCCGTCACGGTAACAAAGGTATCGTGGCCAAGATTGTCCGCAAGGAAGACATGCCTTACCTGGAAGATGGAACTCCGGTTGACATTGTACTCAACCCGCTGGGTGTACCTTCCCGTATGAACCTTGGCCAGATCTATGAAACGGTTTTGGGCTGGGCCGGACAGGAGCTCGGATTGACATTTGCTACGCCGATTTTTGACGGAGCAACGATCGATCAGATCAACGAGTACACCGAGAAAGCAGGTATACCTCAGTATGGCGTGACCCGTCTTCGCGATGGTGGTACCGGCGATCTTTTTGACCAGACTGCAACTGTCGGTGTGATTTACATGCTGAAACTTGCACACATGGTTGATGACAAGATGCACGCAAGGTCTATCGGACCATACTCACTCATCACGCAGCAGCCCCTTGGTGGTAAAGCACAATTTGGTGGTCAGCGTTTTGGAGAGATGGAGGTATGGGCACTTGAAGCATTCGGTGCAGCCAACATTCTCAGAGAAGTTCTTACGGTAAAATCTGACGACGTGGTAGGTAGAGCGAAAGCATACGAGGCCATTGTGAAAGGTGAGAATATGCCTGAACCCGGAATCCCCGAATCATTCAATGTATTGCTGAACGAGCTTGCAGGTTTGGGACTTAATGTCTCACTCGAATAGTCGGGTGCTGGTAACGAATAAATTTACGCTAAAGACAACCTAGGATGGCCTTAAGAAAAGAGCAAAGAATAAACGCAAGTTTCAATAGCATTACCATAAGTTTGGCATCACCAGAGCTAATTCTGGAGAGAAGTCACGGTGAGGTATTGAAACCTGAAACAATCAATTACCGAACATATAAGCCCGAACGTGATGGACTGTTCTGCGAGCGCATTTTTGGTCCTGTGAAGGATTATGAGTGCCACTGCGGAAAGTACAAGCGCATTCGCTACAAGGGTATCGTATGTGACCGCTGCGGAGTTGAAGTGACTGAAAAGAAAGTGCGACGAGAGCGTATGGGCCACATTTCATTGGTGGTTCCTGTAGCGCATATCTGGTACTTCAAGTCGCTTCCCAACAAGATAGGTTACCTCTTGGGACTGCCGACCAAGAAGCTGGATCAAATCATTTACTACGAAAGGTACGTGGTGATCAATCCGGGGCCTGCAGTCAATGTAGAAGGCGACCCATTGTTGCGTATGGATTTCCTTACGGAAGAAGAGTACATCGATATTCTTGAAACCCTTCCAAAGGACAATCAATACCTCGATGACGCAGACCCAAATAAGTTTGTTGCCAAAATGGGAGCTGATGCACTGTACGACTTGTTAAAGTCAACCGAGCTCGACACACTTTCATATGATTTAAGGCACAAAGCCGACACCGAAACATCTCAGCAACGTAAAAACGAAGCACTGAAGCGTCTTCAGGTGGTGGAAGCTTTCCGCGATGCCAACTCGCGCATTGAGAACCGTCCTGAGTGGATGGTAGTGAAAGTGGTACCTGTTATTCCACCTGAGCTGCGCCCACTCGTTCCTTTGGATGGTGGCCGTTTTGCCACATCCGACCTCAATGACTTATACCGCAGGGTGATCATCCGTAACAACCGCCTCAAGCGATTGATCGAGATTAAAGCTCCTGAAGTAATTCTCCGTAACGAGAAGCGTATGCTTCAGGAAGCTGTGGATTCGCTTTTCGACAACAGCCGCAAGTCAAGCGCCGTGAAGACGGAGTCGAACCGACCGCTGAAATCACTTTCAGACAGTTTGAAAGGTAAGCAAGGACGTTTCCGCCAAAACCTTTTGGGTAAGCGTGTTGACTATTCTGCACGTTCTGTAATTGTGGTTGGCCCAGAGCTGAAGCTGCACGAATGTGGGCTTCCTAAAGATATGGCTGCTGAGCTTTACAAGCCGTTTATCATCCGCAAGATGATTGAGCGCGGTATTGTGAAAACAGTGAAGTCGGCCAAGAAAATCGTGGACCGCAAAGAAGCCGTAGTATGGGATATCCTCGAGAACGTATTGAAAGGACACCCTGTACTGCTCAACCGTGCACCAACACTGCACAGGATGGGTATCCAGGCTTTCCAGCCAAAACTCATAGAGGGCAAGGCAATCCAACTTCACCCGCTCGTGTGTACTGCTTTCAACGCCGACTTTGACGGTGACCAAATGGCAGTGCACCTTCCACTTGGCAATGCTGCTATTCTGGAAGCGCAAATGTTGATGATTGCTTCGCACAACATCCTCAACCCTGCCAATGGCGCTCCTATCGCGGTTCCTTCTCAAGACATGGTACTTGGCCTGTACTACATTACCAAAGGCCGGGTATCAGAAGAAGGACATATCGTGAAAGGCGAAGGCAAAACTTTCTACAGCCCTGAGGAGGTAGAAATTGCCTACAACGAAGGAAAATTGGACTTGCATGCCCACATCAAATTCCGATTTATCGATGTGGAAGGCAAGGCCCACATTATTGAAACAACTACAGGAAAAGTTCTTTTCAACAACCACGTACCCAATGAAGTTGGTTATGTGAATGAGGTACTTACCAAGAAAGCACTACGCGATATTATCGGTGAAGTGCTCAAGATTGTTGGAATGGCGCGTTGTGCCCAGTTCCTTGATGACATTAAGGAGCTTGGCTTCTACATGGCATTCAAAGGCGGATTGTCCTTCAACCTGAACGACGTAATTATTCCACCAGAGAAAGAAGTACTTGTAGCCAAGGCTTCAGAGGAGGTGAAAGCGGTGAAAGAGAACTATGGAATGGGTCTCATTACCAACAACGAGCGTTACAACCAGATCATTGATATCTGGACGCATACCAACTCGAAGTTGACCAACATTCTGATGGACCGTCTGAAAAAGGACAACCAGGGATTCAACTCGATCTACATGATGTTTGACTCTGGTGCACGTGGTTCTAAAGAGCAGATTCGTCAGCTTTCAGGGATGCGTGGTCTTATGGCCAAGCCACAGAAATCTGGCGCAACCGGCGGACAAGACATTATTGAAAACCCGATTCTTTCCAACTTTAAGGAAGGTCTTTCGATCCTTGAGTACTTTATCTCTACCCACGGTGCACGTAAAGGTCTTGCCGATACTGCACTGAAGACTGCCGATGCTGGTTACCTTACCAGAAGGCTTGTCGATGTAGCCCAGGATGTTGTAATTCTAGGTGAGGACTGTGGCACACTTCGCGGTCTTACCGCTTCTGCCCTCAAGAAAAATGAGGAAGTGGTAGAAGGTCTGTTTGAGCGTATCCTTGGCCGTACTTCACTCCACGACGTGCTGCATCCTGAGACCGGTGAATTACTGGTAGAAGAAGGAAGCGAAATCAGAGAAGATGCTGCCCACGCCATTGAGAATGCCGGTATCGAAGAGGTTGAAATCCGCTCGGTACTTACGTGCGAATTGAAGCGAGGTGTATGCGCCAAATGTTATGGCCGTAATCTTTCGACTGGCCGCATGGTTCAGAGAGGTGAAGCTGTAGGTGTGATTGCTGCACAGTCCATTGGTGAGCCAGGTACTCAGCTTACATTGCGTACATTCCACGTGGGTGGTACTGCAAGTAACATTGCTGATGAGTCTGAAATCAAAGCCAAAGCTGACGGTGTCATCGAATTTGAAGAAATTCGCGATGTCGAGCAAGAAGGAAAAGACGGATCTAAGAAAACTATCGTGGTAGGCCGCTCAGGTGAGATGAAGCTTGTGGATGCCAAAACTGGCATCGTCATCGCTACCAACAACATTCCTTACGGATCTGAGCTGTTCGCCAAAGACGGTCAGAAAGTGAAGAAAGGTGACGTCATCTGTAAATGGGACCCCTACAACGCGGTATTCATTTCAGAAGGCAGTGGTAAGATCAAATTCGAAAACTTTGAAGAAGGAATCACCTTCCGTGAAGAAGTCGATGAGCAAACTGGTTACCGTGAAAAAGTAATCACCGAGCGACGCGACAAGAAGAAGAATCCTGCCATCCACATTGTTGACACCAAGAGTAAGGAGATCGTTAAGTCATACAACCTGCCAGTAGGTGCCCACGTAAGTGTGCAAGAAGGTACTGACGTACTAACCGGTCAGATTATTGCCAAGATACCGCGTGTAAGTGGCAAGTCTGGTGACATCACGGGAGGTTTGCCACGTATTACGGAGCTTTTCGAAGCACGCAATCCATCAAATCCGGCGGTGGTGAGTGAAATCGACGGTATCGTTTCATACGGTAAAATCAAGCGCGGTAACCGCGAGATCATCGTAGAGAGCAAAACTGGTGAGGTAAAGAAATATCTCGTATCGCTTTCAAAGCATATCCTTGTACAGGAGAACGACTTTGTACGTGCCGGTCAGTCTTTGAGCGATGGAGCCATCACCCCAAGTGATATCCTCGCAATCGAAGGTCCTACACGTGTGCAAGAGTATCTTGTAAATGAAGTACAGGAAGTGTACCGATTGCAAGGTGTGAAAATCAATGACAAGCACTTCGAGATCATCGTACGTCAGATGATGCGCAAAGTGGAAATCGAAGATCAGGGTGACACCCGCTTCCTCGAGAACCAAAGCGTTGAGAAGCTCGACTTCATGGAGGAGAATGACCGCATTTTCGGCATGAAAGTGGTGGTGGATGCAGGAGCATCAAGCAACCTGAAACCTGGTATGATCATCACCGCGCGTCAACTTCGCGAGGAGAATTCACAGCTGAAACGCAAAGACCAAAGCCTCGTTGAGGTGAGGGATGCAATATCAGCTACCTCACGCCCAATGCTCCAAGGTATTACAAGGGCATCATTGCAGACCAAGTCATTCATATCGGCGGCATCCTTCCAGGAAACCACCAAGGTGTTGAATGAGGCAGCTGTAAGTGGTAAGAGGGACGACCTTCTCGGACTCAAAGAGAATGTGATTGTTGGTCACCTCATCCCAGCCGGTACAGGAGTAAGGCAATTTGGCAAGGTTAACGTAGGTTCAAAAGAGGATTTTGATAAAATGCTCAACAAAACCGAAGCGACCAAAGCTGAAGAGCTGGAAGTAAAATAACAAAACAATAAAAAGCCTCCCAATTTGGGAGGCTTTTTTCAATACCTTCATCCCATGTCAGAAAACAAAGAAAAAAATCAGAATCAAATCAATATCGAACTCAACGAGGAAGTAGCCGATGGCATTTATTCCAATCTGGCTATTATAACCCATTCTCCAGCTGAATTCGTAATTGATTTCGTACGCGTAATGCCTGGGATGCCCAAGGCAAAGGTTAAATCACGCATCGTCCTCACGCCGCAACATGCCAAGCGCCTGCTGAGGGCTCTGGCTGACAATATCGAAAAGTATGAAGCTGTCCACGGCATGATTTCTGATGCCAAAAGCCACGAAGGCGGACCATCATTCCCCATGGGCTTTGGTGGGCCTACAGCACAGGCCTAAACGTCTCGGTTCGTCGGCATCATAGGGACTACATCTCGTAAATGCTTTTGTTGAAGAGGGTAAATCCAAAATTGAAGAGAAAGCTCCATGGATCATCCAGCTTGCTGCTGTAGTAATTCAGGTTGATGCTGATAGGGCCTACAGGACTGTGAAAAACGAGTGCTCCGGCGCCTATGTATTGTCTTGTTCCTGGAGCCTGATTAAATACGGCCATGTTTTCTTCAGTGCGTTCTATGGAGCGCAAGGGTTGAAATACATAACCTTCGAGTCGGAACTCGAGATTTCTTCTGATCTCAAAAATAGATCGCAAACCAAAGGTGCCGAATTCGTGTGCCCGAAAATCCTCAAGAAAGATGGTGAAACTCTCCGGAATCGGGGTGAATGCCGGGGCCGAAATTACAGAGGCAGTATAATTTGCAAAGAAGGGCTTAGTTGAGTAAACAGCTTGAATATCAAATCCAAGTGAAAAGAATTTTCTTTTGAAAAAGTAGTTCTCATACTGTAGCCGAAAATCGACCCAATTGTGTTGAGCAGTGATGACTGAGTCAAGCTCGGGTCGCGTAGTTCCATAATCGGTTGTTTCGGTGCCAGAAATTCCCCGCACATAAAGTTGTAGCCTCGATCCACTGCTTGCATATTTCTTTCGGTTCAAGGTATTGCGGTCAATCCCTGCAGCCACATTGATCATGTTGAACCTGGTTACATCGGAGGTGTCCTCTACAGTGAAATTTTCAGTTTGATAATATCGGTCAGTCGTTTCACCATAGCGCAACTCGGCCTTGGCCACTGCATTATTGCCCAGAGAGCTCACTCCGGTAAGGCCTCCATATATTTCGTTTTTCACGATAAAGGAGGGCCTGGATTGCTCGAAGAAAGTAGAGAAGTTCCTGAAATAGTCCCACCTGTTCAATACGAAGTGGGGCTCAAGGCGATACCGCTTTTTTCCACCGAAATCAATATTTGACTTTAACATTGTAGAGCCGTAAAATCGACCGAAATAGCTGTTGGCAAACAGGCTGGTTGCTGTGCGACCAAAGAAATTGTACTTCAGTGCAATGTAACCCATATTGATCGGTCGGGAGGAGAAATTGCCCCCAAAAAATGCTGTGAGGTTGCGTTCTCTTTTCACATTTAGCATTAATCCGAAATTGCTTTCAAGGCTGTCATACCGCGTTACAGGAAAGGCATATCTTATGCGGTCTTCCTGGCCCAGGCGCAAGAATTGGCTCCTGAAATCCCTGAATGTAAAACTGGTATCTCTGAGCTCAGGTCCCAGCGTGGAACGTATATATTCTTCCTGGCGCTTATTCAACTCACCGTTTATTTTAATCTTTCCTATTTCCTTTTCAGGAAAGTTGTCTTTAAATGCTTCGCGCATCACCTCCATTTCAGCTTTTGAGCGCCGACGGCTCACAATCTGCCTGATTTCATCCATGCGTGCCAGAGCTTCCTGATAGCCCTTCTCAATTTCGCCATTGATGTCGGAGAAGTCAAAAACGTCGATATCTGATTGCGGCTCAATAATCAGTCCGTTGTCACATTTTAATGTAAAATTGCTTTGCGCCATGATCATGCTACGCACCTGGGAGAGCAGGTCATCTTCATCAGGTGGATCATTCTGTGAGGCCACATTACTGCCCAGTATCACGTCAGGAAGAAAAACGTCGTACATGATATCGGCCGGAAAATTGTTATAAAGACCACCGTCAAAGAGCATGGTGCCATCGACGATCAGCGGCCTGTAATAAAAGGGATAGGTTGATGACGCCCTCAGCGCTACTGCAAGATTTCCTTCGGAAAAAACAACTTCTTTCTTTTCCATCACATCGGCAGCCACGCACCTGAAAGGAATGAGCAAATTGTCAAAATCGTAATTGGATGCTGCCGAGGGTTGGGCAAGAATATCCATCAACAGGAATTCCATCAAATTGGGTGTTACGACATTTGCCGGAAGGGTATTTTGAAGAAAATTTTTGAAGTTGAATTTAAAACGGATGATGGATGCGTCTTCAATATCCCGACTGAAATAATAGACATCTTCTTCAGGGAGTTCGCCCGCAATAGCGAGCAGAAACTGCGGATTATTTGCGAAACGGGTGATGTCTTCAACGGAATAACCTGCCGCATATAGCCCTCCTACCAAAGCTCCCATTGAAGTGCCCGTGATATAATCAATGGGTACTTCAGCTTCTTCCAGGGCCTTAATCACACCAATATGAGCGAGACCACTTGCGCCGCCGCCGCTCAGTACAAGCCCAACGCGCTGTGCGGATGCCAAAAATGGCAAAATACACATAGCCAGAATCATAACAGGAAGAATGTAGGGCTTCTTCATCTCCTGCGAATCTAAAGGAAATATGGCAGTCAATTCGCGCACAACCATGTTTTTTCAAACGTTTGTAGCGGTTAAATGCGAGGATTGATGGTAACGGGATATTCTATTCTAAATATACCCTGCTACCGGGCCTCCAATTAACTATTGCTTCTTAAGCTGAGTGACAGATTTTCAAGATATTGAATTGATTTCAATATCCTTGAGCCATACCACGAAAAGGCCTCGCCATCGACGAGTTGACAATGATACCTGCAATATTTCCGGAGATTTCCACAGTCAGTTTCCTTAAATGGATAGGGTTCAGTGGAGAGAAAAATGAAATCAGGGCTCAGCTCGACGATTTGAGCTTCATCCATTCGCGGATAGCGATTGCCTTTTTCAGCCCAAGCTTCAAGGGCATTTCGAAGCCCTAAATTGCTCAGCATAGATGAAATGAAAGTGTCGGTGCCTGCAGCCATGTAAGGATTTTTCCAAATGAGGTAGAGTGCTGTTGGTTTGTTGGCATTTGCAGAAGCGCCGCTTAAGCGAATTAAACCTGCCTCGGTTTTAATTGCCAATTCCTCCGCTTTTTCCTGTTTATCCAACACAATACCGAGCTTTCTGATCAGGTCGAGGCTCGAAGCAGTATCAGAAACATCGCTTATCCACACAGGATATTTCTCAGCGAGCTTTAAAATGGCTGCTTTGGGATTTTCCTCCTTGTTGCCTACAATCAAGTCGGGCGAAAGGCTGTCGATGACATCAAGCTTGAAATCCTTGGTGCCACCCACGCGCACCCTGCTGCGAAAGACTTCATCAGGATGCACACAAAATTTGGTAATGCCCACAATCGAATCGGAACAACCCAGATCGCAAATAAGCTCAGTGATAGAGGGTACGAGTGATATGATACGTTGAGGATGGTCATCAACATGCACCGCTCTGCCCAACTGATCGCTGAAAGCTGGCATCAGGACATGGCGGCAATGAGGTCGTGGCGGGTAATAATGTGGTGATTCTCTCGATCTATTCGCACAATCACCGCCGGGGTGCTTTTGTCTACCATACGCATTACCTGTTTCAAATCTTCATCGCTGTCGATGATGGGGTAGGGGGCGCCCATGATGTCTTTCACTTTCATTCCATTGGTGCCGTTTCCACTGCAAAGTGCATTAAATATGCTGCGCTCGTCAATGGAACCAATAAACTCTTCACCTTGCTTTACAGGTATTTGCGAAATATCAAAGCGCTTTAATTTATCAATTGCGTTGACAATAAGCTCCTCAGAACCAATGGTGACCAGAGGCTTGTCAACATGACGGTTAATCAAGTCCAGGGCAGTTTTGTTTCTGTCGTTCAGGAAGCCGCGGTCACGCATCCAATCATCATTGTACACTTTGCCGACATAGCGCGAACCGTGGTCATGAAAAAGTACCACCACAACATCTTCCGGCTTTAGGAGGTGCTTCATTTGCTCCACCACAGCGTAGGCCGAACCGCAAGAGTAACCTAAAAACAATCCCTCTTTACGTGCAAGTTCGCGCGCATAGACCGCTCCATCCTTGTCAGTTACTTTTTCGAAATGATCGATTACGTCGAAGTCTACATTTTTCGGAAGTATGTCTTCTCCAATGCCTTCGGTGATATATGAATAGATCTCATTTTTATCAAAAATGCCAGTTTCGTGGTATTTTTTGAATACAGAACCATAGCTGTCAGCGCCCCAAATCTTGATGTTTGGATTTTTCTCTTTAAGGTATTGGCCTACGCCGCTGATCGTACCCCCTGTGCCCACACCAACGACAAAATGAGTGATTTTGCCTTCGGTCTGCTCCCAAATTTCAGGTCCGGTCGACTCATAATGCGCCTTGCGGTTGCCCAAGTTGTCATATTGATATGGGTAGAATGAGTTTGGAATCTCTTTGTTTAGCCTTGAAGCCACAGAATAGTAGGAATCCGGATGTTCAGGAGCTACGTTCGTGGGGCACACAATCACCTCAGCACCCATAGCGCGAAGGATGTCCATTTTTTCTTTGCTCTGTTTGTCGCTCAGGGTACAGATGAGCTTGTATCCTTTCACAATGCAGGCAAGTGCCAGACCCATTCCTGTATTGCCTGAGGTACACTCTATTACTGTGCCTCCTGGTTTAAGTTTGCCTTCTTTTTCGGCATCTTCAATCATTTGCAGGGCCATGCGGTCCTTGGTGCTGTGGCCGGGGTTGAAGTACTCCACTTTGGCGTAAATAGTTGCCGGGATGTGTTTGCAGATTTTGTTCATGCGCACCATCGGAGTATCTCCAATGGTTTCTAGAATATTGTTGTACGCTTTGCGAAAAGCCATATGATCTTATTTTCCGCAAAGGTACCAAAATGCTCCGCGACTGCTTTAAATTCTGGGCACTTTCGGATGCCAATATATGCAATGCGTGTCAAGATTTCCTTAATTGAAACGGATCGCTTTAGAAGGACGAATGCGGTTTACGGCGAGTGCTGGCAGCAAAAGCATGGCCAAGCAAACTGCCAAAGTGCCTGCATTGAGCAGCAACACATACTCAAAGTTGATCAATACGGGAACCTCACTAACGTAATAGTGCTGAGGATCAAGCTTTATAAATCCGTATTTCCCTTGAAGCCATGCCAGCCCCAGCCCAATAATATTTCCAATGAGCAAACCAATGCCAATGATATAGGCGGCCTGGTAGAGAAAAATTCGCTGTACTAGCCAAGAGGTTGAACCCATGGTTTTGAGAATACCAATCATCTGCGTGCGCTCCATAATCAGGATAAGCAGTGCTGATGTCATGTTAATCACTGAAATGATGATCATCAAAACGATGATCACAAGGGTATTGATGTCGAGCATTTCAAGCCAATTGAATATCTCTGGTGACCGCTGGGTAATGGTGGTGGTACGCAAATTGTAATTGAGGTGCTCGTAGATAAATTTATCCATAAAGTCGAGGACTTCATAGCTACTCAGCATCACATCAAAGCCTCCGGTGTAATGGCGCTCGCTGCCGCCGCTTGTGTGCATGAGGTATTGACCTTCATTCGGGCATAAGCAAGTCATTGATTTGCTATTCGTTAAAGCAATACGCTGTTCGCCTGATAATTTAAACTCAAAAAAGGCAGTATCTGCTATGGTTTCGTTGCGATCGCTCAGTACGGTGTAGATGGTAGTGTCGCCCTGAATACAAAATGCATGGGGACCAGGTCCCCTGAGGGAGTCGGCGCTCCAAAGGAAGCGGTGGCTCCCATCGCCGCCGAAACCCAGCGCCGTGAGAGAAACTTTGCCATCCTCGCATCCGTCCATGCGCATTTGCGCCTGCAGCCCCCATTGATTGATTTTGCGTATGTGGTTTAGGTCAATAAAGATAAATTGCTCATCGAGGTCTTGCAGTCCGGTATCATAAATGGCCCGGAGCAGAAAGTTCCGCTGAACCATGTTGCGGCCTGGATTTGGAAAATAAACCGTAATGCGATCACCAATATTGGTTTGCATGCGGTTGGCAAGGTATTTTGACATTACCATTGCGGAGCTGGTGGCCGTATCGGTATAATTGGGCAGCTCTCCGGCAAATAAATTCTTTTCCAGAAATGTCCAATCATGGTCGTAAGTCACGCCTTTGGCAAAGATGCCCTGTATGTTTTCAGGTGTTTCAATAATCCCCTGAATCAGCGCATACTGCTGAATTTTTCGCACCTGGGGTAGCGTATCGATATGGGGATAAAAATCCTGATTCACCTCAAGCCGCGGATCATTGTACCGTGTGCTGCTGCTGTAATTCGTAACTTGTATGTGCGATCCGAAACCAATGACCTTTTCTCTAACTTCATGCTGGAAACCGCGAACAATGCCGATGGAGAGTATCATTACTGCCACGCCCAGCGCTATTCCAATGGTTGCGATGCGCACAATGGGTTTGGAAAGTTCCTTTTCGGTACTTTCGCGTCTTATCAATCGTTTGGCAATAAAATATGAAGTATTCAAAACCCGTGGTTCAAAATATGTCTGTCAATTTAAGCAGCGGGCGTAAAAGTATGAAAATCGCCAGCTACCTAATCCTTTTGCAAGCGGCCTTCGCAATATCTTGTGGGCAAGCTGCCCAAGACCTCAGCGAAGCTGAAATTAGTGCGGCTGATACCACAGTAGTCACAGCAGAGAATGCTTCAGCTCAGAACGCGGCGGAGGTGCTGCCAGGTGTGTATCGTTTTTTTGAAGATATATCGGCGCTAAGCGGCAAGCGCATTGGGGTGGTGGCAAATCATACGAGCCTGATTGAAGGCAATCACCTTGTTGACAGCTTGATTGCATCTGGACTTGATGTGAAACGCATCTTTGCTCCCGAACACGGCTTTCGGGGCAATATGGCAGATGGCGCAACTGTTGCCGACCAGCAAGACGCATTGACGGGCCTTCCTATCTTATCCCTTTACGGAAAGAACAAAAAGCCTGGTGCTGAATACCTTTCTGATCTGGATGTGGTGATATTCGATATCCAGGATGTGGGCGCGAGGTTTTACACCTATCTATCCTCGCTCCATAATGTAATGGAAGCCTGCGCCGAAGCCGGCGTTGCAGTAATTGTACTCGATCGTCCCAACCCAAATATCCATTACATTGATGGGCCGGTTCTTGATATACGGTTTCGCTCTTTTGTAGGTATGCATCCCGTGCCAGTAGTCTACGGCATGAGTATAGGCGAGTACGCGCTGATGATCAATGGCGAAGGCTGGCTTGCAGGCGGTGTGCGATGTACGCTAAGCGTCGTACAGTGCATAAATTATACCCGTGAATCACGCTACAACCTTCCTGTGCCTCCCTCACCAAATTTGCCCGATATGCGGGCTGTTTATCTCTATCCGAGTCTTTGCTTTTTTGAAGGCACCAATGTAAGCGTGGGCAGAGGAACGCCTCATCCATTTATGGTCATCGGTGAGCCAGGCAACACAGGAGGTGATTTCATGTTTACTCCTGTTTCTATTCCAGGCGTGTCAGATTATCCACCTCATGAGAAGGTAATTTGCCGCGGTTACGATTTGACAGATGTCATAGACTTACAAGCACCTATCGACAGCATCAATGTAGAATGGCTTGTGCGGATGTATCAGGAAACCGACAACAAGTCTGGTTTTTTTCTCAAAAGTGGTTTTTTTCAAAAATTAGCCGGAACAGATCAGCTCAAAGATGCTGTGGTCGCCGGAATTCAGGCCCGCGGAATAAAGGAGACCTGGTTGGATGATATTGAGGAGTTTAAATTGGTTAGGGCCAAATATCTGATTTACGACTAGCGGTGAAAGGGTGTGATTCTAACAACACGTAAAAACGATGGGCGGAAGCGTACTCCCGCTCCACCCATCGTCTCAGTTGGTATTGTGGCATCAGCGTTATTAGCAATAATCAACACTGCTTAAAGGTCTGGATAAAAGTGCCATTAACATAGCGAAATAGCTCACACCTACAGACTGTATTCGAACGACACCACAATGTTCCGATCTTCTTCGGTTGCTTTATGAAATAAGATGCAACACAAAGATCAAGGGAGCATCATTGGCTTACAAGGGTGAAAACACCCTTTTTTCATCTCATAGGTTTTTTCGGCGACCAATATGCGACAGTTCTTAAAGTTAATGCCCTTAAAGAGCGGCCTATACCTATGAATAGGCACAAAAAAAAAGTGCTTCAGTTAAGAAGCACTTTTTACAGTTTGTACGTAAGATATGGGCAAACGCTTATGCCAATTTCACGTTTACCGCGTTGAGACCTTTACGGCCTTCTTGGAGTTCGAATGTTACGTTGTCGTTGTCACCGATTTTGTCGATGAGTCCGTTTGCGTGCACAAAATACTCTTTGTTTGTTCCTTCCTCTTTAATGAATCCGTATCCTTTAGAATCATTAAAGAACTTTACTGTTCCGTTATTCATGGTAAAAATTAAAAAATGTGAGACAAATGTAAGTTAAAAAAGTGTCTTCCCGACAAAACCACCTAATTTTCGGTAAATTAAAACCTGAGAGCCTGTTTTTTGCTGGCTTTGCATACATGCCAAAGCCGTGAGTATTCGATTTTGTGCGACCATTCGGATGTACGATTTACGTTGGTCTGGATTGTACAGGTCGATTTTTATATATTTGATGTTCTTTTGAACACGAAAAATGACACCATGAGAAACATTCGACAGAGGATTTCTACAGCATTCATTTTATCCATGATCTTATCGCTGATTGGGACATTTGACAGCCTCAAGGTAAGTGCGCAATGGGTTGATGTCGGTCCTGGCTCGCAAGTGAATGAGAACGAGTTGCGCCACATTTTTTCATTGGCGGTGGTAGATGAAGAGAGCATATGGGCGGCTCCTATTCAACCTGCATTTCTGGATGTGCGGGAGATTGTGCGCACTGTTGACGGCGGTGTTACCTGGGATGTGACCCTCCTGCCTGAAGCAGATGGGAACCATGTGCCGGTGCGCATTTTCGCCCCAAGCGCCGATGAAGCATGGGTTGTTGCACCAAGATACCCTTCACCTAACCGTAACAAATTGTATCACACCACAGATGGCGGCGCAACCTGGCAAGATGTGCCTGGCGGCTTTAACCAAACCAACAAGGGTGTTCAGAACGTTCATTTCTTCAATGATCAGGAAGGCGTACTATTTGGCAGTCCCAGAACCGGGACTGCTTCGATCGACGTTATGAACTTATATCGGACCGCTGATGGGGGCCAGACATGGACGCAACTCACAGACCCGCAAGCACCCATACCCATTGAGGGCGAGTCTTACTTTCTTTTTTCAGGAAATGACAGCTATGCCGCAGTAGGTGATACACTCTGGTTTGTAACATCGCTCAACAGGGTGTACCGTACAATTGATAAGGGCCAGAATTGGCAAATCTTTAATACAGGATTACCGGGCTCTTCTACGATTGCCGGATTGGCTTCGGTGGCATTTAAGGATGCAATGAATGGTATGGTTGTGTCGTTCGTGCCCCAGCAAGGCGCAATAACTACCAATGGCGGATCATCATGGACTGTGATTGAAATGCCTGAGACACCCAATGCAAGATGCGTTCAGTACATACCTGGTACAGAAAATACCTACATATTAACGGATGGCTACGAAGGCAATTCACCTGATATTTCTATCACTTTCGATGGCGGTCAGTCCTGGGAAACGCTTTCAGGAAATCCGGGGTTCAACTGCGTCTCTTTCCAGTCGACCACGGAAGCCTGGGCTGGCTCTAATATCAGCGGATCTGTTGGAGGTATTTATCGCTGGACTGCCGATCTTGCCACTGTGCTCAACGTTCAAACCGCTTCTACAGCCAATACAGTAATTTATCCTAATCCCACGAGCGATAAACTCTTTTTAAAAGTGGAACCAGCTTCTGCATTCGAGGTTGAAGTCACGGTCACTGATTTGACTGGCCGCGTGTTTATTCAACAAAAGCTTGCTTCAATCGGTAATGCATTTTTTGATGTGCGTCATTTGCCGCAAGGCCTTTACCTTGTCACAGTTAATAGTCAAGATCAACACTTTGTTAGCAAGTTTATAAAGACCAACTAAATAGCATGTCGCTAATCATTGATTTTGAGGGTGTAAACATCCGTCCGGCGATCTTTCAAGTTGCGCACCGCACCAAACTCATGCAATTCGCGCAGCAGGTCAAGATCGACATCAGCGACAAGAATCATCTCTGAGTTGGCAGTGGCTTCCGCTTTTATTCCATTTGTTGGAAAGGAGAAATCACAAGGCGTGAAAACAACGGATTGAGCGAACTGGATATCCATATTTTCCACTTTCGGCAGGTTACCCACGCTGCCAGCGATAGCCACATAGCATTCATTTTCAATGGCCCTAGCCCGTGCACAATACCTTACCCTTGAGTACCCGTTTTGCGTGTCGGTGAGGAAGGGGACAAATAGAATTTTCATCTCTTCCTGGGCCAGCAGCCTTGGGAGTTCAGGAAACTCTACATCATAACATATGAGTACTCCAATAGGACCGCAATCTGTTTGCAATACCTTGACCTGATTGCCACCTGAAAGACCCCAAGCCCGCGATTCATCTGGAGTCACGTGTATTTTGGTGTATTTCTCATAGGTTCCATTTCGGCGACAGAGGAAGCCTACATTGTACAAGCGTCCATCTGGCGCAAGCTCGGGCATGCTGCCGGCAATAATGTTCACATTGTATGAAACGGCAAGATGAACAAACCGGTCGCGGATTTCCTCGGTATACTCCGCGAGTTTGCGGATAGCATTGGCCTCTGAAAGGTGGTTGTATGCTGCCATCAATGGGGCATTGAAGAATTCCGGAAACAGGGCGAAGTCACTTTTATATCCCGAAACCGCGTCAACGAAAAACTCAACTTGATCAAAAAGATCGTCGATTCCATCGTACAATCTCATTTGCCATTGAATGAGGCCAAGACGTACCACCGTTTTATTGATGTTGAGCTTGCGGGAAGATTTTTCATAGTAAATGTTGTCCCAACCCAGCAATACGGCATAACCTCTGGATTCTTTGTCACCTTCCAGATAGTTTTTAACCACCCTAATGATGTGAAAATCATTGGCCAATTGAAAATTTAGTATCGGATCATGTACCTCCTTGCGCTTCACCTTATCGATATACTCCCGAGGCGTAATGTCAGGGTGCTTGTGAAAGTTAGGGATCCTGCCGCCGAAAATGATTGCCCGCAGGTTCATTTGCTCCACCAGGTCTTTACGTGCATCATATAGCCTGCGGCCTAGGCGCAAGCCGCGGTATTCAGGCTTGATAAAAACATCAATTCCGTAAAGCACATCGCCTGTAGGACTATGGGTGTCAAAAGTGAAGCCTCCGGTTATTTGCTTGTACGTATGGTTGTTGCCAAACACATCATATTTCACGATGATCGACAGGGCACAGCCTACAATTTCGCCATCGATTACTACAGCGAGCTGTCCCTGAGGGAAAGATCTCAATAATTTGTGAATATGCGCTTCGTCCCAATAGGAATTGGGCCAGTTGGCATATGACAATATCATCGTCTCCTTCAGGTTTTCATAATCATCCTCCACAAGATGGCGCAGCTCTACTGTGCCTATTTCTTCAACATTTGACATAAGCCATTTATACTTAAAACATGAAAATAATAAAGAGAATGTGCCTTACCGGCGTAAGTTATTGATCACACTCAGCATATTGCTGATGAGCACCGCATAATCGCTTACACGGTCCAGTGCGTCTGTCGGCCGGTTGTCGGGCTTTCCTAAGCCCACAAGCCGCAACAACGTACTCCATAGAAACCTTCCTTTCAAAAGGCTCTCTTTCGCAGATTCGACACTGAGTGAGAGTTCATTTCGAATGATACCCTTCTTCAGTTTGATCCGCAAGATTTCATCATCCAGTTGTTCCAGATTTTTGATGTGGGCGTACCTATGGTTCATCAAACATTTCTGTTAAAGTTTTTTGCAAAATCAAGGGAGCCAAGAGCTTTTTGCGTGCAATGTAAAATATGAAACCAACGGTTGCATAAAACAGAGCGACAAGAAAGTACGATGCCTCCGGGCTCATTTTTGATTGTAAATAAAGTGCTCCTGCCAATCCAATAAATATGAGCACCAGAATAGACATAAGCAAAGCAACAAATACCGCTATCAACCTGACTGACCAGGTAGTAACAGACTTTGCCACGCGCAATTTGATGTGATCAACTTCGGCTTGAGTATATAGAGAGGCAGCTTCAACCGCCTCATCTACAATTCGTCCGGTAGTGTTGTTCATTTTTTGGCTGCATTGGTGAGGTCCTGCGCTTTAGATTTAGCGGCTTCAAATGCTTCCTTTACCTTGTCTTCAATCTTTGATTCCAGATCTGATATTTTATCGGCGGCCTCTTCACGCATTTTTCGACCGTGGTCGCTGTTCAGGTAAAAGCCTGCTGCTACGCCTGCGCCGACTCCTGCGAAGAAAGCCAACAATATTTTTGAAGCTCCTGAAGAATTTTCGTTACTCATGATGCTAAATTTAAGTCTTTTAGTTTATTTTGATTTTGTTGGCGTAAGTCCAAAGTTAAAGGCAATTGCTTTGTACAAGAAATATCATTTTCGGATTTTAAACCAACGTCAAAATATAAGCATTTTGAACGGATTCAAGAAATGTTTTTGAAAATTTGGTATTTAATGTTCAGTTTTTGATTCACTTGGGTCTTGAAATGCAAATCTGATTTCTTCAAAACAATGCTTAGTGGCTGTGGCGATCAGCTTGATTTTCGCTTGATACAAGTGTAGCAAGGGCACGGTCAAGGTTTTTACAAATAAATTGACGTTCGTCATTGGCAGCCAAAAGCACCCGTCTGCCTTCAGTAACCATACTGTCTGCAAAAGTAATGACCTCAAAATTATCTCCGGCACTCGCCAGGCCAAGCCATTTACCTTCTATTTGCACTGCGCTGCCGGTAGGAAGGGCAAGAACTTCTCTGCTTTTTGTAATGATTGTGGCAGAAACGAACATACCCGGCATCATGCCTTGGATTCCCTCGGCAGGATGCGCGTCTACATTCACTGTATTTTTTTGGGTTTCGACATGTTGTGAAACCAGGAAAACTTCTGCCTCCATTGCACGCTCCGATCCACCAAAAGCGAACTTTACCTTCTGTCCTTGCGCTACCTTACCCGCATGCTCTTGGTAAAGCGAGAGCTCGATATGCAAATGCGAAGGATCAACCATGCTGTATATTGGCATATTGGGTGCTATGAAGGTGCCGATGTTGCCATGGGCTTTGGTGATGTACCCTGTAACGGGTGCCTTTAAAAGAACTTCCTCGGCTATACCCTGAGCTATAATCGCTTCAGGACTCATTCCCGACATTTTTAACCTCACTTCAAGTCCTTGTCTCTTGACCTTGAAGGTTGCATTTGCCGCGAGAACTTCTTCGTATACTTTTTCAGATGTACTGCCTTCTTCTCGCAGGGTTTGTTGTCTATTTAAGGCTTTTGTGTTTTCTCTTTCCGCGGCTATCAATTCGAGGTATTCTTCCTGAAGTGACACATAGTTAAGGTGGCGCAGCTTGGCTATCACTGTACCTTTATTCACAAATGCGCCTTCGTAGTATTTCATCTCAGTGATTTCTCCTCCATAAGGAGTTGAGATGTCAAACATGCTCTGCGGTGGCGCTTCAATTGTACCACGGGTTTGAATGGAATCCCTTAGTTGGAAAGGTTGTGCCGTACAATAGCCCACTTCAAAATCCCGAAGTGAGGTGCTATCTACTGTTATGGGCTGCCCGTGCTCGTGATCATGGTCTTCATGATTGAGCGCATCCTCCTCGGTTGAGCTCTTACACGCGTTGAAAAGCAATAGGCTTGCTGTTGTGATTGATATCGCTAGGTGCTTCATTTGGAATCGTATCGGGTTAGGTTGATGCGTGCGCTGCCATAATCTTCTGACAGGTCGAGGTATTGGAGATGTAGAAGGTAGGCCGCACTGAGGGCTTGCAAAAGCTGATAGGCATCGGTTTCACCGCTTTTAAAACCTGCTTGGGCTTTAGTACTTAGTTGAAGTGATTTTTCATAAAAATCTATGCCATCATTGTCGTACAGATTTTTAAGCGTCCCGAAGGCGTGGTATTTCTGGCGTGCCTCAGCTTCAAGACTGAACTTAACAGCCTCAAGCTTTAGCTGCTCCTGCTCGAGGACTATGCCCGCCTGTTTGCTGCGCGACTTGTCGGGACCATACCATAGCGGAAGGGCTACGCCTAGAAAGTATGCATCGCCACCGGAAAAGCCCTCAAGTCTGGCATGTTGGTAGCCAGCTGACAATGCAGGGAAAAACGCACTGCGCTCCACCTTGATCCCAAGCTCTCCCTCTTCAATACGCACTTCCTGCGCTTTGCTGTAGCGCTGCGTAAATAGCGTATCAGGGATGGGATGCAGCACGCCAAATCCATTGTCTTCAGAGGGTTTTAAGCCCGATACGTCAAACTGGCAAAGCCGTTCCAGAGCAAGGGCTCTTTCTCCAAGCAGGATTTGATGCTTCGTTTTTTCTCGCCTTATCCTGAGCAGCTCGGCTTCGAAAATGTGCTGCTGTGTTGCAGGGATGTTTCCAACACGGGCCTGCGATTTGACACGTTGCTCAAGGGAGTCAAGCCTTGCGCTGTAGCTCTGAGATATTGCCAAACGTTCATGGGCAGTGATCCATTGCAGGTAAGCAACTTTGAGATCTGCTTCAAAGCTTTTGCGAAAGGCGTGCACTTCTGCTTCAGTTGCAGCAATGCGCGCTTCTTGCCGCTTGCCGCGGTAGATGTGCTCCGGTATGGATCCAAAGTCTTGTGTGAAAAGCCATTGATAATCTTGTGTAAAGGGAACCGCATTGAGCTGTCCATAGCCATACTCAATCTGCGTAGGTTGTATCTGCCAACTCTCTCCAATCCGCTCCCGCTCGAAATCCAGCATGCTTTCCGACAGCTCCAGGTTGGGGTTGTAGGCAAATGCGGCTGTTTTAAAGTCGTCCCAATTCACGGGCTGTCTTTCTTGGGCAAAGCTTTCACTGCTTCCGCCAAAAATGCAAAGCGCTGCTATCATCGCAGCCGTGCCGAGTGTTCTTTTGCCATGAAGGTGGGTCTCCACCCAAAAATAAAGTTTGGGTAAATATACCAGGGTAAGGAAGGTGTCGACGAAGAGGCCTCCAATCACCACGGTGGCAAGTGGGCGTTGTACCTCTGCGCCGGCATTGGTGCTCAGCGCCATAGGCAAAAATCCCAAGATCGCAGTAAGCGCTGTCAATATCACGGGCCTGTATCTATCAGAACCTGCCAGGGCAACCAGCTTGCGTAAATCCATTTCAGGGTGGGTTTCGCGCATATGATTGATGTGGCTAATTAGCACGATGCTGTTGAGGACACCCACTCCAAAGAGGGCGATAAAGCCGATACCCGCTGATATGCTGAAAGGCAAGCCTCTCAACGATAGCGCCCAAATACCTCCAATGGTGGTAAAGGGTACCGCGCTGAAAACGAAAATAGCATGTCGCCATTTTGCAAAAGTGAAGTATAGCAATCCCAAAATGATAAGCAATGAAATAGGAACAGCGATGAGCAAACGGCTGCGCGCTTCTTCGTAATTGCGAAATTCGCCTTCATAGCGGAGTGAGTAACCTGGTGGCATGTTCAAATTGGCCTCCAGTTCATTTTTGATGTCGTCCACCACTTCCGTAAGGCTGCGGTTGCGCACATTCACTCCGATCGAAATGCGACGCTGGGCATTTTCGCGTGTAACCATAGCCATTCCTTCATCTCTTGTTTCGTCAACAACCTGATCTAGTGAAACCATATTTCCGTTTTTTGTTCGAAGCATGATACTTGACAGATCAGGTGCAGCCTCATCGCTCCTGGCAATGCGCATAACAAGGTTAAAGCGTCGCTCGTCTTCGTAAATCACTCTGGCCGGCACACCTGCATAAGCCGACTGTATGGCGAGATTCACATCTGCTACATCGAGTCCATACCAGGCCAATTTATCGCGGTTGGGTTCTATGATCAATTGCATCAAACCCTCAGTGCGTTCCAGTTTCACATCGTCGGCGCCATCAATTTGGGCAATGAGGGCTTCGGCCCTTTCCCCTACATTGCGCAATTCTTCCGTATTTGGCCCGAAAAGCTTGACTGCTATATCGGCTTTGCTACCAGAGATCAGCTCATTGAATCTGAGCTGTATAGGCTGACTGAATTCAAAATTTACTTCCGGAAATGCTTTGAGTTCTTCTTTCATGAGCGACACCAGCGCGTAACGGTCGCTGGCCTTCTGCCATTGATCTTTGGGATGGAGCAAAAGCATGATGTCGGCATCCTCAATGGCCATAGGGTCGGTGGGAATTTCGGCCGTGCCAATTTTGGACACCACACTGCGCAGCTCATCGGGGAAGGCTTTTAATAACTTTTGCTCTACTGCTGTGGCTGTCGCAACCACTTCTTCCACATTGCTTCCTGAGCGCACAGCCATTTGCATGGCAAGGTCGCCTTCTTCCAGGTCGGGTACAAAGACAGCTCCCATACTTCCAATTCGCCAGACGGTAATCGCCATGGCTACCACGAGGCCTGCCATGGTAAGTACCCTTGCAGGCAAAATTCGTTCCAGCCAGATTCTGTAAGCACCTGCCATGCGCTTCATCCAACGTTCACCGAGGGTGGTTTTTTCCAGATTGATTTTGCGGAGCAGCAATGCACCAGCAGCCGGAATGAATGTGACCGACAATATGAGCGCACCGGTGAGGGCAAATATTAATGTGAGTGCCATGGGTTGAAACATCTTGCCTTCAATGCCCCCAAGATAAAGCACTGGAAAGAACACAACCAAAATAATAAGTACGCCAAATGCAGCTGATTTGTAGACCTGTACTGTGGCATCAATCGCTATTTGATCACTTTCGGATTTACTGAGTTTTTGTCCCAAATAGCCTATGGCAAATGCGTGCAATATGCCCTCAACAATAATGACTGCCCCGTCGACTACAATTCCAAGATCTACTGCGCCAAGGCTCATCAGGTTGGCCGATACCCCAAATATCGACATCATCAGCAAGGCAAAAAGCATGGATAGGGGAATGATGGAGGCCACGAGCAATCCTGAACGAAAGTCGCCGAGAAAAAAAATTAATATAAACGCTACGACCAGTCCGCCCACTGCCAGGTTTTCAACAGCCGTGCCAATGGTGCGACTCACAAGGCCACTGCGCTCAAGGTAGGGTTCAATGCGAACCCCCTCAGGCAATGATTTTTGAATTTCTTCTATGCGTAGCTTAACCCTTTCGACCGTTGCTTTGGCATTGGCGTCTTTAAGTAAAAGAGTGATGCCCCCCACGGTTTCTCCCTTGCCGTCTTTGGTGAGGGCGCCATAGCGGAGTGCTGCGCCGTATCCCACTTCCGCGATATCTTTTACCAGCACCGGGTGACCTTCCCGGGTTGAAATGGATATTTTTCCGAGGTCATCAAGCCCTGAGATCAATCCCTCCGTTCGGATGTATACGGCCTTCTTCTCTTCATTCAGGTAGCCTGCACCCGTGTTGGTATTGTTGCTTTCAAGGGCATGGAGCAACATGTCAGGAGTGATGCCCAGGGCGGCCATCCGCTCAGGGTGGAATTTTACTTCATACTGTTTTACCAGCCCACCAAAAGAGCTCACGTCTATAACCCCTTCTATTCCAGTAAGCTGTCGCTTAACAAGCCAATCCTGAATGGTGCGCAACTCCATGGCGTCGTAGCGTTCTGCATACTCAGGATCAACGGCTAATGTGTACTGGTAGATTTCACCGAGTCCTGTGGTGATGGGCATCATTTCAGGAATGCCGAATACCGGAGGGATGTCTCCCGATGCTTGCCGCAGTTGCTCTGCGATGAGCTGTCTGGCTTCAAGGGTGGGAACACTTTCATCAAAGACGGCAGTGACAAGGCTTAATCCAAATCGGCTTATGCTGCGAAGGTCGATTATTCCAGGAAGGTTGGCCAGCCTTTGCTCTACAGGAAAGGTGATAAAGCGTTCTACATCCTCCGCGGGTAAGCCGGCGCTCACAGTGATCACCTGGACTTGATTGTTGGTGATATCCGGGACAGCATCTATAGGCAGAAGGCTTATTGCGAAAGTGCCAGCAAGAATAAGCAGGAGTACCCCAAAAAATACGATAGGTTTATTCCTAACGGAAAAATCGACTATGAATCTGAGCATGTGATTGATTTATTGCGTTAAGCGAATGCAAATACCATTTGTGATGGCATTTAAGTGTAAAGAGATACCGCTTAGGCAAAGGGCGGCCCGCGAACACCTGAAGCAGGAGACGTGGCGGGCGAGGTGAATGAAGGCAAAAGAACAATTTCATACCTGCCATAAAGTGCGTCAAAAATTAATGCTGGGTATGAAGTAACACAAAAGAATTGCTGGGTTCCACTGTTTTCAAAGTTCTCAAGATGGTCTTCCCCGAGGTCTGTTTCGAAAAAATGCAAAAGTAAGTGGGAGAAAGAATAGCGAATATCTTCATGCTCTTGGCATGTACTCTTCGTTTCCAATTGAGCATGGTCGTGGGCACTAAGATTGTGGCCCAGAATAATGATGAGTGCAATTCCAAGACTTATGTTGCTGAGCCATTTCACAACCACGAATGTACAGAATTTGATCGTCTTTGCAATTCGAGTCATCCCGTTCGATAGAGGATAGCATGTAAAGCCAAAACTCAGATTCTTTTTTGAAAGCGAGAAAAGTTGCAATATTGTGTAAGTATGCGCTTGGTCTCCACGTCGGTGAGTGGTTTGATTACGAAATCCTGAATTTCAGGATGAATGGCACACTCCATCAAATGATTCACGTCAGCCGACGAAGTCAGCATGACAACCGAGTTTGGTCTGGGTTGACCAAACTCCTCTTTGTAAAGCTGCAAAAAGTCCCAACCATTTGATCTAGGCATGATGATATCCAGAAAAATGATGTCTGGAAGCGCCTGGTCGTCTCTCTTTCTAGACCTCAGGTAAATCAAAGCATCGTCAACGCTATTTTTAACCACTACTTCTCTCACCATACTGGTTTCAATCAGAGTGCGTTCATTCAGCGTATTTGTGAGTTGGTTGTCATCAACGAGCATCACAAGCTTGGCATAGTCTTTCAATATCCTCAATTTTACTTCGGTAATCGACTCTCATAGCAGATTCATCGATAAATACAAAGATAGGTACTTTTTTTATTTCGGGTAAATTGCCGGAGAATTTCAAAAATATTTTTTTGACTCGAGTGCTACATTAATTGAATTCGAGGTGGTTTTTTCATTTAATAAGCTGTAATTGAGAATTCGTAGCATCTAAATTGCCGCTGGAGATAAAAAAAAACCGCTCCCTAAATAAGGAGCGGTTTTGAACAAAAATTCAGGATAGCTTACTCCACAATGATTCGCGTGCTATACACCTGTTGATCGTAGCGCAGTTCTACAAGGTAATATCCACTCTCGAGTGTGGCTTGCTGGTACTGCAGCACATTTCCCTCTATAGTGTTGATCGTATTCCCATGTACCAACCTTCCGCTCAGGTCGAATATCCTGATTTGTGTGGTTCCGTTGGCAGGCGCAACTATGGTGAATTCACCATTGTTGGGGTTAGGATAAACAGTGAAATTCTCGCGCTTGCTGTTGCGGACAAAGTCTGGCAGGCAATCTACACAGGAGCCAAAACAAACCAACTCTAGCACTTGATCCTGAGCGGGCATAACAAAAAGGCGGTTGAATCCACCGAAACCATCGTCTTCCCCACATTCAGCAGGAACCGTTTCAGCATTGTCGAAGCTGGGGCCGTTGAGGTATTTCCAGGTCACTGTTGTTCCGGCTTCTATACTTGCTGTAAATGTGTATGTGCCTTCACCTTCATTTTCCATCGCTACTGGGCTGAAGCTGTTGAATGAACCGGCAATGTATGCGCCTTCTGGCTCGAGAACAACTCCAAAAGTATTTACCTGAAAGGTCAAGTCGTAAAACTCAGGCGCGCTGCCACATGCCTCGCAAGATGCGTAGCATACAATATCCAGTACAATGCTTGTAGTGCCTACTTGTAAAGACCGGTTGTTGAAAGCACCCACACCACAAGCTGCTGGTACATCTTCGAATGCCTCACCATTACGGAACTTATACTCGTGACTTGAGCCCTGCTCGAGCTCTAGTGAAATGCTGTAAATACCAGCTCCCTGGTCTTGCATCGCTTCAAAAGCAAACCCGTTGAAGGTGCCGGAAATGCCAACTCCACCAGCTGCGATATCAACTTGGCTCATGTCGACGAGAAAGGTTACAAAGGTGGTTTCCACAACTACGCCGCACTCCACACAACTGCTGAAGCAAACAGCGTCGAGCACGGTATCTGCTTCAGGCATTTCAAAAGTACGGTTGAAACCGCCAAAACCATCATCGCTTCCGCAAGCCGATGGTACAGATTCCTGCCCATCAAATGTGCTTCCATTGAGGTATTTCCAAAG
>DAIRDH010000039.1:0-1623 GCA_036796255.1 Cryomorphaceae bacterium
AGGGCGTAGAGGCTGTTCAATTTTGCGGAAAGCTCCAGCACCACTTCATTGACCACGTCCTTGTACACGGCTTTCTCCTGCATTTCCTTTGGCGTGCCGCGGTTGTGCATCAGGATATAGGGCACTCCGAGCTGGGCAACAGTGCTGTACATATGCTCATCGAGCATTCCGCCGCCCACATCGTTGATGATATGTGCACCGGCAGCCACAGCGGCCTCGGCCACCTCAGCGCGAAAAGTATCGGCGCTGATGAGCATGTTGGGACAGGCCCGGCGCGCAGCTTTGATGGCTTCGCTGAGCACTTCGAGCTCGAGCTTCAGGGGCACCACCTCGGCTCCGGGGCGCGTAGAGTAGGCTCCGATGTCGATGATGTCAGCGCCATCGGCTTCCATCTGCAAGGCGCGGGCGGCCACCGCCTCAGGACTATCGGCGCGGCTCCCCGAGTAAAAGGAGTCGGGCGTGGCGTTGATAATGCCCATCGTTAAGGGCTTGTTAAATTCGAGCAGGTCTCCATTGACCTCTATACTTTGGCTTTGCCAAAAAGCAGTATCTTTCACGGCGATTTATATGATGATTACAGCAACACAAGGTATGCCTAATAAAACGTCCCAACAATACCGGGGGGCACTGGAGGAATGCAAAGATATCTTCTTCAAAAAAATGCGCGACTATGGCACCGCATGGCGCATACTCCGCACCAGCTCGCTCACCGATCAAATATTTATCAAGGCCAACCGCATACGCACCATTCAGGAGCTTAAAAAGAGCCTGGTTAATGAAGGCATCAAGTCTGAATTTATCGGCATTGTAAACTACTGCATCATGGCCCTAATCCAGCTGGAATTGATGGACAGCGATGAGATCAATTTGGAATACGACTATGCAGAGCAGCTCTACAACAAGTACGCCGGCGAAAGCTACAACCTCATGCTGCGAAAGAATCACGACTACGGCGAGGCCTGGCGCGACATGCGCGTATCGTCACTCACCGACTTGATATTGATGAAGATACTGCGCATCAAGCAAATTGAAGACAACAATGGCCAAACCCTCATTTCGGAAGGCATTGATGCCAATTATTACGACATGGTTAATTATGCCCTCTTCGCCCTGATACTGATCGCTGAAAGCAGCGAAGCCGAACAATAATCTCAAAAACCTGTATTAAAACCTAGCATTGATGAACAGCACCCGAATCCTCGGAATTTCACTCACGGTCATTTTTGTATTCATGGTCATCCTGGGCCTGATCAATCCCGGAGCGGTCGACGAGTTCAACATTTACTGGATGGCAGCCACTTTTGCCCTTGTGCCCGGCTTGCTTTTGCTCTCCGGCAAAAGGGAGGGAGCCATCTATTTTTCACGCATTGTGGTAGGCTCGGTCTTTATCGTGTCGGGCTTGATCAAAGCCAATGATACTGTCGGTTTTGGCATCAAACTCGAAGAGTATTTTGATGAAAATGCCTTGGGCAGTTTTTGGGCGTTGTTTCACGACTGGGCCTGGCCATTGTCATTTTTCGTGAGTGGTATAGAGGTATTGCTCGGCCTTGCCTTGCTGTTCGGAGCCAAGGCGCGCTTGGTTTCCTTTGCCCTTTTGGGCATGACCCTCTTTTTTGGCTGGCT
>DAIRDH010000039.1:1723-33257 GCA_036796255.1 Cryomorphaceae bacterium
TACGCCACCATTTACAAGCTGGAGAACAAGGCTACCGGTGAGACCAAAACCATCAACTCCAAGGACTACATGACTCAGGAGATCTGGAAGGATGAGAACTGGAACAATATTGTGTACTCCAGCCCCGACCCCATTGTGATACAGCGCGGCTACGAAGCGCCCATTGCCACCTTCAATGTCAATGACAGCGAAGGCTATGACATAGGCGAGGAGCTGATCAACGATGAGAACTACAGCTTTATGGCGGTGATGTACGACATTTCCAAAGCCAGCACTGGCAGTCCGATAAACGACTTTGTAGCCCTCGCCAATGAGGCGACAGTTGCTGGCCATCATGTGTACGTGCTCACCTCGTCGCCCTATGATGAATATGAACCCTTCCGCCATGAGCACAACATCGCTGTACCCTTTTACGAAGGTGATGAGATATTCCTGAAAACCATCGTCCGCGCCAACCCCGGATTGCTTTTGCTGAGGAATGGCACCATCCTCGCCAAGTGGCATGGAAATGACATTCCCACCTTCGAAGAAGTGAAAGACAAATTTTTTAAATAGCCACTGCCTTGGGGAGCTACATCCTTAGAAAATTCGCTTACGGCTTGCTAGTGCTCTGGGGCGTTATCACCTTGGTGTTTGCCATATTCAGCATCAATCCGGGCGACCCGGCGCGCATGTTGCTCGGCCAGCGTGTAGATGAGGAATCGCTCGCCAAGGTGCGCAAGGAGCTGGGCCTCGACCTGCCCTTCCTCAAGCAATACGCGCTCTACCTCAATGATGTGAGTCCGCTGTCGGTGCACAAAAAGAGCCCGGAGTCGAGCTACATTTACCTCAGTGACGAGAAGTACAGTTACCAAACGCTGCTTCCCCTTGGCAATACAGTGGTCGTCGCCAAATGGCCTTACCTGCGGCGCTCTTACCAATCGCGCAAGCAAGTCACTGAAATTATTCGCGAGGCCCTGCCCGGCACCGTAGTGCTGGCCTTGTGTGCCATCGTATTTGCCTTGATTTTCGGGATAGCTGGTGGCATTGTGGCCGCGGTGTACAAAGGCAGTTTTATTGACGGATTTTCTCTTTTTACGGCAGTGCTCGGTATGTCGGCGCCGAGCTTCTTCGCGGCCATCATTGTGAGTTGGCTTGGGGGCTACCTCTGGGCCGTACAAACTTCGCTTCCCGCCCTGCCTTTGGTATTCACCCTGGGTGGGCTTTTGCTTTCGCTCGCGCCGGTAAAGCGCGGCAAAAATGCAATTGCCCAGCAGCGCAGTTTTGTGCGCAGCCTTTCGATGGCGCTCAAAGGCCTTGTCTTGGGATTTGGTGTTCAGCTGGTCAATGCGCTCGTATTTGCCTTGAGCGGTGTATCGCTGATTCCGGGTGCCGATGCGGCGCTCGTATTGCCCGGCACCGGGCTCAATATGACCGGCTCGCTCTATGATGTGGACATTGTAGAAGGGGAGTACCTCGCCCTGCAGAACCTGATACTTCCAGTGATCACCCTCGGCATAAGGCCACTGGCAGTTGTCGTGCAGCTTACGCGCAATGCCATGCTCGATGTACTTAGCCAAGACTTTATCCGCACGGCCCGGGCGAAGGGCCTGAGCGAATACCGCGTGGTGCTGGGCCATGCCCTGCGCAATGCGCTCAATCCGGTGGTTACGGCCATCTCGGGCTGGTTTGCCAGTATGCTGGCCGGTGCGGTGTTTATCGAGTTTATTTTCAACTGGAAAGGCCTCGGGCTTCAGGTATTCACCTCTCTGCAAAACGATGATTATCCCGTGGTGATGGGCGCCGTGCTCGTCATTGCCGTCACTTTCGTACTCATCAATATCGCTGTTGACATCATCTACGGATGGCTCGACCCGCGTATCCGCCTGGCTTGATTATTTGCGGAAAGCGATAGGATTCAAGGCGCTGCTGTAAAACTTTCTTCCATTTCATGGAAAAGGGCAGCCAATAGAACCAATATTCTTTTTAAATTAGCATGCCAATTAAAATAGCATGTTATGTTTCTGAAAGATAACCTCCGATTTTTGCGAAAGCAAATGGGCCTCACCCAGTCTGATCTCGCCAACAAGCTGGGCCTGAAGCGCCCCGTAATCGGCGCCTACGAAGAGGGCCGCGCCGAGCCCCGCCTGCAAACGCTGCAGCATATGTCGCAATTTTTCGGCAAGGGCATCGATGACCTGCTTGGCAAGGATTTCTCTTCGGGCGAGCAATCGGTTGATATGTCAGGCGGAAGCTTGCGCATATTGCCCATCATCACCGACTCCACCGGCGACAAAGAACTGGCCACCCTCGTACCCGTCAAGGCCGCCGCAGGCTACCTCAATGGCTACGGCGATGTGGAGTACATCGGCGCGCTGCCCCACTTCAACCTGCCTTTCCCAGAACTTCCCGCCGACCGCAGCTACCGCGTTTTCCAGATCGAGGGAGAGAGCATGCTACCCATTCCGCCCAAGGCATACGTGGTATGCGAATACGTGCAAGACTGGAACGCCATACGCTATAACGAGCGCCATGTGCTGCTTACACAAAACGACGGTGTGGTATTCAAGCGCATCCGTCCCCACGACAATGTGCCCGCCTTTGCCCTCCACTCCGACAATCCCGACTTCGCTCCTTACGATGTGGAAGTAGATGATGTACTCGAGGTGTGGAAAGCCCGCGGCTTCTGCACATTTGAGCTGGACACTTACCGCGGTGGGAGTGGGGTGAAGGAGATTTTGGAGAGATTAGAACGACTCGAAGACTCATTGAAAAACAAGTGATCAAGCACCTTCATTAACTCAGGTTTGTCCTTAGTATAAGGCAAAAAAAAACGCACAAGTTTAATGTCCTTGTGCGTTTTCTGTAAAAAGGGTTTTGACTTAAAGCATGAGATCAAACCGATCTAAATGCATCACTTTATTCCAGGCGTTTACAAAATCTCTCACAAATTTCTCATTCGCGTCGGCGCTCGCATAAACTTCTGCAAGGGCCCTCAGCTCGGAGTTTGATCCGAAGATGAGGTCAGCGCGGGTGGCGGTCCATTTCACTTCGCCTGACTTGCGGTCTTTACCTTCAAAAACTTCTTTGGTCTCTGAAGTGGCTTTCCACTCGGTGCGCATGTCGAGCAGGTTTACGAAGAAGTCGTTGCTGAGCACATCTTTCTTGTCTGTGAAAATGCCATGCTTCGAATTGTCGTAATTGGCACCCATGGCGCGCATACCACCTACCAGCACTGTCATTTCAGGGGCGGTGAGCGTGAGCAGTTGTGCTTTGTCGATGAGCAATGCCTCGGTGGGCACGGTGTACTGCGTCTTCAGGTAATTGCGGAAACCATCGGCGATGGGCTCAAGTACAGCCATCGACTCAAGGTCGGTTTGCTCCTGCGTGGCATCCATGCGTCCGGGATTGAAGGGTACCTTCACTTCTACGCCGGCATTATTGGCAGCAGTTTCTACACCTACATTTCCGGCCAGGACAATAAGGTCGGCCATGGAAATTTTTCTGTCTTTCGACTTGCCGTTGAAGTCGCTTTGAATTTTCTCCAAAGCGGTCAATACCTTGTTGAGTTGTGCAGGATTGTTGGCCTCCCAGTTGCGTTGTGGCTCCAGGCGTATGCGGGCACCGTTAGCGCCACCTTTGCGGTCAGAGCCGCGGTAAGTCGAGGCCGATGCCCAGGAAGTGCCTACCATTTCACTCACGCTCAAGCCTGATTTGGCAATGGCCGATTTCAAACTGGCGATGTCTTTGTCGTTGACAAGTGGATGATTTACCGCTGGGATAGGGTCTTGCCAAATGAGGTCTTCTTTGGGTGCTTCCACACCGATGTATGCCGTGCGAGGACCCATGTCGCGGTGGGTGAGCTTGAACCATGCACGGGCGAATGCGTCGGCAAATTCATCAGGATTTTCCAAAAAGCGGCGTGAAATCTTCTCATAGGCAGGATCTTCGCGCATAGAAAGGTCGGTGGTAAGCATGGTAGGCACATGCTTTTTATCAGGGTCGAAAGCGTCTGGAACCATGGGCTCCGTGTCTTTGGCCGCCCATTGGTGTGCACCTGCCGGGCTTTTCACCAATTCCCATTCATGGCCGAAGAGTGCTTTAAAGAAGCCATGGCTCCACTGCGTAGGTGTGGTGGTCCATATCACTTCGAGGCCGGAGGTGATGGCATCGCCACCTTTGCCTGATTCATAGCTGCTGGTCCAGCCAAAACCTTGCTCTTCTATACCGGCTGCTTCGGGCTCTGGGCCTACATGCGTGGCGGGGCCTGCGCCGTGGGTTTTTCCAAAGCTGTGTCCACCGGCGATCAATGCCACGGTTTCTTCATCGTTCATTCCCATACGACCGAAAGTCTCGCGGATGTCATGTGCCGCAGCTTTGGGGTCGGGATTGCCATTGGGGCCTTCAGGGTTTACATATATGAGTCCCATTTGCACAGCAGCGAGTGGATTTTCCAATTCGCGGTCGCCTTCATAGCGCTTGTCGTCGAGCCATTTGGTTTCAGGGCCCCAGTACACGTTTTCTTCTGGTTCCCACACATCTTCACGTCCACCGGCAAATCCGAAAGTTTCAAATCCCATCGATTCCAGGGCGACATTTCCCGTAAGGACCATCAGGTCGGCCCATGATATTTGGCCGCCATACTTTTGCTTGATCGGCCAGAGTAATCTTCTCGCTTTGTCGAGGTTGGCATTGTCGGGCCAGCTGTTGAGGGGAGCAAAGCGCTGCTGTCCGGATCGCGAACCTCCGCGTCCATCGCCTGTGCGGTAAGTCCCAGCGCTGTGCCATGCCATGCGGATGAAGAGCGGACCGTAGTGGCCATAGTCGGCCGGCCACCAGTCTTGCGAGCTTGTCATCAATTCGTGCAGGTCTTTTTTCAGTGCTTCGTAATCGAGCTTTTGAAATTCCTCGGCATAGTTAAAGTCTTCGCCCATGGGGTCTGACTTCGGTGAATTTTGCCTGAGCACACTTACATTGAGTTGGTTGGGCCACCAATCGCGGTTAGATGAGCCCATGCCGATCACCGGATTGCCCGGGGTTTTGGTCGGGTCGCCTATGGTGGCTGTGTTGCTGGCATGGGCTTCAGCACCTGCCGCGGCAGCTCCCATGCTGCCATGTATACTGGCGTCGGCGTTTGGCCCATTGCTTCCCATTTTACCCGACAGGAAGGGGCATTGTGCTGCATCCTGCCCACTTACGGAGTAGGAGAGGAGCACGCTTAGAAGTAAAAGCAGATTTTTCATTGTTCGGTTATATTTGGAGTTGATGATTCTTTGCATGAGGTCAAAATTAGGCGCTGGCACCCATCAATAAAAATGTTAAAATCAATGACATTACTGATAGAACCAATGAAAGCCTCAATTACTCGGCTATTATGCTCCATTTTTATAAGTTTCGTCTATTGTAAATGGCCGCTGTCGGAGGGACCATTTAAGGCCATGTCTGGCCGGATTCAATCGGCTTTTTTTTCATTCTGCACCATTATTTGCCTTGCCCATCCACGCACATCTCTGTACATTTGCTAAAATAATGAGCGAATGCCAATAATAATGGCATCTCTTCATTGTCATCAAATCACTATGTCAACAAGCACCATTTCGCACCTCGACCTCGACACTTTCTTTGTGTCGGTAGAGCGGCTTATGGACAGCCGGCTCAATGGGCGGCCCATCCTTATAGGCGGCGTGACTGACCGCGGCGTGGTGGCTTCGTGCAGCTACGAGGCGCGCAAGTACGGCATACACTCAGCCATGCCCATGCGGCAGGCGCGCGAGCTGTGCCCTGAGGCGGTGGTGATACGCGGCAATTCGGCCAATTATTCAAAGTATTCGCAGCTCGTCACCGACATAATCCGCGACAGGGTGCCCATTTTCGAAAAGACCTCCATCGACGAGTTTTATGTTGACCTTACGGGCATGGACAAGTTTTTTGGCTGCTTGCAGATAGCCAGCGAGCTGCGGCAGAGCATCATGAAGGAGAGCGGCTTGCCCATTTCCTTTGGCCTTTCGGCAAATAAGACCGTATCGAAGATTGCCACGGGACAGGCCAAGCCCAACAACCAGCTTTTTGTGCCCCATGGGGAGGAAAAACCTTTCCTGGCACCACTTTCCGTAAAGAAGATTCCCGGGGTGGGCAACAAGACTTTTCAAACCCTCTGCAACCTCGGCGTAAAGCAAATCAAAACGGTGCAGCAAATGCCCGAGGAGATGATGGAGCGCGTGCTGGGCAAGAACGGCCACTTCATTTGGCGCAAAGCCAATGGCATAGACCCCTCGCCAGTGGTGCCCTACAGCGAGCGCAAGAGCATCAGCACGGAGCGCACCTTCGACCGCGACACCACAGATATGGAAAAACTGCGCGGCATCCTCATCGCCATGGCCGAGAACCTCGCCTTCCAGCTGCGCCGCGGCCACAAGCTCAGCGCCTGCATCACCGTGAAGGTGCGCTACAGCGATTTTGACACCCGCACCCTGCAATGCCGCCTGCCTTATACCGCCGCCGACCACGTGATCATACCCCGCGTGAAAGAGATGTTTGAAAAGCTCTACAACCGCCGACTGCTGGTGCGCCTTATCGGGGTGCGCTTCAGCCACCTTGTGAGTGGGGGGCACCAGATAAGCCTCTTTGACGATACCGAGGAGATGGTAAACCTCTACCAGGCCATGGACAAGATGCGCGACAAGTATGGCGACCGCGCCGTGCTGCGCGCCACCGGCCTCGACGCCCGCACCATAGGCCGCAGCAATCCCTTCAACGGAGAGCCGCCGCCGCTGCTGGCCAACAGGAGGCAGTGAGTTGCTGCACCAATTAGGTGTTTTCGTAACCTCGCTGTCGCCACGCTCACAGCGTGGCGACTGACTACTTTATGTGGCCTCCGGCCACTATTCATTATTCTTGAATTTCTGACAAACCGGCCAGAGGCCGAAGTAGGTGTCACCACGCCTCGGGCGTGGCGACAGCGCGTATGGTAAATCTCTAGACTTTGGTTTCTATTTTCACAATCTTCATAGGCTGCTTGCGGCCATAGGTAAGGCTGCGCCACAGCCATTCGAGCGGGCCAAAACGGTAGCGCGCCAGCCACCACCTGCTCAGGAATATTTGCATGATGAAAATGCCCACGGTGAGCAGTATGCCCTGCCAGATGGCGATTTTGCCGAAAAGGCCCAGGCCATAGCCATGAAAAAGCAAGAGCGTGATAAGGCTGTGGCTTATGTAATTGGTTAGCGCCATGCGTCCCACCGGAGCGAGGTAAGTTTCCATAAAGCGCCTGTGGCCACCGTGGTAGCGCAGTACCATAAAAGCAACATAGCCCAGGCTCAGGAAGCTGCCACCAACGATGTGCATGGCGGTGGCAAAGGTGTACCAGCCACTGCTCTGATCGCCTGGAGGGGCCTGGTGCAGGGCATAGGCGTAAAGCACTGACAAGGGCAAGCCGATGAAGAGCCCGAGCCTTAAGGCTTTTCGCCAAAAGGGAATGTGCTCTTGGTAATGGCTTATCAGTCCGCGCTTAGCAGCGATAAAACCCAGCAGAAACATCGCCAATACGGTGGGATAGAAAAAGAACACGCCCGGCAGCAAGGCCAGGTACTCCTGCCAGCGTATGCGGATGGTGTCGCCATAGCTGCCAGAACTGTAAGCTTCATAAGCGCTCTGGTAGAGGGCATAAGTTTGCTCACGGCCCTGCTCAAGACTCGCCTGTGTGGCGTCCTGCGATTCGGGCGACATGCCCGCCATGAGCACAACACCGTACAGCAGCGCACCCAATACGATGGGCAGCAGGGCAAAGCCAATGGCCCAGCGCAGCTGCTTGCGCTCCGTACTGTTGCGAAAGGCGAGCAAGATAAAACCAAAAGAGGCATAAAACACAAGGATGTCGCCCGCCCAGAGGAAGTGCACATGGGCCAGACCAAACAGAAAGAGAAACACCAGGCGGCGTCTGAAGAGCCGCAGGTTGTCATCAGGAGTGCCCGAGGGCTTGTGCAGAAATATGTAAAAGCCAAATCCGAAAAGGGCTGAGAAGAGCACGTAAAACTTGCCCTCAAAAAAGACTTTGATGATGGCCTCGGCTATCAGGTCGGGGATTGATTCGGCGGTGCTGAGGTTGAGCAATACGTTGCTCATGGGGCCGTACATCAGTGGCATATTGGCCATGAGGATGCCAAAAATGGCAAGGCCACGGAGGGCGTCAATGAGCTGTAAGCGCTCGCGTACAAGTAGGGGGCTGCTGCTGGTTGACATGCTGGGAGGGCTTTAATGATTGCAGCAAATATATGCTGAAAGTTGGTGCGCCGAAAGCTTAAATGTGATGAGTGGTTTTTGGGCTTATACCGGACTGAGGTTTACAGCATTTTCGTCCTTCAAAGATAAAATCACCCGAATGGATGACCGACTCCGTCAATGAGAAGCGCAAATTTGTATTGTTCAATTAAAGCAACCCAAATACTCCGCGCCATGAAAGTAAAAAGCCCATCCTTCCGCAAAATATCCAGAAGTCAAACCTTATTTGTTTTGATTGTCTTCAGTGTGTGCTCAGCACAATCTATCACCGCACAAACTGCCGAATTGGCAAGTGATTCGGCCATACATCTGGCGTACAGCGATGCTGAAGAAACTTCAACTAAGACTGAGGTCTCAGTAAGCAAGGCTGCTAAGGTCACCATGAAGCCATACCTCGCAGCTGGCGCCGGATACAGAGATATCAACCAGTATTTCGAGAAATCAATGCGCTATCCTGATGAGGCCCGCATGCGTGGTGAAGGCGGGGTGGTAAGGGTACAATTTGACATCATGGCCAACGGCGAAATTACCAACATTGATGTGCTGGATACAGCACAAGCCTCCCTTGCTGAAGAAGCACTGCGTCTGGTGGAAAACATGCCGCACTGGCAGCCGGCTTACGCGGGAAGCGTCCCCGTAAAGACCCGTCATCAGGTCAATGTAAAATTTTCATTGCGTTAGTTGTTGGTGTAGCCCATGCTATACTGCGAAGGAGAAACCCGCCAATTGGTGGGTTTCTTGCTTCAATGCACCAGGCAAGCAGGGCTCTTGATTCAAGCAGAACCAAGGGTCGCCGATATTTAGGTTTGAATAAAATAAGGCCAGGCTTTGTCATATTTTATTATCTTCAGCCTATCCAATCAATAGACCATGAGTCGCATAGCCACACTTTTGGCCATCCTATCGGCTTGGAGCCTTCAGGCCCAAAGCTACACTGCCGAAGACAGTGTGGAGATTCAGCAAGCGCTCAGGGCTACCTACTTTATAGAGGCTGACAATCCCGAAGCGGCGCTGAAGCGCTATGACAGCCTGCACGCAGTGAGTTTAGAAAAGGGCTACCTCATAGGCGCCGGGCGTGGCCGCATGTACAAGGCCATTGTGCTCAATGACATGGGGCAATACGAAGAGGCCATTGGTCTATATGAGCAGGCCTTGCCATATTTTTACAAAGCGCAATTTGTGGCGGGCATAGCGGGCACGCACAACAATATGGGTGTGAGCTATAACCTGCAGGGGCAGCTCGACAGCGCGGCAACCCATTACCTGAAGGCCATATACCACTACAATCAGCTGGGCGATACCAATATGCGTATTATTATGCAGGGCAATGCCGGTGGCATATTTATGGAACTAGACCGCTTTGACAAAGCCGGCAATTATTTTGACGAAGCCTTGGAGCTTGCACTCCTCTATGGTGACTCGGTGCGCCTTGCCGATGCATATATCAACAAGGGCTATCTGGCAGTGCGCACATCCCATTTTGCGGAAGCAGAAACCTACTACGACAAGGCCTTGCAAATAGGCCTGGAGATTGAAAATGCCTACATCACCTACCTGGCAGCCAACAACAAATCAGACCTTTACTACCAGAATGAGCAGTGGCAGAAGGCCCTGGAGTATGCCCGACTCGCTTTGCAGGAGGCGAGACTCAACGAAAATCCATTTCACCTCGTGAACGCGCTCAATAATTTGGGCTTACGCTATGTCAAAATCAATAATCCCGACAGCGCAGTGATCGTGCTGAAAGAATCAATTGCACTTGCCACTGAGCTGGGTCAGCAGGGACTCATCGCCGATGGACACTTATACCTGGCTGAAGCTTACGCCAAATTGGGCAATTTTGCAGAAGCATACCAACACTCAGACAAGCACCGGATTTTTGCCGAAGCCATGCTCAAGGAGCGACAGAGCGAAGTGGTCGCAGAGCTTGAAACGAAGTACCAAACGGAGCGTAAGGACCGTGAAATTGCAGAGAAAAGTCTGGGTATTGCAGTTGCTGAAGCGAAAGCCGAGCGGCAAAGAATATGGCTAATTCTTGTGATGGGTGCCTTAATTGTGCTACTCGTGATCAGCCTGTCATATTACCGCAGCAGCAGGCACAAGGCAAAATTGCAGGAAGAACGCATGCTACGCGCCGAGCAAGAGCAAGCGGTGGAGCAACTCAAGGCCAGGATGGATGGCGAGGAGCGTGAGCGAAAGCGACTGGCCCGGGAGCTACACGATGGCATTGGGGGGCAACTGGCCATGATCAGGGCGCAACTGCGCAATGGCAATGGGCAGAACGAAGTGGCCTTGGCCTTGCAAAATACCGATGCAGAAGTGCGACGCATTGCCCATAACCTCATGCCCGAAATATTGGTGAAGCACGGCCTGCGCAAAGCGCTGGAGGCATTTGCAGAGCAGTGCGATGGCGCTCCCTATCCTGTAGATTTTGAATGGCTCGGTAATGATGCCCCATTGGAAGTCGATACGGCATTGGTGATTTACCGCAGTGTGCAAGAGTTGGTGAAAAACGCCATCAAGCACGCTGAACCTCAGCGCATTTTTGTTCAGGTAATATGCAATGAGGAGACTATTTATCTCACTGTTGAAGACGATGGCAAAGGGATGGATGATAAGGCAGTAGAAGGCATGGGCTTGAACAATGTCCGGGAGCGACTCCGCACCGTGGGTGGTGCACTTGAAATGCAGAGCAATAACGAAAGCGGAACTTCGGCGGTGGTAAATATTCCAATAAAAACGTTAGCAATATGATACAGGTAGGCCTCACAGACGATCATGAAGTGGTGCGCAGAGGGATTACTGACATGCTTGAATCGAGTGAGGTGCTTGAGGTGAGGCATTGCTGGAGCACAGCAAAAGAAACCATGGAGGGCATACCCACTTCGGGAATTGATGTGCTGCTGCTCGATATCAACCTGCCCGACCTGCAGGGCGATCAACTCTGTGCGAGAATAAAACTGCATTGGCCATCGCTCAAAATCATAGGCTTGTCTACTTTTGATCAATCGGTAGTAGTAAAGGATCTCATGGATGCCGGCGCTTCCGGTTACCTCACCAAAGAAGCTTCACTTGAGGACATCGAGCAGGCCGTTGCTACAGTGATGCGCGGCGAACAGTACCTTGCTGAGGACATTCAGAAGCGATTTGACAAAATGGATGCCGAATCGCGCGCCGTACGCCTCACACGAAGAGAAGAAGACATTCTCAAATTGATCTCCAACGAGATGACGACAAAGGAGATTGCCGATAAACTCAACCTTTCAGAGAAGACTGTGGAAAGCCATCGCAGCCACCTTTTCCAGAAACTCGGGGTGCGCAACATTGCCGGTCTTGTCCGCGAGGCCATCCTTCGGGGCTATGTGTCGTAATGTTTGTAAACCTCCTGCAATCTCAAGTGGTTCTTGTTGATTTAGGAATCAAACCGTGCCAAAATTTTGGTTCTGCCATTCTGCGAGGCTAACTTCGTCACTGTTGAACCGATTCAACATATGACTGTTTCCCTGATATGAAATACTTCCTGGCCCTTGCACTTCTCCTTATCGCTGGCGATTTTGCCTATGGTCAAAGCCTCGATGAGGCCTTTGATCAGGAGGTACGCTTCCGCAAAACGGGCATGACCGTGCTCGGCTCATGGGCGGTGGTAAACATTGCCGGCGGGCTGGCACTCCGCGGAAATACAGTGGGCCGAGAGCGCTACTTTCATGAAATGAATGCCATATGGAATGGGGTGAACCTCGGCATTGCAGCCCTCGGGTACATTGGGGCATCCAGGCTTGCCATGCCGGCAGATGCTTTTGGGCTGTACCAGGAGCAAGTCAGTTTGGATAAGACTTTGCTTTTCAATGCAGGTCTAGATCTGGGCTATGTTGCCGCCGGGCTTTGGATGACGGAGCGCTCCAAAAACACCGACAACAATCCCGAGCGCTGGAAAGGTTATGGACAAGCAGTGATGCTGCAAGGCGCATTTTTGTTTGTTTTTGATGTGGTGATGGTACTGCTGCATGAAAAAATCGACGTGCCGTCGTGCATTAGTTTTGGGATCAGGCCGGGAGCGCCTGATTTTATTGGTTTTAGCATGGTGTTTTGATACCCGTTAGAGAGCGGTGCTGGTATCATGCAAAAGGAGAGGTGTGATTATTCCCATACATCTCCACTTTTTTCAATCACTCAAACAAAAAATTTTAACCCTCAAAAAACCCACATCATATTGAGACGTGGGTTTTCGGCTGCTTTTATAATCCGGCTAAGCGTCGGAAGGGGGTGATTGAATTCTTTGTGCGCTTGATTTGATATAAAGTTCTCAAATTGAGATGTTGAATGTAGCAAAATATTTCGAAAACCGAAACAATTCTCCCTCCGAATTTGACCGACTTCAGTTATCATTTCTTATGAACAGCCGGCCAAAAAGGCTTTGAAAATCGGTACTTTTGAGATCCGCCAAAAAGCCGTCCAGATATGTTTTTGATTTTTGATACCGAGACCACAGGTTTACCCCGCAATTACAATGCACCGCTCAGCGATTCAGACAATTGGCCCCGATTGGTGCAGATTGCCTGGCAGCTGCACGATGCAGAGGGAAGGCTGATTTCGGCGCAAAATCTCATCGCCAAACCCGAAGGCTTCACCATTCCCTTCAATGCGGTGAAAATTCACGGTATCACCACTGAGCGGGCCATGGAGGAAGGCTTACCGCTCGCCGAGGTCATGGCACGATTCGAAGCCGACCGCGCCAAAGCGAAGTATGCTGTAGGGCACAACATTGAGTTTGACATCAACATTGTAGGGGCTGAAAATCACCGCCTCAATCAGCCAGTTGCTGTAGCTGCGATGCGCGTGCTTGACACCAAATTGCTGGGAACCAATTTTTGTGCGATACCGGGCGGCAAAGGTGGGGGTTTTAAATGGCCGAGCCTTACCGAATTGCACACCAAACTCTTTGGCAAAGCCTTTGCCGACGCCCACGACGCGGCTTATGATGTGGATGCGACCGCTCGCTGCTTTTTCGGATTGATAAACCGCGGAGCGGCCAAGGTGGATGAAGTGAGCAATCCCCACTTGCTCACCTACGAAGCACCCAAACTGGCTGATGCCAATTTTGCGCAAGCGGATGACATAGGCCCCGATCAAGCCACCGACCTCAAGAAAAGCCGCAAAGCCGATATCACGGCCATGGCCGAAATGCCATTTGCACACCTGCATTCGCACACGCAGTTTTCGATCTTGCAATGTACTTCCAGCGTCACGGAACTGGTGGCCAAGGCCAAGGAACACGGCATGCCCGCCGTTGCCATGACCGATCACGGCAATATGATGGCGGCATTTCACTTTGTGCGCGATGCCATCAAGGCCGATATCACGCCCATCGTGGGTTGTGAATTCAACCTTTGTGCGGATCACAAAGACAAATCGCGGCAAGACAATGGCTATCAAACGGTGCTGCTCGCTAAGAATAAGAATGGCTACCACAACCTCGCCAAGCTCGCTTCCATTGCATACACCTCTGGCTTTTACTATGTGCCGCGCATTGACAAAGAGGTGCTTGCGATGTACAAAGGCGACATCATTGCCACCACGGGTGGATTGTGGGGCGAGGTGCCTTTCCTCATCCTCAACGTGGGCGAAACCCAGGCCGAAGAGGCTTTTCTGTGGTGGAAGGAGATGTTTGGCGACGACTTTTACGTGGAGCTCAACCGCCACGGCATCGATGAGGAAGACATTGTAAATGAGACTTTACTCAAGTTTGCCGAAAGGCACAGCGTGAAATACTTCGCGGCCAACAACACCTACTACAGCGAGAAGTCGGATGCGAAAACCCACGACATACTGCTTTGCGTGCGCGATGCAGAATCGGTGCACAAGCCCAAGAAATACATAGGCCGCCGTGGCCGTGAGTACCGCTACGGATTTCCGGAAGGCAATTCTGAGTTTTACTTTAAGAGCGGCGACGAGATGAAAAAGCTCTTCGCCGACTTGCCCGAGGCCATTGCCACGGTGGGTGAAATTCTTGAAAAGATTGAGCGATACGAGTTGCAGCGCGACGTGTTGCTCCCGAAATTTGACATTCCGGCAGAGTTCCTCCATGCAGAGGATGAGCAAGATGGTGGAAAGCGTGGTGAAAATGCCTACTTGCGCCACCTCACTTATGAGGGTGCCAAAAAGCGCTACCCTGAGATTACCGATGAAATAAGCGAGCGGCTCGACTTCGAGTTGGAAACCATTGCCCGCACAGGCTACCCAGGTTACTTCCTCATCGTTCAGGATTTTTGCGAGGAAGCCCGAAGGCGTGGCGTCTGGGTGGGCCCGGGCAGGGGATCGGCAGCGGGCTCGGCGGTGGCTTATTGCACCCGCATCACCAATGTGGACCCCATCAAGTACGACCTGCTTTTTGAGCGTTTCCTCAATCCTGACCGGGTGTCGTTGCCTGACATCGACATCGACTTTGATGACGATGGCCGTCAGAAAGTAATTGATTACGTGATCGATAAATACGGTGCCAACCAAGTGGCGCAGATCATCACCTACGGTACCATGGCTGCAAAGTCGTCGGTGCGCGATGCGGGCAGGGTCATGGACTTACCCCTGGGCGATACCGACCGCCTGGCCAAAATGGTGCCCAATATGGTCAAGCTCGCCAAGCTCTTCGAGATGGACGAAAAAACCATGAAGAGCAAGCTCAAGGAAATGGAGTTTTTACCAGCCCAGGAGCTCATCCGCACTGCTGGAGGCTCGGGCCTCGAGGCCGAAGTGGTCAATCAGGCCAGGGCCATTGAAGGCTCGGTGCGCAACACGGGCATACACGCATGCGGGGTGATCATCACGCCCGACGACATTACCAACTTTGTGCCTGTGGCCACAGCCAAAGACAGCGACATGTGGTGCACCCAGTTCGACAACTCCGTGGTGGAGAATGCCGGCCTGCTGAAGATGGACTTCCTCGGATTGAAGACTTTGACGCTGATCAAAGACGCCATCGAAATCGTGCGCGACCGCTACGGGGTAGAAATCGATCCCGACACCATTCCGCTCGAGGATGAGAAAACCTATGAGCTTTTCCAGCGCGGCGATACGGTAGGCATATTCCAGTATGAAAGTCCCGGAATGCAGGCGCATATGAAGGAGTTGAAACCCACGACTTTCGACGACCTGATCGCCATGAACGCCCTGTACCGTCCCGGCCCGATGGAGTACATCCCGAGCTTCATTCGCCGCAAGCATGGCCTCGAAGACATCACTTACGACCTTGACGCGAGCGAGGAGTATCTCAAGGAAACTTACGGTATTACCGTATACCAGGAGCAGGTGATGCTGCTTTCGCAAAAATTGGCGGACTTTACCAAAGGCGAAGCCGACGTTTTGCGGAAAGCAATGGGTAAAAAGCAGCGCGATGTGCTGGACAAAATGAAGCCCAAATTCATAGAGCAAGCCAGCGCCAAAGGCCATGCGCCCAAAACGCTCGAAAAAGTATGGAAAGACTGGGAGGCTTTTGCGAGCTATGCATTCAACAAGTCGCACTCCACCTGCTATGCACTTATCGCTTTCCAAACGGCTTACCTCAAGGCGCACTATCCCGCGGCTTACATGGCTTCGGTGTTGAGTAACAACATGAACGACATCAAGCAAGTGACCTTCTTCATGGAGGAATGCCGCCGCATGGGTTCGCCTGTACTTGGCCCCAGTGTCAATGAGTCGAACCTGAAGTTTACAGTAAACGAGAAGAACGAAATCCGCTTTGGACTTGCAGCCATCAAAGGCGTGGGTGAGGGAGCGGTAAACTCCATAGTCGCTGAGCGAGAGAAAAAAGGGCCATTTAAAGATGTATTCGACTTTGTGAACCGGGTCGACTTGCGTCAAAACAACAAGCGTGTGCTCGAGAGCCTTGCACTCGCGGGTGCCTTTGACTGCTTCGCTGATATGCATCGTGCCCAGTATTTTGCCCCAATGGCAAATGGCAACACGTTTATAGAGCAATTGCTCAAGTTTGGCAGTGCCATGCAATCGGCCAATGATGCTCCGCCCGATTTATTTGGCGGTACCATAGCCGTTGAGGTCAACACGCCTGAGCCACCTGTGGCCGATCGCTGGGGCAATCTGGAGCAGCTCAACAAGGAGAAAGAGGTAGTGGGCATTTACATCAGTGCGCACCCGCTGGATGATTTCCGGCTCGAGATTGAAAATTTCGCCAAAGACAGCTTGAAGAAGCTGCAGTTTCTCGATGAAATTGAAAACCACGAGCTCTCACTGGCCGGAATGGTGGCCCTCGTGGAGCACCGCACCACCAAGACGGGTAAGCCGTTTGGCAGTTTTGAACTGGAAGACTTTAGCGATTCTAAAAAGTTTTTCCTTTTTGGCGAGGAGTACATGAAGATGAGGCACTTCCTGCTGCCCGGTGCATTTCTGTTTGTGCGCGGCAAGGTGATGCAGCGGCAGTGGAGCAAGACCCGGGAACTCGAGTTTAAGATTACCAATATCGAATTACTGAATGACTTGCGTCAAAAGAAAACGCGAAAGGTGACCATTGAATTTCGGCTCGATGACCTCAATGAAGGAATGATGGGTCAGCTGGAGCGCTTGATGGGTAAAAGCAAGAATGGCAACAGCTGCCCTGTTGAGTTTCGTGTGCTCGACCCCATGCGCAAGCTAAGCATCAGGATGCCTTCGCGTAGCATGAAAATAGATTTGAGCAATGAAACCATAAATCAATTAGATGCGATGAGTGGTTTGAAGTATGCGCTCAATGGCTAATTTTGTAGAATATTTAGTGTGAGACTCAGGCTGGAACAAATCCTACCATTATCTTGCACTCGTAAAACCTTAAGAACACAATCATGGCAGTAGAATTCACAGAAGCCAACTTTGAGGAGTTGGCAATGCAATCAGACAAACCAGTACTCGTAGACTTCTGGGCGGAGTGGTGCGGACCTTGTCGCATGGTAGGCCCAATCGTTGAAGAGATTTCGAATGATTACAATGGCAAAGCCATTGTAGGAAAAGTAAACGTGGATGAGAATCCAGGCATCAGCGCCAAGTATGGTATCCGCAACATCCCAACTATCCTCTTCCTCAAAAATGGCGAAGTGGTTGACAAATCAGTGGGAGCTGTACCGAAGAGTATTTTAACGGGCAAATTGGATGCTCAACTTTGAGGAAATCACAAAAATCGAAATAAAAAAAGCGCCATTTGGCGCTTTTTTTTGTGGAATAAATTGAATTTTCCTCACAGGGTCATGTGATGCGCAGTTGCTCCAGCGGTTGTTTGGTTGGGAAATGTAATTTCCTTTGCCCTGGAAGACTTCTTGAGTCCCAATTGCTCCGACACCTCCATGGCATGTTGTTTCAAAACTTCATTTCGGCTGGCGATCGCAGTAAGAGCTCCTTGCATTGCCTCCTTCACTTCAGGTTTTTCATTTGCAAAAGTGCTGACTATGGTATGCAACTGCTTTGCGAAAAAATCGCTGCTCAGGTTGTTCTGCTTCCGCGCTACTTCTGATAGGGTCATGTAGGCGTAAGCTTTTAAGTCGCAATCCTCACAATACAACCACTTGTTAATGAAGCCTACAGCATGTTCTGAATTGGCGAGTACGCGCTTGCAAAATTTTTCAGCAAAAGGGGAAGGGTAGAGTTGCTCTGCACGCTTGTTGAGTTCATCAAGGGTATAGCTCTTTGGGTCATCGATCATGGTGGCGAGCACCTTCATGTCGTGGTTGCGGGTTCCGTAAAGTTCGTCAGCGAGTACCGCATCATTTTCCAGGCCTTTGGCAACCTCCTGGATTTTGGAAAAGTTAAGTCCATACGTCGCATCACCGCGGGTATCTGAGTCTTTCCATCCGTTTTTAATGACTTTATCTCTTTGGTTTTCAAGTTTTTTTGCAATCTCTTCTACTGTCATAAGCATTCAAGTCTTTGGATTTTAATTGACCGAAGTTAGCGGATTGTATGAAGATCTTGAAATTTTTCATATTAAGTTTTTAAAGGTCTGAGGCTCACAACTAGTTGAGTTGAGTATTGGACTGGCATTGTAAATTCGAATTTCATCTATCAATTTCGCGTCAAAATGGAATGTAAATTATCACCCTGCGGTGTACATTTGTAAGCCATCTTCAAAAGAATGAGAAACATATGAAATATTTCAATCCCGGATTCAACGATTTTTTCAAAGAGCTCGCTGCCAACAACCACAAAGAGTGGTTTGACGCCAATCGAAAGCGGTATTTGAAGGAAGTGAAGCAGCCTTTCGAGGATTTTGTGAAGGCTTACATCGAAGCCCTTTTGCCCTTGATGCCCGGCATCGAGCAGGATGCAAAGAAGGCCATTTTCCGCATCAACCGCGATATCCGTTTTTCGAAAGACAAGACGCCTTACAAATTGCATGCAGCGGCCTATCTTTCGCCTTACGGCAAAAAGGATCCCTACTCAGCGGGTATTTATTTCCAATTTGGGCCGGAGCATGTGATGATCGCCGGCGGACTTTATCAACCCGACAATGCGCAGCTCAAGCTTGTAAGGCATGCGATCGCTACAGATCCTTCGCAAATTGAATCATTGATGAATGCTTCTGCATTCAAAAAGTTTTATGGTGAAATAAAGGGCGAGGAAAACAAGCGTATCAATGATGCAGATTTGATGGAGGCGGCAGTTAAAGTTCCACTGTTGATGAAGAAGCAAATGTATTTCGAAGCCCTTCATGAGCCCGATTTTATAAGCAGTCCTGAATTGCTCGGGCGTATGCTTGATCATTATAAAGCGGCCGCACCGGTCGTCAATTATTTTAAAGATATTTTGTTGCACCATGATGAGAATGCCTGAGCGCATAGCGCAGCAATTTTCCCACTTAAAAGCCTTTGCAACCGTTCAAAAATATTCAGCTGACAAACGGCACAGAATTTACGTTATTTAGGTCTTCAAAATCAAAGAAACGAAAATGAAAAATTTAAAAACAGTTTGTGTTAACTGCCTGAAGGGAATGGTGCTGTTGGCCGGTTTCTTCCTTATTGCTCAACTCGCTACAGCGCAAAAATTGGAGAATACTTTGCTCTGGAAAGTCGAATCAGACGACCACAGAACTTCTTATCTGTTTGGGACAATTCACGTACTGCCGCAATCGGAATTTGAACTTAAAGATAAGGCTATAAGTGCTTTGAGGAGCTCTGAAATATTGGCACTTGAAATTGACATGAGTGACCCGAGTATGCAGATGAAAATGATGCAATTGTCTTCCATGAAGGATGGTACAACGCTCGATAAATTGCTGGACGCTGAGTCATACCGAAAGTTAGACACCATGCTTCAGCAATCTATTGGAGCCAGCGTAGCCTTTATGAATGGATTTAAGCCTTTCGTGGTTAGCAGTATGTTGATAGGCAGACTCATCGAAGGTCAACCTGCCAGTTTCGAAGGCGTACTGGTGCAGCAGGCCCAGAAGGCTGAGATGCCTGTTATGGGATTGGAAACCCTGGAAGATCAAATGGCCATCTTCGATCGTATTCCTTATGCGCAGCAAGCAGAAGACCTCAAGGAAATGATCAACGAGGAGGAAAAAATTAAAAAAATGTATGCCGAAATGATTCGCATGTACCGGGCTGAAGAAATGGAGGCGCTTTATGCAATGATCGTTAAGGAAATTGGCGATGAGTCGCAAATAGATGAACTGCTCGACTCGCGCAACAAGAAGTGGATTTCGATCATCGATAAAACTTCATCTGAAAAAGCTGTATTTTATGCTGTTGGCGCTGGACACCTTGCCGGTAAAAATGGGGTAATTAATTTATTGCGTAAGGAAGGCTTTAGCGTCACTCCAGTGATGAAATGAAATTGATTCGAATGCAAATTATTCAAAATGCACTCTTCGGGGTGCATTTTTTTTGCCCGGTTGTCAGTGCTTCACATTGCCCATAGAATTTATCGTTTCAAAGTGCTCCAGACTTTTGCAGAAGCGGAACCCTACTCTCCTAAGCTTCCTTTTTCACCTGCCTCCTGCTCCCACTGCGAATGTTGAGAAACTCCACGAGGAGCGAGAAGAACAGCGCAAAGTATACATAGCCACGCTCGATGTGCTGGTGCAGGCCATCGAGGATCAGCACAAAGGCGATCAGAATCAAAAACGAAAGCGCCAGCATTTGCAAACTCGGATTGCGCTCAATAATTCGACTGATCTTATTGACGAAAATCAGCATAACTGCCATAGAAATCACCACTGCAGTCACCATGATACTGAGTTGACTCACCATACCTACTGCCGTGAGTATGGAATCAATAGAGAATACCATGTCGATGAGGATAATCATGGTTACGGCGCCACCGAAGCTGCGAGGAGCCTTGGCCGGGCTGCCTTCTGCCGGGGGGTTGGTCTTGTGGTGTATTTCATTGACGGTTTTCACCAGTAGGAACAAGCCTCCGGCAAACAGAATCAGGTCGCGGCCTGAATAAGCCGTGTCGTACAGTTCAAACAGCGGTTGCTGAAAATGCACCAGCCATGAAATCATCATTAACAGTGCAATCCGAAAGAAAAGGGCAAGGGCCAGTCCGGTTACACGGGCTTTGGGCTGTTGCTCCAGTGGCAGCTTTCCGGAAATGATGGAAATGAAGAGGATGTTGTCGATCCCGAGGATGATTTCGAGCAGTGTAAGGGTTCCCAAAGCGATTAAGCCTTCGGGGGTAAGCAATACGGTAAAGTCGAGTTCCATGGGGCTTGGCTTTTTGAGTGGGGCTTGAAATTGGGGCCGCAGCGCAGCTGCGGCCCCTCCAAAACATGGATCAAAGGTGCAACAAGCCAATGAGATTTACCCTCCTTGGTCCATCTTTTTTACCATGGTGAGGATGGTAGCAATGGCCACGGTTTCACCGGTTTCGTCGTATACATCTACCAGGAATTTCACAATGCCCTTGGCGATGTCGTCCTCGCTGCGTTTCTCCTGGGCTATTTTCTGCTTTACCGTAAGGCGCACCCCAATGGTCATGCCGGGATACACGGGCTTGGTAAAGCGGCAATCTTCTAAGCCATAATTCAATAGCACGGGCCCTTTCTTCGCATCTACGAAGAGTCCGGCCGCCTTGCTGAGCACAAAGTAACCGTGCGCCACACGCTGCTCGAAGATGGTGCCTTCCAGCGAGGTGGCATCCATGTGGGCATAGAAGTTGTCGCCGCTCACGTTGGCGAAGTTGGTAATGTCGGTTTCAGTCACAGTGTGCTTGGCAGTTACAACGGTGTCGCCTACCTGCAGCTCTTCGAAGTGCATACGGAAGGGATGCTTGTCCGTTTCATGCTGGGCACCACCGGGCTGGTATACCTTGGTGATGTGCGAAAGGGTGGTGGGCGAACCCTGCACAGCGGTGCGCTGCAGGTAGTGCATCACGCCGCGCTTGCCACCCATTTCCTCGCCACCACCGGCCCTTCCCGGGCCGCCGTGGCTGAGCAGGGGCATGGGCGAGCCGTGGCCGGTGCTTTCTTTCGCGCAATCGCGGTTGAGCACCAGGATGCGGCCGTGGTGCGATGCCGCTCCGAGTACAAATTCGCGGGCGTGGGCATCGTTGTAGGTCACAATCGACGACACGAGCGAGCCCTTGCCCAACTTGCTGATGGCGATGGCTTCTTCGATCGTGTCGTAAGGCATGAGCGTGCTCACCGGGCCAAAGGCTTCCACTTCGTGGCTGGCTTTTTTGCCGAAAGGATCGGTATTTTTCAAAAGGATGGGAGAGAGCCAGGCACCATTTTCGGTGCCTTTGCCCTGCACATCCACCTTGTCGAGGCTGCCGTACACGAGTTCCGACGACTTGAGCAATTCCTTGATGCTTTCGCGCACCCGCTCCAGTTGTTCTTTGCTGGCGAGCGCACCCATGCGCACACCTTCCACCCGAGGGTCGCCCACGGTGGTGCTGCCGAGACGGTTGGCAAGCGCTATCTGCACGTCTTCGAGGCGATTCGTTGGCACGAGGATGCGGCGCACTGCCGTACACTTCTGCCCGCACTTCACGGTGATTTCGCGCTGCACCTCTTTTACGAAAAGGTCAAACTCAGGAGAGCCAGGCTCCACATCTGGACCGAGTACACTGGCATTGAGCGAGTCGGCCTCCATGGTGAAGGGCACCGACTCCGCAATAATGCGCTTGTTGGCACGCAGCAGCCTGCCAGTGCTCGCCGATCCGGTGAAGGTCACCACATCCTGTGACTCCACATGGTTGATCAGGTCGTGTGCATCGCCGCATAGCAATTGCAAGGCACCTTTCGGCAAAATGCCGCTCGCGTCGATTTCGCGCACCACGGCTTGGGTGAGGTAGCTGCCAATGGGCGATGGCTTTACAACCGCCGGCACGCCTGCGAGCAGGTTGACCGCAATCTTTTCGAGCATGCCCCATACGGGAAAGTTGAAAGCATTGATGTGGACAGCTACCCCTTCTTTGGGTACCATGATGTGCTGGCCAATAAAGCTGCCGCCTTTTGAAAGCGGTGCATGTTCGCCATCCACGTAGTAGGGCTCATCTGGAAATTGCTTCCGTAGGCTGCTGTATGCAAACAAGTTTCCAATGCCGCCTTCAATGTCAATCCAAGAATCCGTTTTGGTGGCACCGGTGAGGTAACTGAGTTCGTAAAATTGTGCCTTGCGCTCAAGCAGGTGAAAGGCGAGGGCTTTGAGCATGCGCCCCCTTTCGTGAAATGTCATTTTGCGCAAAGCGGGATTGCCCACCTCGCGGCCGTAGTTGAGTATGGCGCTGTAGTCGAGGCCCTCAGCAGTGGCAATGGCTACTTGTTCGCCGTTTACAGCGTTGAGCAGGGGCATGCCTTTGCCATCGCCAGTGATCCACTTGCCAAGTACGTAATTCTCTAATTTCATGTGTGTTGATGATTGTATGCGGGGTTTTCAGTGGCGTGAAATTAATCATTTTGGCGAAAGCCTAAGTCTTGACAAGCGGAACCCACGTGTGATTTTGGGTCTGGATTGCAGGGCTGTCAAGGCTTTAGAAATTCCAATTGGTGTACTCGCTTAAATCACAATTGCACCCGTATTGTCCAAGATTTTCTAAATTCACATCCTACTTAAAAACCTATCAACATGCATACTACTCTAACCCGTCCGGGAATTCTTTGGAAACTTACCATTGCAGTCCTGGTTGTTTTTGCAATAACGGCTTGTAATGACGATGATGACGACGGGCCAGCGCCTGCAACGGATCCTGCACTCATTGATTTTGGTGCTGAATATTTCATCAATGACCAGGCTGAAATCATCAACGGTGTGCAGCTGCCTGTACTTGTGGGCGATAGCTTATTTGTGGGAGTTGCGCATTCGGGTTGTTCTGACAACCATGAATATGAGCTTCGCACACGGCTGCTGAGTGCTAAGCGCGCTGAAATATGGCTTTTTAAGCTTACTCCCGATCAAGGGTGTCAGGCTTATTTCCAGTACAATTTGCGCTATCGGGTGCCATTTAGTGTGCTGGCCAGGGAAGAGATTGTGCTGGTCACCCCCAATTTTCAGAATATTCCGCTTCGTTAGTGGCGGGCACCATATTCCAACCCTGATTCAGGTCATTGGATTTGAAGCACTGTATTGCTTAGATGGCTCGACGAAATACATCTGCATTGAGCCCTTGCCCTTCACATCTGTGTGACCTCTGGGTATGAATTGCAATGTATCAGCTTTGTGCACTGCCTTGTATGCCGCTTCACTGATGTTGATCCTTCCTATCTCGCTGTGTGATTCCATGCGGCTCGCTACATTGACGGTGTCGCCCCAAATGTCGTAGGTGAATTTGTGGGTTCCTACCACGCCAGCTACAACAGGCCCTACATGAATTCCAATGCGAGCGCTCCAGTAAGGTTCCTGCGATTTTGCTTTGAGTTCAGCACGCTGCCGTACGAATTTCATTATCTCAAGGGCTGCTTCAACCATCGCCATGGTATGGTTTTCCATCAGCAGGGGCACACTTCCAGCGCACATGTATGAGTCGCCAATGGTTTTGATTTTTTCCAGCCCCATTGTTTTTACAATCTGGTCAAAATGGGAAAAGCAATGGTGCAATTCGCTCACCAACTCACGCGGGTCGAGTTGTTCGGAAACAGCAGTGAAGTTTGAGAAATCCACAAACATCACTGTGACCTCATCATAATGCCGCGCCTCCACGCTGCCTTTTGCCTTGAGCTCTTCAGCAATGGCAGCGGGCAGGATGCTCTTGAGCAGCCTGTCGCTGCGCTCCTTGGCAGCGTGCAGCTGATTGCGCAATTGCTGCCGCTCGATGGAGTACAGCACGGAACGGATGAAAAGCGTGCGGTCCAGTTTGTCCTTAATCAGGTAGTCTTGCGCACCCTTGTTCATGGCGAGCAGCGCAAGTCCCTCATCATTGGTGCTGGTCATCACCACCACCGGAATGAGTCCGGAAATGGAGGGGATTTGTGTAATGGTTTGGTCGAACTTAGAGTCGGGAAGGTTGAGGTCGAGCAGGAGCACGTCGTAGCCCCCATCTGAGAGCGCTTCAAAGCCTTCATGTACGGTTGAGAATACGTCCAACTCGAAGTGGATATTGGGTACATCGGCGAGTTGATCACTGTACACCATGGCGATAAAGGGATCATCTTCAATCACAATGACCCGAATTTTCCTGATTTTATCTTCCTTATCCATGACTGGTATTTTGATTCATTAGGACTGGATTCAACTAAGTCTTTGCGATCAGACTTTCGATTTTTGAAAAGGCCTTCTGGTCTTTTATCACATATTCAATGGCGAGGCTTCCTATGATTTCTACCGCCTGGCCAAATTGCTCCTGACTGGAGTACATCACAACGAGAATATCCGGATCGAAAGCTTTGATCTGCTCTAGAATTTCCAGTCCATTGGCTGCATGCTGATCAACGGAATTCAGGTTGTAATCAAGGACGACGATGTCCGGGTGCAGGTGCAGATACTTCAGGCACGCTTCTCCGGTTCCGAAGGTGTGAATGATGTAATGTTCATTTGATGATAAATGATCAGTGAGCATCATGGAAAGCATTTCGTCATCGTCGACGATGAAGATGGTTTTCATCATTTCTATTGATTTAGACCTTGGCAAGTTCGGTAAGCTCCATTTCCAATTCACTTTTTGAGTTCATGCAATGCGCGAGCACAGCTTCGGTCATTTCAATTACCTGATCGAGATCTGCGTTTTCCCTCACTTTGTTTTCTATATCGGCGGCATAAGCAGCTGCCTCTTTCATTCCCATGTAATTGAGGTGGGGACGCATGGAGTGAATCACCTTGACGAGGGCTTCGTAATCCTTGCTGAGGAGTGCGGCTTGCAATTTTTCGACGTTGTCGGGCAGCAGCTTGAGGTAGAGGTTGATGTACTTCGCCATGCGTTGCACGTTCGATTCGGTAAATTCCTGCAGAAAGGCCATATCAGTAACGTGATATTCGGGTGTGGCAGAGGGCTGCTTCCTCGTGTTTTGCATTGGAGGAGCATTTGCCGCAAGCGCTTGTTCTGGTGCTTTCAGGGCTTCGTCTGCATGTGGGTTGGCGCTTTGATAGTATTTGGCAATGGTGCCTAGCAACTCATCGCGTGTGAATGGTTTGGGAACGAAATCGTTCATTCCTGAAGCGATACACTTGTCAATGTCGGCCTTGTGTACACTGGCTGTGAGCGCCAGGATTGGAACTTTACTTTTTACAGCATCATCCAGTTCACGGATTTTCCGTGTTGCTTCCAGGCCATCCATTGTAGGCATTTGGGCATCCATGAGCACGAGGTCATAATCACCCGCTTTTATCATATTGAGGGCTATGAGTCCATTTTCAGCGATGTCTATCGTGATGTTTTTGATCAGTGTTTCGAGGGTATCATTGACCACGATTTGGTTGTACTCATTGTCTTCGGCCACGAGGATGCGAATGCCATTCAAGTTTGCATAATCTGAGATGGTCGATTCTGTGGATGCCACATCGCTTTCACTGCCCAGTTCGTAAGGAATTTCAAGAGAGAATTCCGAGCCTTTACCCAGTTCACTTTTCACCGATACCTTTCCACCCTGCAATTCTATGAGTGTTTTGGAAATGGAGAGTCCTAGCCCGGTACCGCCATATTTGCGAAAAGTGCTGGAATCAACCTGTTTGAAATTGCTAAATAGCAGGTGCAGTTTGTCCTCAGGTATGCCGATGCCCGTATCGATAACCCGAAAGCGGATAAACTTGCTGTTGGGCCGCATATCTACGCTGATGATCACGCGGCCCTTTTCGGTAAATTTGATGGCGTTGGAGCTCAGGTTGGTCAGAATCTGGTTGAGTCGGGTAGGGTCACCTTTTACCACTGGCGGCAAGTCGGGACTGATGTTGACTTCGTAGCTGAGTCCTCGCTCTTCGGCTTTAAACTTGCTGGTATCGACCACATTTTGAATCACATCGCGTATGCGAAATGGAATTTTTTCAATCTCCATTCGCCCTGCCTCAAGCTTGCTCAGGTCGAGGATGTCGTTGATAATCACCAAGAGGTTTTTTGAAGAAATGTTGATGGCCGAAAGGTACTTTCGCTGGCGGTCGTCGAGCTTGGTATCGAGCAGTAGGTGGGTCATTCCAAGCACGGCGTTCATTGGGGTACGTATCTCATGGCTCATATTGGCGAGGAATTGCTGCTCGTGTTTTTCACTTTCCTCAGCCCTTATTTTCAATAGGTTGAGTTGCTCATGGGTGAAGGCATTTTGCAGGGCTACTGCCAAAAAGCCGAGCAGCTGCTCCAGGCTTTCTTCGTGGTACTCATCGTAGGCTTCGGCGCGGTAACTCGCCACGGTGATTACCCCTATGGTTTTGCCCTGGTAGTTAATGGGAAAAGCCATCAGCGACTTCGCAATATTGCCTGTAGAGAGGGTCAGTGGCGCATTCACATAGCGTCCGAAATCATTTTCTGCGTCAGCGAGAGTCACCTTTCGGTTGTTGCGCAGCGCCCATTCAGCCACGTGATTTTGATAATTGCTTTCGGCGGCACCTGTATCATTGATGTAATACGTCCACTTTTCACCGGTTTCGCTGTACACACCAAGCTCTACCACAGCGGCATCCATCATGGAATTGAGCGTGACGTAGAGGTGTGCCATGGTATCGGGCAAGAGGAGGGAAGAGGTGATTTTTTGCCCCAGCTCATTGATGATGAGTGTATTGTTTAGGTGCTTTCGCAGCTCCGACTGTGTGTCTTTATGTGCTGGGTCAGCCGTTTTCTTCCAGCCTTCGGCAAGGGTCTCGGCCAGCTTGATCATCTCAAGTTCGCCTTCGTGGAGCACTTCCGGCAGGCCATTTTTTGGCGAGATCCACTCACCAGCCACCAGGGCATGCCTGTACGCAGCTGCGTAGCGGCCGAATTCTACACCCAAATTTTTCCATTTGGATTTAAAAAAAATCATTGCTGTGGCGAAGCCAACAATTAGCAGTAGGGGTGAAAGCCAGATGAGTTGCATAGGAATAAAATTAGGGTGGAACATGGCCTGCCATGCGCAGGGTTTACATTTATGTAGGCAGGCATTGAAAACAAGGTGATTGGCTTGTTAAAAGGTCTTGTTTTCATGGCTGTATGGTTTGTAGAAATTCATGGTGTTCATTGTTTTATTATTTTGGTGTGCAGGCTTCGCTTCCCATCGCTCAGCCTCGCTACATACGCGCCTTGCGGCAAATGGGCCAGGCTGATTTGACCCGCATCATTGCTTTGCAATTGCTTGCGGTACACTTCCACGCCTTTGGTATCAAACACTGAAAGGGTGGCATTCCCAAAAGCTTGCAGGGCCGCTGCATCAAGCTGCACATTTTCCGAAAAGGGGTTGGGATATACCAACATATGCTTCAAGGCTTCAGAGGTCCGGGTGGCCAATGATGTACTAAATGAAGCCAGAAAGGCCACAGGAACAAATGGTGTATTTGCGAATAAGTTTACCCCTTGTAAATCAAGTCCGAAGCCATTAAAACTTCCGGAAAATATCAATTGATCTTGATTAACGGCATTGATGCCAACTGTCGACTCAGACTCCTCACTGCCAATTGTATATACCCATTCGGCTTGGTTGGAAGCATCCATTTTGGCCATAAATATGTCGAGTGTACCGGTGGTTCCGGCTGCATTAGTGACTTGAATTCCACCTATTGTATAGGTTTCACTGTCAAAAGTCCCTGCGATTAAATATGCGCCATTGTCAATACTGGAAACAAAGGGTGGGAAAAACATTGTATTGGTTTGTGAATCTGCTACTAGGGATGCTGAAAGTACCTCACCGTCCGAGCTATAGCGGCTGAGCACAACCCCGGGATTGTCAATTTCAAACTCTCCAATGTGCAGCACTCCTTCTTGATGATCAGTGACCACCAGCAACTCGTTGTTATCGGTCAACTCCAGGGTCATGAAAAAATCATACCCAGCCGAGTGCTCTCTTGCCAGCCACTCAGCAGTACCCTCCGTATCGAGTTTGCAAATCCACCGGTCACTGTTTCCTGTAAAGGCCAAATCATTGCCAAGGCTGAGGTGGTCAATGTGCAGGGAGTCTCCAGACCAATCGCCTCCAAGGTAAACACCGCCATCATTGCCCGCTTCTATGGCTTCCACATACACATCACCGAAGGTGTTGACTATGGCCTTGCCCCATTGCACATTGCCATCGAAGTCATGCTTCACAACATAGGCATCGTAGAACCCCTGTGCTGTAAGAACCATGCCATCGAAATTGACACTTCCAGTGAGGTAGCTTGTCATGATCACGCCATCAGGCCCAAGCTTCAACGTAGGGGAATAGGTTGACATTGTGTTGTTTACCCTGTTGGCAACTTTGAACCAAAGGCCTTGTCCATCAGGGCTTATTTTTACGAGGAAGTCATCCAGAGATTTTGGACTCGAAACATAAAGTTCGCCTATGGTCGAGGCATTTTCCAAGTTGGATTGACCACGGTAACTCACATAGATGTTCATGTCGGCATCTGTATCAAGTCCACCACATGTCACACTGTTCTGCCATGGGCCATGAAGTGCTCTGTGCCACAGTACATTTCCTTCAGGGTCGATCTTAATCAATGTTGACACAAATGGGTTTCCATCGAGCATTGTGGTATGAGGAATTTCAATACCGGCAAATTCAAAAGGGGCAGTTGAGCTCACAGCCACAATGATGTTGCCATCGTTGTCAACGGTCATTGCATTTATTCTGTTGCTTACTGTACTAATGGTTTGCTGCACCCACTGCAAAGGTGGCACCTGGGCGTGTATCTCGCTTAAGGCGAGTAGGCACATGAGGATGATTATATTGCGTTTTGCATTCATGTCCTTTGAAGTTATTGCTTTATTATTTTAGTGTGTAGGCTCTTCACTCCGTTACTGATTTTGGCTATATAAGCGCCTTGCGGCAAATGGGCCAGGCTGATTTGACCGGACTCAATGTCTCGCCATGCAGCGCGGTGCACCTCAGCCCCGCTGCTGCTGTGCACTGTGAGGGTGGCGTTTTGAAAAGCTTTCAAGGCCTCTGCGTCAAACTGCACATTTTCCGAAAAGGGGTTGGGGTAGGCGAGGAGTTGCTGCAAGGCCTCGGCGGTGCGGGTGTTGAGGGTAGTGCTGAAAGAGGCGAGGAAGTGTTCTATTTCGAATTGGGTATGTGGAATCAGTGCAGTGCCTTGAACATTCAGCTCAATTCCAGTGAAGGATCCACCCACCACAAAGTGATCCGAATCCACCAAGCCGATAAAATTTGCCACCTCCGATTCCTCACTGCTTATGGTGTAAATCCACTGCGCTTCACCTGCAGAATTGACCTTGGCAATAAATGCATCCGTTGTTCCGGTGATACCTCCTGCATTGCTCACTTCCATACCACCGAAGCTGAGGTTGGGGGCATTATATTCATAAGCAATCAAAATTGAATTTTGCTCAGGGCTGATGATTACTGGAGGTTGAAAAAATGGATATTCTCCAAGGGCATTGCCCAGCATGATTCCTGAAATCACTTCGCCAGTATCGCTGTACCGACTCAAAACTACCCCAGGACCATTTACAAGGATGTCGCCAATGTTCACAACATCTTGGTCGGTGTAGGCCACTGCCAGTAAATGGTTTTCAGGCGTGAAAGTCAATTGAGCATTATTTTCATAGCCTGCTGAATGCTCCCTTACAAGCCACTGCGTGGTGCCATCAGCTGCTATTTTACAAATCCACCTGTCAGCGTTGCCCGTAAAGGCAAGGTCATTTAGGATAACGTGATCATCAATTCGCAGCGAATCGCCCTCCCACAATCCCGTAATAAAAACACTTCCATCATGTCCAGCCACCAAACTTGAGGCTTGCCATATGTAGCCTAATGGGCTTGCGAATTTTTTCGTCCAGAGGGTATTTCCATCAGGGTCGTTCTTCCATAGGTATATGCTGCCTGAAGACTCGTTTTCAAATAAGTTCCCATCCAGATTGACAGTGCCTTGGAAGTATCCGCAACTGTACACACAGCCATCAGGGGCCACTGTGAGACGAGGAGAGTTTCCCGCGCCATTGATGGATACCTGATTTGCGATTTTGAACCACAAGCCATTTCCTTCAGGACTAATTTTTACCAGAAAGTGATCACTTGATACAGGACTGACCACGTTTAAGCCCCCGATGTTTGAGGCATTCGCACCGATCGATGTTCCCACATAGCTTACATAAATATTGTTCTCCACATCGGTTTCTATTCCCCAGCAGCTGACAGAGAGTTGATTGAGTCCCCGAAGTGACCTGTGCCACAATATATTTCCGAAAGGATCTAATTTAATCAGCGTTGGTCCAAACGATATGCTGAGCAGGCTGTAATGTGGTAATAAGCTGCCAGCAAAGTTGAACGCAGCAAATGAAGCGATAACCACGAGCGTATTGCCATCGCCATCTGTAGTCATGGCTTGCATATCTTTATAATTACCACTATTGGTCATAGCTGCCCACTGAAGCTCCGGACTTTGGGCATGAGTGACAAACCTTGGCCACACAAGCAACAGAACAAGGCTCCAGTGCTTGAAGATATTCGATTGCATATATTTCACAACTGTTTCCATTGCTTTCTAAATGATCGTTTATTGCTTTATAATTTTAGTATGTAAGCTCCGCTTCCCATCGCTTATTCGGGCTACATAGGCGCCTTGCGGCAAATGGGCCAGGCTGATCTGACCTGCGTCAATGCCTTGCAGTTGCTTGCGGTATACTTCTACGCCATTCGTATTGAACACCAGCAGGGTGGCATTCCCAAAAGCTTGCAGTGCCTCTGCATCAAACTGCACATTTTCCGAAAAGGGGTTGGGGTAGGCAAGGAGTTGCTTTAGGGCCTCGG
>DAIRDH010000040.1:0-32087 GCA_036796255.1 Cryomorphaceae bacterium
TTTCAATTGTGAGAAAGTCTTTGGCTTAGTTGGCCATCGGAGCGCCGTCCATTTTCTTCACAGGCATATCTTCAGCGCTTTCAGATGCGAGTACATTTCCTTTGATGCGCACCACCTTGTTGGGCTCGTTGGTGGCATTGGAAGTGATGGTCACTGACTTGTTGATCGCACCTACACGCTTGGTGTCGTAACGTACAGTCATCGCTGCAGTAGCACCTGGCATGATAGGCTCCTTAGGCCACTCGGGCACAGTGCAACCGCATGAACCTTTGGCGCGGGAGATGATCAATGGCTCGCTACCGGTATTGGTGATGGTAAATTCGCAAGCACCGTTGGCGCCTTGCTTAATGGTACCGTAGTCATGTACTTCTTTGTCAACTGAGAGGGCCGGGCCGCCTGAGAGGGCTTTTTCCTGCGCCATACCGCTAAAAGCAGCGAAAAGTACTACGGCAAATGAGAGAATGAAATTTTTCATGTTTGCTGGTTTTCGATTTTATACTGTGAAAGTACCACGAATGATCTCCAGACCCGGGGACATTAACAAAAGTTTAACGGATAGGGCAACTGCAATTTGCGCTGTTCTAGCCCTCAATGATTCTTGTGATCAACTCCTTCTTATCAATACCCACAACCGCGGCTTGTTGCGGCACAATGCTGAAAGCCGTCATGCCCGGCACCGTATTGATCTCAATGGGCCGGAAGCGGCCCGGCTCGTATTTGTAATCGATGCGCACCACGCCTTTGCAGTCGAACGCGCGGGCTATACGCACAGATATTTCCTGGCATTTCAGATAGTCTTCTTTGGGAAGGTCGGCAGGGGTGATTTCCTCGGTTTGGTCGTAATTGTACTTGGCAGCGAAGTCGAAGAATTCTTTTTTCGTTGAGATCTCTGTGATGGCCAGCGCTTCATAGCTGCCTCCAGTACACAATACCCCGCAGGTCACCTCACGGCCGCCCATAAATTCCTCCACAATCACATCATTGCCTTTGCTGAAAGCCAGTTCAAGTGCCGCCGGAATTTCTTCCAGCGTTTTCACTTTTGATACGCCAAGACTCGAGCCGCCTTCATTGGGCTTTACAAACATGGGCAGCCCCAATTCGTCGAGCAGTGATTGGGCATTTGCCTCGGCAAGCTTGTGAATGACCACGCCTTTGGCCGCGTCAAAACCGAGGTGGCGAAGCAAGCGGGTGGTGTACACTTTGTTAAAAGTAAGGCTGGTATTGAGCACGGAGCCCGTGGTGTAAGCCATACCGATCATGTCGAAATAGCCCTGCAGCTTGCCATCTTCGCCAGGCGTGCCGTGTATCATGATGAGGCATTTGTCGGGCTTGTAGTTGTGCCCGCCTTCATCATAGCTGAAGTCATTGCGGTCTATATCCGCATGGCCTTCAGCGGTGTGGGCATACCAGCGCATGGGCTCAATGCTCACCAATACGGGTGTATAGCGCTCGCGGTCAATGTGCTCCATCACCATGGCCGCACTTTTGAGTGATACTTCTGATTCGCCGGAGTAGCCTCCGCAAATGACTGCAACGCGTTTGCCCATGTGTGAAAAGGATTTTTGAGAAACCAAAATTATCGCATCGCAGCCCTCAAATGAAACAGCGTAGATTGAAGTATGAACAAATTTTTCTAACAACCACAATGCACTATCTTTCTGCAATTCCCGTTTTCAATTACGTTGACCGCTTTGCCCTGTGAATACTATCTTTGCCAGCACCTGGATTTAAAAGCACCAATCAAATTGAATACCTTCAGAACACTCAGCAGTAAAAGACTTTGGCTCAATCTAGCGCTTATAGGATTATTGCTACTCGCCCTTGTTTTTGGCGTACTTTTTTGGCTAAGCAGCTATACCCTTCACGGCGAGTCGGTCGGTGTGCCCGACCTGCGCGGCTCCAATTATGCAAGTCTCGACGAAGTGCTCTACTCTGCCGAGCTTACCTACGAAGTTACAGACAGCATTTATAGCGACGAGTATCCACGCGGCGCTGTGGTGCATCAAAATCCATCGCCCGGCCACCGCGTAAAGGAGGGACGTACCATTTACCTTACGGTAAATAGTTTGCTGCCCGAGATGGTGTCCATGCCCGACCTTAAAGGCAAGTCGCGCCGTATCGCCATCCCCATTTTGGAAATTTCCGGTTTAGAACTCGAAAACCTCACTTATAAACCCGATGATACTTGTACAGATTGTGTACTCGACCAGTTGTTTCAAGGCAAGCCAATCGCTGCCGGCACGCAAATTCGCAAAGGCGAAAAGGTGACCCTGGTCCTTGGGCAGCGCTCCAATGAACTCACCAAGGTGCCCAGAATGCTGGGCCTCAATTATGAAGATGCATACAGCTTGCTCAACGCCTATTCGCTCAACATGGGCCAGATTCTGAGCTGCGAAGGCTGCCTTAGTGCCGAGGATACCGCAAAGGCTTTTGTCATCAATCAGTTTCCTGCATCCCACGAGGAAACCACGCTCGGCTCATTCGTTGATTTGATGCTCAGCCTCGATGCTGACAAGGCCGCTGTTTTTGCAAACGACACCATTCCAACCGACTATGAAACACAACAGGATTTTTAGTTTTGGCCTCATCTTACTGTGCTTTGCCTTTTCGGCAAATGGCCAGGAGGTTGCCGGACCCATTTACATCAACACTGCACTTCATACCGAAGCCAACAGGGATATGCTCAGGGCACGTATAGGCTCAGCCGAAATGAAAAGTGCCAGTGCCATTGAGTTGCCCTTCATTGATGACTTCAGCAGCGACCGTTTTCCTGGCAATCCCGAAGGGCTGGAACCACTTTGGACGGGCCGACAGGCCACGCGCAATACGAGCATGGGGGTCAATGCACCCACCATTGGCGTGGTCACTTTTGACGGTGCCGACGAAGTGGGTTATCCCTACAGTTGGTCTACGGGTGGCGGCCTTGCGGATACCTTAACCTCAGTAGCCATTGATCTCGACGGCAATGCTGCCGACCAGATTGGCATCAGCTTTTACTACCAGCCTCAAGGCAGGGGAGTTTTTCCACCATCTCCGGGAGGCTTTTCTCCCGGCGACAGTCTGTTTTTGGAGTTTTACGCCCCTGAACTCGATCAGTGGTTTTGGGTATGGTCTACCATAGACATTACCCAGCCGGAAGCTTTCACCTTTGTTCACATCCCCATTACACAGCCACGATTTCTCAAAACAGGGTTTCGCTTTCGCTTCCGCAACCGCGCCAGTTTACAGGGCCTTTTCAGCCCATGGAACATCGATTATGTACGCGTGGACAGGAACAACATCAATGCTACTCCTGAGGTAGATGATGTCGCTTTTACCGAACATGCTTTCACGCTGTTCGAAGATTATACCCAGATTCCGCGATCACATTTCGTACTGCTCGAGAACAAAGCCAGCTTCATGCGGGATGACATCACCCTTGAGATTAGAAACCTGAGCGGAATCAACAGGACCCTCATTGGAAATGAACTCAGAATTTTGGATGACAACATTCCGCTGGCCTCTTTCCCAAACAGCAATAGCCCGGCAATTTCCGCCGGGAGCACACTCGATTATACCCACAGCGTGGGACTCCAGCCAAATGGCTTTGTTTACGACATTCCCGGTGGCACGGGACCACTCACACTGGATGTGGAAGTGATTCATACTGTCGCCGACCTCGCCGCAACAGCGAGCAATGATACCATGCGTTTTGAGCAGGAATTTTTCACCCAGTATGCCTACGATGACGGCAGCGCCGAGTGGAGCTGGTCCATTCCGGGCGTGGGGTCAGAGGCTGCGATGCGCTACACCACCTTCGTGCAAGACACACTCTTTGCCGTAGAGATTTTTACCATTCCCATGTCCTTTGATTTTGAAAACACCATCATGACCGTGAAGGTGTGGACCGATACAGGTAATGGACCTGGCGAGGTGCTGGGCGAGTCACTGAAGCAAGTGTCATATGGCAGAGATGATTACCAGCAGCGTATTGTGTATACCTTTGAGGAGCCCGTTGTGGTAAATGCGGGCAGTTTTTTTGTGGGATACCAGGCATCTAATCAAGATGAAACGGGTATCAGTATCGGCCTGGATCGAAACACCAATAACAATCCAAGCACTTTGTGGTTCAAGGGAAGCAACCTGGTATGGACCCAATCGGGCATAGAAGGCACCACCATGATCAGGCCCATGTTTACCAGCCCCGGCTGGGAAACCATTGTGGTGAACACCGACACCCGCCGTGACCTGGCCTCCGCGATTGCCCTCTATCCCAATCCTGCACGCGATTACTTTGTGCTCGATTTGCCGGAAGGCTTAAGCTCAACAATGAGCCTGTACGATATCAGCGGTAGATTGGTGAAGCAGGAGCTGGTAAATGCAGGTGAACAAATAAGCACTTACGGATTGCAGGATGGCCTTTACATCGTGCAGGTGAGGCTGCCCGGAGCAGAGGTGTTCTCCAAAAAACTAGTGGTACAGCATTGATATGAGCGAAGCAGAAGATCCCGAAGAGGAAGACCAGGAACTTTACGAGCATTACCGCATTGCCGCCGACAAGGGACAGGAATTGCTGCGCATTGACAAGTTCCTGATGGACCGCATCCCAAACACCTCAAGAACCAAGCTACAGCTCGCTGCAGTAAATGGAAACATCCGGGTGAACGGCGCCACAGTAAAAGCCAATTACAAAGTGAAGCCCGGCGATGATATTTCTATCGTGCTGCCATACCCTCAACGGGAAATTGAGCTCATTCCTCAGGATATTCCGCTGGACATTCTTTACGAAGACGAGCACATGGTGCTGCTCAACAAGGCAGCGGGCATGGTGGTACACCCGGGTTATGGCAACTACACCGGTACCCTGGTCAATGCGCTGGTGTACCACTTTCAAAACCTGCCCTCGGCGAGTGATGGATTGCCCAACAGGCCCGGACTTGTGCACCGCCTCGACAAGAACACCACGGGGGTGATGGTCATCGCCAAAACGGAACAGGCCCATACCCACCTCTCGCTTCAATTTTTTGAACGCACCATCGACAGGCGCTACCTCGCTATGGCCTGGGGCGATATTGAAGCCGATGGTACGATCGAAGGACACATTGGTCGCTCATTGAAAAACAGAAAAGTGATGACCGTATTTCCGGAAGGTGAATATGGCAAGCACGCCATCACGCATTATAAAATCCTTGAGCGCCTGGGCTATGTGACCCTTGTGGAGTGCAAGCTGGAAACAGGCCGCACCCACCAGATCCGTGCCCACATGCAGCACATCGGGCATCCGCTTTTCAACGATCCGGAATATGGCGGAGATGCCATCTTGAAAGGGACTTCCTTCTCCAAGTACAAGCAATTTGTACTCAACAATTTTGATTTGCTACCGCGACAAGCATTACACGCCCGCAAGCTTGAGCTCACGCATCCCGCAACGGGCGAGCGCATGAATTTTGAGAGCCCCATGCCCGACGATATGGAAGCTGTGATGGCCCGCTGGCGCAATTACATCGCCACCCGACAGGACTGAGCAAATAAAAAGACTGAATTATAGTTTGCTGTTCTCCCCTTCGAGTGCGCGCCTCGCGGTATCTTCCCTGATGATTTTGCCGGTGGGCGTATAGAGAAACTCCGAGGCGGTGACCAGCCTTCGGGGTTGCCAAAAAGGCGTATCGCTCAGGGTGTGCTGCACTTCGCTGAGCAAATCTCTCGAAAGACTGCCCTCGGCTTCGATAAACAGCGCCACCTCTTCACCGAGCTTTTCATGCGGTATGCCCGCCACGAAGAAGGGAACGGGCACGAGGTGGGCGAGCTTCTTCTCAACCTGTTCGGGTATTACTTTCACGCCGCCGGAATTGATGAGGTGGTCATTGCGGCCCAGCCACACGAATCCTTTGCCTGAAGCCGAAACAATGTCGTTTGTATCGAGCCAGTTGCGGGTGATGGCCTTCCACTTCACGCGGAGCAGGCCATTTTTTCGGATTTTGATTTCCACTCCTTTCATAGGCTTGTACACCAAATCATCATCGCCACTCAGGGAGGCGAGCGCGAAGTGAGAGAGCGTTTCGGTCATGCCAAAGCTGGCATAGCTTTTTACCCTGGCAAGTGCCAGGTCTTTGCGCAGGGCATCGCTTACCTGGCCGCCGCCAATGAGCACGGCGCCTACCTGGCTCAGTTGCTTGGCGGAGTTCTCGACACATTTGGCAGCCTGGTAAGGCGTAAGCGGAATGAAATCGTAAGGCCGGGCTTTTTTGTCAGTTTTGGCCGGTAGTGCTTCGAAGGGATTGCCTGTGGGGGCGATCACATCGAGGGAATATGCACCTGTGATGGCCCGCACCACCATCATCTTGCCAGCGATGTAACGCATGGGCAGGGCCAGCAATGCAGTGCTCTTCTCGTTGAGTTCGAAAAATGCGTTGGTGGACTTCGCGCTTGCTTCAAAAGCCGTTTTCGGAAAATCCATCTTCTTTGGAATTCCTGTAGACCCAGAAGTTGAAACCTGAATTTTGTGGGTCCGGTCAAATACTTTTGCCGCAAAGGCAAACACCTCGCGCAAATAGGCAGGATGCTCCTCGCTCATGGCAGCAGCCGACAAGGATTCCTTTTTGTAGAATTTCCCGTTGAGGGTGATGCCCTCGTATGCTTTGAAAGGATTCATGGCAATGCTGAAAAGTTCCAGTCTTTGTGTGGACTATAACGCAGGCGGCCTTCGGAAATTTCCAAAGGGCTGTCAATATTGTTGCTGTAAAGTGCGCCGGTACCCAGGCCCTGGTGCTCCTTGTTGAGCCGCGTGTAAGTGTACTGCGCGATGGCATTGAGGCCCACGTTTGACTCAAGGGCTGAGGTGATCCACCAGGTGGCACCCTGTTGCTCAGCGCGGCTGATCCATTCATCGCTTACCGCAAAATTGCCCAGAAAGCTCGGCTTGAGCACAATGGCTTGCGGCCTGATGGTTTCCATCATCTCTCTGCGCGCTTCAGGTGTGAACAAGCCAATGAGTTCTTCATCCAGTGCAATGCGCAATGGGCTGCTGGCACAAAGCCCGGCCATGGCTTTCCATTGGCCAGCTTTGATGGGTTGCTCGATGCTGTGCAGGTGAAATTTCGCAAGGGATTCAAGCTTTCGGGGGGCTTCATTTGCTGAAAAAGCGCCATTGGCATCGACCCTGATTTCGATCACATCTGCGGGATATCTTTCGCGGATGTAGGCCAGCAGCCGGAGCTCTTCCGCAAAGTCGATGGCGCCAATTTTCAGTTTTACGCAATTAAATCCCTGAAGCAACTTCTCGTCAATTTGGCGCTGCATGTCTTGAGCGCTGCCCATCCACACCAGGCCATTGATGGAGATGGTATCGCTGCCTTTCGAGAAAGGAGAGGGGAAAATGATTCCGTCATGTCCATTCTTATAGTTGCGCTGCGCCATTTCGAGGCCCAGCGCAATGGAAGGCCATTCCTTGAGTTCCGGCAATTCCGCCTCACTGTTGATGCTTTCAACAACTTCCTCGAGCTTTGCCTCGTAGCCGGGCCTGTCGTCGGCGCTGAGGCCGGGAAGCATTCCGCACTCACCGATGGCGGTGAACCCCGTTGATTCATTTTGCAGCCGTATGAAATAGGCAGGCTTGTCCAGCAGCACCCCACGTGAAGTGCCAGCCGGTTTGTGAAATCGAAGTAGTTGCTTGGTCCAGGTCGCTTTCACTTCAGTAGATCAAACCTATGCCCATGGTAAGAGCGAAAAGCAGGGTGGCAAAAGCGAGTTTTTTCAACTCTGCATCCAAGTCTGACGACCGCGAGGAGCTCCACACCACACCAATGTTTTGAAAAAGAATGGGTGCAGTGAAGAGGTAGATAAACTGATACGGCGACTTGTAGTTGAGCACGGTATACAGCACGGCCGCTGCAAGGGCAAAAGAGATGAGCAAAGTGTGGTATATCCGGGCTTTATCGATGCCCAAAATAACAGCAAGAGAGAACTTGCCATTCTCCTTGTCATTCTCAACGTCACGCATGTTATTGAGATTCAGTACGCCAGTGGCCAATAGCCCAATGGATATTGCCGGCAGCAATTCAGGCCAGTCAAAGCTACTGGTGTGCAGGTAATACGTGCCTGCAACTCCTGCAAGCCCGAAGAATATGAAGACTGCAAGGTCGCCAAAGCCGGCATAGCCATAAGGATTTTTGCCAACCGTATATTTGATGGCAGCAGCGATGGACAGTATGCCGAGCACAAAGAACCCAAGTACAATCGGGAGGTCGAGATTCTCGGAGGCGGTGAGCAGCAACCAAATGCCTGACACCAAAGCCAGGACGGTAAACAGCACAATCGCATTGCGCATCTCAGTCGAGCTGATTTCACCAGACTGTACGCTGCGTTTGGGACCAAGGCGCTTGTCATTGTCCACACCGTGAGAGGAGTCACCGTAATCGTTGGCGAGGTTGCTTAGGATCTGGAGAAAAAGGGTGGTGATCAGTGCACCGAATAGTATGGGCATGCTGAATTGCCCCTTGTCAAAGGCCAGTAGACTTCCCAAAAGAACGCTTGACAGGGAAAGCGGGAGCGTGCGCAACCGAAAGGCTTTAACCCATGCTTCTATTTTCATCATTTCAGTACAAAGTACGTAAGAAATGCCCAAACGTGGCAGGACATCTCGTGATTTTACTTCATCTTTTTCAACACCTGGCCTACGGGAAGGTTCCATCAAAATACGATTGTGGGAAACGTATGGATTTCATCTCAAATCGGGCGTTTCTGAAATCTACTTTTGATACGATGCCAAAGCCGAAAAAATTTAAGAACAGCGCCCTGGAGTTTTATGAAGACGCCAGGGGATTCTATTACCTCCGCACCCAGGAAGGTGAAGACCTCACTGAGGAGGATGTCGAGGGACTCAGTGAGTGGATTGAGCAAGAGACCTCCTGTGAGCGCAAACCCCTGCTTGTGGAGCTTTCATATGGCTCCACCATCACCCCCGGGGTGCAATCTTTCCTCTCTACCAACCCACACCGCTATTCTACCGCTGATGCCATCCTGATCAGCACCTTTGCCCACAAGCTCACGGTTACGTTTTACCTGCGGCATTACAAGCCAAGCATCCCAACGCGCGTGTTCAACGATGTGTTTGACGCGCTCGAATGGATCGAGCAGCAGGTGAAGCTGGGCGGAGACCAGCAGGTGGCTTAGTGGTTTTCTTGAAGCTGACCGGCCAGGTCCCTTTCGGAAAAATGGGCTGCAATGTGCTTGAAATACCCTTTCAATACCGGCGCATTTACTTTGGCGGGTGTCCTGATTTCCAAAAGGGCAAAGCCTTTGTGGGCTAAAAATTCAGGCAAGGCTCCGCTGAGTGAACTTTCGTCAGTTGCCAGCATATGCTTCAGGCCAAAAGCGCCTGCAATGTGCTCAATATCCACCGGGTGGTGGGCCTCAAAAAAGGGTTCAAGCTCTTCTGTTGAAGCAGGCCCTTCGATAATGCGAAATATGCCTCCTCCGCTGTTGTTGATCACGCAGATTTTCAAATTTTGCGGAAGCGCATTGTTCCAGAGTGCATTGCTGTCGTACATGAATGCAGTGTCGCCGGTGATGAGCAATACTTCTTCATCTGGATGGGCTTTGGCCCAACCCGCCGCTGTACTTGTGGAACCATCGATGCCGCTCGTGCCGCGGTTGGCGTGGTAATGTATGCCTTCGGTCATGCCAAATAGCTGCACATAGCGCACAGGTGAGCTATTGGCCATGTGCAATGTAAGCGGTGCCTGGAGTGCAGGCATGAGCTGCGCAAAAGCTTTAAAATCGCTCCAGGGCATCTCATCCAAATACGAGCTGTGGCCTTCGTGTGAGAGGTGATTCAAAGTCTGCCAGCGATGGCGGTAATCGCTATGACCCATGGGAATTTCCAGCTCAGCCAAATTCTCCAAAAATGCAGCGGGCTGGCATGGCAGCTCCGCAGTGAGCGCCTTAAAGGTATCGAGCCCTTCATCGTGCGGGTTGATGTGCCAGTGGTGGGCAGGCATATTGTCGCGGATAAGGGACTTGATCTTTTTGGAAACGATCATGCCGCCCATGGTGATGAGGATTTCGGGCATCAGCGGGTCGAGCAAATCGCCCTTTACTGACATCACGATCCGGTCTATATTGCTGACCACACCCGGGGCCGATATGTTGCTCGTGGTCTCGGTGAGCACCACCACATTGGGCATGGACGCGAGTTTGGCTACCGCCTTATTGAGCGCATCGTCGGCAGGTATTTGCCCTATGAGGAGCATCACCTTTTTTGCATTGGAAAAAGATGCGGTGTAAATTTTCAAATCCTTTGGATGGATGCTGCTGTTGAGCTGCTGCCGCTTGTACAAATGTCCATCAAATGCAGCCGGGTAGGCCTGCGTGCGGTACAGGGGCTCGCTCAGGGGTGCATTGAAATGGATGGGTCCTGCACCCGCAACAAGGCGGTTGAAGGTTTTGCTTATTTCCCTGCGGTTGAGCCAGGCTTCGTCGGCAGTTTTTGGCTCTTCGATGAGGCTGTAGGCACCGCGGATGTAATTTGCGAAAAGCCCTTCCTGCCTAATCGTTTGGCCATTGCCCTGATCGGTCCAGGCCAGCGGCCTGTCGGCGGTGATGGCCACCAGGGGCGCCTTTAAGTAAAAGGCCTCTGCCAGCGCCGGGCCCAGGTTGATGCCAGCCGAGCCGCTGGTGCACACCACCACGACAGGTTTGCCGGTGGCGAGGGCCATTCCAAGGGCGTAAAATCCTGCAACGCGCTCATCGGCAATGCTATGACATGTGAAGAGGCCGCTGCGGCTGAAGGAAATGGTAAATGGCGCATTACGCGAGCCCGGGCATATCACCACGTGCTCCACGCCGTAATGATGGGCAGCCATAACAAGGGCGTGAACGCCTTTTTTGTCACTCATCATGAGTGTGTCAGTTGCTGCCATTCAAAAGTTTTTCCAAAGTTAATGCTTTGTGTTCGGTTTCATTCCATTCGTCTTGCAGCTGCGACTGCGCGGTAAGTCCGCCCCCCAGGTAGAGCGCAAGATGATTCTTGCCCACCTGCATGCAGCGCAGGTTGATGTAGAAGGCTGCCCTTTCGGGAAAATCAACACTGCCGAGGTATCCCGTGTAGAGGCTCCTGTCGTGGGCTTCATGCCGTGCTATCCAGTCCTTTGCAGCATCAGCAGGCAATCCTGCTATGGCCGGCGTGGGGTGGAGGCTTTTCAGCAAATGATCCTGGCCTGAATTCATTTTAAAGTTGAACAGGGTGCGCAAGTGTGCCACGCTCCCCGCCTCAACGGTTTGCGGGCCTTGCTCACCCCAATCTTTGACTCCGGCATGCTTCAGCGCTTCTCTGATATGGGCGCTCACCAATTCCTGCTCTTGCAATTCCTTTTGGCCCCAAGGCTTTTCAGGCGCATCTGCTACCCTCGTTCCCGCAAGGCTGTGGGTATGCCAATCTCCTTCCGATCCTTCCAGCAGTACTTCGGGTGTGGCGCCCAGCCAAATGCCGCACTCCGGGCTGGCGAGCAGGTATACAAATGCTGTAGGGTAGGTCGATTCCAATTTCGCAAAGAAGTCGAACAGGTCAAAGTCTGCAGGTTTTGCGATGTGCTTCACCCTTGAGAGAACCAGTTTTTGAAATTGCCCTCCTTCGAACGCATCTATTGCCGCTTCAAAACCGCGCTGGTATGCAGCAAATGTGGTTTCTTCCGGCAAAGCGACGTCGTTTATAAAGCTGCTGACCTTGCTTGAATCCTCGATCTTTGCTCCGGCCTCAACCTGCTTAAAATGCATTTTGACCTCACCGCTCCAAGAACGCACGATGAAATTGGCATCGCTTTGGGCTTCTGCGCGCTGGTAAAGCTCGACATTCTCCCTTTCCGGAAAACGGCAAAGGCAAAATGAACTCCCCTGCCGAAGAAATTTTGCGGCAGCGGCAATCTGGCTGACGGAAGTTTCAGTCACAAGCAAAGGGTTCATTTGTCCGGAGTAACGATCATGTTGGTAAGCCGGCACACCGATAGCAAGCGGTCCTGCTCATCATAAATTTTAATTTCCCACACATGGGTGCGGCGGCCCTGATGCAGTACCACGCCTCTTGCCCTTACCATTCCCGACTTTACACTGCGCAGGTGATTGGCGTTGATTTCAATGCCAACCACGCCCACAGTGGGATCCTTGAGCAAAACGACGCTGCCGCAGCTGCCCACCGATTCGGCGAGGGCCGCATTGGCACCGCCATGCAAGAGGCCAGCGGGCTGATGCACGGCTGAATTAACAGGCATGGTGGCTTCAATGAAGTCGCTACCAATGTCCGTAAACTTGATTTGGAGCGTTTCCATCAAGGTATCCTTCGTGATTTCGTTTGCTTTGCGCAGGATTGTACTTTTGTCCACAGGAATAAATTTGCTGCGAAGGTAATGCTATGCCAAATAACACCCCGCGCTGCTTTTAGTTCCATGAAGTAAACCGCATGTCAACAGCCCACCGCATACTCCTGGTCGAAGATGAGCAAAGCCTCATTGATGTCATCAAGCTCAACCTTGAATTAGAGGGCTATGATGTGACCGTGGCCCCCGATGGCCGCAAGGCTTTGGAACTTGCCCGCAAGGCCCGATTTGATATCTGTGTGCTCGACGTGATGCTGCCCGGAATTGATGGCTTCTCAGTGTGCAAAACTCTGAGGTTGGAGAACAACCGCATCCCAATACTATTTCTCAGTGCCAAGAGCACCGGGGCCGACAGGGTGGAGGGCCTCCGCATAGGCGGCGATGATTACCTGACCAAGCCCTTCAACCTCGAAGAACTGCTCCTGCGCATCAGCAATTTGATTCGGCTTCACGAGGTCTCGGCCAAGCCCGCGCCAAAATTTGCGGAGCAATTCGAATTTGGTCCAAACCTTATTGACTTCAACACCTATTTGATTCGCGGCCAAAACGGGCAGGAAATCGAGATTTCCAAAAGGGAAATACAGCTCTTGCGCTTTCTAATAGAGAATGAAGGGCGGGTGGTTTCGCGGGAAGAAATTCTGGAAGTGGTGTGGGGATACGATGTATATCCATCTTCGCGAACCATTGACAATTACATCCTGGCTTTCCGCAAATACTTTGAGCTCAATCCCAAAGAGCCGAAATACTTTCACTCAGTGCGTGGAGTGGGCTACAAATTTCTACTTCCGGAATCTGCGCAAGGCAACCAATAAATTATGTGCCGTCTTTAGGTCGCAACAGGGATGTTGTTCCTTACGGTTTCTTTTTTCTTGCAGGTTTTAAAGCGCTCCACGGAGCGCTTTCCTTTTTTTGTTTGCATCTCGAGAAATATTATTTTTATGAAAGGCAACCACCTAATAAATGTACGTCTTACACATAGCAGTGAGTAACTGCAAAATGGTTTCAAATTTTTCCTTGCAGGTTTTAAAGCGCTCTCAACGGGGCGCTTTAATATTTTCGCCCACCGGCTAAGCGGGTTCGAATTTGGCCCATTGGAAATCGGGATTGGCCTCCAAAGGCATTCCGGGATCCAGCATGTCGTTCAGCACTTCCTGAAGCACACTTTCAAATAGCAATTCATCCTCATGGCTTTTCATGGGTATGGCAAGCATAAGCCCGGTGTTGCGCGCTTTGGGAAGGGAAATTATTTGTGCTTCCGCGGTTTCTTCATGGTAGTGCGCGCGTGCCATCCAGGCGTACAAAGACAATTGAAGTGCTTTGGGTTTTTTCTTGTACGATTCGGCATCGCTTACTTTCAGGCTCAGGTCTTCAGGTCGCACAGTTCCCGTTTTGAAATCGATGACCCTAAGCACCTTATTTCTTCGAATCACAAGGTCGGCTGAACCCACGAAATTCGCTTCTATTTGCGCTCCGTGTAGCACTGCGTTTAGCTTTCGCGAAAGCCGCAACTCTGTACCGAGTACCATAACTTCATCGCCTTGTTTGATTTGCTCCAGCTCGGTGTTCAGGTGGGTTAGAATCATGTTTTTAGCAGCTTCGAAGTGCAGGCGGTTGATGCCTTTGTCAAATTGCGCAATGCGGCTCGATTGCTGAAAGCATGCGTTCAGCTGCGCGGGGGCATTGCTGCGCATCATTTCAAAGTCTTTGGCAATGAGAATCTTGTTGAGCCCTGTATCGAGGTAGAGCTGCTCAAGGCAGGCATGAACAATGGTCCCGAAGGCTGCCACATCGAGAAGTCCTTCATCTTCGGGTGAAGCCAGGCGTAGCACATTTTCATAATACCATTCGAGTGAGCTCTCCAGGTACCTGTTTATGCCCGAAGCCGAGAGGCGGTTGGATATGTACAGCCTGATGTTTTTGAGCACTTCTTCGCTTTTGGCAATGCGCAAGTTGCGTGCAGCGCTCTTACTGACCGGATCCGGCAATGGGAGCGCTTTGACCTGAAGCAGCGGAAGTTTTTCGCTGAGGTGATGGGAGAGCTGCTTGAGGTATCGGCTCGGCTCTGCGCCCCAGGGGCCCGAGGTATCCATATGGTACACCAGGTGCATGTGCCCGGCATGGTGCAGCAGCCGGTAGAAATGGTTGGCGTACACCGATTCTTTTTCACGCTTGCCGGGCATATTGTGGTAGGCCCTGATTTCAAAGGGAATAAAACTTTCGAAATGTGTGGAGCCGGGCAGCACATCTTCGTTGGCATCGCATATGATCACGCGCGGATAGCCGAGTGCACGGCTTTCGAGCAGTCCCATAATCTGCAAGCCGACGGCGGGCTCGCCGATGAGGTTGATTTTTGCACTGCGCAATCCATCCTGAAGTATTCCGCCAAGGGCAAGGGGTTTGAGCAAAGCTATTTGCGGAATCTGTCCGAGCTTGTTGAGCAATCGCTTCAGGGTGGCAAGTCCATCGCCCGTCATGCGCACTTCCAGGCTGCTGTAAGTCACATGATCCATACGTTCAATCGCTTTTTTACAAAATGCATTCAAGCCTTCAATGGCTTCGGAGGTTGCGTGTTGCCAATCTGAAAGCAGCGGAAGGAGCCAGTGCCAGCGGGCTTCCTGCACATTTTGCCGAAAGGCTGCCAAATCCATGTAGAGCGATTGCAACTCCACTCGAGGGGCAGGGGCTCCAGCGCTCAAAATATTTGAAAGAGGATGGGCCACCAGCGCTTTGAGCTTCGAGCTCAGCATGTAGGTTCCCTTGGCATCGCGGTTGATGCGCTCATGGAGGGAGAATAATTTCTCCAGCCAATCGCTCAGGGCGCTTTGCCCCAGCGATAGCCCCATGGTCACATTGGCTTGGGGTACATTAGGAGGAAGTCGGTTGAGCACGGGAAGGAGCATTCCTTCATCGGCGAGTACAAGCACGGTGCTGCTGAGCTCCTCGGGATTCAATTGGGCGATCAGCGCTGATACGGCATCCGCCTGGGATGCTTTGTTGCGGGCCTCGCTGTAAGTGACTTCGAGGGGCCTCATCGCCATGGTTTCTGCATTGGCCAGGGCCTTGCCAATGCCCTGGCGCAGCTTACGCCTTATGAAGAGGCCGGCATGGTTGTCGAGGTCATCGAGCCAGGCGGGGTCGGTGTCAAAATACAAACTCCCCTGGCCCTGATTCTGAATGGTTTTGATCAGGTCACTCTCGCTGTTTGACAGTGCATTGAAGCCTGCAAATGTGATAAATTGGTTTGGATTTTGGCTGAGGTATTCCCCGCAACGTTCCGCAGCAAGCCGGGCAGTGAGGCCGGGATACGATATGCCAGCTGCCGCCAATTTCTCATTGAAATGTTTGTGGATGTCTTTGAGAGAGCGCCAAAACTCCCGGTAGCGCTTTTGGCGGTCGCTGAGGTCCTCTTCCAGAAAACTGAATTGCGAAATTTCGTTGTAATCCTTGAGTTCCTTGAAAATCACCGCCGGATTGATGCCCTGACTTTCAATGTCATTGAAGTCATCAAGCAAGGTGTCGGCCCATGCGAAAAAGAGAGATATATCCTGGGCGGCACTGCCCAACACTTGCTTATAAGCCTCATAGCACACGAACTTTAGCTGCAGCCTGTCGGCATTTTTTACACACGCCACCCGTTCACACCAGGTGTTGAGCGTGATCAATTCTGGTAGCCAGCCTTCGTGGTTTAGCCTTTCGGCAAAGATGCGCTTGAGGTGGTATGCCGCTCGGCGCGTGGGCAATACCACCAGCTGCTGCTGAAGAGGTACGTGGTGTGCTATCAGATTTTCGGCGAGGGTGGCTAGGAAGTGGTGCATTATCGGAATCCGTTGCCGATAAATTTAAGGAATTCCTTGAAAGTCGATTTATTGGTGAAGACTTGTTTGATTTCCCTGCCCAGGCTTTGCTTTGCTTCGTTTTGCTCTTTTTCCTTTTGGATGTTTTTGGGCCTGAGGTCCGCTGCGCTCATCCCGGCTGCCTGCGCATCTTTGTCAAGGCTATCGGCAAACTCGAAAAGGGTTTTTGCTTTGGCGTGGTAGCCGCGTTTTTCCTCAAGCATACCAAGATTGTTGTGGGCTACGGCATCATCGGGGTCCAATTGGATGGCATGTTCATAGTCGGCAATGGCGCCTTCCAGGTCGCCCATCGCGTCGCGGATATATGCACGACTCGAGTAGCGGTAAGGATTTTCGGGCTCCAGTTCTTTTGAGCTGTTCAAGTCGGCAAGCGCCTTATCAAGCTCACCCATGTGGAAATAGGCGACACCGCGCTCGCTAAACATTTCAGCATCGTTGCCATCTTCAGCAATCACGCGGGTATACCAGTATATGGCTTCCCCAAATTCTTTTGCTTCGTATTTTTTTCGCGCCTTGGCGTAATATTTACTTTTGTCGCTCATTTCAGTGTGTTAAAGTGAATCACCTCTTTCCTCTTTTCCGAAAGTATAAAAACAACAAATCCTACTTCAAAGTGTTGGGACCTGCGCTTTTTGAGGAGATTCAGGTCATGGGCAGCTTTTACAGCATCCATCAGTACGAGGCAAAGATACTACCTGACCGCAACTTCATTGCCGACATGATCACGCTCGAAAGCGAAAGTTGGGAGGCCATTGATGCGGTTCAATATGAAGATTTCATCAATAAATGCAGAAAGGATTATAAGAGTATGCCATAAGTTGGTAACTTTAAATCCAATAAAATGCATTTCTTGTCGAACTATTTGACAGCTTGGGCGTCATTGCGTCGTCTAAGGCATTGCTAACGACAGAAATATCTTAACCAACGCTTGTGTTGTCACGCATTAAAATCATATGTGCAATTGCTGGGCTGGTTCTGCTTACGGGCAGGACTTCCTTTGCTGAGCACATCATTGGTGGTGAGATGTTTTATGAGTGCACCGGTCCGGGACAGTACTCCTTCACGATGAAATTATTTCGAGATTGCTTTACTACCGGCGCCGACTTTGACAATCCCGGACATTTCGCTGTTTTTGATCAGAACAATCAGTTGGTGGAAATAATCCAGACTTTCGTGCAATCTGTGCAGCCAGTCAGCACCAATGTGTCATCTCCTTGTATGATCCTTCCACCCAATATTTGTGTGGAAGAAGGAACATATAGCTTCAACCTTACTGTTCCGAATTTAAATCAGAGCTACACTGTAGTATACCAGCGCTGCTGTCGCAATGCAACCATACAAAATCTAAACAACCCCGGAGCTCAGGGGCTAAGTATTGAGAGTGTAATTCCTGCGCATGCTGATGTGGAGTGTAACTCCAGCCCTTTCTATAACAATTTCCCCCCTCCGGTACTTTGCGCCCAGGAGTTGCTGGAATTTGACCACAGTGCGACAGATCCGGATGGAGATTCATTGGCTTACAGCTTGTGCTCACCTTACATCGGCGGTACCCAGGGCAACCCCATGCCCGTGCCTGCCAGCAATCCACCTTATCCACCTGTACTTTGGGGGGGCACCTTCGACGCAGAAAATCCTTTGCCTGGCAATCCTGGATTGAGCATCGACCCGGTTACTGGATTTCTGACGGGAGTCCCTACCCAACTGGGGCAATACGTGATTGGCGTGTGTGTGGAAGAGTGGCGTGATGGACAGTTGCTTAGCGTCAATACACGTGATTTTCAATTTAATGTGGCTTTCTGTGAGCCTCCTTCCGCAGCCGATATCAATATCCCTGATGTGGTCGACCTCTGCCAGGGGCTTACTGTTCCATTTAGCAGTTCCAGCGCAGCGACCAATACATTTTTGTGGGATTTTGGCGATGAGGGAAGCGACAATCCCACCAGCAACCTCATCAATCCTGTCTATACATTTTCTGATACGGGCACTTATGTGGTTACACTGATCACCAATGCGGGGTTCTTTTGTTCTGATACTGCCAGCATTGTAATTCCAATTTTTTATTCGGCCAGTATCAATGCCTCCTACGACGGCTTTATTTGCGAAGGCCAGGAGCGCTTTTACAACTTCAGCGCTTCAGGTGTATTCGATGAGGGGGCTCCCATCATTTGGAATTTTGGCCCCAATGCCACTCCATCTACCGCTACAGGTTTGACCGTTGCCGGGGTGAGCTTCGGCAACGATGATGTACAAACTATTGAAGTCGAAGTGCTCAACAATGCTTGCTCGGCAGCCGATGTGTATGAACTTGAGATTGCCCCGCTTGTGGAAGTCAGCATCGAGCCACAAACGGTGTTTTGCAATGGATACACTTACAATTTTGATCAGGTAAGCGAGAATGCCAGTTCATTTATGTGGGATTTTGGCGTGGGGAACGATGGAGCCGTAAGTCTTCTCGCGAGCCCGAGCTTCACCTTTCCCGGCGATGGTATTTACAACGTTACCCTCACAGCTGTGGGCACAGGCAATTGTCCCGTCACGGTTGATGAAACATTTGACATTAAAAGCCTACTTGCTCCTCAGGCTCCTGACTTTCCGGTACAATGCTTTGATTCTCAAAGTTTCAATTTTGAACCCGAGGGCAGTTTTTCTTCCTCGGCTGTGTTTAGCTGGACTTTTGACAATGCGGTACAAGCCACATCCAGTCAGCCAGTGGTGGCGAATCAAATATTTCTGGAACCAGGTACCCATGCATTTTCGCTTACCATTTCTGAAAATGGATGCACGCGCTCAGCAGATGGTGAAGTGACTGTCCATGAAAATCCAATTGCCGATTTTGACGCCAGTCCAAGGACAGGTTGTGCCCCGCTCTCGGTGTCTTTTCAAAACCTTTCGGAAACACAAAGCACCAACACAGCTTACACCTGGGATTATGGCGATGGCAGCCCCTTTGGTTCATTTGCAACCACCCACGTATACAACAGGCCTGGAACGTATACCGTTACAATGAACTTGCAAAACCTCAATGGTTGCATTGACAGTGATGAGAAAGTAAGGCAAGCTTTTATCGAAGTGCTGCCCAGGCCCACGCCAGGTTTTGCAATTGATCCGCAAGTCGTATCGGCAATGGAGCCGCTTGTTACCATCACAGACGCCAGCGAGGGCAGTACCTCCTGTTTTTACTTTTTCGATAACCAAGAATTTACCGCCTGCAGTTTCTCTCATATGTTAAATGATTTCAGGCCGCAAACCATCACCCAAAGGGTGAGCAATGAGTTTGGCTGTACCGCCGAGCTTGAGCGAAATATTCGGGTCGCTGACCATTTGATTTATGTGCCCAATGCCTTCAGCCCCAATGGCGATGGTGTCAATGATATATTTGAACCAGTAATCACCGGCGCAGTGAGTTACGATATGGTGATTCTCGACAGGTGGGGAAAGGAAGTGTTTTTGCAGCGGGATGTGCAGCGAGGCTGGGATGGGAGTTACCAGAATGGGTCATATTACTCCCAGGCCGGCTTGTACCAATACATCATTATGGTGACGGACTTCAGTGGCTGGAATTTTGAGTACAAAGGCCACGTGACCTTGATTCGCTGAGGGCGTTTTCCGCAAATAATTGATCGTTCTGCATTTTGCACGTAATGGGGAATCGGCTAAAGCTTTACTTTTACCCCGCATCAACGACTTTCAACCATGAAGAAATTTCTTATTGCATTCCTGTCCATTATATTGCTGCTGGCTTTCGGTCTGTGGGCAATACACACACCGATGCCTCAAGGCGAAAAGGGCCCAAGGGCTGAGGCCATGGCCGATGCGATACTGGAAGCCGTCAATGCCGACGCCTGGAGAGCCATTCCTTTTGTTTCCTGGACTTTCCGTGGCGAAAACCACTACGTATGGGATAAAGTAAACCACGTGGCCCAAGTAAAATGGGATGACTATGAGGTGGTACTGAATTTAAATACCAAAGAAGGTGAAGCCAGAAAAGATGGAAAAGTCCTCCCGGGTGATGAAGCTGATAAGGCCATTCAAAAAGCGTATGCCAATTGGGCCAATGACAGTTTCTGGCTCAATGCCCCCGCAAAGGTGCGCGATGCTGGCACCGAAAGATTTTTGGTGACGCTTGACGACGGCAAAGAGGCCCTTTTGGTAAAATACAACAGCGGAGGCGTGACGCCTGGTGATGCCTACTTGTGGGTGCCCGGAGAGGATGGACTCCCAGATTATTTCAGGATGTGGGTGCAGATCATTCCAATAGGCGGCTTAAAAGCAAGCTGGGAGAACTGGGAGGAGCACGAAGGGGCCATCATTGCCACGCGACATGAACTCGGACCGGCGTCAATTCCTATTTCGAATCTGCGCACAGGGCAATCTCCTGCCGACTTCAACCTGCCCGATTTCTATTTTACCCAATGGTAGCGCTCGTTTAGAACCGTTTCCGGAAACGGGGGCTTATTCCTTTTCCCAGATCATATCCACATGGTCTATTCCATCCCAGGGATAAATGTCTGATATGGTCACAAAACCCAGACTCTGGTAAAATTTTTCGAGGTAGTGCTGTGCGGCGAGCTTGATTGAATTTGATTTCAACTCATTTTGGCAAAAAGCCATAGCCTCTTCCATCAACTCGCGTCCGTGGCGATGCCCCCGTGCATCTTGCCGCACCACCACACGGCCTACACTTGCCTGGTTGTAAATAAGCCCGGGCGGAGCGATGCGGGCAGCAGCCAGCAATTCGCCATTCACGTTGCTGCCCAGTAAGTGAAAGCATTCCGGATCCTTTCCATCAATTTCAGGATACGGACATTGCTGCTCCACAACGAAAATATCAACCCGCAGCCGCAAGAGATCGTGCAGCTGCATCACGCTCAGCTTTGAAAATGGAAGAATCGAGTAGGTGAGGGCGCTGCTTTGAGGGTTCATGGTTGCGGTTTACCTCAAAGGTAAGCATGCTGATGATTACAACTGTGGCCTGGCGAAGGATCTCCTGGTTTTATCCTCACTTCATGAGCGGCTGTGGCGCCAAAAATTACTAGCTTCATACTTCCAAATCTACCAACCATGTGTGGTCGCTATGTAGTCGTATCAAGCCTTGTGGAAATGGAGAAGCGTTTTGCGGTAAGCATGCCCTTCGAATTTCCCGCGTCTTTCAATCTCGGGCCAGGGTCAAAAGTGCCGGTAATTTCTGATGCCAGGCCCAATGAAGTGCAGCTGTTCTACTTTGGGCTCACGCCCTTCTGGGCCAAAAAGCGCATGTACCTCTTCAATGCCCGCGCCGAGGGCGACCACAACAAAGAAGACGATCCGCGATACAGCGGCGCCATGGGAATCATCGCCAAGCCGGCATTTCGCAAGCCCATTCGGAGCCAGCGCTGCCTCATTATCGCCGATGCATTTATTGAAGGCAGCACAAAAGAGCGGCTTGACAAGCCCCATCTCGTGCACCTTAACCCAGCCAAGCGGCCTTTCGCTTTTGCAGGAATTTGGGATGAGTGGGTCGACAAGGAAAGTGGCGAAATAGTGCAGTCCTGCGCCATCATCACCACCACCCCCAATGATTTGCTTCAGCAAATTCCCCACCACCGATCACCCGTTATCCTAAGCCCATCCGATGAGCGCAATTGGTTGAACCCTGAACTGAGTCTAAGCGAAGTCACTGCCATGCTCAGGCCTTACGGTGATGATGATATGAACGCTTACCCCATCAGCAAAGCCATAAAGCACCCCCGGGCACAAGGGGCAGATCTTTTGAAGCCCACAGGTCCATATCTCAAGCCGAATATGGAATACGAAATCGAGCAATCCATGGAATTGCAAGGCATGGGTTGGTCAAGGGCGCGTGAGCGCAAAAACAAATAAATTGTCCACTTCAACCTAAGCAACCAGGCTCAAGTCAAACTTTTCCTTGCAATTTCAGAAGCTATAATTGCTCCGCTCACTGCAACATTCAGCGATTCACCATTGCCAATGCGGGGTATGGAAATTCGTTTTTTGCAAAGGGCTTCTATTTCAGGTCGAATGCCATGTGCCTCTGAGCCCAACACCACAACTGGCTTTTCGCCAAAATGGGTTTCATACAGCGGTTCACCTTGCATATGGGCGGCAAACACGTCCTGATCTTTTGCCAATTTCGCCAGCCAATGCTCAAGGTCTACATAATGCAGCTGAACCCGAAAAATGCTGCCCATGGTGGCCTGCACCACTTTCGGATTGTACCGATCTACACTGCGCTTATCGCAAATGAGCTGAGGCATTCCAAACCAATCACACAGCCGGATGATGGTGCCCAGGTTGCCGGGGTCGGCCACGCTATCCAGGGCGAAAGTTGGACCGGCCACGTTCGGATTGTTTTCTTGTTCAGCCTTGCGGCAAATGGCGAGAATGCGGTTGGGCGTTTTAAGTGAGGAGATGGCAAGAAGCTCGCGATCGCTCGTGCTCGATGCATTATTTGGCAGGGGAAATGAAAAATCGTCGCTGTTGCCCGTGTACACCACGTGGCTAATGTCGACATTTGCCGCCAAGGCCTCTGCTACAAGCTTGATGCCTTCCACCACAAAAAGCCCGTGCAGATCGCGGTATTTTTTTTGCTGGAGTGATTTGATCAACTTTGAGGCGCTTTGGCTCAATTTTTCGTGCATAATCCCCATTTAAGGCGGTTGGAGAAGCAAAGATGGCATAAGATTTTGGCAAAAGCCGCTTTTCTGGCGGCCCTTTTAGTGGTGGCTGCCTGCAATCCCACCAAGCGCCTTGCTGAAGGAGAGTTGCTGCTGCGCAAAAATCGCGTGGAGGTCAAGGGATCAGATGACGTAAGCCGCGATGGGCTGGAGAGTACCATTAGGCAGGAGCCAAATAGGCGCATATTGGGGATTTTTCCATTCTACTTGTGGGCCTACAATGTGCCCAATCCCGACAATTTTTACGAAGTCAATTCCAAACGGGCGGCGAAGCTGGAAGAAAAAAATGCCCGGAGGGAGCGCAAGGGAAAAGAGCCGCTTCAATTGAAGCAAGCAGGTTCCTGGTGGCGCGAAACGGTGGGTGAACCACCAGTGGTGCTTGACACTGCCCAAGTATCGCGGAGCGTACAGCAAATGCGTACCTATATGATAAAGCACGGCTGGTTTAATGCGCGGGTGGAAGCTGAAATCAAAGAGACCAGGCGCAGGGCTGAGAATCAGCGTGAGGTGCACTATACCGTTTGGCCTGGCACACCTTACACCATCGACAGCATCAGCTACCGCATACCCGACTCCAATATTCGTGCGCGGTTAGGACCAGCGCGCCAAGGCAGGAGTAACCTTCGCCCGGGCAAGCAATTCAGTATTGAGCTGCTAGATGCGGAACGCACCGAAATCAACAATGCGCTGAGAAATATTGGGTATTACGATTTCAATAAAGAACTTATTTACTTCGACGTTGACAGCGCCCTCGGACGGCATGCCGTGCATCTTACGCTGGGTATCGTTCCCCGGCGTGTACCTTACGAAGGCGATCCCGATAGCTTGTTGACAGTTCCTTATCGCCAGTTCAGGGTAAACAGCGTAACCATCATCGACCGGCCAGCGCTCCGCGACACCCCTGTGGAACGCGCCGATACAACGCTGCTTCGCGGCTACACCATGATAGATCAGGGCCAGCTCAATGTGAGGCCGGGTACGCTTGCGCAAACGGTTCTTTTCAATACTGGCGAACTCTACTCCATTGATAGGGTGACCATGACTTACAGGCGCATGAGTGCATTACCCATAGTGCGAAGCACCAATATCCGATTCAATCCCGTGGAGGATGACGAGGAAAATACGCTGCTCAACTGCGTGATTTCAACCCTCCCTACGCCCAAGCAGAATGTATCGCTTGAGGGGAGGGGCACCAACCGTGGAGGCTTTTTGGGTATTCAGGGAGCAGTGAGCTATCAAAACCGCAACATTTTCGGTGGAGCTGAGCGGCTGGATATCAACCTTACAGGCGGCTTAGAGGCCCAGCAATTGCTCACGGGCTCGGCTACCGGCAATGATGAGGCAACGCTGGGAGTAGGGCGCAATGTGCGCTTCAATACACTGGAATTTGGCCCTGAGATAGCACTCACTTTTCCTAAATTCTTGCTTCCGGTAGGCGAGGAGCGTTTTGCAAAAAGGGCCAACCCAAGGACCACTTTCAGGGCCAACCTCAACTACCAGCAGCGACCTGATTACCAACGCACCAGGTCCTTCATCGCCCTTTCATACCAATGGTCAGAGACCGATGAGAAGCAATGGGCGGTCAATCCGATTGAAATCAGCTTGATCAGCATTGACAAGTCCGAACTGTTCGAGGAGCAATTGAACCAAACCGGCAACATCTTCCTGATTAACAGCTTTAATGATCACTTCATTGCCGCATCGCGCATTGCTTACACCTATAGCACCCAAAGGCCTGGAGTGCGCAAGAGAAATTCATTTTATTACCGCGGCGAGTTTGAATCGGCTGGCTCATTGCTGCGCGGACTCTTCAGGGCTTCAAGCGCAGTGGCCGATGAGAATGGCAGCTACCAGGTGCTCAACATCAATTTCGCCCAGTACCTAAAGACCACCCACGACTGGCGTTTTTACCGGCAGCACAATGACAAGATGAGCACTGCTTACCGCTTCACCGGTGGAGTGGGCGTGCCATTGAATAACCTCAACGTGCTCCCTTTCGAGAAAAGCTTTTTCGCCGGTGGTGCCAATGACATCCGCGCTTGGGAAGCCAGAACCCTGGGGCCGGGTTCATTCCGCGATCCAGAGCGCAATTTTGATAAAATCGGTGACATCCTGCTCGAGGCAAATGTGGAGTACCGCTTTAATTTGATCAGTTTTCTGGAAGGAGCACTGTTTGTGGATGCGGGCAACATCTGGAACATTGCGGTCGATGAAAAACGACCGGGAGCAGACTTTGCCCTGGACCGTTTTTGGAGAGAGATTGCTGTGGGAGCAGGATTTGGCGTGCGCTTCAATTTCGATTTTTTTATCGTGAGGTTGGATGCGGGTTTGCAAATGCGCGACCCCACCTTAGACCCCGGCGAACGCTGGCTATTTCAGGGCAAGGAGCTTTACAATGCCTACGTTGCTGATTTGAATCTCGAGCGCCCATCTAACCGACAGCTGCCTGAGTATGGCCCGCGCTGGAATCTCAACCTGGGAATCGGGTATCCCTTCTAAGCTGTTTTTCGCGATCAAAGATTTTGTAACTTTGCCGCTTAATCGGAGCCTATGGGTTGGTTTAAACGGATGAAAGAGGGCATTACGACCTCGACCAAAGACAAGAAGGAAACGCCTGAAGGCCTGTGGTATAAGTGCCCCAGCTGCAGTACGGTGGTGAGCACTGATGAGCACCATGAGAACATGTGGGTGTGTGCCAATTGCAACCACCATGAGCGCATTTCGGCAAGCGATTATTTTGAGCTCTTTTTTGACGACAACAAGTACACAGAATTCAACCGCAGCATGTCTTCAGCTGATCCGCTGAAATTTGAAGACACCAAAAAGTACACGGAGCGGATCAAGGCCACGCAGAAGAAAACGGAGCTAAAGGATGCCATACGCACCGCTTATGGCAAAATTGACAACAAGCGGGTGGTGATAGCCGCCATGGATTTCAGCTTTATCGGAGGGTCCATGGGTTCGGTGGTTGGAGAGAAAATATCCAGGGCCATAGACCAGGCCATTAAATTGCATGCGCCGCTCATCATCATCAGCAAATCAGGCGGTGCACGCATGATGGAGGCTGGATTCTCCCTAATGCAAATGGCCAAAACTTCGGCCAAGCTCACCCTGCTATCCTCTGCAAAGCTGCCGTATATCTCTTTGCTCACCGATCCGACTACAGGTGGAGTTACCGCGAGTTTTGCCATGCTGGGCGATCTCAATGTGGCCGAACCAGGGGCTTTGATCGGCTTTGCCGGTCCGCGCGTGGTGAAAGAAACCATTGGCAAAGATCTGCCCGAAGGTTTTCAAACCAGCGAATTCGTCCTGGAGCACGGTTTCCTCGATTTTATCGCACACCGCCACCAGCTTAAAGCAAAGTTGGCCCTCGCCATCGACTTATTTATGGAAGAGGATGCAACTGCATCAAAATAAGTGTATATTTGCACCCGCATTTAGACCGCATCACAAACATTTACAAAAATTTTGACATGTATCTAGCACCAGAAGTAAAAGCAGATATTTTTAAGAAGCACGGCAAGTCTGAGAAAGACACCGGCTCAGCAGAAGGACAAATTGCCCTTTTCACCCACCGTGTAAACCACCTTACGGAGCACTTGAAGCGCAACCAGAAAGATTACGCAACAGAGCGTGCACTGGTAGCACTGGTAGGTAAGAGAAGAAGACTTCTGGACTACTTGAAGCACAAAGAAATTGATCGCTACCGAGCGATAATTAAAGAGTTGGGCATCCGTAAGTAATCGGGTTACCACACTTTTAATAACGTACCGAAGAGAGGCAATGGTCAAAATGACCCTTGCCTCTTTTTGCTTAAAAGCAAAAGATTTTTTAAACGATTTTTAATCTCAATACACACGAATACAATGAACTACGAATTAATTTCGAAAACAATCGACCTGGGTGACGGAAAGCCGATCACCATTGAAACAGGTAAACTCGCCAAGCAGGCAGATGGATCTGTGATGGTGCGTATGGGCGACACCATGATGCTGGCCACCGTAGTTGCCAACAAAGAAGCCAAAGAAGGCGTGGACTTTTTGCCACTTACGCTCGACTACCGCGAAAAATATGCCTCTACAGGCCGCTTTCCCGGAGGGTTTTTCAAGCGCGAAGCGCGTCCGAGCACGGACGAAATCCTGGTAATGCGACTGGTAGACCGCGCCTTGCGTCCGCTTTTCCCAAAAGATTACCACAGTGAAATTCAGGTGATGCTGGCCTTAATGTCATCAGACAAGTCCAACATTCCCGACGCTCTCGCTTGCCTTGCAGCTTCAGCTGCTATTGCAGTGTCTGACATTCCTTTCGGCGGCCCCGTAAGTGAAGTCCGCGTATCGCGCAAGGATGGCAAGTTTATCGTGAACCCTACTTTCGAAGAGCTCGCAGGTAGCGACATGGATATGATGATCGCCGGTACCCTCGATAGCATCGTGATGGTAGAAGGCGAAATGAAGGAAGTGAGCGAAGACGAAATGGTGGAAGCCATCGAAGTGGCCCACGAAGCCATCAAGAAGCAGTGCCATGCACTCAATGAATTGGGTGCGGCTGTCGCCAAAAGTTCACCCAAACGGGAGTACGAGCCAGAAGTAAATGACGAAGCTTTGCGCGGAGCAGTGCATGCACACAGCTACCAGGCTTGTTACGACATTGCAAAGAATCCCCTTGGCAAAGAAGAACGCGGCATGGCGTTCAAAGAAGTGCGTGAATCTTTTCTTGAGAAATATCCTGAAGAGGAGCGCGATGCATTGAAGCCCCTGGTGAAAAAGTATTTTGGCGAAGCCCAAAAGAAAGCCATTCGCGACTTGGTGCTCAATGAGAACACCCGACTTGATGGACGCAAAACGGATGAGATTCGCCCCATTTGGTGCGAAGTAGATTACCTTCCAGGTACACACGGTTCTTCCATTTTCACCCGTGGCGAAACCCAATCGCTGACCACATTGACCCTCGGCTCTAAAATGGATGAGCAGATGATCGATGGCGCTTTGATTCAAGGCAAAGAGAACTTCTTGCTTCATTACAACTTCCCACCCTTCTCTACAGGTGAAGCTTATCCCCTGAGGGGAACTTCGCGCCGTGAGATTGGTCATGGTAACCTCGCATTGCGCGCTTTGAAGCCCGTAATTCCCGGTGCTCCTGAGAATCCTTACACCATTCGTATTGTGAGTGACATTCTCGAGTCCAACGGTTCATCATCTATGGCTACAGTTTGCGCAGGCACACTGGCCCTGATGGATGGCGGTGTGAAAATCACTGCGCCGGTGTCCGGTATCGCGATGGGCCTTATTTCCGATAAGGAAAGCGGCAAGTACGCAGTACTTTCTGACATCCTGGGCGATGAAGATCACCTCGGCGATATGGACTTTAAGATTACTGGTACTTCTAAAGGCATCACGGCTTGCCAAATGGACATCAAAATCCAGGGCTTGAGCTTTGAAATTTTGAAGAAGGCCCTGTACCAGGCCCGCGACGGCCGCGCCCACATTCTTGGAGAGATGCTCAAGACGCTCGACCAGCCAAGAGAAGACTACAAGCCACATGCGCCACGCATTGTTTCTTTCGTAATTCCGAAAGACATGATCGGAGCCATCATCGGGCCTGGAGGTAAAATCATCCAGGAAATCCAGGCCACTACCAACACTGAAATCGTGATTGAAGAAGTGGCTGAAGGTGGAAGGGTTGACATCGTATCGGCCAATAAGGAAGATATCGACGCCGCTGTGAAGCGCATCAAGGGCATCGCATTCCCTCCATCGGCCGAAGTAGGTCAGGAGTACGAAGGCGTTGTGAAAACCATTATGCCTTACGGTGCCTTCGTTGAAGTGGTGCCAGGCGTTGATGGACTTTTGCACATTTCCGAATTGGAATGGCGCAAAATAGACAAGGTAGAAGATGTCTTGAAAGAAGGCGAGATGGTCAAATTTAAAGTTGTGGGCAAAGATCCCAAAACCGGAAAACTCAAACTCTCAAGGAAGGTGCTGCTGCCCCGTCCGGAGCGCGAGCCATCGAATAACTAATTAAGGGACATATCCCTTGATCGGAGTCTGATCTCATAGCGCTCCAAATATAACACTGCACCCGCAATGCTTTTTGTAACCAAAAGCTTGCGGGTGCCGTTATATTACGCGGTCGTTTTAGGCCGATAAAAAGCAGCAAATTTTTCTATGAGACAGTTAAAAATTACAAAACAGGTTACCAACAGGGAGACGGCCTCACTCGACAAGTATCTTCAAGAGATAGGCAGGGTAGAGCTGCTTTCAGCTGAAGAGGAAGTCGACCTGGCGAGGCGCATTCGCGAAGGTGACCACAAAGCATTGGAGCGGCTCACTAAAGCCAATTTGAGGTTTGTAGTGTCCGTTTCGAAACAGTATCAAAATCAGGGGCTCACCTTGTCAGACCTTATCAACGAGGGCAACCTCGGCTTGATCAAAGCGGCCCAGCGATTTGATGAAACACGCGGTTTCAAGTTCATTTCTTATGCTGTGTGGTGGATCAGACAATCTATTTTGCAGGCATTGGCCGAGCAGGCCAGAATTGTGAGACTGCCGCTCAATAAGATAGGATCGATCAATAAAATCAACAAAGCCTTTGCAAGGCTTGAGCAGGAGTACGAAAGGCCTCCTACACCAGCCGAACTTGCGGAAGTACTGGAGATGACCCTTGAAGAGGTGAAGCAATCTCTTGCCAACTCGGGCCGCCACGTCTCTATGGATGCCCCCTTGACGGAAGACGACAGCTCAAGCGGCAGCATGTACGACGTGCTCATCAGCGCAAGCAGCCCCTCACCTGAGGATGAATTAATGGCGCTCTCTATGCATCAGGAGATTGACCGCTCGCTCAATGCGCTCACCATGCGCGAGGCCGATGTCATCAAGCTGTACTTCGGGTTGAGTGGCGACCACGCTTTGACGCTGGAAGAAATTGGAGAGCGATTTGACCTTACGCGCGAGCGTGTGCGCCAAATCAAGGAGAAAGCATTGAGAAGGCTCAAGCACAATTCGCGCAGCCGACAACTCAAATCCTATTTGGGTTAACACAATCTTTGAAACAGATCAAAAGGGGAGGGCCGGGATGCCTTCCCTTTTTTGTTTCTTTGCAGTAAATTATCCGCCATGCTTCGAATGATAGCCCCGTCGCTGCTCGCAGCCAACTTTGCCCAGCTCGGCAAGGATGTAGAAATGATCAATGAGAGTACAGCCGATTGGTTTCACATTGACGTAATGGATGGGGTGTTTGTGCCCAATATTTCATACGGTTTTCCAGTGATTGAGGCCATTCAAAGGCATGCCGCCAAGCCACTCGATGTGCACCTGATGATTGTTGACCCCGACCGCTACATCACCCAATTTGCGAAAGCGGGAGCCCAGGTCATCACTGTGCATTACGAGGCCTGCAACCATCTGCACCGCACCGTGCAGGCCATCAAGGCCGAAGGCATCAAAGCGGGCATAGCGCTTAATCCCCACACCCCCGTTCATTTGCTTGAAGATATTATTGCCGATGTTGACCTCGTGCTCGTCATGTCAGTGAATCCGGGTTTCGGTGGGCAAAAATTCATTGAAAATACTTACCAGAAGATCGCACAGCTCAAGCAATTGATTGAAAGCAAAGGGGGTGGAGCACTTATCGAGGTTGATGGAGGCGTAAACCGCCACAACTCCGCCAAGCTTTACGAGGCTGGTGCCGATGTGCTCGTAGCCGGAAATGCCGTGTTCAGCGCCGCCGATCCCCATGCGGAAATCATTCAAATCAGGGGTCAGGAAGCCAAGGTTTAATGCCTACTTCACATAGTCACTGAGGTAAGCAAACTTCTCTGTGAGCTTGCCATCAAGACCCGTTTCCCTGGCGCCTTCAATCACCGCTGAGCTGCGGCCTGAAAGCAATTCGGGAAAAATATTGTCCAGCAGTTCCCTGCCAAAATCGGCCGAAGCGTCTTTGGGCAGCTCGCAGGGCAAATTGTCCACAGCCATCACCCCGATGGCATCCCGGTTCATGAAATCTGTTTCGGCTTCCGCCAAAGGATCGTAGCCGTAGAGCGGGTTTTCAATGGTTGAAGGCCGCAGGGTACTCGCCACGGGGCCGTCGATATCACAGCTGATGTCGGCCACAATTTTAATCTTGAAATCGCTGCGCTTGGCATCTTCTCTTGTGAAAATATAGGGCGCTCGCTCATCCCAGTAGTGGCAAGAGATGTACATGTCGGCTGCTTGCGCAAAACGCAAAAAATTGGATTCAAAAAGTTCGGGTTGGGCGTAAAAGGTCGGGGTGTCGAAGGCTTTGCCATCTTTTCTCTTGTTGTACTCCGTGACCCCGAGCTGGGCAAACACGGGCTCCTCAAAGTCCTGCTTTATAAACTGCTCCGCATCTACCTGCGCAATGTCGAGCAATGCGAGTATTTCAAGTGCACCGCTCGCCACGCGGCCCCCACCGGTAAGTACGAGTTTGAAATTTTGCGGAAAGCGCACCTTTTTCAATTCCCTCTCCACTTCCTTGCGGTCTTCGCAGAGGTGAGCGGGCTTGAGTTCATAGAGACCATGCTTTTTACCGAGCGCGAGCAGGCCATTGTAGCAGCCCACGATGCCCGCATATTTTCCAAAACCGATCAGCCGGCGCCCTTTGGCATCGGCGAGGAGTTCGTAGTCGATCAGGCTAATTTTTTTCGAAAGTATGGCCTTGAGCAGTCCACTGTTGTAGGGTTGCTGCTTGTAGGTATGCGAAAAGAACAGGTAGGTTTTATCCGGAATGAGCATTTCCCCGGGAACTTCTTTAACCCCGAGCAGAATGTCGCAATTGCCCAGGTCTTCGCGCAGCGCAATTCCCTCCGCTTCGTAAGCCGCATCGGGAATGGCCCGAATGGCACTTGGCTGCACATACATCTCCACATTGGGGTAGCTGTTTATGAGCTCCCTGCATTGTCGGGGTGTCATGGGCACTCTTTTGTCGGGTGGGTTCTTGCCCTCGCGTATCAGGCCAATTCGGATCATTGTATTGAGTAGGTTGGTTCCGCTGGCGAATTTAGGCTTTTCGATCTTTCTGACCCGTTAATGTGGTAAGTCCTTTCCCATCATTGTAACAACGCGTCCTTGCGGCCGCGTGCTTTTTTCATTCAAAAGTCCTTACAAAAGGGCTGCGCCGCTTTTGAAGTTTTTTTTGGGGTTACCTTCGGTGATCCCACCTGACCCGTGAAGGGAATCAAAAGCCAACGCGTCCTT
>DAIRDH010000041.1:0-31102 GCA_036796255.1 Cryomorphaceae bacterium
CGCGAAAGCGCATCATGGCTTGCCGCGATTACCTCGATGCGAAAATGGCAGCCTCCGATGAGCCCATCTATGGCATCAATACCGGCTTCGGCTCACTATGTAACAAGAAAATTGAACGCCGCGACCTCGAGCAATTGCAGAGCAACCTTGTGATGTCGCATGCCTGCGGCGCGGGCCGTGAAGTGCCGGCGGAGATTGTAAAGCGCATGCTATTGCTAAAAATCCAAGGCCTTTCATACGGCCATAGCGGTGTGAGGGTAGAGCTGGTGGAGCGCCTGATATGGCATTACAATGAAAATGTGCTGCCCTTGGTTTATGAGCAGGGCAGCCTGGGTGCTTCCGGCGATCTGGCCCCTTTGGCGCATATGTCCTTACCATTGCTCGGTCTTGGAGAGGTGAGGGTGGCAGGTAAAAAGCAATCGGCTAAGGAAGCGCTGGAAGCATTTGGCTTAAGCCAAATGACCCTTCGCTCCAAAGAGGGATTGGCACTGCTCAATGGAACGCAATTTATGTCAGCTTATGGCACGAGCATCTACCTTGAGTCGCAAAAGCTCCTGGAATGGGCCAACTGGATAGCTGCCCTTTCGCTCGAAGCTTTTGATGGGCGCATTGAGCCTTTCAAGGACAGCGTTCACCGCATCAGAAATCACAAAGGTCAGCGTGCAGTAGCCGAACAGGTTAGAAATATTTTGGCGCGAAGTAGCAACATAACAAAGCCCAAAGCACACGTGCAGGATCCCTATAGCTTCAGGTGTATACCTCAGGTACATGGCGCCACCATGGATGCATTGGAATATGTGAAGACTGTATTTGAAAATGAGATCAATGCCGTCACCGACAACCCTACCATCTTTCCCGAGGAGGATGACATCATTTCAGCAGGCAATTTTCATGGCCAACCCCTGGCGATCGCCCTTGATTTTGCCAGCATCGCCATTGCCGAGCTTGGCAGCATTTCCGAAAGGAGAACCTATAAACTGGTGAGCGGCGAACGCGGACTGCCTGCTTTCCTCGTTGCGAATCCAGGGCTCAATTCTGGATTCATGATTCCGCAATACACCGCCGCTTCCATTGTGAGCCGCAACAAGCAGCTCTGCACGCCTTCAAGTGTGGATACCATCGATTCATCCAATGGGCAGGAAGACCATGTGAGCATGGGGGCCAATGCCGCTGTGAAAACTTTCGAAATACTGCAAAATGTTAAAACAGTGCTGGCCATCGAGTTGATGAACGCTGCGCAGGCACTCGACCTGCGCGGTGCGGATGGCGCTGCTCCTGCGTTGCTTCGACTCCATGCTGAATTCAGAAAGGCGGTGACAAGGCTTGAAGACGACCGCACACTTTACCCCGATATTGCCGCTGCAAGAAGATTCATTGAACTACAATCGCCACGTAAATGGATGCAGAACTAGAAACACAGCGCCCATTTTTTCTGAGGGTCATCGGACTCTTGTCCGTGATCAACGGAATTTACGGCCTTATATCAGCGCTGGTCAATGCTTTGGCGCCACCTGCCGTTGACGATCGATTGATGGATGAAGTACTTGTGCGCCTCGATGCGCTCCATGTACCTTTTGATCACTTGCGCGAAGATATTCAGGAGTATTTCATGAATACCATGATGCAGATCAACAATATAGCCGCGGCAAGCTTCCTCTTTTATGGTCTCAGCGTCATGGGAGCCTTCTTTATGTTGCGCTTGAGGCGTAAAGGTTTCATCATGTACAGTATAGGGCAAGTTGGGCTGGCTGTGGTGCCACCGCTCTTCGGCGGATTGAATGCCATAGGCTGGGCTTCTCTCTTTGTGATGGGCATATGGAACGCAATCTGGATTCTCATGTATGCTTCTCAATTGAAGCATATGGAATGAGCTTCGATTGGGCCAATTTCCCGAAAAGGGAATGAAGTCAATCTGCGGCTCCAAAAACTTTTCGCAGCAAGTCACTCACCCGGGCAGCTGGATTTTCTCTGATTTTCTCTTCTTCGTCAGCAATACGGGTGAAAAGACCGTCCATTGTTTTTTCAGTCACGTATTGTGTGAGGTCTGGGTTTATTGCCTCTCCGCCTGTGAAAGTGCTCGCAGTATTATAGGCCGAGGCCAGCGGATTCCAGTATTTCGTCAGCTCCACTTTTGCAATGGCATCGTCCACCTTGGGTTTGAAAAGGCCGGCAAGCTCATTTTCGGTGCGTGAACGCAAATATTGCGTTGCAGCATCGTTGTTGCCTTTCAAAATGGCAAAGGCATCATTGATCGTCATCGAAGTGATGGCATTGACGAAAATGGGTGTGGCTTCTTTCACGGCCTCTTCAGCAGCGCGATTCAACGTTTCTTCAAAGCGGTCAACCTGTGTTTTTAGTCCCAGGTTCATAGCTGTACTCTTCACTTTTTGCGCCTCTTCGGGAAATGGAATAAAAAGTTGCGGGTCTTTGTAGAATCCATCTTTGACGCTCGATGTAGCGACGGCGTTGTTGACCCCAACTACAAGAGCTTCGCGCAATCCGGCAGCGACCTCAGTGGTGCTCAGGCCTTGCTCTTCATTCATTACCTGGCCAACAGTATCCATGGTGCGCTTGATGGATTCGTGCGAGCAAGCAGTAAGGAGTACAATGAGCGAGAAAATAAGTGCGTTTTTCATCATTTTGCTATTGGGCAAAAGTAAGGAGCACAAATGGATATTGGGGTAATAGAACTGGAACGTGATGGCATTTATCAATTCACTAAACGAAGTGCGTAACGGCATTTAAAACTTAGCTTCATGTGAACTTCATAGATTTCAGGGTCGTACCGGAGTAGCAATTCGAGGCAGAGATATAGTGACAAAAAAAAACTGGGCGACCCTGTGGCCACCCAGCTTATTAATGTGTTGAATGATTAAGATTAACGTGCAATCATCACTTTCTCGATGAGTACTTCGCTATCTGTTGTCATTTTGGTGATGTACACACCGTTTGGCAAGCTGCCACCATCAAACTCGAGACGGTAATTCTGGCCAGCATTGGCTACCTGACGGAAAAGCGTGCTGATAGTTCTTCCGCTCATGTCGATTACCTCGATCGTTACAAGCTCTTCGCTTGCAGGAGTGAAGGTAATGTTCACGTGTCCTTTGCTAGGATTAGGAAAGCTACCCAAAGTAGATGCTGCAGACTCCTCAAGTTGTAGTTGTGGAAGCTCCAATTGTGGACATCCTTCACCACAGTCAGCAAGGTTTTTGGTTGCTCCACCGTGGGCTTTAACATCTACCTGTACCATGTCAACAAAGATGCGCATGGTTCCGCCACCGTTCAAAGCATTGCCAAAACCGGTAGTGAAATACACTTCTTCGTCACCTTCTAGTTCGAATGGACCTTGCATAGCAGGTGCACCAGCGAAGTTGTAGAATACTGTGCGTGGCTCGCCGCTTTCGTTGCGGATTCTCCAGCGGTATCCGTATTCACCGCTGCATTCCTGATAGTTGCCCATGGCAGTCAGGCGCACATTGCCGCCAGTTACGGCATGCTGTGCAATCACTTCGTCATTGGTGCAATTTGGGTCAACGATTTCGGGGTTTGGATCTTCGAAGCAGGTGTTGTTCAGTGCTACAACTCCATCTACATCAAAACCGTCACGGCCTGAAAGCTGAGCTTCCAATGGAGTAATGTCCACAATTTTTACAAGTGTGAAGTAGTCCCATCCGAGGATGGCTTGTACATCAAACTCACCACCGTTGGTGCAAAGTTCACCAAGCAGAAGGAACTGAGTGTGGTCGACGGTTTCGCTCGTAGCGCCTATTTGTTGTGAAACATAAACGTTAGCTCTTTCTTCGAAACTGTCGCAATCGTTGTTGTCAAAAGTAGTTTCAACTACCTCAAGGTCATTTACACCAGGAAGGGCAATAGCAGCTCCGTCGAAACCGAGTACGATGCTTCCACCAAAACCAAGTGAGGCAAAATTGATGGTGTCATCACGCTCTGGCTCTCCAGTTGCATTGTCAGCAACTTTGCGGTCAGCGGGAATCGGGTCTACAGGATTGTATTCTAATGCATCAGTTGCATAGCAGTCACCTGGGGTTGGATCCTCGCCTGGCTCGGGAAGTTCTTCGCAACCATTCAATGCAACGATACCATCCACGTCAAAACCGTCGCGTCCGTTAACTACTGGCGACTTGTCTACGATTTTAACCAAGGTGAAAAATGTCCATGCAGCACCTGTTTCAGCAAGTGTTTCGGCATGTACATCAAATGTCTCACCGTTGGTGCAGCTTTCTCCTACGAGAACAAAAGCGCTGTGATCGATTTCATCGCCTTCAGCCAAAATTTGCTGCGATACATATACATCAGCAAATTCAGTGTAGCTTGCGCAAGCTGGATCGCCAAATGAAGTTTCAGCAAGCTCGAGGTCGTCAACACCAGGAAGAGATATTGCAGCCTCTTCGAAGCCGAGAATCAAAGTTCCACCGAATCCAAGAGAAACAAAATTTTCAGTGTCATCGCGCTCTGGCTCACCTGTGGCTTTTTCAGCAATGCTTCTGCTGGCAGAAATATTGCCCGAACCTTGAGTATACACAAGTACAGAGTCTCCAAAACAACCAGTTTGAATTACTGGGAAGGGTCCACAGCCATTGACGGCGCGTATACCATCCACGTCGTAACCATCGGGAGTACCGGTAATGTCAGCACTTACTATTTTAACAGCAGTAATGAATTCAAGCTCATAGTCTTCAAAGTCAATCGCACCATCTCGGCAAATCTGACCTGCAGAAATCCAGGTTACTTCAAATCCATCAATAAACAAATCTGCGGTAAGGTAGATATCGGCAAATTCGTCATCGCCTTTGCCACAGTTATCTCCTGAGAAAGAAGTCTCATAAATTTCGAGGTCAGTACCAGGGCCGTTCAGGGCAACGCCATCAAAACCGATTACAATGCTTCCGCCTTCACCAAGCGATACAAAGCTACCGGCAGCATTATTCATAGAAGGCACTCCAAGAGCGAGCGCTGGATTGCTGCGGTCGGCCTCGACGGGATTCCCGTTTGTTTTAGGGCCTTGGTTGAAGCTGTAAATAGTGTCGCCATAGCATGGCTCAACTTCGGTGCCATTTTGAGCCGAAACTGTGTTGACAGCCGCAAACGCAAAGGCGGCTACAAATAGTTTGGAAAAATTAAAATTAATCATAGCATTCTTGTTTTTTTGAATTTGTGTGCCAAAGGTAGGGTGGTAGAGTGGATTTGTCAAGCATTCGTCATTATAAATTCTTCATTCGTCGAAAATATGGCTGTTTTTGAAACCCTGGGAAATGCAATATGGCATTCCATTAAATCTAGTATTCATAGCTTCAATGATATGGATACGAATCTCATCTATGTAAATACTTGGAGACAAGCAGTGCTTACAATTTGTAGGACTAACCATCTTGAATAGGCTCCTAACTTTTGAAAACGCGGAAGGTCAATTCGCACTCCCATTCCGGGAAAAAGGATAGTTTATATGATCAGCTATTTCTATTTTAGTTTTAATCCGGCCACATACGCCATTACTTCATGGCACAGGCATTGCATTTATTTTGCCATCGGGGCAATAGCCCAGATCACAAAACCAATAGGCAAAAAAAGAGCCACCCTATCGGATGGCTCTTGGTTAAATGAATGGTTATTGCTTATCTCGAAACAATTACTTTTTTCGTTTTCACTTCAGTTTCTGAAGTCAATTTGGTAATGTAAATACCATTTGGCAAACGGGTAGTGTCGAATTCAACACGGTAGTTTTGTCCGCCATTGGCATCCTGATTGAACAATGATTCAACCACACGACCGCTTAAGTCAATCACTTCAACCGACATGCGCTGTTCGTTTTCAGTAGTGAATTCAATTGTCACAGGACCTGTAGTTGGGTTTGGATAAGTGTCAAGGCTGATGCGTGCATTTGACGATCCTGCTTGTGACAGCTCCATCTCAGGCATGTTGTCCAATTCAGGATTGCTTGGAAGCTCGCGGCACTCGTTTTGCAAGGCAACAATTCCATCTACGTCAAAACCATCGCGGTTGGAGAATTGTGCGCTTTGAGGCGTAGTATCTACGATTTTCACCAAAGTGAAGTAGTTCCATCCGAGACCGCTTAGATCAAAGAGTCCACCGTTGGTCAACGCAGTACCTACAGATACAAAAGCTAAATCATCAATTGCGTCGTCGCCAGAAAGAATTTGACGTGATACCAAGATCTCAGCTGACTCAGCATAAGTCTCAAATGTTTGGTCGTCGAAAGTTGTTTCAACAATTTCCAGGTCATCACCCTCGTCGATTAAAGCAATACCGTCAAATCCGAGGATAAGTGATCCACCAAAGCCAAGTGCTACAAAGTTCTGTGTGTCGTTACGCTCTGGGGTTCCAGTAGCTTGCATTGGATTTGTCCTGTCTACGCTTATATTTGATGCAGAAGCAGTTGGATTGTACTCAAGTGCAGCTACAGCATTGCAATCGCCTGGCGTGAGGGTGAGTTCGGGTATTTCATCGCAACCCAATAGGGCAACAATACCGTCTACATCATAGCCATCTCGGTTACCTACCACTGGCGAAGCATCTTTAATTTTTACCATAGTAAAGTATGACCATCCACCTGTCATGTCGTACACATCAAATGATGCGCCATTGGTGCAGCTTTGACCTACAAAAGTCCAGTTTGCATCCAAAGCCAGAGCAGCTTCAATCTGGGCTTCAGTCAAGCCTGCGAGGTTGAGCTGTGAAACATACAGGTTAGCTTTCTCGGTGTAAGAATTGCATGAAGGACTTCCCCAAGTTGTTTCTACAATTTCGAGGTCATCTTCGCCTGGAGCGGCAATTGCTGCTTCATCAAATCCGAGGATAAGCGTTCCGCCAAATCCAAGAGAAACAAAGTTCATTGCACCTTGGCTGCTGTCGCGTTCTGGGGCTCCTTCTGCCCTATCTGCATGTTGGCGGTTCTGAGCTACATTGCCAGTTCCTACCGCGTAAAGCAATACTTCCGCACCGTAACAGCCTTGGTCAATTGAAGAGAGAGGAGCGCAGCCGTTTTTGGCTACCACTGCATCAACATCATAGCCATCAAGCGTGGTATTGCTTGCGGAATTTACCAAGCGAACCGCAGTAATGTAACCCAATTCGAAATCATCAAATTCAATTTCGCCATTCCGACAAATTGTACCAGCTGATATCCAATTAATATCATCTACAGTCGCTGCATCCACGCCAAGTACATCCTGAGTTAAATAAACGTCTGCGAACTCATCATCTGGTTGATCACAATCATTTCCTGAAAATGATGTTTCATAGATTTCTAGATCAATACCCGTTCCGGCAAGGGCAACACCCTCAAACCCGATGACAATACTTCCGTTAGTACCCAATGAAACAAAGCTGCCTGCAGCATTGTCGGAAGGAGCACCAAGGGCAAGCGCAGGGATACTTCTATCCGCGGCAACAGGTTGCTCGTTGGTTTGAAGTCCTTGGGAGAAATCTAGTATTGCAGAACCGTAACAGAGATTCGAAGAAAGAGGTTCATCTCCATTTTGCGCAGAAACCGCATTTACTGTCGCCAGTGCACACGCAGCGATGAAGTATTTTTTAAAGTTGAAATTTACCATAGCAATAGAAGTTTTAAGTTTGGTGGCCAAAGGTATGGTGGAAGTTGTCAGAAGTCAAGTACTTGCAAAAGTAAAGCGTGATTTTATCGAAAAAACGGCATTTTTTTGTAACCTTTTTGATGCTGTAATATGCCATCTTTTATAGGTGTAAAAAACAGTAAATCAGAGTAAAGTGTATTTTTCTGCGCGTGAGTAAACCGGTCTGGTTTTTCCTTTGACAAAATTCGTCGAAAAACTGTCAATAAGGAAAAAACCAGTCAACGAGCTATAATTTTGCTTCTGTAACCAGAAACTGTGGCTTCCCCGTATTTTGGGCGAGGGCTTAGCAAAACAAGTGATATTTCTTTTTCGGCTGCTGCAGCTTTTTCAGTAAATAATTTACTCTACTGCATTCTGAAGAATAATGTCTGCAGACAATAAGCAGTCAATAACAAAGACAAATTAAAATGGCCACCCCTTGGGGGTGGCCATCAATATTTAAATGCTAAATGATGTTGCTTATCTCGCTACAATCACTTTTTTAGTTTTCACTTCAGTTTCTGAAGTCAATTTGGTAATGTAAATACCATTGGTCAGACGGCTCGTGTCGAATTCAACACGGTAATTTTGTCCGCCATTGGCATCTTGGTTAAATACTGAACCTACCACGCGACCGCTCAAATCAATTACCTCTACTGACATTCTTTGTGTGTTGTCAGTGGTGAATTCGATGATTACGGGTCCGGTGGTTGGATTGGGATAAGTATCCAATGTGATGCGGGTTGCTACGTTTGTGCTTTGAACACCATCCAGAACAGGCGTGGGCTCTTCGTCACGACAGTCATTTTTAAGGGCAACGATGCCGTCAACATCAAATCCATCGCGGTTTGAGAACTGAGCACTTTCAGGAGTGTTGTCTACAATTTTCACAAGGGTGAAGTATGACCAGCCTGTAGAGCTAAGATCGAAGAATCCACCATTGGTGAGTGCAGTGCCAACTGAAACGAAGGCAGTATGATCAACAACATTGTCTTCAGCGGTGAGTATTTGCTTGGAAACAAATATTTCAGCAGACTCAGCATATGATGCGAATGTTTGATTGCCGAAAGTAGTTTCTACCACTTCGAGATCATAACCATCACCGATTTGGGCAGTACCGTCAAAGCCGAGTACGAGTGAGCCACCAAATCCCAATGATACAAAGTTCATAGTGTCATCACCTTCAGGTGCTCCAAGTGCTTCCTCAGGATTGGTCCTGTTGACGCTAATATTGCTTGCTGATGGGGTAGGATTGTATTCAAGGACATCAACCGCATTGCAATCGCCCGGAGTAAGGTCAAGCTCTGGAACAGGAGCGCAACCAAGGAGTGCAACAATTCCATCTACATCATAACCATCGCGGTTTCCAAAAACAGGTGAAGCATCTACAATTTTGACCATTGTAAAGTATTCCCATCCACCAGTTGCTTCATATACATCAAATGATGCACCGTTGGTGCAGCTTTGACCAACGAAAACCCAGTCATCTACGTCTTCGACGTCGTCACCTTCTTCAAGCACTTGCTGTGAAACGTAGAGGTCAGCCCTTTCTTCATATGAAAGGCATGCTGGACTGCCCCAGGTAGTCTCAACAATTTCCAAATCATCAACTCCAGGGCCAGCTACAGCCGACTCTTCAAAGCCTATGATAAGCGTACCTCCAAATCCAAGGGATACAAAATTCATGGCTCCCTGACTGCTGTTGCGCTCAGGAGCTCCCAATGCCTGGAGTGGATTCTGACGGTTCATGGCTATATTGCCTGTTCCTTTGTCGTATAGTAACATGTCATTGCCAAAGCATCCCTGCGTATCTGGAAAATCCTGACAGCCATTAATTGCCACGACTCCGTCAACGTCATAGCCGTCAAAAGTTGGTGTGTTGCTTGAGTTCGCGATACGGATGGCAACAACGAATTCAAGTGCATCATCTTCTTCATTGGCCGGAGTAGCGATGTCAATAGCTTGATCGCGGCAAATTTCACCGTAATAAACCCAGTCAATGCCATTTTGAGTGAGGTAGATATCTGCAAATTCATCATCGCCAAATCCACAAAGGTCTCCTGAAAAAGAAGTTTCAACAACAAGAATATCATCTCCGGCCTCGTCCATTACGACACCATCGAATCCGATGTCGATAAAACCACCAACTCCTAATGAGAAAAAGCTTCCTGCTGAATTGTCAAGTGCAGGCGCTCCAATAACAACTTCAGGGTCACTTCTGTCATCGGCGATATCATTCCCATTGGTTTGTTGACCTTGGAAATAGTCGAGCACCTCGAAGCCGTAGCATTCTGAGGTTTCAGGTGCATCCTGGGCGGACACACTTGTTATTAATGCCATGGCACTGCATGCCACAAGCAATTTCGAAAAGTATGGATTCATCATAGCTTAATTTTTTGGTTTATGAAAATGTAATCATTTTTGTGACTCGCAGATATCATATATCGCAATAAATCACAATTTCATCGGCAGGTATCGTGATTGGTCGATGTATTTGCCATTTCTTTAGGAATGAACGAGAGCAGCTTTGTTCGATGGGCCGCTTAATCAATGCAAAAAAAAGAGCCGCTTCGATCGTCGAAGCGGCTCTTTCATAAATAAAGATGAAAACCAAACTTAACGTGTTACCATCACTTTCTTCACCATAACCTCTGAATCAGTGGTCATTTTGGTGAGGTAAATACCATTTGGCAGATTTGAAGTGCTGAAGTCGATACGGTAGTTTTGATCGGCGTTAGCGCTTTGGTTGAACAAGGTTTCGATAGTACGGCCGTTCAGGTCAATAACTTCTACTGTTACGCGCTGCTCGATACCAGTTGTAAACTCAATGACAACAGGACCAGCGGTAGGATTAGGGAACGCGTCCATGCTGATGCGGGTGGCTGTATTTTGGCCCTGTACTGCTTCGAGATCAACAGTAGGTACTTCGCGGCAATCATTTTGAAGTGCCACGAAACCATCAACATCAAAACCATCGCGGTTGCTAAGCTGGGCTGACTCTGGAGTCACGTCTACCAACTTTACAAGCCTGAAGTATGTCCAGCCAGCCGTAGCAGGTGTGTTTGCAAGGTCAACAAATGCGCCATTGGTGCAGCTTTGGCCTACCAATACAAAAAGGCTGTGGTCGATTTCTGAAGCGTCATTAACCAATTGCTGCGACACGTAAATGTCAGCCCTTTCTTCGTAACTAGCGCAGCTTGGATTGCCAAATGAAGTTTCAACAACCTCCAGGTCGTCACCGTCACCTGTCATAGCGGCTCCGTCAAAACCTATGATGATTGAACCTCCAAAGCCAAGTGTGGCAAAGTTCAGGTTGTCTCCTCTGTCCGGAGCACCGATAACTTTTGTTTCATCTGTTCTGTTCTCTGGCAGGTCACCTTCAGGGTTGTACTCAAGTACTTCCTGCGCGCTGCAGTCGCCCGGTTCAGGAACAAATTCAGGTCTGGGAGCGCAACCCAAGAGGGCTTCGATACCATCCACATCGTAACCATCGCGGTTTCCAAAAACGGGAGATGCATCTACAATTTTAACCATTGTGAAGTATTCCCATCCACCAGTCGCATCATAAACATCAAATGATGCTCCGTTGGTACAGCTCTGTCCTACATAAACCCAGTCGGTAACTGCAAGCACGTCGTCACCTGGCATCAACTGTGTTTGAGACACATAAAGGTCTGCGCGCTCTTCGTAGCTGGTGCAAGTTTTATTGTTCCAGGTAGTTTCAACAATTTCGAGATCATCCACACCGGGGCCAGCAATGGCTGATTCTTCAAAGCCAATAATCAGGGTACCACCAAATCCAAGTGATACAAAGTTCATTGCACCTTGAGTGCTGTTCCTTTGGGGTTCACCCAGAGCTTGCAATGGATTTTGGCGGTTGAGGGCAACGTTGCCTGTTCCTTTATTGTAGTACAACATCTCAGCCCCATAGCAACCTTCTTCGATCAGTTCTTCATCAGTACAGCCGCTCGCGAGGTCAGTAGGCTTAACGGTGATGGGTTCACCGTCAAGCAATGTTGGATAAATTGCCGACGCTGTTGCGCTACCGGTTGGTCCATAAACGCGCAAGTCGTCGAAATTACGTGAGCTGGTGAGTAGGTTTCCATCAGGGGTCAGTGCTGCACCAGTTACGTTCGTAGGCATGTTACCGACAACTGCATTGGTTAAAACGTTTACCAACGTTCCTCCTCCATTGCGGGATGCATAATAAAGCGTTCCGTCCGCACCATATACAAAGTCACCACCATTGATGTTGGTTAATGACTCACCTGGGAAAGGTGAAACATCGCCTGTTAGTACATCTACAACATACACATCGTTTGTTGTTTCGCTTCCGATAATCAGCTCACCCTCAGGGCTCACCACTGCCTGCGCTACATTGGGCAGGCTGGAAGAAAGGGTTGTAGGAGCAGAAAGGGTTGAAGTACCCAGATCATAAGTCTGAAAGGCGCCATTGTTGCGATTTACAATGTACAATTCAAGCGTTTCTTCATTGAATCCAAGGTGTGCCTGGTAGTCTACTGAAGCAAGAAAAGTGAGATTTGCATTTCCATCGCTGATTTCTACGCCGTAGATATCAGAAGAAGATGTCCCTTGTGGAGAATCCGCAAGGTAGTAGCGAAAATCGCTGCAGGCCTCCTGTGCGGAGAGTCCCGTCGTGATCGCCATAGCTAAAAGTCCGAAAACGAACTTTGTAAAAGATAAGTGTTTCATAAGTATCTATTAAGGTGTTAGATTGTCCGACAAAGATATGTACTCGTTTCGAATCAGTCAAGTGTTGGTCGAATAAATTATGCAATTCATCGAAAATATTTTTTGAGTGACGAAATTGATTGCAATAACTTAGGCCAACCGTATCTTCAGAAGTGACATATTATGGCGGATCGGAGAGCCATCCAGAAGCACAGTTTTAAATATGCTTGGGATGTATAAATCAGATAACCAAGTAAATGAAAGAGTTCTTGATTTTTGTCTTACTTGGTAGAACTGATTAGAATCAATTCTCTGAAGTGAAAGCTCAATAAGCAGTTCTAATTTCAGTTGAGACGTGCAGAATTTAGACACAGGAATTGAGCCCGATAATTTGGACATCCTGCAATTTACATGTAAGTCGTGATGAGACTTTACTAACTGTCAAAGCCTAAGTGTGTGAATCGAACTACCACGCTGCGGGTAAAAGCAGCTTCTTATAAATAGAGGCTCGGTTATCTAGTTGACTCGGAAATAAAATAACGTTTGGAGTCGGAATGAATTTAGACTTGTTTTCGATGGCCTTGGTAAGCAACAAATCTATGGATTGGCTCTGCAGGAGAAGCTACAATCGATTCAGTTCCATATCGAGGTTTTTCGTTCTTTGGTATTAAGCAAAACGCACTTTTGCGCGCGGCCGAATGGATATCTTGGCCTAATGGTTTTGCCGTGATTCTCTCTGACGATTTTCTTTTTTTCTTCAAACATACCTATGATTGTTTCTTGTATACAAAAGCCCTGGCAAAATCTTCGAAAGAAATTTCGCGAATTTTATCTGAAACCTCAAACCAGTCGGCAGAAATGGGCTCTTGAATCAAATCCTTTACCTTGAAATGTATACGCAAACCATTTTGATGTAACTCGTATTCGAGAACAAGACCTTCAATGCCTTGAAATTGAGGGAGTAAGTTGCCTTTATATATATCGGCGTTGTAGTAATGCTTTAATGTATCGCCATCATGAAGGGTGTATGCCAGTTTGCATTCAATCCCTGAGATTACCTTGGTTTCATCGACATAGTGAACTTTTTGCGCAGGCATGGACTCGAGCTGTGCCATTTCTTGTTTAGAGAGGTTCACCTTGAATATACTGCCCAAGAAGCTCATGACGAGCGTATGCTGTCCTCTATTTACATCCGAAATAAAGACTTGTTGGGCTCCACCAGAGACGTTTTGTTCAAAGCGAGAATTTTGTCCGCTAATTATCAATTGACTCTCCTTGGGGAAGAGGTCGATCATACCTTTAAGTTCAGCATCATCAGTTTGGTAAGTTACATCGTAAATTATTTTTCCTTCAAACTGTCCATATACTTGAATGCAACCCAAGGTGAGGGCTGCAATTATGGTAAAAATAAAATTTAGACTGCCAGAGTAGCATTTTTTCATAGTTCAAATGTTTCAACCAATTGCGCCAATTCAATATCCATCATTTCACGTGTGATGACTTCATATCCGTCGTTGTCTGTGAGAAAGCTGTCTTCATGCCGGGCCGGTGTTACGCTTTTTGCTTCAAGACGCATACGAATCCCAAATTCCTCAATCTCATAGGCCATCAGTACACCGTCAATTTCGTGATATTGGGTGCACCAATTTGGATTTTGCATGCGAATCTCATTGGTGTAGTAGACTTCTATTTCTTTTTTCTCGATTTCTTCAAATACGATTAAAGCCTTTTTACAGAGGTATCCAGCGATGGTATCGGTGTCGTTGGTTTTAATAACGGTCATTTTCGGATACTGTGAGAGCATTTTCAAAATATCCGCATCAGACATGGCCACTTTTATTTTTTTGCGAAAAACCTTCAGTTGATGTTCCAGGCTTCTGGTTTCCAGATTGGCAATAATGTTATTTTTAAACATTCCACCTGCCGTCTCAAAATGAGAGGCAAATGCATTTTCTTTAAATGAATAGGTCATTCGGTCGGGCAATAGACTGGCAGTGATGCTCTCTTCTCCCACTTCAGGAAATGTGATGTGGTATTCTATGATGCCCTCATTTACAAGCTGGTCAAATACCTGATCCGAAATTTTGTTGCAAGCTGCAACCAAAAAAATCATGATACAAAGAGGCGCTATCCAAACCATGGATATAGCAATGAGGGTAATTTTTGGCTGAGGAGTTAAGGGATTATCGTTCACGGTGGTAGGCTTTTTGAAAGTTTTGGTCGAACTTTAGTCTGGTTTTATAGACCCTCTGGAATACGCACAGTTGCGCCAATGGTTTCATTTGCCAATGGCTTTTTGAGCTGAGCAGCATGGGTGAGTAGGAAAATTGACATACAGAAGTGGGCTGTTTCCTTGCCTCCGCGTTGCTCCTGCGCTTTTTTTGCCACAAAAAAGCAGTTACTGCGCATGAATGACCCTATTCCGTAAGCATATAAAAGTGTGCAGCAGTGCTTTTGGATTGTGCCCAAGAGGCGCGAGGAATTTTGCAGAAAGACTTTGTTTATTCATCAAATCAACACAGCTCTTCTGCTCAACACGGCCGCCCAATCATGTTTATTTCTCGCTTTGATTACCTTTGCGGCACCATCAGCCTTCATCTATTTATTTATGCTCAAATTACATGTTGTTAACGAAACTGCACCACTGGAAGCAGTTGTGCTCGGTATAGCCCATTCACCGGGTCCGGTTCCATCACTTGAAGATGCATATGATCCTAAAAGCAAAGAGTTTATACGCATTGGGGCTTATCCTGAGGAGGCAGATATGATTGTTGAAATGGATGCCTTTGCGGAAGTACTTGAGAAGCATGGAGTAGAAGTGTTTAGGCCGAGACTCTTGCAGGGTGTGAATCAAATTTTCTCGCGCGATATCGCTTTTGTAATCGGGGATCAGCTTGTGGTGGCCAATGTCCTTGAAGACCGTGCCCAGGAAATTGATGCGCTGTCATACCTTATCGGTAAAATTGACCCTAACCACGTGATCGACCTTCCCGACGATGTGAGGATAGAGGGTGGAGATGTGATGCCTTGGAATGGCAAAATCTTCGTTGGTTACTCAGATGATGAGGACTTTGTGAAATATAAAGTGGCACGCACCAATAAAGAAGGTGTGCAATTTGTAAAAGTCACTTTTCCAAAATGGGAAGTACATGCCTTCGAGTTGCAAAAGTCAGACGATGACCCGCGCTACAATGCGCTGCACCTCGACTGCTGCTTTCAACCGATAGGTCACGACCAGGCGATCATATTTCCGGGAGGTTTCAAAAATCCCAAGGATGTCGACACCTTGCGTGAGATATTTGGTGCGGACAATATGATAGAGATTACCCGCGAAGAAATGTACCATATGGTGAGCAATGTATTCTCCATCTCGCCCGATGTGATCGTTTCTGAAAAGCGCTTTACAAGACTAAATGCCGAATTGAGAAAACGCGGGTTCAAAGTGGAAGAGGTACCTTATTTTGAAATTGGAAAACAAGAAGGGTTGTTGCGCTGCTCCACCCTGCCATTGCGAAGAAAAGCATGAACAAGCAAATCACGTCACACATCATGATGGTGCGGCCCATCAACTTCAGGCTAAATGAGCAAACTGCCGTAAACAACTATTACCAAAAGGTGCTCGATGGCCTGCGCCCGGAGGAGGCCAACGCGCGTGCACAGGAAGAATTTGATACTTTCGTGAAAAAGCTGCGCGAAGCAGGAATCAATGTATATGTATTTCAGGATGATACTTATCCGGATACTCCCGATTCTATTTTTCCCAACAACTGGGTCTCATTTCACGAAGATGGCCGCATCGCCATGTACCCCATGTATGCTGAAAACAGGAGGCTGGAGCGCCGCGAAGAAATGTTTGATATTTTGGCCGATGACTTTGGTTTTCAGGTTACAGAAGTGGAAGACTTCACACACTTCGAAGATATCGCACTCTACCTCGAAGGCACTGGCAGCATGATCCTCGACCGGGAAAATCGCATTGCCTACGCGGCCCTCAGCGAGCGCACCGATGTGCATGTGCTCGAAACTTTCTGCGATCGTTTTGATTTTGAAAAGTTGATGTTTACTGCCAATCAAACCGTTGATGGTAAGCGCTTGCCCATCTACCACACCAATGTGATGATGTGCCTCGGATCGAAGTTTTCAGTAGTTTGCCTCAACTCCATCGACGACCTCAGAGACCGCAAGGTACTGGTAAATACCCTCAAGGAAACAGGCAAGAAAGTAATTGAAATCACTGAAGTCCAGAAGGAGCGATTTGCCGGCAATATGCTCAATGTAGCCAATAAGGAGGGGAAAGAATACTGCGTGATGAGTGCTGCAGCGTTTAGCGCCTTGCGCCCTGACCAGATTGAAGCCATTGAAAAGCACGCCACCATACTTTACAGCTCCCTCGATACCATCGAGGCCTTGGGCGGAGGCAGCGCGCGCTGCATGATGGCCGAGATATTTTTGCCAAAGAATTCATAAAGCCCGCCATGAATATAGAAAGCCAGTTGGCTGAGGAGGTATCCAAAGCCATAGCATCACTTTACCAGGTCGAACTAGATGCAGCCCAAATTCAAATCCAGCCCACGCGCAAAGAATTTGAGGGGGAGTTTACAGTAGTGGTTTTTCCACTGGCAAAACTCACTTCACAGGCGCCCCCCAAATTGGCGGGAGCCATTGGTGAAGCCCTTTTGAGCAGCGGAGCCCTCGTGGAAGCATTTGGCGTGGTGCAGGGTTTTCTCAACCTCAAGATTAAATCCAGCATTTGGACGGCTTTTCTTTCGGATGCCATGCAGGCAGGGCAGTTTGGATTTGCACCGGCTTCGAGCAAAGGCGTTGTGGTGGTAGAGTACTCCTCGCCCAATACCAATAAGCCACTCCACCTGGGCCATTTGCGCAACAATTTTCTCGGCTATGCAGTGGCTGAAATATTGAAGGCAGTGGGCCATGACGTGAAGAAGGTTCAGATTATCAACGACCGCGGTATCCACATTTGCAAAAGCATGGTGGCTTGGCAGCAATTTGGCAATGGCGAAACCCCGGAATCGTCAGGATTGAAGGGCGATCACCTTGTCGGTAAATATTATGTAGCCTTCGATAAGGTCTATAAGGCCCAGGTAGCTGAATTGACTGCAGAAGGTAAAAGCAAGGAAGAAGCCGAGGCCAATGCGCCTATTATGATGGAGGCACGCGAGACTTTGCAGCTTTGGGAAGCTGGCGACAAAGAATTATATGCGCTTTGGCAGAAAATGAACAACTGGGTGTATGAAGGTTTTGAAGCCACCTATGCCCGCATGGGCGTCGATTTTGACAAGCTCTATTATGAAAGTGATACCTATGTGCTTGGCAAAGACGTGGCCCTCGATGGGGTAGCGCAGGGCGTTTTTGAACGTCAGGCCGACGGATCGGTCTGGGCCGATCTGAGCGACGAAGGCATGGACCGTAAGCTGCTTTTGCGCAGCGATGGTACGAGTGTATACATGACACAAGACCTGGGCACAGCCATTTTGCGTCAACGCGACTATCCAGGATTGACAAGGATGGTTTACACCGTGGGCAATGAGCAGGAGTATCATTTCAAGGTATTGTTTGCTTTGCTGCAAAAGCTGGGTTACGCGTGGGCCGCTGATTGCCACCACCTGAGTTATGGAATGGTGGAGCTGCCTCAGGGCAAAATGAAATCGCGCGAGGGTACCGTGGTCGATGCTGATGACTTAATGCAGGAAATGGCTGAAGCAGCGAGAACCATTACCGAATCGCTGGGCAAGCTCGAAGACCTCAGCGCAGAGGAGCGTATGGAACTTTATGAAAACATAGGGATGGCGGCCCTCAAATACTTTTTGCTCAAGGTAGATCCCCGAAAAGGGATGATGTTCAACCCTGAAGAAAGTGTTGATTTCAACGGACATACCGGGCCATTTATTCAGTACGGACATGCACGCACCTGTGCCTTGCGCAGAAAGTACGGCGTCGAAGTTCCGGAATCTGCAATAGGTGTTGATCCTGAGGGTGCTGAGCGCAAATTGCTGTTGAAATTGTACCTCTTCGATAAGAGCTTGAACGAGGCTGCCAGCAGCTACAATCCGGCTCTTTTGGCAAATTACGTGTACGACCTCGTGAAAGATTTCAACGCCTTTTACCAGCAAAAACCAGTGATACAGGCGGAAACGGATGAATTGCGCGATTTCCGCATGCAGCTGGTATCCATGACAGGCCGTGTGATTAAAAGTGCAACTGCATTGCTTGGAATTGCGGTACCTGAGAAAATGTAGATCAGCTTTTCCCGACAGATTGCTTACTTTTGCAGCCCTAAAAAGCGAGCAATATGTTTGACAATTTAACGGAGAAATTCGACCGTGCCTTTAAGGTACTTAAAGGCCAGGGGCAGATCACCGAAGTAAACGTTGCCGAAACCCTCAAGGAAGTAAGGCGTGCCCTGCTCGATGCCGACGTCAATTTCAAAACCGCCAAGGACTTTACCAATGAGGTGAAGGAGAAAGCACTGGGCCGCGACGTGCTCAACGCGGTGAAGCCAGGTCAACTCTTGGTCAAGATCACCCATGAGTCGCTTGTGGAGCTGATGGGAGGCAAGCAGGAGGAAATCAATATTTCCGGCAACCCCGCAGTGATCCTAATGTCGGGATTGCAGGGTTCGGGTAAGACCACCTTTTCAGGAAAACTGGCCCATTACCTCAAAACCAAGAAAGGCAAGAGACCACTCCTAGTGGCTTGTGACGTGTACCGCCCGGCGGCTATTGATCAGCTGCATGTGGTGGGCGATCAGATTGGTGTTGAAGTTTTTTCAAATAAGGAAGAAAAGAATCCGGTTAAGATCGCTGAAGCGGCAATTGCCCACGCGAAAAGCAATAACTTTAATGTAGTCATTGTCGATACCGCTGGTCGCCTTGCAGTCGATGAGCAAATGATGCAAGAGATTGCTGCGGTAAAGTCAGTCATAAAGCCGTCAGAAACACTTTTCGTGGTGGATGCCATGACGGGTCAGGATGCGGTCAATACTGCCAAGGCATTCAACGAACGCCTCAATTTTGATGGGGTGGTGCTTACCAAGCTCGATGGTGATACCCGCGGCGGTGCTGCCATTTCCATTAAATCTGTAGTCAACAAGCCCATCAAGTTTGTAGGTACAGGTGAGAAAATGGATGCGCTAGATCTTTTCTATCCTGAGCGCATGGCCGACAGGATTCTGGGCATGGGCGACGTGGTATCGCTTGTGGAGCGCGCCCAGGAAAACTACGATGAGGAGAAAGCCCGCAAGCTGCAGCGTAAAATTGCCAAGAACGAATTCAACTTTGATGACTTCCTCGACCAGATCCAGCAAATCAAGAAGATGGGAAATGTGAAGGACCTCATGGGCATGATTCCCGGTATGGGCAAAGCCATGAAGGGTCTCGATATCGATGACGATGCTTTTAAAGGAGTCGAAGCCATCATTCGCTCCATGACTGCCGAGGAGCGCGGGAACCATAAAATCCTTGACGGAAGCCGCCGCAAGCGCATAGCCCGCGGCAGCGGCACCGACATTGCTGAGGTCAACAGGCTGGTGAAGCAGTTTGAGGAAACCCGAAAAATGATGCAGCTCATGAGCAATAAGAAGAACATGGCCAGCCTGATGCGGCAAATGGGTGGCATGGGAAATATGCCAAAAATGTAAGTAAGTCCATTTTGGAGCAAGCGATAAAGAGAGATAACCATGACTGAGTTGGAGAAAGTGAGAATTATTGATGGCAAGGAGACCGCTGCCGATATCCGCAAAGAAATTGCCGGAAAGGTTGCTGCAAGGATCAAAGAAGGCAAGCGTGCCCCGCATCTTGCCGCAGTGCTGGTGGGAAATGACGGAGGGAGCGAGACCTATGTAAGCTACAAGGTCAAAGACTGCGCAGAAGTGGGTTTCAACTCCACACTCATCCGACGTCCCGACTCTATTTCAGAAAAGGAACTCCTTGATCTGGTAGAAGAGCTCAATCAAAACGATGAGATCGACGGCTTTATCGTGCAGTTGCCCTTGCCTGCCCACATCGCTACCCAAAAGGTGATCACAGCCATTGACCCAAACAAAGATGTGGACGGTTTTCATCCTACCAACGTGGGGCGCATGGTACTCGGCCTGCCCGGATTTTTGCCTGCAACTCCGTATGGCATCATTGAATTGCTCAGGCGCAACGACATCAGTACCGTGGGCAAGCATTGCGTGGTAATTGGGCGAAGCAATATCGTGGGTTCTCCTTTGAGTATTTTGCTTTCGCGAAACAGTCCTCAGGGCAATGCCACAGTAACCCTTTGCCATAGCCGTACTGCCGATTTGGCCGCCATTTGCCGCGAGGCCGATATCGTTTTTGCCGCCATAGGCAGGCCCGGAGTTGTAAAAGCCGACATGGTGAAATCCGGAGCGGTGGTCATCGACGTAGGTACTACGCGTGTGAGTGATAGCTCACGAAAAAATGGTTACGCGCTCAAGGGTGATGTCGATTTCGATGACGTCAAGCCAAAATCATCAGCAATTACGCCCGTTCCTGGTGGCGTAGGACCCATGACGCGGGTCGCTTTATTGCTCAATACGCTTGCTGCCGCAAAATAGTGGAGGCAACTATTTGATTTTATTACGTTAAAGGAACGATCCTTGACTCCTGAGATAGAATTAACTGTTTTTGATCGTGGAAAAGACTAATTTTGTCTTTGATATGAAGCTGTTCGTGAAAAATATTAGATGCTTTTTTTGGATAACTTGTCCTTTTGTAGTTGTCCGTGATGGCTTAGCCCAAGTCATGTTTAAATGCTGCGACCAAGCTGGATCAAGAGGTCAAGTGATCAAGGCGCAAGTGACATTCATACCTAAAAATAAATGCCTTTGGCCTGAGCAAAATTTGATCTGGGCTTTTTTTACAACCCGCCTAAATAGCTACTCCGATGTGAGACGCCTTGATCTTTCGTCGTTTAATTCATTACCTTTGTCATTGCTATGGTAGAGTTTATCAAAAATACAAGGCAATATCTAAAAGCCATTCTCGTCGCTGTGATCTTTGTGTCAGCAGCTCAGGTTGTTTTTGGGCAGTTCGGCCCTATGGGATTTGGAAATGCGACGGGGGCTGAATCGCCGATAGGTTATGAGCAACCGAAGCTTCTGCTATGGTTAGACGGCAGCAGTGTAACCGTTTCAAACGGACAAAATGTGACCACATGGCCCGATAAAAGCGGCAATGGTCACGACTTCATTGCCGATGCGGCTTGGGCGCCCATCTTTCGATCCTCGGGTGGGCCTGGAAACACACCGTATGTGGAGTTTGGCCGGGCAGACAACCGCATGTATTGCGAAAACTTTCCTATGTCAAGTGAGGGTTACACGATCTATTTTGTGATTCGAACAAATGACAGTAAATACGGCATTTTTAATTACGGTTCATCAACAAATCCTCAGGAGCTCGTAATTTATAACGACGATGCCAATGGATTTATCAGGCAGCAAGTTGGTGCTCAATTAAGAACTACAGCTATTGGTGATATAAGCAATAATACTTGGCTCTATGGCGGACTTGTTCATGATATTGGCTCTTTCTTGTGGGAATACAACCGGTCTAACGAAGCCGGAGCAGAAAATAATTCAACCTTTGCACAGAACGAGACATTCTCACCCACAGGTACTGCCGTAATTGGCAATATCCAGCAAACCTTGAATGGAGGTTTTTTGGCGGCAGATGCCTTGGATGGAGATATTGCTGAAATTATCGTTTGGGAAGGAGCACTTTCCCGTCCCCACACGAGGCTCATGCGCACCTACTTGTGGACCAAATATGGCGTATCCAATTGGACCACTGGTGGGGGTTGGGATAAATTCAGAAACTTTGCTGCAGGTAGTGGCGGAAAATATTACGAGCCTATAGCAGTGGGCCGTGACAATGGTACTCCCAATCCTGGCGAACACTGCGAGTCCCGGCTTAAAGGCCTTGTTCTGCGCGTAAACCCAGGTCAATGGACGCAGAGCCGAACTTACACCGTTGCAGGCCATGTAGGCGAAACCAATAGCAGTGTTGTTACCGACTTGCCTGCTGGTGTGCAGGCGAGGTGGAGCCGTACATGGGAAATAAATGGAAATGACGCTACCGGTCAGCAATTTAGAGTTGGATTCGACTTTGGGGAAGGTATAGCCGGAGGGCAAATTCCCCAAGTGGTTGAGAATTTTGTGCTGCTTCGGCGTACTGGAACGTCTGGCACCTTTGCGGTTACTCCGGCCTCAGAAATCATTAGCAAGGCCATAGTCGATGACGAGGTAGTTTTTACGATTCAAAGGTCTAACCTCAACACCAACAACCGCTTTTACACCATTGGGACCACCAATGCAACGATCAGTTCACTCACAGGCTCTGTGCTGCGCACATGGTATGCATATCAAAACGGGAACTGGGATGACCCGCTTATATGGACCCTTGACGGCAGTGCAGCACCATCATATGTGAATCCGAATAACGCGATTCCTGCCAGCGGTGACAACATTGTTATAGGTTCAGGTAGAGATGTGTTGGTCAACATAAGCGGAATAAGTCAAGGTAATCTCCAACTTTCCGGAACACTCGACGTGGGCACCCAACCTTCGCCATCATTTGCAGCTATAGCAGGCAATGGTACAATTCGTTGTGCTGGAAATGGTACGGCAAGTAATTTTCCGACAGGGAATACAACTGCTTTCGCCGACCCAAACAATGGCGGAAGGGTGGAATTCTATGAAAGCCCGGCCAACGTGAATAATATCACGCAAAGTACTGATCTTCTCGTAAACCGCATGGAGATCAACTTCACAAGTGCTACAAGACAGTTGATTCTTGCGAGTACAAATGTAGTTTCCAACGCCAGCAATGACCTCACCCACAACGGCCGCCTGGAAATTACCAGGGGAACATTGGTCATTAACGATAGCCAAACATCTGCATCGCGAAATATCAATAGTTTTGGTGATGTCTTTGTCGCAAGTCAGGGAAATATCCGTGTGAACGCGGCAAATCTTGTATCCGGGAGAGTGCACAGATGGAATGTTGAAGGAAATATATTTAATGAAGGAGATATAAGGTTAACCCAACGTACGGCCCCCAATTATGGTAGTGCTGATCTTCAAGGTCGTGTAGCGCTTCGGTTTATCAATGACGATAGCAATCAGAACCTCACAACCAACGGGAATTTTAACGTGTGGCGCCTTGTTGTGGACAAAGGTTTGGACAAAACCTACAAAGTCGAGATTTCTGCCAACGCTGCAAGTCGTTTTAATGTCTACGGTGAATGCACAGACGGCGGGGCAAACTCGGACTTCGAAAGTGAGAGCCAAAATTCGAATGCTGTTGCTATCATCAATGGAACTTGTCACATTCGTGAGAATGTGTTTCTCCCATTACAGGTTGGGAATGGTGGAAATTATAACATTAACAGCACGGCCGCTTTGTGGGTCGATGGCGGAACCGCAGCCAAAGGTGCTCCACTAGTGGGCCCTGGAAATTCTCAGGCCATCGTGGTATATGGAGAGTTGATAGTTACCGCCGGCGCTTTGCATGCAGATACCAGAAGCGGTGTGACTTTACGTGGAAACGGGCTACTTAGAATAGACGGAGGTACTGTTTATGCCAACCAAATACGAACTTCCATATTTGGTTCAACAAATATTGGAGGGTATATCCAAAACGGAGGCGAAGTTTACATAGATGGTTCAAAAGCAGGCGATACAGAGACCAGTTATTACGTTTTAAGTTTATCATATCCCGGCAATGTTTTTCAAATGTCGGGTGGAGACATGTACATCACCGGTGCCAACTCACGAGGTTTGATTTGGATCAATTCAGATCCATCTCAAACGAGTGTTTCCGGAGGTACAGTGCATGTAGATGTATCCACCACCAACAATGATTATACAATTACAAGTCGGGCACCACTTTGGAATTTGAATATTACCCGTTCTGCTACGTCAGGAACCAATCGACCTGTGGTCACAAAAGGTGGCTCATTTACAGATACCGAAGGAACCACAACACTTCCAGACCTTCCACTGTATATCAATGGAAACCTATCAATCAGCGGGGCCAATTCACCTACCCTTCAAATGGGACCGTCCAGCGCTGCACCGATGGATCTGTTCATTAACGGGGGCATGTCTATTTCAACATCTGGAATATACAACCACTTCGAAAATACAACCCACTTTTTGGGCAACACCAACTCATTTATCAATATTGTTGGAGCGGTCAAAACCTTTCACAATGTAGTCATTGATAAAGCAGTAGATACGCGATTTGCTGAGATTCAAACCACCAGTGCTTCGCCTGCTATGGATATCCTTGGAAGCTTATTTGTGGAAAAAGGATTTTTGGAAAACAACAACCGTCAAATCATCGTGCGGGGTGATGTTACCAATCGATCACGCGTTGGCAGCGCCAGCAGCACCGGTGACCTCATGTTACAGGGTACTTCTGGTGTACAGCAAATTATTTCACAAGAGGCAATTTTTCATGGTTTGCGCATTAACAATCCCGACGGAGTGCGGCTTGTCAATGACGGGATCACTGTAAAGAGGAGACTTTTATTCTCAAGCGGGCACCTTTTCATCGGTGACCATAAGCTCAGAATGGAAACCACTCTTGCACCATTTACTTCCGCGGGTGCGGCAAGGCACGTTGTTTGCAGTGGTAATCCGGGTGCAGGCGGGGTGGAAGTGCTCTTTCATTCAGGCACACAAAACACATTGTTTCCTATTGGAGTCAATGACGGTGCTACGACGAAATATACACCTGCAACAATCGTAATCAATGGCGCTTTTGTAGATTCCGGATTCGTTCAGATTGCCCCTGTGGATACGCTATTGCCAACGGTCGACATAAGCGCAGGAGGGTCCTATCTTAACTACTATTGGAGGCTGACCCATTCTGAATTTGACAACTTGCCCATGGTAAGCCATAGGTTTGACTATGCCGGTTCAGATGTGGTCGGCTCCGCAGGCGACCTCTCAGCAGGAAGGGTGCTTTCTGAATTTCCATTTGATAGAGAGTTTGATGATTCACCAGCACCTTCAACAGGCCACGTTAATGCAACACAAATATTCTACAACGGTCCTGATGTAGCTCAAAATAGTTTGGGTAATGGAACTACACTTGTAAATGCCAACTATTCAGCAGGTGACGAAGACCGGTTCATAGGCAAGCCTTTGGTATTTTACTCCAGAGATGACTCCCCCTTAGCTGATTGGACAGACCCTCAGTCTTGGAATGAATTAAGTGACTTTTTACCTGGTACTCCCGGTCCTTATCAACTTCACAGCAGCGCACTCCCTACTGCCAATACTGTTTCACCCGGCCCCGGAAGTGTTGTTTATATTGGTTTTGATGTTGACAGCCCCGATAGAAAGCCGCATTCCTACGCCGCCCCGTCTGCGGGTATAGAAGCCGCAGAAGTTCGCTTCACACCGCTTCAGGACCCTTCAGGAAACCGATTGCCGCGCTTTAATGGTCCCACTGCTGCAGATATTACAATTAGAAGACCAACGCTTCGATTGAGCAGCAGCGCGCAAATAGCAGAGGTTGTCCAAATATCCGGTGAGGGTACAATTTTGCTCCAGGGCGATGTCAATCTATCTCTGGTGGATATCAGCAGATTCTTGAGTGAAGACTCCTCTATTGTGATGATTGAAACAGGGAACAATCCTTTGATCCTGAATAATCTTCCATCGGATATGCCCAACTTATTTGTTACTTCGATTAACAACGGTAGCGGCAATAACATAGCCCAAATTGCCACAGACATCAATGTGAGAGGTAATTTTGAATTGGCCGGAAATGCGAAGTTGCGTTTAAATGCCGGATCCAATGGCAATATTTCTGTCGCTGGCGATTTTATTGCGGATCAATACCAGGCCATAACGGTTGGGGCACATGTTTCTTTTCCTCAGAATGGTCCTCCAAAAACATTGCGCGTACTTGGTGATTTGAAGCTTTTGGGCCAGAGTGCCAGAATAGATATACTTGGTACGAGTACCACGCCGCCGCCACCGGTGCCATGGACTCCTGCTTCCCTAACGGATGCTGTACTATGGCTTGATGCAGATGATGATACGAAGATAACCACATCGTTAGACAAAGTAACACAATGGCAGAATAGCATGGCAGGGCCATTTGCGGCAGTTCAATCTGATGACACGAAGCGCCCAACCTACCAGGCTAGCGGACTCAATGGAAAGTCGACCATAAGGTTTGATGGAATTGATGATTTTCTTGGTATAGCCCACAACAGTGTATTTAACATTGCTGCGGGTGAAGATTTCGAATTATTCACAGTTACTGTTCCGTTGCAAAAAAATTCACGCGCCATTTACTCCAAAGGTGGAGTGCATAGTACAGATTTAGCACTTTACTATTGGAGTAATTCATATCGGATAAGACTTAATGGCGCTTCTTTTGATAATGGAACCGGAACCGGCAGCAACCAAAACCCTAACATTGGTTGGGCAAGGAGACAAGGCGCCAGTGGGATTGTCTGGAATTCATCGGGTGGAACTGCCAGCATTTCTGGTGTGTCAGGTGCTCTGGTTTCAAACACCAAGGATGTTTGCATCGGAGCCTTAGATGAGGGAATAGAGCGGTTTTTCGATGGAGATATTGCTGAAGTAATTTTTATCAAACGGGCGCTAAGCACTGATGAACGTCAACGTTTGGAAGGATATCTCGCCCACAAATGGGGCCTTACTGCCACTTTGCCAAATGGACATCCATTTAAGTCTACTCCGCCCGCCTCCAATGAGGATGATACAAAAAGTCATTCGCTTGAAGTTTGGGGAAATATCGAACAGGATATTAACGGCCCAGCATTAGCTGATGGAATGAATTTATATCTGCCAACTACCTTCAGGCGCGTGGATCTCTTCTTGAGAGGAACGGGAAATCACAGTTTTCAGTATAGTGATGGCCCAGTGCCAGATCTTTGGCGCATGACTATGAATAAAGGGTTTGATCTTGCATCATCCTTTACCTGGAATACCGATGTAAATGTTTTCGGCCCATCCAATGAGCCTGATAAGTCAATAAGTATTGTCAATGGACTATTGGTTTTTAACCATCCTTCAATAGACCTTACATTGGCTTCAGGAGGAGGAGATTTTGTTATTCCAGGAACAGCAGGACTAGAACTGAATGATGGATCTTTACTTATCTCAGGTACGGCTACAGGTCTGGTGTTGGATGGTTCGCTTGAGATCACTGGTGGAAGCTTTGACGTTGGCAATACCGCCGGCGCTAACAATTACATTGAGTATTCATCTACTGGAACAGCCAAAATAAATATTTCAGGTGGTGCTCTAGAGGTAGGTTCACAGCTCAGGCGCGGTCTTACCAACACAGCGGGTATTCTCGACTACCGTCAAAGTGGGGGCTCGGTTAGGGTCGGTGTGTTCGATGCACCGAATACAAACCGTGGAGTATTCGAAATTACAAACAATGGCAGCCGTTTCGATCATACAGGTGGCACCCTTACACTCGTCAGAGGGGTAAATAGCCTCGCAACACCATCGCTTCTATTGTTGCCTACGAACAGCACCGTTTCCGGAAATGCCGAGATCATTGTTGGTGATGCCACATCACCCTCAGGTGGTCAAATTAACAACTTCGGAATTCAGTCCAGTGTCGCCATCAACAGACTTTCAATCAACAATGCCTCAGGCAATAATCCAGCCGCCAGAGTTCAGGTGGAAAATTTGGTAATTAATGACTTCTTGTCTATCGACAATGGCGCGAGCTTATCTTGTGGCTCAAGAAACCTCACGCTCAACGGTGATGTTACCAACAATGGATTGCTTAGCAGTGCATCTGGCACAGTGATTTTAAATCACTCAGCCTCAGGAATTGTGGACGGATCAGGTTTATATGATTTATTCAACCTGACCCGTCAGGGTGGTGCTTCTGGCGTGACCGATGTGAATGTAAACCTTGTAGTAAACAATGATTTCACCAACGATGAAGGTACCATGGCATTTGGTCCTAATAAGATCGAAGTGAGGAATGATGTTTTCACAGATGGAGTACTGAACTTCGATGCAGGCAGTGAAGGCTTTATTTTTAACGGATCAAACAGTCAAAAGCTCGATCAAACCAATTCCGGCTCTTCCGTCATTGACGTTGTTACTATCAACAATATTAGTGGTGTTTCGATGACTACTGGTCAAAATTATGAGTTTGTCATAAACGAAAATTTGAGAATGATTCGCGGCGTTTTTGATTTGAGCGGCAATCTCCTGGAGCTTGGAGCAAATACGCTCGTATCTGAAATTAATCCCTTTGGGGAAACAAATATGATCAGCACTGGTGGGGCCTTTACCAACTTTGGAGTGCGAAAATTTGTAGGAGCCAATTCGACGGATGACGTATTTATTCCTCTGGGAATAGACAGATATATGCCAGTTCGATTGGATTTTTCAGCTCCGGGCAACTCCAGTGGAGATGCTTTGAGTAGTTATTTGATAAAACTCAATGTGCCCGAGCATCCTATCGTAATTGAAGACGCTGAGGCTCCAGACCCCGAGATTGTCGATAAGGATAATGTGCTAGGTATGTATTTCTCTTTGGATGCCGATAATATTGGAAATGGACTTCGCATGGATGCAGATTTTCAATATGATGACCAATATATGCAGGTCACTGCTCCTTATGATGAAACTGAATATTTAGGTGTGCGGGTGTATAGTGATGCAACGAATGATTTTGTGTTCAAATTTTCCGGTCCGGATGATGTCGATGAAGCCAACAACCTCATTCGCTTCAGTTTTATTGATGTAGGTGAAGAGGCGATTGATGGGGATTACTTCGCTGGAATAGACAATGCAGTTCCTAATTTTATACCTGCCTACACAACTGCTGCCAATGGTGATGTAAACGCAGGTCTCACGACTTATTTGACTCAGGTTCCCGGGGGAGGAGCTCCATCTGGTGCACGGGTTAATGTAGTCTCCGATCACGTACTTAGATTCAATGTTAATGGCATCAACCTTTACCGTATTGATATAGCCGATGGTGCAACGGTTGAAATCGATGAGACCAGCTTTCACCGCCTGGGTATTGTTACTGGGACTGGTACAATCAAATTAAACCGGACTGGTAATTTGCCTTCGGGGTTGTATAACGATTTCTTCACCTGTACTGGTGGTAAATTGAATTATGAAGCTGTTGCAGGTGACAACTACGAAGTGCTCGCCAACTTACCGCTTGTGAGGAAAGTAGACTTTACAGGCGCTGGAACGCTGAGGGTTGCCAACAATGATGTTTTCGTTTGTGAGAACCTCACTGTCAATGGACCTGCTCTGCAGGCCTCAAATGCTTCAACATTGACCGTTGCTGATACTTTGGTTATAGAATCAGGAGCATTTAATGCTGCTCAAGGCCAGATTGTTGTGAAAGGTGATTTTGTCATGTCAGGCCTGTCAACCTATACCTCTGGAAATTTCGGCTCTACAAAGGTAGAGGGAGATCTTATCCTGGGGGGTAGTTCATTCGACTTTGGAACTTTTAGCCGCCGCACCCGTGTGAGTGGCAACATCATTAAAACTTCTGGTACTTTGCTGGGAGGCACTGCTGGTGCTGCCCTTGTTTTTGATGGCACATCTCCTCAATTCATTCAAGGAATATTTCAAGGACCGTCAAATCGTATCCGTAATATTGAAATCAACAACCCCAATGGCGTAACGCTATACAGCAATGTGGAAATTCTGGACTCTTTGAGGTTGACTTCTGGAAATTTCAATACAGGTATAGACAGCATGCTTGTATTGCAAAATGATGGTGTGGATGTGGTTCCTGACGGTGGATCACCTGCCTCTTTTGTAAATGGACCATTGCAATGGGCGCTCGGGACGGCCAATGAGAGGATTTTCCCACTTGGAAAGAATGCGCGCTACAGACCCTTGCGATTGAATAGCCGCAGCGCTGCTAACACATGGACAGCCGAATATTATGATACACTTGCCATCGTACAGCCGACAGTATTGAGCATGGCCCCTTATGATCCTATCCTCATTAAAACCATTAGCGTTCAGGAACATTGGAGGGTGAATACGGTAAATGCCGGAACAAATGCACGTGTTGGACTATCCTGGGGAGAAAATTCCGCTGTGGCTCCCGCATCAGGTGATTTTAATAAACTCGTCGTATTGGGTTACAATACCACCACTGACGTGTGGGATTCATATGGGGGTCAAAATCATGGATTCAATGCAGGAATTAACACAGGAAATTTCAGCGCCACTTCGAATGCCAGCTTCTCTGAGAAATTCTTTACCCTCGGATCATCCGATGCCATCAACCCCCTCCCCGTAACCTGGCTCTATTTCGAAGGAGAAACTGACGGTGAGAACCACACGCTTTCATGGGCCACTGCAAGTGAGATCAACAACGACTACTTCGAACTGGAGCGCTCCATTGATGGAAGGGTGTTCGCACCTATTGCACAAATAGCAGGAGCTGGCAACAGCACTACTACTTTGCACTACTCCTATGTGGACAGGCTTGCACCAACAGGCCGTGTGTATTACCGCCTCCGTCAGGTCGATTTCAATGGCAAGTTCGAATTTGCCAACGAAGTCGTGACGCTGGAGCGCAGTGTTGCACATGCCGATAGACTGGACTTCCTGATTTATCCCAACCCAAGCAATATGGGTAGTGTGCGCTTGCAGGTTTCAGATTTCGAAGCTGAGATGGTGATCATTTCTATTGCCGACCTGAGTGGCAAAGTGCTGAGCCGCAAAGCGGTGTGGATTGATGAGCAGGGTATTTCGGACTACATACCTTGCA
>DAIRDH010000042.1:0-30057 GCA_036796255.1 Cryomorphaceae bacterium
TCATTGAGCGGTGCCACGGCCTCACGGGGACGGTAACCGCGCTTGTTGAGCGGCTGTCCCGAACTGTCTAGCGAGAGCGATATCTCATTGTTGTAAATCCTGAGGTGCACTACAATGTCGGGATTTTTCGCATCTACATTGGGGCGCTCACCAACGGCATTGCGAAATTGGTCGGCGATGGCATCCTTCACCTTCAGCGCGGCATAGTGGCTGTGCGTATGCACAGGGCCGCTCACTGCGGCCTTGATGGCAAAGGTCTTACCCACGTCGAAGAGTTCTGACCATTGCACATGGTAGGCACCGTTGTAGAGCGTTTCCTCATCGTCGGCGCGGTAGCGCTTCAGCGGCATCAACAGGCGCAGTGCAGTGCGCAGCCTGAGGTTGGCTTTGTAAACCAAATCCTTGTCGGCGGTGAAATTTACCGCGCGCTTGGCAGGGCTTACATCATTGGCGCCTATGCTGCTCAGCTCCCTTGCGAGCACTTCTTCCAGGCCTTGCATGGTGGTGGCCACCATGGCAAATCGGCCCGGTGCCGGCTTTTTGTATCTTCGTTCGCGTGGCTCAGCCGCCCGCCTTTTTCGCTCCATAACCTTCTTTTTTGAGGTAATCCATCACTTTATCGCGGTGGTCACCCTGTATGAGTATTTCTCCGTTTTTGGCCGTTCCGCCTACGCCACAGAGTGATTTCAACTTGCTGCCAAGGGCTTTCATATCGCTTTCGGCACCTGCAAAACCTTTGACCAAGGTAACAACTTTGCCGCCACCTTGACGCTCCAGCCAAATGCGCAGGTCTTGCGCGGCAGGGGCTACGTGCTCCTCGTCGGTACTTTCGTCAAATGCGCTGTAATCGAAGTTGGGATTGGTGCTGTATATGGTTCGCTTTTCGCTCTTCTTCTTTTTAGCCATGTATTTTCAGAAATGAATTTCGTGCTTGTGCGGTTCACACCGCTGCGCTGCGCTCCTGGATTTGTTGTGCATGCCGGTCAAAATGGTCCTGAAGAAAGTCCATCGTTTGCAGGATGCTGATTCGGCCCGCGCGGGGGTGCCTGAAGTAGGCCTTGCCCATTTTCTTTTTGTCAAACATTTCGAGCATGGCCTTTAGATCAGTTCGCACCGCCAGGTACATTTCTTTGGTTTCCGCATAGTCTGGTTGGTCAGGGATATCGGCCACCATCTTTGGCGCGCGAAATTTCTTATCATAATTGCGCAAAGCCCTTTTCAAAAGCACCGACCTGATGAAAGCCGCCAATCCGGCATTTTCGATTTTTGCAGCGCTGTCGTTGAGTTTTTTGTTGAGGTAGCTCACCGTGCCCCGCTCTGAAACGCTCAGGTGATACAAAATCTGCACTGCGTTCCATGCGCCTTCGGGCCTTTGCTGTAGCTGCTTTTCCGGAAGGGAATCGAGCTGCGCAAGGAGCCCGGTAAGGCTTTGCTGCAAATGGGCGTACTTGGATTCAAGCTTTGCTTCCATGTTGATGTTTTTGAATGGAGAAGAGTTGTTTCTGCCAGGACCAGCTCCGGGTGATCAATGCGAGCACCAGCGGAATCACCGCTGCGTGAAGGGTTTGTGGTATCCACATCCAGGCGATCACAACGAAAAATACAAATCCGCTTTGAATCTTGAAGAAGCTGCTCTCCGTTTTGCGCACAGCCACCAGGTAGGCGCCGTAAAGCCATGTGGGAAGCGCCCAGAGTATGTTCATGTTCCACTTGGTGGCGCCGTGGTCGGTGGCAAACCAGAGCAAGAGGATGACGACGCCCAGCAAGCCCACCACGCCAAAAAGCGCCACGTCAAACCAGCGCATGCGGGCGGGATCGATGAAGATGCTGCTCAAAAGGCAAATGCCAAAAAACACCCAAAATGCCCAGGTGATCGATGAAGGTTCGCTGCTGCGAAGCGCGGGATTTACGTCGAGTACATCCTGTACCCCGGACACCAGCATACGGGGCTCACCATTGCGCACTACCTCGGCCTCGTCCATGCCAGTCATGAGGTAATCGGGCAGGAACATCTTGTCGCGGTAATCGGCCTGTCGGTCGCAGGGGATGCCCAGGGCGAGGTCGATGCCGAGGTCGCTCCATGGGTGACGGTCGAGGTAGAGGTCGAGCATTTGCCGAAAGGTGGCGGAAGTATCGCGCTGGGCAGCCGGGTACTCCAATTTGCCGGAGAGCACCGTTTCAAACACATCCCTGATCCGCGAGCTGCAATTGTCGTAGAAGAAATCGTACTTGTAGTTGCGGTTTTCCGGAAGGGCATTGTTTTCGAGAAAGGCGTACATGGCCTGCTTTTCATCGGGTTCGAGGTCGAGCTTCTGCCGTTTTACCCAGCGGCCCTCGAGCTGATAACCATAGAGGAAGCGCTCAAAATTGCTCACGGTGAGGGTGTATTCGAGCTTGCCCTGGGTGAACTTCAGGTAAAAATTGGGCGTGTCAAAATCGAAGGTGCCGTAATTGTATACCCTGTCGATGCCGGCATCCGGATCGGAAATGTGGATGGCGCTATGGCCAAAAACGGAATAGAGGTCATCGCCGGTGCCGCAAGTAATGAGGTAAATCTGGCCATTTTCGCTGAGCTCGCGGGCTTCAATGGTGCTAAATAGGCCTATGCCGAAAAGCAGCAGCAGGAGAAATTGCTTCATGAGGCCGAAATTAACCAAAATTCCTTCCTCAGTCGGCGAGGAGGGTTTTTATTCGCTCCAGCGATTCCTGATTTTTCTCGTATTCCAGCGATTGGAGCACACGCTCTTTTTCCAGAGCGGTGAGATGCCAACTCAGGGAGATGTTTTGCTCGGGAAAGCGCATGATTTCCAGTGGTACCTGGTGCACAGGCACCTTGATGGCATTGCTGGTCATGCGCATGAGCTGGTCCATGTTGTAGTCCTGGTCGTTGAAGAAGTTACCGTAAAAGGAACCAATGGGATTAATCAATTTGTCGAGAATGGACTGATCTGTGCCAGTGGGTTCAAAGTATTTTTCAACGTCGCGAATCTGGAGGATCAAAATGCCGCGGGTGTTTTTTTCAATCCAATTTTTAAAGCTGTACAGGTATTGGGCGGTGACCTTGCTGCCAAAGTTGTCGCGCAGGCCGGCATCCATCACCTGGATGGTGGGCTCGGTCGGCAGGCTCGCATAAGGAAGCACGTATGGAAAAGTTGAATTCATGCGCAGGGCGCTGGTAAGCAGCAGTTCGTGAGCATCCTGCGCCGCGAATAGCCTGCTGAATTCGATATTCTCTGACGAGAGGTTGAGCTGCTGACGCACGTCGGGATAGTCGTAGCAGAGGTAGGAGATGGGCTGCGAGCTGATGAGCAGACGGCGTCCGTCGTTGACCACCGAGGGAGTGAGCACCATCATGGGCACTTCACTGCGGTACACCACTTCATCGTAATCGTTTACCCGCTTGTTGAGTACAAATTCCGTATTGCGGTTGAGTTGGTCTTCAAAGGTCATGGCCCTGTCGAGCACGTAGCGCTTGCCCGCTATCTCTTTATGGCGGAAACGCACGAATACATCATTGGTAGCCAGCGTGAAGAGTATGCGGTTGAGCAGGTCTTTGGAGGCGTTCTCGAGGTAATATTTGCTGTAAAGCGAACGCGGCAGGGTATCGCGGCGCAGGTAGAGCTCCCGGAAGTAAGCAGCACCGATGGTGCCCCCGGACGAGCCCGTCATCAGCCGCGTGTTGCGAAAAAATGCACCTTGGGTGATGCTGTCGCACACCTGCAGGCATTGCAGGGTGAAGAGGGTAGAGCGCTGCCCACCGCCGCTGGTGTTGAGCACCACGAGCATGGGCTTGTAGCCCGGATTGCCCTTGAGCTTGCGCTCCTTGTCTAGCCAGCGGTTGAGGATGAGTTCCTGGTGGGCCAGGTCTTGCCTCACCCGCTGCAGGTTGCCATTGAGGCTGTCGATGGTGTGGAGGTTGTAAGCCACAGGCTTGCCGTCATAGTCGAGTCCGTAGGCAGGGTTGGCCATATTGAGCACATCGTACTTTACGGAAGCCGTATTGACCAGCAGCAGCAAAATCACCAGCACCGGAAAGGTCCAGGATTGCAGCCATGAGGTCACAATGCTTACAATCATAATGAAAGCGGTGAAAACCAGAAAAGCGCTTGCCGCCGCCGGGATTACGAAAAAGGGCTGAAACTGGAAGGCGCCAATCACAACGAATACAGCCACGATGATCAGTTCAAAGAGCGAGGCATTGATGTGGTTTTGGTAAAACACCTTGCGCAGGGTTTCCACATCATAGTGGCTCGAGTCGCGGGCCAGGGCTACCTTGAAAGGATTGACGAGGTAGGTATCCACCCGCCACTTCACGTCGTGCCGGCCACCGAGGTACCAGCGGTAATTGCGCCGCAGGCTGATGTTGCGCTTCTTCAGCGTTTTTTCGATTTCCTCTTCCGACTGCCCGGTGATTTTATAGATGTTCTTGTTGGTGGGAAAAAAATAAAGGAATGCGATAAGAATGAACAGCACATTTCCCGAAAGGAAGGCCAGCATATCCCAAAACACTTCCAAATTCGACTTGAGCTCCGACACCTTCAGGAACGAAGCCGAACTGTACATGTAAAGCCCCACGAAAGCCAGGGGGATGATGCTGTTGTTGACACAGAGCTTGAAAAATGGTCTCGCCAAAGTGCCCAAAAACGGAAAGCGGTGGGCGTGGCGCACATAGGTGTATATGTTGAAAGCCATGATAAAGCCCCCCAGGGCAAAGCCCAAAATGCCGAAAGACCAGAGGCCTACCTCGCCCCGGTATTCCGGGGCGAGGAAGAGGTAGGGTACGCCAAACTTTGTGGCAAAGCTCTGGGTGATAAAGCCAAAGAGCACCAACCAAAATATCAGCAAAAAGAACGACCGCTGCACGTGGAGAATGAGCAGTTGCAGCGGAAAGAAGTATTTGACTCGCTGCCAGCGCTGTTTATTGGAAACCTGTGCTGTCATTAAAGCGGAAGTGTACCCTTCAATACGCAGAAAGTCAACTTCTGTTATGTCTGATTTATTTATTCATTACCGCATGGGCAATTTTCATGATTTCAAGCTCTTGCGCGTCTGCCAGCTTTTCGAGTTTATCGGCTTCGGCGAGCGTGGTTTTCACAAAATCTTTGTCTTCATATCCGATCAGGTTTACCCGCGTGTTGAGCACGGCACCTTTCACCGCGGCGCGGGCGCAGAGCGCACCTACAGCGGCATCGGTTACAGAGTTGGGATTGCCCTCTTCGGCCATTTTGCTGCACAGCTCAAAGCATGCAGCCGAGAGTCGCGCCACTTCCATGGGCACCATGGCTGCGTGGCGCGTGGCGCTGCTGATGGCTTTTTTGCGTTCAGCGACCTCCTCAGGGCTGTCTTTGGGCATGCCAAAAGCTTCCATGATTTTGTTGAATGCGGCCGTATCGTCGTCAACGGCTTGCAGCAACTTTTGCATCAGCGTGTTGCCCTGTACGGCGTAGTCGCTGAAGTGCTTCCACTTGTGGTCCCAGCCGCGCTTGTGTGCCGAGAGGTTGGCCACCATCGTAGCCATGGAGGCCGCGAGCGCACCCACATAAGCGCTCACACTGCCGCCTCCCGGAGCGGGGCTTTCAGAGGCTGCCTTTTCGGCAAAACCGGCCAAGGTATGCTGCACCAACTGCTGCTGTGCATCATCTTGAATCATGTATTCGATCACTTTCTTTTGCGGATCGAAGGGGCCGAGGTCGTCGAGGCCAAGGCTTTTCACAGCGATCTTTACCTTTTCCGCTTCCGAAATGCCGAGGGAGCGTTCCTGCTTGGCAAGGTAATAATCGGCGGCTTCGGTCAGGCAACGCAAGGGGAGGAGGCCTACAATTTCGGAGCCTGTCACGCGGATGCCACGGTCGCGGGCGCGCTCGCAGGCCTCGTCAAAGGCCACATGCACCGGGGTGATGTTAATGTTGGTGAGGTTGAGCGAAAGCTGGGCAATGCCGTACTCTTCAATGTACCAACCAATTCCTTTTACCGCTTTGAGGGTGCCGGGCTCGCGGAGGGGTTCGCCATCCTGGTCGGTGAGCACCTTGCCTGTGATGGGGTCGCCTTCGCGCTTGATGCGGCCTGCCTCGCGGATATCGAAGGCGATGCTGTTGGCGCGGCGGGTGCTCGTGGTGTTGAGGTTCACATTGTAAGCCACGAGAAAGTCGCGTGCTGAGATTGCTGTAGCGCCTGTTTTCTTTACACTTTCGTCAAAACTGGCTGGCCCAAAATCCGGTTTCCATTCTGGCTTGGCCAACTTGTCGAGACCTTCGTATTCGCCTTGACGGCAGTAGGCGAGGTTTTTGCGTTTTGGCTCTTTGGCAGCGTATTCGTAAAAATAGCCGGGAATGCCAAGCTCCTTGCCCACGCGCTCGCCGAGCTTGTGCGCGTACTTTACCACTTCGTCCATCTCAATGCCCGAAATGGGAATAAGCGGGCACACATCGGTGGCCCCCATGCGTGGGTGCTCGCCTTTGTGCTTGCGCATGTCGATGAGTTCGCTCGCTTTTTTGATCAGCCGAAAGGCGGCTTCAATCACTGCCTCCGGTTCACCCACAAAGGTGATTACCGTGCGGTTGGTGCTCTTGCCCGGATCCACATCAAGGAGCTTTACCCCTTCCACCGTTTCAACAACGGCGGCAATGGCATTAATTTTTTGGGTATCGCGTCCTTCCGAGATATTGGGCACGCATTCTATCAGTGATTTCATGGTCAGTAGGTTTTCAGTAGCTGTGATTTCGCCGCGAAGGTAGAAAATCGCCTTTGTGCTGTGACGCGTTTAAGAAGTGTTCACAAATGCTTTTGATTCTATCTGGTATCGAGCCTGCCCGCTCCGGTGGGCCCAGCGCAGCGAGATCCACACTTGGTACAAGATGCATCGCTCCGCTCTGCATGACGCGTGCCTCGTGTAGGCTGGAGGGTTGGCTGAGGGCAGGTAAGGGGCGGCGGAGCCGCCCCTTACCTGCCCTCAGCCAACCCCAAAAATTTATAATGCGAGTCCGTCATGCAGAGCGGAGCGATGCATCCCGGACATTACCCGAGATCTGAATTCATGCCGTCGCTTCCCCCGCCCGCATGTGGCTGCGGGCGGACGAGGCTTCCGTACTCCCTTCGGTCGCTGACTTTTTTTAAAAACGAAGACCGTGATAAATTTGGGCGCATGCCTGCCCGCTGCAGTGGGCCCGGCGGAGCGCGTAGTTGGTAAGGACTTTTTCAAATATCAGCCGTCTTCAAATTTTCGTAAATTCGATAAAAAATGACATGGGGCACGAAGCAATCAAATTAGAGCTCATTGAATGGTTGACCAAGCTGGATGACAACGAAACCCTTGAATATTTGAAAGTTGTAAAGGACTCCATATCCAATAACAGCGATTGGTGGGATGATTTGCCTGAAGCGCTTAAGCAAGGAATTGAAAGAGGACTGAAGGATATTGAAAATGGCCGCACTACATCCCATGAGGATGTAATGAAGAAGTATGGATTATAATATAAACTGCGTTGGTCGGATGAAGCTGTTACAAATCTTGAGGACATTCTAAAAGATATAAAGCGGAAATGGACTGATAAAGAGCTAAATAATTTCAAAAGCAAATTGAGTCATCAGCTTAACTTGATCTTAGATAAACCTTTCATGTTTCCGCCCTCCGATATAAAAAGGGGATTAAGAAAGGCGGTCTTAAGCAAGCAAACAACGGTGTTTTACCGAATTAGTGACGATACTGTGTTTATAATCTACCTTCATATCAACAAAAAGGATGTGAATCGTCTTTTGTAGAGCGCCCAGAACCCGCTCTATAACATTTAGCTATGCTGCGATCGCTCCCCGCTCCGTCGTATGTCCTGCTGCGTATTAAAGGAAGTAATTTGTTTGAGACCACCTTTGAATTTTAAATGCTAATACCTGCCGCAGGACGAAGTTCCTGCAAGGCAGCGGGCGAATGCTTGCCCGCCGGGGAGGGTGCAGCGGAGCGAGTTAAGATTAGATTACCAGAAAATTGTGCTGCGGTAGGTTTGAATTAAAGAGGGTTGATGCTTAATTCGCGAGAGCGATCTCACCGGTGGTAAATTTGGCGGTGCAGATTTCAACTCTCCAAAACTGCCCCAACTCAGGAATCAAATAATTGCCACTTTTTTGAGTTCCCAAAACAGCTGTTGTATAGCATAAACAGCTATCTTGCCATCTGAAATACTGACCAATTCGCTTGTGAGACGCTTGAATGAATCCTTGAGAAGGTTATGGCTGCTGGCAATCATGCTATGTTGCACCCATGCCGCCAATGCCCAGACTTATTGGGCAAGCAGGCAGCAGGGCGGCAACGTGGATGAAACCCTCGGTGTAACAGGTGATGCGGCTGGCAATGCCTATGCAACAGGATATTTCAGCACATTGGCCACCATCAGCGATGCCCCCTTGTCCAGCGCAGGCCTTACTGATGTTTTCCTCACGAAGGTCAATGCCGACGGCACGCCTGCATGGTCAGTCAAAGCCGGAGGAGCCCTCTCAGACCGCGGACTAGGCGTGGCAACCACACCAGATGATGAAGTGGTGATATGCGGATTCTTTACAGGTTCTGCGAGCTTTGGTGATGGGGTAACGCTTACCGCAAATGCCAACTCCCAGGACGCGTTTGTTGCCAAATATGACGCTGACGGGAATGTACTCTGGGCCAAGGCCGGAGGGAGCGTTGGAAGCAGCGACAGGGCCAATGCAGTGACCACCGATGCCGATGGCAATGTGTTTATAACAGGGCAGTATACCGGCAATGCAGACTTTGGGCCTTTCACACTCATGGGTACCGGTACGACCAATGAAGTGTTTGTGGTAAAATACAGCCCCAATGGCAACGAACTTTGGGCCCGCAGCGGCAATGGCCCGGCGCTGAACCGCGGACTGGGCATCACCACCGATGATGCCGGCGCGGTATATGCCTGCGGACAATTCAGTGGCAATATCACTTTTGAAAATCTTTATCCGAACAGCATTCAAAACGCGCTCTTCGTAGTCAAATACCTCTCTGATGGTACGGAGGCCTGGATGCGTTATGGTGGTGGCGCCCAGCAGAGCATCGCCTATGATATCGTCTCGAATGGCACCGAAGTCTTTCTCACCGGCGACTGTGGTGAAAGCATTGTGTTTGCCAATGCGCCCGGATTGCCCGAGCTCAGTACGGGATTCGAGCATGCCGTATTTGTGGCCAGCTTTTCCGGAACGGGCAATGTGCTTTGGAGCACTTCACAGGGCTCTTCCAGCCCGGTGTCGGGTAGGGGTATTTCCTATCACGCGGGTGAGCTGGCTGTGGCAAGCTGGTTTGAATGCACCTTTGATGAATTGAGTGCGGCCTATGGCCCCACAGTATTCAATAATGCAGGCTTTCGCGACATCGCCATCATGCGTTTTGACGATTCCGGTAACCTGCTGCGCGCCCAGCAGTTTGGTTCACACACTTCAGAAGTGCCCTCCGCAATACATATTTTGCCGGAAGGCCTGGAAATAGTAGGGGGAACCTACACCGACAACTTGGTAATGCCTGTGACCTGGGCATTGTCGGGTCCCGGATTTGAACTCAACCTGCTACCAAATCAAAACCCCGGGCTCACGTATTGCGGCGATCCCAATTATGGAGAATTCAGACATATCATCGGTAGCGGGGCCGAAGATGGATTTATGGTGAAAGCGGTCGATCCGCTGCGGGCGCCTTATGATTATTACATCCGCACCAATCAGGGCTCATGCGACCTTAGCGAGCCGGAAGCCTGTATCGTTGGTTTTCAAAATACGGAGACCTGTTCGGACACCATTTCTGGCTGTCCATTTTTACCTGCTTTTGCGCAAAATTTTGTTTGGAATTCGAGCTTCGTGGGTTACGACACGGAGTACAGCTGGAGCCCCGGAGGTGGAGGCTCTAGCATTAGTGTGAACACTTCCGGCCTGCGCACTGTGGTGATGACCAGCAGCGATGGCTGCTATGCAGATACTGCGCAGGTGTATATGAATGTACATCCTTTACCTGACCCGGCATTGATCAGTGATGACCTGGGTGTGAATACCCTAGCCTTAAACCCAGAAATGATCAACCTGTGTCCGGGCGAGGAAGTTACGCTTTGGGCCACCAGCCCCGAAAGTGGAAGCTGGAACTTTGCAGGCCAGGATACCGATACCATTACGGTAAATAGCACAGGGGATTACGAATATACCGTCAGCAACGGGTTTGGTTGTTCAAGCTCCAATTTGGTTTATGTAAATGTAGAAGGCCCACCCCCGCCATTGCTGGATCCAATTATGGATTTTTCCCCACCTGGCGACACAATTTCTATTTGTCAGGGAGATGCTTTTTTATCTATCGTCTTTGATCAAATTACCGGGATGGCTCCCGATCATGATGCTTTTATATACGACTGGGCTATTGGTCCCACGGGCGGTATAGGTGGCGATGAGGTAGCTACTACCAATGTACCCACTACAGGATGGTATACCATAACAGTGGATATTACTACAGACGATGGATCTTGCTGGACGGATTCCTCGTCGTATCAAATTTCCGATTCGGTATATGTGGTTGTAAATCCCAATCCAACGGTAAGTATCAGTATTGATGGTCCTCAGGTGATATGTCCTGGCGATACGGTTTGGCTGGATGTTACAAGCAGTGCCGACAGTTTCGAGCTGTCAAGTGGCAATGCCTTTATAGGAAATGAAGACAGTGTTGGGGTGTTCAGCCCGGGTCCTGTAGTGGTATTCGCTTTTGAGGTCAACGAATTCGGATGTGACGCAGAAGCCTTTTCCAACATTCTGGTGCAGGGTCCCTCATCACCGGTTGTAAGCAGCAATCCCGATCCTCCTGTGGTTTGTCCGGAGGGAACTGTGCTGCTGAGCACCGCCACTGAAGGCGAGTACTTGTGGTTTGGCCCTTCCGGGGAAACCGGTACAGCGCAAACTACGGAGGTGGGGGAGGTCGGCCTTTACTATGTGGTTGTGGAGGTTTATCCCGGCTGTTCGCTGGTGTCCAATACGCTGCAAGTGGTTGAATATGCCACGCCATTTTTGATTTCCACGGGCAGCGTGATTTGTCCTGACAGTGCTACCGTGATATCCGTTTTTCCACAACAGGGGGGAAATATCACATGGCAACCACCTTTGACTGGCAGCAGTGGGTCGCAGGTGGTGGATGCGCCGGGCGTTTATGAAGCCACAGTCGAATCCTGTGGTATAAGCACCTCTGTAAGCATTGAAATCACGCAAAGCGATGCGGAATTGTCTATAGCACTTGCCGATTCCATCCCGGTGTGTCCGGGCGATAGCATGCTGGTGACTGCCACTTCCGGGTTTGTTGACTTGTCCTGGTCACCGGAGCCGGCCGGAGCCAATTCTCTTTCCTCATGGTATTTTGACAACGCCACGGTACAGGCCACCGCCATTGATATGTTTGGCTGCCCACGACAATCCAATGTGCTTCCAATAGCGCTGAATGTGCCCCCGATGCCGCCCGAAATTATTGCAAGTCCTCCTTGTGAGGGCCAAACCGCCCTGGCCGTCATTGATTCTCCTTTCAACATTGTTTGGCTCTCAGCCCCAGGCGGCGACACCTTGCAAGTGGGGCCCTCCATTGATTTGGGCATACTCAATCCGGATACCACAGTGTATGCTTTCCTGAGCAATGAATACTGTCCGGGCGAAATCTCTGCCATTACCATGGTTCCCAAGCCCTTGCCCGAAGTACCAGTTCCACTAACAACTGCGCCTGTGTGCACGGGCACCACGTTTGAGCTTGAAGTGCTGAGCCCCCAACCCGACGTGATTTACCTCTGGAGCGGTCCATTGATGCCCAGCACTCCGGGAGCCTTGATCACGGTAAACGCATTCAGCATGGAAATGGAAGGTACCTATGCGGTGGTGCCGCAGCTCGATGGATGTGTGAACGACTCAGCCTTTATTGATGTTACGCTGATAAAAACCGTTGAAGCGGTGCTGCCCGGTGACACTACAGTGTGTGAGCAGTCCAACTTCGTCCTCGCTCCCGACACCATTTTCGCAGCCTACATCTGGCAAGATGGCAGCACCGACAGTGTGTACTTTCCTGCGAGCGATGGCGTCTATACCCTCATTACCACTGACTTTAATGGTTGCGAGTCGGTGGCTATATCCGACTTTGAACTGCTGGATTGCAGCGTCGTAATTCCAAATATATTCACTCCCAACGGCGATGGAATCAACGACTTCTGGGTTATTTCAATTCTCCGTCCCCAATATTTCAAGTTGGATGTATACAACCGATGGGGCCGCACAGTATATGAGTCTGATAAGGTGAATCATGCCTGGGATGGCACCAATTTCCGCAATGGAGAGCCTTGCCCTGATGGGGTGTATTTCTATATCGGTCGCATCGTTGGTTTTGATAGCGCCCCTTACGAGCTTACCGGCACCATCACCCTGGCGCGGGATTGAGGGAAAGTCCTTTAGGTGTGGAAAAGCAATTGCTTGATTTGTTTACTCTAATGCTATTCATTTTACCAAGCCCTGATCGCAGCTCCGAAAGGCACCAAATATGGGTTTTAAGTCTTAAAAGAAAGCATGCTTAAGTCAAAAACAAAGCCCTTTGAAAAGGGCTTAAAAACGGTCAGTTTAGAGAAGAAAAGAGGGTTGTGCATCAGTTACCGCTGTTGGGCACAGTGTTTTCTATTTCAAGATTTTTTTCCAGGTCGTTTCATCTATTTTAAGCATCATGTCAACCGTATTCTAGAAATTCTCAATTTCCTTATCAGATCGTTGCGCTGTATAAAGTGAATAGCTGATTTCTGAGTTCATATTAGTTAATGTCAAGGTGAAGCGATATCCATCCATTATCACCATATCTTTGTTATGATCCAGTATTTCACTTCTCTCGATTCGATTGAAATTATTTACGACTTCATCGAAATCTGAACAAGAAATTGATTCCATTTTATTTGGTTTCAACATAAACCAAGCGGAGTCACTTTTTGGTCTCGTGTTTCGCGTGTCAAAATAGCACGAGTCTTGTGATCTAACAATTCTGAGGAATTTATATCCATCTTTCAAAAGTGAATGACTGTACTCAAAGCGGATTTCAAGATAATCGATGTCTTGATAAATATTCTGTCCTGTCAGGTTAATGTTCAAGAGGAACAGAAAACTTGATAGTAGGACTATAATTTGATTTTTCATTGTTCTCTTTTACATTGTGCCCAACTTGTTTATATGTCTGACCATTTCAGGTATATACACCCCACTCTGGTTCTGTATCCCTGCTTTCAATCAGCCTTTATTTCCATTCCGAATTTAGTCAAAAATCGGTCACAGGTCATCAAACCTGCGTTTTACCGACCGTTGTGTATGCATACACCCTTACCGCTTGTGGCTATTCGGCGGCCATGGCTTTGCCCTTTTGCCTTATTGTATTATGAATGCCGTTTGTGCACTGTATTCGCCCCAAATTGCATAACTTAGTGATGTGTTTCAGCCCATCCATGCATACCTGCTTTCAGCAATACTGTTCATCACCACAATAGGTGGTGCTTCGGAAACCCGCGCCCAATCCATAGATGGCCTTGCACCTGCCTACCTCTTCGGTATGGCGGTTGGCGAACTGAGTGAAGTGATTGATCCTGTTCATTCCCTTCAAGTTGAATTGGGCTATACGTTTAAGCGGTTGCCCATATACCTTGGATTTGGTGTAGCCGCAGTAAATCTGGACCGTTTTTCGAATGAGATTGAATACAATGATGAGGGAAACTCGATACAGGCAACCCTCAAGGTGAGGCATCAGGCCAATGTGGGCACCCTCATGATGCGCTATGACCTCAAGGGCAAAGATGCTTTTGTAATCCCTTTTGTGCTGGGACGCATTGGTTTGATTGAAAATGCCACACGCACCACCATCACCGATCCTTATGTATTGGCGACATTTGAACAAAGCGAACTCTACAGCAATGTAAACAGGCACAGTTATGTATTGAACTATGGCCTCGGCGCCGGGTTGAGGCTCGATGTGCAAAAGATTTTTAAGCATTGGACCCCGGATTCCTGGTTTCTGATTGCCGAAGGAGATTTTTCGTTTGCGCCCAAATCAGATTTTGCGGTGAGCGTAATCCAACCCGGGCAAGCCGTCGACACAAACCAAAGCACCGAAAACAGTGTGTGGATTGAGGAGGAATTTCACGCTTATCAAAAACACACCTTGCCCTATACAATGGTCTCCTTGAGGCTGGGCATTTACATGCGTTTGTCTTTGGCGAGAAAAGCCTAGATTGTTGTCCGGACAGCGACACCTTCTGAGCCCTATCTTTCACTGTGCTTCAAACCTTTTTGATGCCTTTTGCATGGCCCTCCTGTCTGCTTTGCATCAGAGCATGCCGCGCAGCAGGGCGGGTGCGGGCAACCCTTTTCCCACGTCACCAGAACTCATGCAAGATCAAAGTACACAAATCCTAAATCGTCAATGTTAAATCGTCAATCGTCAATCCAAAATCCCAAATCTTCAATTGATTTCTACCAAAAAAACCGCATCACATCCGCATTCCCCGAATTGTCCTTCAACCTCAGCAAATACACGCCACGCGCTAAGTTGGGCTCTAATAGACCGTTGCCGTTTGAGTCATTGGCGTGCACCGTACCATCAAGGAGCCTTCCACCCACATCATAAATCTCCACCGTCAAATAAGCCGCATCCGCCCGGTACCGAAATTCTAAGCCCTCACTTCCGCGGTACACCTGCAGCAATTCAAATCCGTTTTCTCCACTGCCAATATAGACGGCCTCTGCATCGCTCACGGTGCTGCTGCCGTCGTAATCCGTTTGGCGCAAGCGGTAATAGCTCAGCCCTGCAAGTGGTGCGTCATCTGCAAAATCGTAGTGCAACACGGTGTTGCTGTTGCCCGCGCCATCTACACGTCCCACTTCCAACCATTCCACACCGTCGCGGCTGCGCTCCACCGCAAAGAAGTCATTGTTTACCTCCGATGCTGTGCTCCATTCACATTTCACCCAGCGCTCATCCACCGCCTCAGCACCAAAAGACAGCAGCGTTATAGGCAGCGCATTTCCCGGCCCATTCGAGCCTATCGCAAAAGGACTAAAAGCGTCCACCACATCCGAAATTACATAACCGCTCAGGTAAGGCGGCCCCACAAAGTCAGGCGTGCCACCCTGGTCGTTCCACTGGCTTCCGCCAAAATGGGCCACGCGCAGCGCCGACGGCAGCGCCACATCAATGCATTCGCCTGCCTGGGTCCAGCCCAGCTTCACGCGCGCATCCACGCCATCCACCAATCTCTCAATATCCCAGTAATTGCAGGTCGATACACTGAGCAAGCCCGGCCCTGTGGGCGGCGGATTGTTCGGATTGCTGTACGCACCGTCGTGGTTTTCGTGATAGTAGCGCAGCCTGAACCGCGCCTCGCTGCTGCTGCCCTCAGGCCGCAAACCCGCCTGCTGAAGTACATCCACACTGCCCGCCACAAAATCGCCCACAGGGAAGTCAAAATCAATCCCATCTTCAAATCCCGTCTTGTACACCCAGCCGTTCACATAGCTGTTGCCCGTCACTGCGGGATTCGGAGCCCCCGGCCCAAAGCCAAATTCAAAGGTCTCGGGATGCACCAGCCCTTGGTCAAAGGTAGAAGGCCCCATCACCGTTACGTCGCAGTCCAGCACCACACCGGCGCTGCGGTCGGGATTGCTGTTGCTTAGGCCAAATCCGTAAAAAACCTGGGCATCTGTGCTCGAAATGGTTTGCATTTGCTCACCTTCAAACACCACTGCGCCGCTGCCCCCATCGAAGGCCGCCTGCCCGGCATCGTTCACCCAGTTACCTGAAATGTGGATGTCATGGCTGCCCGCATCCAGCACACCGCTGCCCGCCTGTATCTCCAAATCGTTTTTGACCTCAAGGTCGGTAGCCAGCGACTTGGCGCCGGCATTCCCAAATCCAATATTGTAAAACACCTCCCCACCCGGACAGCTGATCACCTGACTGCCGGTTCCATCAAAGACCACCGAGCTCGTGCCCTCAATAAATCCCGCTTCATTGTAATTGCTCCAGTCGCCGCCCACGTTCAGACTTCCGTCAAATGTCGACATCAGTTCCATCATGGCCCCGTCAGTAATGCGCAGGTTGTTGCGCACTGCCCGCGTGGCAAAAAGTTCGAGGTCTGTACCAGTGCCGTCCACATCCACATTGTAGGGCACACCCGGCTCGCCCGAGTCGATCGCACCGCCCGCCCAGGTCTTGCTGGGTGCCGTCACGCCAAAGTCTATTCCATTGGCAAATCGCAAATAAGAACCCACCTCGTAATAGCAGGGATTCAGCGTAAGGCCCACCGAGCCGCCCAGCAGCACCTCCAGCGTGCCCTGAATGCGGGTAGGGTAGAAGTTGTCGCCAACGCGCCCAAAGTCTACCGCACCATCCCCAATCCTCACCACCACATCTGGCCCGAAGACCAAATCGGTCATGCCAAAACTCGATACGGTCTTGGTAAAATTCGCAGGATTGTTGGCACCTAAGCCTGTAATGTCAAAGCGGCTGCCCACTGGCCCACTGATGGTTCTGTTGCCGCCGCCGCTCACCACAATACTGCCCGAAAAGTTGGGCTCAGGTGCTTGTCCTCTTGCCACCAGGGTATTTCCGCCCAGGTCGAGGTTGCCACTTTCAAGCACGAGGTCCCGGTTAAAGGTCCGATCATTGCCCAAAGTGGTGGTTACACCCACAATGCGCACATCCCGCACCGCCGTTTCGCTTTCCGCAAATTCAATTCCCGTGGCAAAAGATGCCGTGGTGTAGCGCAAGTCATAGCGGTCTGTTCCATTCACCGTGGGTCCAGCGCTCATCACGGCTGTGGTTGCTTCCCGCATAATTTCAGAACCATCGGCCATGGTATTTGAAAACCCGTTCAGGTTGTAAATTCCCTTCGCCAGCCGCAGCCGGTTGGCAATCGCCATATCCTGCGCGATGCGCACCTCGCTGCCTTCATTCTCTATGGCCAGCCAGGCGATGGCAGGCACCCCGGTAATGGTTTGCACCGCATTGCCATTCATCACAAGCTCCCGCCCGTTTTGGTTCAGCGTTCCATTTTCTTCCCTTGTAAAATCGCCTGCCACGGCGATATCCCCGCCAGGCAAATTGCCCAGATTCAGTGTGCCTCCATCGGCAATCAACACATTGCCAAGTACCTCCAGACGACTTTGCATATCGTCCATGTTCAGCGTGCCACCATCATTCAAAGTCAGGTTGCCCGCGATACGCCGCAACACATTCGCCCCATTGAAAAGGTCCACCGTAGTGCCGCCCCCGTTCATATTCACTTCCACATTGTAAGGGTAGCCGGCCCCTGTCAATGCATTCCATTCAGCGCCTCGTCCGTAAGGGCCGCCAGTAGCATAGCGCAAGGTCGAGCCCACAGCATAGTTGGGCCCATTGCTGTCCACAAAGCCTCCCGGCGATAGCTGCAAGGTACCCTCCACCGTGCTGAGGTCCACACCGCAGTCCAATCCAGATTGTAGCTCCAGCAATACCTCCGGCCCAAAGCTCAGCTCGGCGCCTGTGCTTGTAATTTCTTTGTTGCCGGCCGTGATCAGGAAGCGGCTGCCGCTGCCACCCGTCACCGTTGCTACGCCGTTGGCTGGCAGGGCAATTTGTGTGCCGCCAGGACTGTTCACCCGCAGGGTGCGGCCGTTCAGGTCGATGGCTGAGTTTTCTGAGAGCACGAGTACATTGCCGGCATTGCCACTGATGTTGAGGTCGGTATCATCGCCCAAAACCACATTTCCGGAAGGCTTGATGTTGACCAGGTAGTGAAAAGTCTCCGTGCCGGAAGGCGAAATGGCGATGGACTGGTCGCTGTTGCCATTTGTGAAAACGGCCCTTTGCTGCGAATTGAAAACCCCGGCAGCACTGCGCGTCCAGTTGCCCCCAAGCCGCAAGTCACCCGATACCGTGGAGAGCGTGAGCTGTCCGCTTCCTGTTATGTTTACATCGCCGGGCACCACAAGGTCTTGTGTCGTTTGCAGGCCTCCCCAGTCGAGGAACACCGCAGCACCATCATGGATGCCAAGGCTGCCGCCCATTTCCATTGGTGTGTTTTGGTTGCCATTGGCACCGGGCTGTAGCACCGTGTTGTCGCTAAGGCTCACATGGTGCGGGTAGCCCCGGCCCGTTGTGCTATTCCATTCCACCCCGCGGCCATAATCGCCCCCGGTTTGGTAGGAGAGGGTACTCCCATTTGCGTAAAGCGGCGCATGGGTGTTCACAAACCTGCCCCCAAATATCCTGAGCGTTCCGCTCACCGTCGGGTTTCCAGAAGCGCCAAAGTCTACTCCGCCAGTGCCTGCGGACAATTCCACATCGTAAAAATTCAAATCAGCATCGGCAGCCACTGCACTGTTGGCACCCGAACCGAAACGCACAGTGCCGCCGCCTGTACCTGGAGCAAAGTCACCACTTATGGCTTCAAGCGTGCCTCCGCCCGCAATCTCCATAACATGGCCGGTATTGTCAAAGATTCCGCTTTCCAGCACCAGCAGAGGTGTGCCCGTAAGCGCTTGTGAATGTGTCACCGTATTGCCTGCGCCCACTGCAATCCGCAAACTGCCACCGCCGCTCAGCAGCGCTGGCAGACCCAGGCCCGTGGCCTGGTCGCCGTTACGCTGGTACACATAGTGGGCTTCGGGATCAAAATCGCGTGTAAGGCACTGAATATTTCCCTGACTTAGGCCAGTCGCTGCAAGTCCATCTGCCGACTCAATGCCCAGCGTGGCTCCAGCCTCCAGACCGAAGCGTCCCGTGCCAATCACCGCGCTCTCAGCTATCATGTTTACCCGGCTTCCAGTGACCACATTCAAGCCATTGCCGCTGCCTGTCACTTCCAGCACACCCGTGCCAAAGGTGTTGATGTCCTGCACGGTTCCATCCAAATCAACCACCCGGTCGCTCCCCGGCGGATTGAAGCGCAGCGTGGCGCCCGCCGCCACTTCAACATCGCCACTGATGCTTCCATTGGCATCCACCGCAATCTCAAATGTGCCCTGACTCACCCTAAGCCCTTCGACACTGAAAGTTTCACTTCCTGTGCTTTGCTTGGTCTGCGTGGAGTTGTACTCAAAATCGGCATACACCCGCCCCGAAACGCTGGGCACAGCTGCGGCATTGTTGTCGCTGTATTTGTAAAGGCTTCCGCTTTCGAACACTACTTTAATGTTGTTCCCAAAGGGATCCTCACCATCAAATTGCTCCAGCACACTGCCCGCTTCGAATACCACTGTGCCCGCGCCAACCGCATCCCCGAAAGGGTGCCCGCTGAGCAAGGTGGTATTGAGCACGCCTGCGGCAAAATAACTTCCGTTCAAAAAGTGAAGCGCCCCGGCATCCGTCGCCTGCAGGCTGTGCGAAGTGGTTCCGCTGAGGCCCTCAAGGCGCACCGTTCCCTGCACCAATCCGGTGCTTCCACTTTCAATAATGATGTGGCTGTCCTGATCGCCAGAGATGATGACTTCTGTATTAACCGCCACCCCAAATACGGGTTCATTGTCGCCGCCAAAGCGCAGGCTACCGCTGCTGCCCATCACCCATGTTGTGCTTCCGCCCCCAAGAAAACCTGCCCTGCCCATGGTAATGCCCACGGGAACATCGCTCACCACGTAGTCAGCTGCATGCACAAAGTACACTTCATCAATGGGCCCGGGTATGCCTTCCGGATCCCAGTTTGTAGGGGTGTTCCATGAGCCATCGCCTGCAAAATCCCAGGTGTAAATAAGCGGCTCAGGCCTTCTGCGCCCCGTCCAGTCTATCCCATCCAGACTTCCGCTCACTTCGTCAAGGGCTGGGCTCGTAAGGGTAGGGGGAATGGAAGTCACATCTGAAACGTTGGTCCACTCCACACCATCCCAGCGGCTCACACCCAGCAATCCCACCGGAGTACCACTCACCTGCGAAGGGCTGTTATAAGTAAAGCTCGGTGTGAAGTTGTACGTCCCCGAATTGTCGTCGACCGTGGTTTCCCAATACAGGTTTTGTAAAAATACCGTGGGGTTTGGAGCCATATTGGGATGCGTCTCCGCCAGCACCCGCACACCGAGTTGCCGTCCTGCCACACTGTTTGCCGTAAAGGCAAATTGCGCCGCATTGTAATTGCTGCCCACACCCAGCGGAAAGCGGTAGGTATGCGTCCCTGTGCCCATGGCCCTGATCAGTTTGCCACTGCCGCTTACCGCAAAATAGGCTGTAGGCGAGCCGCCTGCAAGTCCTCCATTTGCAGTGTTGAGAATGGTTAAGTCATTGTCGCCAAGGCTCATCTTGCCTTTGGTGAGCGTAAATATACCGGTACTGCTGATGCTGCGGCTTTCGTGCAACGTAATGCCACTTCCACTCAGGGCGCCATCGTGATTCAGGAACACGTTGAGTGGGCCACCGCTGGAAGGCCACTCGATAGAAGTGCTCAGCATGTCCTCATCGCCATCATAGCGCAAGTTGGTCACTGCACCGGGATAGCTGATCACGCCTGCACCGCTAAGGGCTCCACGCGTGCGCCTCAGGTTGCCTAGGTTGCCGATGGGTATATTGCTGCCTTCCGGCAAATGAATCCCTTCCGCATTGTTGAGCCTGAAGTTGATGGCGTCGGGCACAGCTGTAAGCCCATTCACATCCACGGTTTGGGTGGTAGTGCCGTTAAACTCCACAAGCGGCGTAAAGGCATTGCTGCTGCTGAGTACGCCATTGCTAAGGTCCACATCACCAGCTATGCGCATGATGGGCTGTCCTGAACTTGTACTGAGGTTGAAGATGGCATCACTTACCGTAAAGTTGCCACCAATGCTTAGCGTAGGCGTTCCATTGCTCACATACTGCAACTCTCTAATGCCGGTGTTGGCGACGGTAAAATCACCATTTACGGTTGTCAGGGTGCCCAGCAGATTTATAAAGCCTGTTTGGCCCGGGCAATCCCAGGTGAAATGATGAAAATCCTGCCCAAGTCCGCCGAGGCTTACTGTGCTCGACGCATAAGAGGTGTAGCCAATCACCGCACAGGTGGAGCCGCTCTGCCATGTGGCAGTTGGAATGCTCCCCGCCGTGTTGGTGTAATTGTGCTCGTAAGAGCCACCATTGGTAAAGATCAAGCTGGCAGCAGTAGCACCAGCCACCGTGCCGCGACTTCTTAAAAATCCATTCACCATGCTTACACTGCCCGTGAGGTCGAGGGTATGCGTGGCGATATCGAGCCGCGCGCCTGCGTTTACTGTGAGGGCCGTACTCACCACTACATCCACCGCCATGCCCACGGTCGCAGCGCTGTTAGCCACTTCCAAAGTCGAAAAACTTGTTGCCGTGCCGAGTATGGATTGGCTACTGCTGCCGTTGAAGCGCACTGTGCTGCCCGTCGCTGTAGTCAGGGCAGGAGATACGCCGGTGTAGTCTCCGCATACTTCAATCGTGCCGCTATTGAGCAGGGTGCGTGCGCCTCCGCTCAGCACGAGATGTCCGTAAGAGAGGGCGGGCACTTCCACAGCCGCAGCTGAAGTGAAAAGCACCGTGCTGTTGCAATCAAAATTGGCTGTGGCCGGAGCCGCATGGCTAAAACTTCCCGCAATGCTCAGGCTGCTGCCATCGCCAAGGTTGAGCACGGCGTCACCTTCCATTGCGAGGGCATCTGATACCGTCAAGCTACCGCTGCCGCTAAGGGCGATTTCTCCCGTGCCTTCCAGTGTCGCTCCCCTTACCACTTTGCTGTCGGTGATTACCAGCAGGTTTGCCCCCGGCACATTCACCACAATTTCATCGCTGGGGGAGGGGAAGCCATTGGGCGTCCAGTTCAGCGGCTCATCCCAACTGCTGCTTACGCTGCCGTTCCACACGTAGGTTGCGCGGCTGTTGCGCCCGGTAAATGCCCTCCCGGGCAGGGCCGCCTCTGCCTCAGTCCATCCTTCCGTCGCCACCAGCGGATTGCCAGCTGTTGTGGCCACTTCAAGCCAGGCACTTCCGTCAAAAGTGTTTACTTTCAGGTTGTCAGCATTGCCCACTACGTCGCCAGCCGTGTAACCCAGCTTGCTGACCAGGTAGTCGTAAGTCCCTCCCGCCGGCGACATGTTTACCACAAAGTGTCGCTCGAGGTAATCAGGCGAAGTATTGGGGACAAACATATTGGGTGCCACCGCGGCCACATCCTGTATCCAGATATTGCGCTGCAGCGAATTTGCCGAAAGGCTGAGTTCAAAAGGCGTGTAATTCGTGCCGTCACCGAGGGGGAAGAGGGCTGTGCTCTCACCTGGGGGCAAGGTGCGGTAAAGCTTTCCGCTGCCGTTTTGCACCACGTGGCTGGCATTGCTTCCCGTTACAGCGACTTCATCAGCCGGACGCAGCAGGTTGAGGTCGTGGTTGCCAAGGAATAGCCTGCCCGCTGTGAGGGTCAAGGCGCTGCTGGCATCATTGGGGAGGCTGCGTGAAGTGTGCAGGCTCACATCGCCGCCGCTCTTGTTGAGTGTAAGCCGCGCCGGGCCATTGCTTCCGGGAAATTCGTAGGTGCTTGTCGTGATGGGCCCACTGCCATCGTAGAGCAGGGTGGAATTGCTTGCAGCGTATACAATGCTTCCGCTTCCGCTAAAGCTGCCGGAACGCATAGACAAGAATGCCCCGGAATTTACGGGAATGCTGCCGCTCAAAACATAGCCCGCCGGATTTTGGAAACGGTGGTGTATGGTTTGGCTGCTTGTGCCGCCGTAGTCAATGTCTTGCTGCGCACTACCATCAAAAACGACCAAGCCGCTGCCGGTTCCGCTTTCGGTAAGCGTTCCACCACTTTTGTTAAAATCGCCACTGCAGAGGATGCGCCCCTGGCTGCTGCCTGTGGAAAGATCAATGGAACCGCCGCTCTGCACATAGTTCACACAATTCAACGTGCCATCCGCATCGGCTCCGAAAGTCATTTCAGCACTTCCTGTCGACACCATGCTGAAAGTACTGATTACATTGAGCGTGCTCCCGTCAAGGCCTGCCGGACTGCTCAGCCCCGGTGTATTCCATGTGAAGTTTCTAAAATTCTGTCCCAGGCCCGAAGCAAATCCGCTGCCCGCAATGGGGTTCTCCAACCCGCTGATGAGGCAGTTCGAGCCTGCACTCCAGGTTGCGGCGGGGATGCTTCCCAGGTTTTGGCCGTTGCGCGTCACCTGATGGTCGTAGAGCCCCGTGGCCAGAATTGACAATCCATTGGTTGACAACCAATTGGCGCCCAGGTTGCCGGTGTTGATCAGGCTGCCATTGATGGACACACTGCTGCCTGAACCCAATATTTCAAAATCGACGTCATCCCCAAGGCTCAGGCTTTTGCCTGCACCAACAGTAGTAAAAGTACCTGCGCCAAAGGAAGCCACTCCCGTAGCGGGCACCAACACATCGGCCAATAGGTTGAGCAACCCCCCCGTCTTGGTATTGTACAAAAAGTTGATTTCCTCTGCCACATTGCTCTCAAACACCTGAATTCCTTCGTTTCCGGAAAAGGTTACGCTGCGGTTGTTGCATACAAACCCGCCTGTGCCTGTTTTCACAAAGTTCTTTTTCAGCTCGAGGTCGCCACCAATGGTATTCGACAGCCGAAGCGCATCAGCCTCGCTGCTGCTGATTTCCATATTGCCATTCACCAGCAATACTTTGTTGCTCGCGTCCATATTGAGGGAGCCAGTGCCCGTGATGGCCACGTCATTTACGTTAGTGCTGCCATAGCCTGAGCCTCCAGTCCCGAAAAACACCGTGCCTGCATTCACCCGCATGGTGCCCGCAATGTTCCAGTCGCCGCCAGTGTTCTGCCGCGCAATCTGTTGCCCCGCCGAATTCATGGTCATGTCCCAACAGGTTAAGCTACCGAAATTATCGATGTTGGAAGCACTGTTGAATACATAGCTTTTGTGGGCAAAGGGTTTGTTGATAGGGCTGGCATTTGCCGTGGAGCGCACGGTGTGGTACCATTGGAATCGCGCAGAGGTGCCTACAGATCCCATGGGGTTTTCTAAGGGAACGCGGTTGTCGACAACACCATCGGTAGAAATGTGATAGGCAAAAAAATTAAAGGAATCTGGCATGCCACCAAGCGCAGACCAGGAAATGGAAAATTCGCGTATTCCTACTCCTACGGCATAGCTCCCAAAATTAGCTTCAGGAGCAGACCAGCCATTGTTACCATCAGCGCTGCGGTATTCCCGGTATGTATTTTTTGCGAAAATCACACGGTTGGCGCGAAATGGCAGTTTTTCAAAATTGGTACCGTCGTAATTGAAACCTACATCGGTGCCGTTTGAATTGTTGCCTCCATTAACAGGAATGACAGGGTCGAGGTCAAGATAGATCACTACGGGCTGATCATTGGGGGGGCCGGCTACAGCAATATACAGGTTTACTGCATCCCAGGTCATGTACCAACCGCCCGACTTATTATTACTGTTTCCGAGGTGGTTGCCGTATTCATCACTGGCGATGCCTCCGTTGATGTTTGGCGTTGTGTACTGCGCCCACAGCCCACTGCTGCCAGCGAACATCACCACCATCAAAATCCAAAGACGCAAAACCAATTTGGTACACATACTCATTTCATTCGCTATCTGCGGTCCATTTGCAGGTCTTGGATCCAGTGCTGCATCGCCCGGCCCGTCCCGTGAGCAGCATTAATTCCTTCAGCCCAATGGCATCCGCTACCTCAAAGATAAGGCAGTCAAAAGACATCCCCACGTGAATGACTTATTTATTATCAAATTGATATTAAATCGTCATGTTTCCATTGCGAAAACTGCAGTTATCATCAGTACTGTAGCCGGGGACGCTTTAAATTGCATTGTGCCTAATAATAGGCTAAATCCCTGATAATTCACAATAACTGAAAGTGGTTGACGTTTTATCAGCGGTTGAGGCCAACAGCATTGATCATTGCATACCACCAAAGCAATATCCTTATGAAATTTCAAACTGCAATTTTCATGTTTTCCTTGCTCGGATTTGCTGCATGCAGCAGTGATGACGAATCAATTGGTGAACAGCCTGTAAATGCCGCACCGATATACTTTCCCACATCAAATGGATCATATTGGGTATATAATACTTACGAGGTAGAAGCAACGGGGAGTGAAACTCTCTACGCTCAAAATGACACGGTGTTCGCACTTGGTGATACAGTAATTGATGGAGTCACCTATCATAAATTCAATGGTAAGCGATTTACGTGGGGTCCAAACTACGACCGATTTGTACGTGATTCATCAGGTTATGTGATAGAACTGGGTGGCCACATTGTAATGTCGTATACCAATTTTGACGATGTACTGACTACGCAAGTAATAGGCTCTAACCCTTCAGGAATGAAACTAACTCGGCAAATGGAGCAATATGCAGGCCCGATCGAGCTTCCTGCGGGATCGTTTTCAGAACTACTCAATCTTAATGTCTCAATTTATGCCATGGCTGCAGAAGACAGCCTGGTAGGAATGACAAATAACTTTTATGCACCGGGTATCGGTCAAATCACAAAAACTTATTTCTACGGGAATCAATATATGGAGGAGCAAACCTACTTCGAAGAACGACTTGTGGGCTATTACATAGAGACACCTTAAGTTCTTGAGCCACTTCAGATAAAATGATGAACTGATTTAAAACCCACTGCATGCGGCAAAGGCAGACCCCACCGTTGAGCTGGGCATTCGCCCTGCGCCCCGATTTCCTTCACAACCACACTTTTTTCACTGCTGCGCCGGGCATGCGCCCTGCGCCTCGTTACGCCTTTCCGCAGGATTTTCAACTTAACGACTTTAGGCTATTTATTTGTCCCGTAACACTTACACCATTTCTTTTGTAAAATTGAGGCGCTCTCGTTCTTTTTGTAGATAGAGTGCCTTCATACCCAGCTGCGGTCACCACGTCTTGACTACATCAAAGGCCTTTTCAATTTAAATTCGTATATTGTGGCAAATCATCAGTCAATACTGTGATTATTAACACAGCATGTCCCTATTGGCTTGCTGAATGACGAAAGCCCAAGTCATGAATGCGGATTGCTCAGTCCAAACCATGACACGGCTTTGACTTACTTTGTTCTCCTTATTCAAACAAAACAAACCTTATGATGAAAAATGTACTCCTCATTTCAGCGCTTATGAGCGCTTCCATGGCCATCGGCCAGGTGAACCCTGTAGACTTCGAGCCGGATGGCAATGGCGCTGATTGGACCTGGGCTACCTTCGAAGCGCCTCAAGGCGCAAATAACCCGGAATTTTCCGTGGTGCCCAACATTTCTGTTGATGACACGAACCCTTCGGCCAATGTGGCCAGGATGGTGATCGAATATGCCTCTTCAGAACCTTGGGGACAAGCAGGCTGTGAATCGCAACACGGCTCCGATATCGGATCGTTTGTCATTACAGAGGCCAACAGCACCGTGAGTATGATGGTGTACCAGGTAGGATTTGCATCTCCCGTGGCTTTAAAATTTGCAACACCTGTGGGCGCTGCATTTTTCGAGACCATCGTGCCCAACGACGTAGCCGATGCATGGGTTGAGGTTGAATTTGACATGTCTGGCTGGATCGGCAGCACCCTGCCCGGCGATCCCGACCAAATCATCTTCTTTCCGAGTTACGGACCGCGCGAAACCGGCCATACCGTGTACTTCGACAACGTGGTATTTGGCGGATCAGGTCCAGGCCCGGTAGATCCTATGGATCCGGCACCAGACCCTACAGTGGATGAAGAATTGGTGCTTTCAGTTTACAGCGATTTCTACGCCAACAATGTCGTGGACAACTTCAACTTCAATGCATTTCAAGGCGGAGGTACGGTATCAGAAATTCAAATTCAGGGCAACAATACCGGCAAAATCGAAGGTCTGACCTTCTACGGCGCCGAGTGGACCGCTGCTGATTTGAATGATTTTGATTTCGTACACATCGATTACTACGCCAGCACTTCTACTGCTTTCAATTTTTACCTCATTGATCAAACTGCCGAGATTCCAGGCGGTGCTGCGGAAGAGCCGCGTTATTCTTTTGGCCCTGCTGGTGCCGATGAAGTGCTGCAGCAAGGACAGTGGGAAAGTGTGGATATTCCACTCCAACACTTTTTGGATTTTCCTACCGGAAGTTTCGAATTTGATCTGAATGATATTTACCAATGGAAATTTGACGGAAACGGCACCCTTTATTTCGACAATATCTATTTCTATAAAGAGTTGCCGTTCTCAGCCAATACCCTTCAGTCAGCCGAAATGCAGGCTTTCCCGAATCCCGCCAAAGACTTTTGGAACCTGAGCGTGGCAAATGCTTCTATCGAGCGCGTTCAGCTTTTCAACATCGTGGGCCAGGAAGTATGGTCAAGCGCGATTACAGCCGAATTGCTTCAAATTGATGCCTCCGGACTCATGCCTGGCATCTACATCGCCCGTGTATACACGGAGCGTGGTGTGGGTGTTGTCAAGCTCGTCAAGGAATAGCATTTTCCTTTCGGAAAACTTCCTGCCCGCCTCAATTTTGGCTCTTCGCCAAAGTTGGGGCGGGTTTGTTTTTTAGAGAATCTGACTGTGGGTATTGTTGACCATGTCATTCAATGGCCTTGATGATCCATTGGGTTGGCTTATCATTTTTAAACGGTGCTTGCGCCTTTGGTGTACGTTCAATCATTAGCAATTGCGTTTGCTCATTAGTACAAGTAGAATCAAGCGCACTTTAATTCCTTTGAATGAATTAAATGCACTTTGTACCATGAAAATCCCTTTACGAAATGTTATCGCAACCCTGGTTTGTTGTGCTGCCGTGCTGGGCTGCACGCCGCTAAGCGCCCAGTGGGTATTTGACCCTGAAGCTCCGGAGGTACTCTGCGACGCACCTGGCCTGCAGCGCTTCCCTGCACTTACTACCATAGGCAACGACCGGTTTTTGAGCGTATGGACTGACAACCGCAGCGGTTCGGGTGGCCAGGTTTTTATGCAAATATTGGATTTGGAAGGCAATGAATTGCTTGAAAGCAATGGCCAGTCAATGAGCCTTCCAGGTGACAACCTGAGTTATCAATTGGCGCGCGATGCCGATGGCCATCTGATGCTGATGTGGTTTGAAGCGTCCAACACCACCGGCATTGGCAAGTTGTGGGCAATGGCCATGGATGCTGATGCCGACTTGCTATGGGATGAACCGCTCCTTGTGGCCAGCAGCAACTTTACCGGCCCCGATTACATTGGCCCCATAGGTGGCTACTTCCTCATGACAGATGCTGAGGGTTTTTCCGTTGTTTTTCACCATTTGCCTTTCGTTAGCAGCGTACTCAACTATGTGCGATTCAGCATCGAAAATGGACTCGAAAACGGGCTCAATGGGAGTTCCTTGCCCAATTACGGCAACATCGGGAGTATAAGGGCGGCCATTGATCACTATGGAGGCGCCTACATTGTATTCAGCACGGGCAATGGTGCAGGCGCGGCAGCAAGGCTAACACGTATAGCCGGCAATGGCGAAGTACTTTGGGCCAATCCCATTGTGGTAACGGAGGGTACAGGAGGGTTGTCCTACAATTTTTCAATTGTGACCGATCCACACGGGGCCTCCGTATGTTGGGAGGAAGGCGTAGTGGGCAATCAGGTTGATTTGCGAATGCGCCGCTACTCGCCTTCGGGCGTTCAAGCCTGGAATGGAACCACGGTTGAAGTGAGCAATACACCAGGCACGCCCCTGGCATGGACATGGACACGTGTAGGCGATTTTTACCAATTTGCGTGGGTGGACAATCCAGTGCCATTTGTGACCGACTACTTTGTGCAAATACACCGCATCGACACCTTGGGCAACAACATTTGGCAACAGAGCGGCATACCACATTCGCCTTGCAACGGTGGCAGCAATGTGGTGTTTCGCCTCGATGCCGATACCAATGTAGTGGTGCTGTACAATGATCCACAGGGCAACATTGCCATAGACCGCTACCTGAACGATGGCAGCATAGACCCCGCCGTGAGCCAGATTCCGGTGGCACTTACCAACGTATCATACGGTTCCGGGGGCCAGAAAACCTTTGCCCTGCAAGGCGATGAGCTCATGGCTGTATGGACCAATTACTTTGCCCAGTTTTCAGACAGTGACCTGAACAGGAGTTCCGGTTCTTCGACGCTATCTGATTTTATAAAGCCAAGTCCGGAAAGGTTAATGCTCTACCCAAATCCGGTTGCAGGAGAGCGTCTGCACCTGAACGTCGCTGCGAAGGTGGGCATCACCGACCTCACAGGCAAGAAGGTGTGGAGCAGTGCAGGGCCAGTGCACCATGTTGATGTGTCCTCATTGCCAGCCGGGTTGTACCTGCTCGAGGCGGAGGGGCATGGGGTGAAGAGGTTTGTGAAGCAGTAACCGGAAAATGTACTGCCTCGAATTTCGGTACGGTTCCCGCTGACTTGTATAAAACCCGCTGCGATGGGCATGCGCCCTGCGCCCTACTTTCCTGTGCAATCGTACTTTTCTTTACCGTTGCGCCGGGTATTTCCCCTTCGCCATGCTTCCTGACGCAATCGTATTTTTATATACCGTTGCGATGGGCATGCGCCCTGCGCTCTGCTTTCCTGTGCAATCGTACTTTTATATACTGCTGCGATGGCATGCGCCCTCCACTATGCGCAATCACCCTTTTGTTTCCCCTAATCTCTTGCAATACAGGGGTATTGTATAAGAAGTTGTTGATGCAGCCAGTTTTTTACGACCTTTGAATCAGTGATCAAAATCCTCCATACCGACCCCAACAAAAACAGGGTGAGTCTGTCTGACTTCCAAAAGTATGAAGGAGGTACCCAATTCGACCAGGTCGCTGCCAAGCTCGTCATTAGCGGCGAGGAAACCTACCACGTCAACAACCGAAAGTACACCGTCAGGAAAGGCGAGTACATCATCGGCAATGGTGGCCACCTCGCAGAGGTACAAATGAAAGAGCGCACCGTGGGGCTTTGCCTCGACATTTCCAATGAGGTGATCAAAGAAGTTGCGGAAATGTATTTCGGACAGAGCGATTTTATTGAATTTCTACTTGGTGATAAATTTTTCTGCTAGTCCGTCTGTCTGCACCAC
>DAIRDH010000043.1:0-1447 GCA_036796255.1 Cryomorphaceae bacterium
CTAGAGAAACCTTGCCAAATATGCCTTACTTGGCGCTTTACAACAAGTTTACCGGCACGATAAGATTTTTAGGCATGTGGCCAAATTCTCAAGATACCTGGGACATTATCAAATTTACTGTAAGCTTGCCGAAAAAAAAGCTGCCTGTACCTGCAAATAGTGATTTCGGTTCCTTACAAGCAACGAATCTTCTTTCAATTCAAGGGGATGCGGCTCAACCACTTGATCAAAAAACTGATGAAAATGTTTATGAAATCATCACTGAATTTCCAGGAACAAGTCGAGGCAGCTACTTCTTTTGGTTTGATCTTCCGGTCGCATATGATCCTTGTATCTGCGATAATGACGTTGCCATCGTAATAACATCTGAGCAGGTTCAATCCTGGGATTTAACTATAAAGGGGACCTTAGACGGTCAAATTATCCAACAAACTTCACCTCATTCAACCAACAATTCGTCCTCTCTAGTTTTTCAGCGAATAATCGGGGCTGCCGGTGCTACTGTCGCTGCCATTGCTACCAAAGGTGCTGTTATACAAACATCTCAGTTTGCAGGACTTTTGGATATTTTCAAAAATCAATCAGGTGCTAGCAACCAGACAACACAAAGCGCATCGATTTTGCAGCAGCTTTTAAATACAACAGGCAACATTATTTATGATCCTAACAAAATGGAATGGCGCAATCTTTCTGGCGACTCAACAATGACCCCTCAAGATTACAACAACCTGTTTTCAGGTATCGGATCTTTCCTAAATGCGGGGGTGAACTATAAAAATCCTGCTGCAAAAAGCACCCAGCAACGTAGCTCATTGGTAGGTAGACTTACAGCAACTGGTACTGCAATCAATACAGGACAATCAGGTGACAGGCAGTATTGGGGGGTGCCAGGATCCAGGTGGACCGATGATCTATTGGAAATAGAGGAGGTTAAATTAGAAAACAGCCTTAACATTCGTTATCCCGAATATCCAATTTATAATAATCCACTTGGAGTTTTTACTCTAACAGAAACGCCAACCATTCAAGTTCGACGAGATGACCTACTTCTATGCACATTTGAAGAATTATATTGGGATCCTGATTTTGGAATAGTAGACACATTGTATTCAGATGACCTGAAAACCAGATTCACTGTTTTTTTTGATCATGAACAGTTCAAGTATGCTTTCAATCCTGCACTGGACTTGAATTTTGATGCAACGACAATCAAGGCTTCAATAGTGGTTAAAAAAAATCTCGGAAGCTCAACTGATTTTCAAACTAAAATCTACGCAGATGAAAACGGCAACTTTTGCAATGGATTTCCAGGATACTTGAATGTCTACGAGAGCTTCACCGAAATTCAGCTCGTAAATGGATTAAATTTTGAGCGAGATTTTGAAAAAAGCATGGTCAGTATTCCTGTACCAATTGATGACTTTAACGAGATGGTAGGCATGTTCGT
>DAIRDH010000043.1:1547-28101 GCA_036796255.1 Cryomorphaceae bacterium
GATTCACCTTTGGGTACAACCAAACTCGTTTCACCAAGCGTGATTCATATGAAGCCTGGTGCTCAAATCAGCCCCAACATGCACCTAAAGATAGGTTACCCGTTCAATTCCGTCTATCCGCAAGAGCCCTTAAGCCACAGTGAAGTGACAGCATTTTGTGGAAGTAATAAATATCAAGCCAACGGTTTTTCTGCCAATGCAAAGGATATAGACTACTCTGAGTATTTCGATGACTTAATTGCTGAAAAGCATCCAGAAACTTCAATTTCTTTGTATCCAAATCCGGCCCGATCAGAAATTACGCTTACCGCTTATGGTGGTGACTTGATTTCCATAACTATTTATGATCTCGCGGGCAGACCTGTGATTCAGGCGACACCAGGTAGCGCAGGAAATGAATATCGCGTTGACATTAATAAACTACCCTCTGGTATTTACTTATTACAGGTCACTTGCGGCGAAAAGGTCCACTCCGAGAAACTCGTAGTGGCTAGGTAAATAAATTTGCACTTTTGAAGCTAAAGTACCCTCAGGCCCGGTTACCGAGTTTGAGGGTATTTTCTTTTTGCTTAGTGCCTTGCCTTGAGAAAGATGCCACGAACTACGCAGCACTTCAATATGTTGATATCCTCTAGTTATAACAGACAGAAGTCAGAAAATCAAGAGAAGGCCCATTAGCATTTATAAGCTCCATCCAGTTTTCTCGCGCAGCGCCGCAGAGTTCGACATTTCTCAGGCCTACACTCAATCGCGGGCAAACCTACACCAACTCCGAAGTCCTCATCAAAGCTAATTTACCTCAAAACCCTTGGTTAAAATCGCCCTTCGATTGTTTACTTTGCATTATGAATAAGGATACATTTTACATGATGCGCTGCCTTGAGTTGGCACAAAAAGGCATGGGCCGTGTAAGTCCCAATCCCATGGTTGGGGCAGTCCTTGTATGCAATGACCTCATTGTGGGCAGCGGATTTCACCGCAGCTACGGTGGCCCGCATGCTGAAGTATATGCCATTGAGGCCGCTCCCGACCCGGGCGTATTGCAGCGCAGCACGCTTTACGTAAATCTTGAACCCTGTGCCCACCACGGCAAAACACCTCCATGCGCTGAGCTGGTCATCAATTCGGGCATCCCGCGCGTGGTGGTTGCGCAGCAAGACCCCAACCCCTTGGTGTCGGGTAAGGGAATCGCCCTGATGCGCGAAGCGGGAATTCAAGTCAACGTAGGCATCTGCGAAGCTGAAAGCCGCCACCTGAATAGGCGTTTCAATACCTTTCACACTGCGAGCAGACCCTATGTGGTGCTCAAGTGGGCGCGCTCTATGGATGGATTTATGGATGTAAACCGCGATGACAACACGGAGCAAGGCGTGCATTGGATAAGCCATCCATCGACCAAAAAGCTGGTGCACCGCTGGCGGGCCGAGGAAGCCGCCATTATGGTAGGCGCCACCACCCTGGCCAACGACGACCCCTCGCTGACCACCCGCGATTTTGCCGGAAGGCAACCCCACCGCATCGTGCTCTCACAACGCGGCAACCTCGCCGTAAAGTCGAGGCTCTTTCACGACGGCATGCCGGTAGAAGTGATCTCGCAGAAAGGAGGGCCCGTTTCGCCTCTGCTTGCGGCAAATGGGCAGCTGCAATGGACGGTTTCCCAAGGCGATGAAAACCTGGTAGAAACTGCGCTGCGCTCGCTGTACGCCAAAGGGATCACCAGCGTATTGGTAGAAGGTGGCGCCGAAACCCTGGGCAGCTTCATTGCGCTCAACCTCTGGGACGAGGTGCGCATCATCACCTCGCCAAGGGCCATGGGCAGTGGCAAGCCCGCACCGCACCTCGACATGATACCCGAACAGCAGGCCTATTTTGGCGAAGACCTCATCAGCACCTACTACCGGCAATGATCTTGCTGCTCCTAAGCATTATATGCTCCACTTCGATTTACGTGCTGTTCAAGCTATTCAAGAAGTATGGCATCGACACCCTGCAAGCCATTGTGATCAATTATTTCGTCGCAGCGGCTTTCGGATTGTGGTTTTTGGGGCCCAGCGCTGAAAATTTCCAAAGCCTGCTGCAAGCGCCCTGGCTCATTTGGGCCGCAGTGGTCGGCATACTGTTCATCAGCCTGTTTTACGTGATGGCGCTGGTGAGCCAGCAATTTGGCATCACCGTTACTTCCATTGCCTCCAAAATGTCGCTGCTCATTCCCGTGGTTATTCTGATCGCGATAGACCCCGATGAAGGGCTCAGCATCACCAAAGCTGCCGGGGTACTTACGGGCGTGGTGGCTGTGATTCTGGCTTCCGCCAAAGGGGGCACCAAAGCCGCTGAAGGTGCCTCGGTGCTGTTGCCCATTGTGCTTTTTGCCGGCAGCGGCGGACTTGATTTCCTGCTCGCCATGGTGCAAAAAAACTTTCTTGTCAGCGATTTGCAATACCGGCAGTTTGTACCCGTGCCTTTTTTGGTGGCTGCCATCCTGGGTTCTATCGCGCTCGTGCTGAGGTCGCGAAAGACCAAAATTCCATTTACGAAAGTGAACTTCGCAGGCGGCATAGCACTTGGCCTGGTCAACTATGGCAGCATTTACTTCGTACTCAAGGTGATCGGAAGTGGGATTATGGACAGGTCGAGCGCCATTCCGGCCAACAACATCGGTATCGTGTTGCTCTCTGCATTGGTGGGTTTGCTCTTTTTCAGGGAGCGCCTTACGGCAAAAAATGTGGTAGGCGTGGCTCTGGCGAGCATCTCTATTTTCATTTTGACCTATTTCGCGTCTTGACCAGTTCGTACCGCACCATAAGCGCATCTGGCGAAAGCCTGTACAAGGTGAAAGGCAGCAAACACCTCGGTTTTGCCATGGCCGCTGCCGATGAAGAAGGGATCAATGTGGCCCTTGAACAATTGCGAAAGGCCCACCACACTGCCAACCATGTGTGCTATGCATGGCGGCTCGGCATTGATCAGATGTACCACCGCGCCAATGACGACGGAGAGCCCGCCAACTCGGCCGGGATGCCGATTCTGGGCCAGATAGAAAAATACGAACTTACCCATGTGCTCGTGGCAGTGGTGCGCTACTTTGGCGGCACCAAGCTCGGTGTGGGAGGTTTGATCGACGCCTACCGAAGCGCCGCACAAATGGCTATTGAATCGGCCACCATTGAGGAGCGGCACCTGATGAGCCACTTCAAGCTGCACTTTCCCTACGAGCGCATGAGCGAGGTAATGCTCGCCATTCGCGTGCAGGGATGGGAGAGCAGTGAGCACGATTTCAGGCAAAGCTGCGCGGTGACCATCGCCCTCCCACCCGAAAAAGCTGACGATGTGGACCTCATCTTCGCAGGATTTGACGACATTCGCAGCGAACATTTAGGAACATTTTGATGGATTACACTTTGCTGCGCACCTTGTGTGCCATACCTGCAACAGCGGGCGATGAAGGCCTCATGGCCGACTTTCTTGTCAAGTATTTTGAAGAACACAGCGCGAGCTTCAAGGTAAAACCACAGATCTTTCACGGCCCTGGTTTTCAGGATATGGTAATCGCAGTATTTGGAAAGCCCCGCACCGCAATTTTCGCCCATACTGACACTGTAGGATACTGTGTGGCACATGGAAAGGAGCTCTTTAAGGTGGGCAATCCTAAAGCCGAAGACGGAACAAAGCTACAGGGATTTCACAATGGCGAACTCGCCCAGTGCACCTTGCGCATCGAGAAAGAAAAGAGCGCTAAAAAAGACAAGGAGAGCAAGCCTGAAAAATACCATTACGAAGGCAAGGTGCGCTTTGAGCCCGGTACCCCGCTCACCTATGTGCCCGAGTGGAAGGAAACCAAAAAGTACATCTCTTGCGCCTACATGGACGACAGGCTTGGGGTGTGGAATGCACTGCTACAAGCACACACCCTCGAAAATGGCGCTTTGGTATTCGGCACGTACGAGGAGACTGGCGGCGGTGGCGCACAGGTGGCAGGCCGCTTCCTTCAGGAAAAATTTGGCGTGCAGCAGGCGCTTATTTCAGATGTGACATTGCTGAGCGATCATATCAAACACAACAAAGGCGTGGCCATCAGCATGCGCGACCGCGGCATACCCCGGCAATCGTTTGTGCGCAAGGTGATCAGCATTGCAAGTGAAACCGATATAGCCCACCAGCTCGAAGTGGAAAACGCCGGAGGAAGCGATGGCATATCCCTGCAAAACAGCAGCTATAGCTGGGATTGGTGCTTTATAGGCCCTCCCGAAGACAAGTACCATCAGCCCGGCGAGAAAGTGGCCAAAGCCGACGCCGAAGCCATGGTGGCGCTTTATAAAGTGCTTATGGAGCGGCTTTAGATCAGGTCAAAACATTCTAGCTCAATCGAATTTAAGAATTTGCCAATAAGATATACATCCAAATTAAGGGATCTGCTAATCAAAGTCCTTCACTTCGTGTTACCTTTCAGCATACCTTTCGATTTTGCGGAGGCAAAAACCTCAGCACACGGAATCGCAAGGCTAAAAATATTCAATCCATGAAAAATGTAACCATCGTAGGAGCGGGTCTGGTAGGCTCACTGCTCGCCGCCAATCTTTCGAAAAAAGGCTACCGTGTAAGCGTGTATGAACGCAGACCCGATATGCGCAACGTGCAACTTGTGGCTGGAAAATCCATCAACCTCGCACTGAGCAATCGCGGGTGGAAAGCACTCGACCTATTGGGCTTGCGGGAGAAGGTAGAATCTATCGCCATCCCCATGCACGGTAGGAAGATACACGACATTGAGGGCAATGTAAGCTACCAGCCCTATGGCCGCGAAGGCCAGGCCATCTATTCGGTATCGCGGGGTGAACTCAATTGCCTGCTGATGGATGCCGCTGAAAAGCAGGAAGGTGTAGAAATGAACTTCGGGTGGAAATGTGTGGAGGTTGATTTTGACAAGAACACTGCGCACTTTGAACATTTGGAAACAGGTGAACAAAAGCTGGTCAAATCCGACCTGATTTTCGGAACGGATGGCGCCTTCTCACAGGTGCGTGCAGATATGCAGAAAACACGCAGATTCAATTACCAGCAGGAATTCATTCCCCATGGCTACCGCGAGCTGCTCTTGCCAGCAGGAGAAGGTGGATCTTTCCTTATGGAAAAAAATGCGCTGCACATTTGGCCGCGCGGTGGGTATATGCTCATTGCCCTGCCCAATTTGGACGGCAGCTTCACCTGCACCTTGTTTATGCCCTACGAGGGCAAGCACTCCTTCGCATCGCTCAACAGTGACGAAGCCGTTGACCGTTTTTTCAAGGAAGTGTTCCCCGATTTTCACGCCATGATGCCCGATCTGGTAGGCGATTACAAGAGCCATCCCCTTTCCGATCTCGTGATCATCCGCTGCTACCCCTGGGTGCGCAACAATACCTGTTTGCTTGGCGATGCATCTCACGCCATCGTACCCTTTTACGGACAAGGTATGAATTCGGGATTTGAGGATTGCAGCGTGATGGATGAACTTATTCACCACCATGGGCACGACTGGGACACCATACTTCAGAAATTTCAGGAGCAGCGCAAACCCGATGCCGATGCAATTGCCGAACTCGCAATGCGCAATTACATTGAAATGCGAGACCTTGTAGGCGATCCTTCGTTTTTGCTGCAAAAGAAAATAGAGGCCCGCCTCCACGAGCGCCATCCCGACAAGTGGATGCCGCTTTACACACAGGTCACCTTCAGCCACAGGCGGTATTCAGAAGCCCTTGCTGAAGGCAAAGCCCAGGATGCTATTATGGCTCCTTTCATGCAGCAGCCCGACATTTCTGACAAATGGGACAGCGAGCAATTGGAGCACGAAATACTGGCGGAAAAAAAGCGTTTGGTAGAGAAACCCCGAGTGTGATCGTCCGTACTACAACAGCCCCCTTGAGCTTCCTTGGAAAAACGATCTGTAGTATGCGTAAAATTCTTGCTTTTGCCCTAATAATGATGACAACCGCCTCCTGGGCTCAACAATCATCAGGACGTAAATACAAAGACGTATTTCCAACTTATGGCAACTTTCAACGGAAAGGTTGGATTATAAGCCCCATGTTTACTTACACCCTTCCTCCCGTGAAGCAGGCGAGCCAAAGGCTATTCACCCAGGGTGACCAGATATACGACATTGAATACAACGCTTCAGGCCGAATTGGAATAGGCATCGAGGCAGGAAGATTTTACCTGATTGAAACCTCGCGCGTGCTTCATAGTGTCGAGTTCAATATTGGTGTAAAAACCCTCAGGGGGATAGAGCGGTTTGAGGCAACGCTGGACGATTCCAACCGGGTGGATCCATTTATTCTGAGAGGTGATGGTGATTTTAATTTCACTTATGCTACTGCCAATGTGCGTATTAACTTCATCAAGCAACTCGGCGACTACACGTTTCTTTTAAATTCATTTGGCATCAATGCCGATTACATGTTTAGCGGCAACACGCGCTACAACGATCGCGGGCTCCCCATTCGGACTGCTCTCGGCGAGCCTTTTATTTTTCAGGCCAACTACCGCTTGGGTTATGGATTTAGAATGACCAAAAATGTGATTGTGGTGCCGAGTGTTGAAACGCCCATCGTGACATTTGCTCCTTGGGAAGACGCAAAATCAACACTTTACGTTTTCAACTCAAGGTATAGGCCGCTCATATTCCGTTTATCGTTCATGTTGCTTGACAAAAAATCTAACCGCACCTGCCCTCCGAAAGGTCGGGGTAAGCGCAAGAACGAAACGCTCTTTGGGATGAACACAGGGGCAACCCCCTGGTAATTAATTCAAAAAAGGATTTAATCGCTTTTCATCTCCTATGGTTGTGCTTTGCATATGGCCTGCATACACCACAGTATCTTCAGGCAGTACGAGCAGCTGAGATCGGATAGATGAAATCAGGGTTTTGAAGTCGCCTCCGGGCAAATCTGTGCGGCCAATGCTCCTGTGAAAAAGGACATCGCCTGAAATAAGCTGAGCAGAGTCCTTGTGATAGAATGCAATGTGATCAGGCGAGTGGCCCGGCACTTTCAAAATTTGTAGCTGCTCCATGCCCAAGGTAAAAACACTTTCCTTGAAAAAATCTACTTCAGGGCTTCCCGCGTAAGAGAGGCCATACATCGCGGCCACGCGCTCCACAGCGGCGAGTGCGGGCATTTCACCTTCTGGTATCAATGGTTTCAAACCATATTTGCGCGCTGCAAAGCCCAGTCCAAATACATGGTCAATGTGGCAATGGGTACAAAGGATGGCTTCAACTTTCAATTTTTTCGCTCCAATAAAGCCTGCAAGTTCTTCCTCTTCGGCCGTATTGCTGCATCCGGGATCTACGATGGCAGCCTGCCCGAGGTCGGTGTAAATTACATAGGTATTTTCCTGAAAAGCGTTGAAAGTAAAGGCATGGACATTGAGCATGGCGACAGTGTTTGGCACGAAGGTAGGGAAATCGGATACAAGCCTGTTTACTTTGCAGAAAGGGCACTATTTTTGGCCCGAGGGCAAAATAAAACCATGGTAAAATAGTTATCTTTACCCTTCGCAGTATGAATAGAATTGCCCCGAAGTTTCTCTTACTTTCGCTGGCGCTTTTAGCGTTTACCTCGTCTTGGGCGCAATTTTACAGGGGTTCATTCAATGAATTCGGCAAAAACCGCATTCAGTACCGGGATTTTCTCTGGCAACAGTACCGCTTTGACAAGTTTGACACCTACTATTACGAAGGTGGTCAGCAGCTTGCAGAGTTTACCACAAAGGTAGCAGAGCGCAACATCCGCACGATCGAAGACATCTTTGACTACACGCTGAGCGACAAGGTGGAATTCATTGTATACAACACCCAGAGCGACTTCAAGCAAAGTAATATTGGACTGCTTGCCGGCGAAAACTTCAATATTGGAGGTACTTCAACGATTGTAGGCTCTAAAATTTTCGTGTTCTTTGAGGGTGATTACAAGGCTTTTGAAAGGCAAATTAAAGAAGGTCTCTCCCGCGTTTTGATCAGCCAGATACTCTATGGCGGAGGATGGCGCGACGTCATCAAAACCAATACCATGACGGCCCTGCCTGAGTGGTATATCGAGGGCCTCATTCTGTACGCTTCCAAAAATGTAGACCATCATACGGACAGTCAAATCAGGAGTGGTATCCTTTCCGGAAAATATGAAAAATTCAACCGCCTGGAGGGCCGCGAAGGCCACATCGCAGGATACGCCCTTTGGGAATATGTGGCCATGGTGTACGGTGAAAACATTTTGCCCAACATCCTTTACATGTCCAGGGTGAGTCGCAATGTAGAGAGCGGTTTTTTGTTTGTACTGGGAAAAACCTTGGAAACCATCATACAGGAATTTTTGGCTTATTACAAAGGCGAGTATGCCGTAGCCGACCTGGTCAAGGAGGAAATCCCAATGGAACCACTTGACATCAAAGTTAAAAAAGAACAAATCGTCACCAATTACGAGGTGAGTCCGGATGGCCGCTATGCATGCTATGTTACCAACGTAATGGGTCAATACAGGCTTTACCTGCATGATATTGAGCTACAGAAAACCAAAAAAGTTCACAAGGCCGAACACAAGCTGGAGCGTATTCCGGATTACTCATTTCCCGTGCTGGCCTGGCACCCTTCGAGCGAAGCCTTCAGTTTCGTGACGGAGCGTCGCGGCAAGCTCCTGCTCAATTCTTACAGTGTTGAAGACGGGAAGAAAACCTCCCGGGAGATCTTCCAATTGGACAAAATACTCTCCATGGATTACAGCCCCAATGGACAACAAATGGTGTTTTCAGGAGTGGACAACGGGCAAACGGATATCTACCTGTATTACAACATAGGCAACAGGCAGGAACGGCTGACCAACGACATATTTGACGACATTGATCCCAGCTTTTCCAAGGATGGATCAAGGATACTCTTTGCATCCAACAGGCCTGATGACACCCTGCGCACCAAGCAAATTGTAACTGAACTCTCCACGAATCGCGATGTGTTCGCTTACAATGTACGTTCGCGCTCTCCTATCCTCGAGCGCATTACCGATACGCCCAAGCTCAACGAGCGGCACCCATACCAATACGACAGCGAGCGCTACACCTTCCTCGCCGATTATGAAGGCACTGTGAACCGCTATGTGGCCACATATGATAGTGTGATCAGCAGAATTGACACGGTGGTGCACTACAGGTATTTCACTACAGCCAAGGCACTCACCAATTACCGGCAGGATTTACTGCACTACAGCGCCCATCCAGGCACTGGTCAGTATGGCGCCTACGTATATAAAAAGAACAAGTACCACTTCTACACCGGCAGTTTCAAAGACGACGAAAGACGCGACACTGCTATGAATAATGAGAAAGCCGAAGATGATGAAGAAGGTCTGGAGCAACAAGAAGCTCCTGCTTTGAGCAACGCTGAACTGGAACAAGGTATAGAACTGGTAGAACCCATAAGGCTTGAAACTCGTGAACGGCGGTCGACCGAGATAGATATCCGAAATTATACTTTCGAAGGGGAGCGCAGTTTCGAGTATGAACAGGAAACAGTCACCATTACAGAAATTCCTCAGAAAAAGCGCTACTATGGGCAAACGCGCGAAGGCATCACTTTTTTGGATTCCATTGCCTTGCCGGGAGCAAGAAACTACAACACTAATTTTGCCATTGACGAGGTCACTGCCCAACTTGACAATATTTACCTCTCTAACTTTTACCAGCCCCTCACAGGACCTGATAACCTCAACCCGGGTCTCGGGCCACTCTTTGGCGTTACGTTAAGCGACCTGTTTGAAGATTATAGATTGGCAGGTGCATTCAGGATCGCCGGCAACTTAGACAACAACACCTATATGGTGGCCTTCGAAGATTTATCAAAACGACTGGATAAGAGGATAGTGGGCACGAGAGAATCAAATAGGTTTCAGTTTTCACAAAACGTACTTTTTCGGGTGGTGACCTATCAAGGCAATTACAGGTTGAGCTATCCAATCAATGAAGTGCTTAGTATTCGAGGCTCGGCAATATTGAGACATGAACAATTTGTAAACCTCGCGGTCGAGCAATCCAGCCTGCGCAACCCCAGCTCTACTTTTAATTATGCTGGCCTTAAAGGCGAGGTGGTATTCGACAATGTAATTGGACTGGGCTTGAACTTAAGACGGGGTATTCGGGGTAAAATGTGGGCCGAATATTACCGAGACCCTTTGAATGCTGCTACCAGCTTTATGGTCTTTGGTGCTGACATTAGGCAGTACCAGCGTATCCACCGCAATCTTATATGGGCCAATCGTGTAGCATGGAGTTCATCACTGGGGTCTGAACGTCTTGCTTATTTTCTTGGCGGGGTCGACAACTGGATGTTTCCAAGAAGTGATCAATCCGTGCCACTTGACGATTCGCAAAACTTCGTCTATCAAACTGTGGGCACTCCTATGCGCGGCTTTATCAACAATGCAAGAAATGGCAATAGTTTCGCAGTGATCAATTCTGAAATTCGCTGGCCAGTATTCCGATATTTATTCAACAAGCCCTTGAAAAGCGATTTCCTTGAAAACTTTCAGGTTATCGGTTTCACCGACGTAGGTTCGGCCTGGACTGGCCCGAACCCTTTCTCGCCTGAAAACTCATTTAACAACACCGTCATCGAAAGCGGCGACCTTCGAATCGAGATTGAGAACAACCGCAATCCTGTTGTGGTGGGCTATGGCTTCGGGCTGAGAAGCCGCCTGCTTGGATACTTCGTTCGCGTAGACTGGGCCTGGGGCATCGATGATGGTATACGCTTACCAGCTGTATTCTACATCTCCTTGGCCATGGATTTTTAAGCCATCTGTTATCAAAATGCCATCCTTCCCGTTTTCAAGGATTGTATGTATCTTCATGAACTTTTGCAGGCAGCGCTGCATTGAAAACTGCAAACCTTAATCTTGTCCAATGAGCATCAACTCTCAAATCACCGCAATTTGTAAATCTAATTTCGAAGAATTGGTTGGCATCAGAAGGCACCTTCATGCCCACCCTGAACTTTCATTTGAGGAAAAAGAGACTTCGGCATTCATTGCCCGTACCTTGAAAGCATGGGATATCCCCTTTACCGAAGGTATAGGTGGATACGGAGTGGTAGGCATCATTGGCGACCCCGGCCGAGGCAAAGTGGTGGCCCTAAGGGGCGATATGGACGCGCTCCCCATCACTGAGGAAAATGATGTGAACTACGCATCCACCAATGTTGGCGTAATGCATGCTTGCGGACACGACGTGCACACCACCTGCCTGCTGGGCGCTGCCAAGGCGCTGAAAAGCATTGAGCATGAGCTCCCCGGTGCGGTGAAACTCATTTTCCAACCGGCTGAGGAGCGCATCCCCGGCGGTGCCTCACTGATGATCGCCGACGGGGTGCTGGAAAATCCCGATGTTGAGATCATCTTTGGGCAGCACGTATTTCCAGAGCTTCCCACAGGTCATGTGGGTTTCCGGGGTGGAATGTACATGGCTTCAGCCGACGAAATTTACATCACCATTCACGGCAAGGGAGGTCATGCTGCCTTACCGCACAAAAACATTGATCCGGTGCTCATTTCGGCCCATCTCATTACCGCCATGCAGCAATTGGTAAGTCGCCGCGCTGTACCTACCATCCCCGCTGTGCTTACCATTGGCAAAGTCATTGCCAATGGAGCCACCAACATAACTCCTGATAAAGTCGTGATGGAAGGAACCATGCGCGCAATGGATGAACCCATGCGGGCACAACTGCACGAAGCGCTTACTGCACTGGTCCACGATATGGCTTCAGCCATGGGCGGAAGGGCAGAATTGGAAATTCGAAGAGGGTATCCGTGCCTGGTGAATGATGAAGATCTGACTTCATGGGCTTCAGAGGCTGCTACAGAATTGCTTGGTGCTGAATTCGTTCACCCACTCGATATGCGCATGACCGCTGAGGACTTTGCTTATTTTGCGCAAGCAAAGCCAGCGTGTTTCTACCGGCTCGGCATATCAAACAAAGAGAAAAACCTCGGCGCACCACTGCATACCAGCAGGTTCAATGTAGACGAGCAATGCATCGAAACAGGAGCTGCCGTTATGGCTTACCTCGCTGCGAAAGCACTCGAGAAAATAGCAAAAGGAGAAAAAGTAGCGCTTTAATTGGCGACTTCACTCATAAACTTAATGCGCATCAGTCGCAGTTGCTCCTCTGTGAAATCACCGTCAAACTCCTGGTAGGCCGCGTCAATATCGTCGCTTTCGGCCTCCATAAAGTATTCGTAGATGTCGCCTTGCTCATCCTCATCGAGCATGTCGTTGAGGTAGTAATCAATGTTGATGCGTGTACCGGCGCCTACAATGGCTTCGATTTCGCATATCACGTCATTGAGGTCCTTGCCTTTGGCACGGGCTATATCTTCAAGTGGAACCTTTCGGTCAATGTTTTGAATGATATGCACCTTGAGACCTGATTTATTGACCACCGATTTCACCACGAAGTCCTGTGGGCGCTCTATCTCGTTGTCCTCGACATATTTGCTGATCAGGTCGATAAATGGCGCTCCAAATTTCTTGGCTTTCCCCATCCCTACCCCGGTGATGTGGGTAAGCTCATCGATGGTGATCGGATATTGAATTGCCATTTCCTGCAAAGAGGGATCCTGAAAAATTACATAAGTGGGCAGTGATTGCTTGTCGCTGATCTGCTTGCGCAATTTTTCGAGCATGCGGTACAGATTCTCATCAGCCGCCGAGCGGGCCATATCGCGACCGCCTAGTTCACCTGCGTCATCTACATCGCTGTAGTCTTGCTCTTTGACCAACTTAATGGAGGTTGGCTTTAGCCTGAATGCTTCACCTTCAGGGGTTATCTTGAGGATACCGTATGTTTCAATGTCTTTGCGCAACAATCCTTGAACAATGGATTGGCGAATTGCACCATTCCAAAATTTATCATCATTGTCAACACCTGTACCAAAGCAACTCAACTCATTGTCTTTATAAGTCTTGACCTCATTGGTTTCAGCTCCCATAAGGATGTTGGCAATGTGCTTTGATTTGTGGCGCTCTTTGGACTCAACCACTGCATCGAGCAGCAATTTCACCTCATCTTTTCCTTCAAAGTGCTCTTTGGGGAAGCGACAATTGTCGCACATGTCCACACATGCATCACTGTCGAAAAATTCTCCGAAGTAGTGCAGTATAAACTTGCGTCGGCAGAGGCTCGTCTCGGCATACGATACAATTTCCTGCAGGAGTTGCCTTCCTATTTCCATTTCGGAAACGTGCTTTCCTTGTAGAAACTTTTCCAGCTTCTCAATGTCTTTGTAACTATAGAATGCGAGGCAGTGGCCCTCACCCCCATCGCGACCGGCGCGGCCGGTTTCCTGGTAATAGCTTTCTATGCTTTTTGGAATGTCGTGGTGAATCACGAAGCGCACGTCGGGCTTGTCGATTCCCATTCCGAAAGCGATGGTGGCCACAATCACGTCAACACCTTCACTCAAAAAGGAATCCTGATTGCCGGCGCGCATGCCTGCGTCCATCCCGGCGTGGTAAGCAAGTGCTTTTACCCCATTTACGCGAAGTGCCTCTGCTACCTCTTCTACCTTTTTGCGGCTCAGGCAGTATACGATGCCGGACTTGCCATTCATCGACTTTACAAACTTGATGATTTCGCGCACCACATCTTTCTTGGGGCGTACTTCATAATAAAGGTTGGGCCTGTTGAAGGAAGCTTTGAAGAGCCTTGCATCGGTCATGCCGAGGTTCTTCTGTATATCTTGCTGCACCTTGTCGGTGGCAGTGGCGGTAAGTGCTATGACCGGAGCGGTGGCTATCTCTTCAATAATACTGCGCAAGCGGCGGTATTCAGGTCGGAAATCATGGCCCCACTCTGAAATACAGTGCGCCTCATCAATGGCGAAGAAAGAAATACCCGCTTCGCGAAGGAAGTCGATATAATCCTGCTTGGTAAGGCTTTCAGGTGCCATGTAAAGCAACTTGGTGACACCGGATGTCACATCGTCCTTGACGCGTTGTATTTCAGACTTGTTGAGTGATGAGTTCAGGAAGTGTGCCACACCTTCATGCTCGCTCACTGCCCTTATGGCATCTACCTGATTCTTCATCAGGGCAATGAGTGGAGACACCACGATGGCAGTGCCACTGCTCATCAAGGCAGGCAGTTGATAACAAAGTGATTTGCCAGCACCGGTGGGCATAATCACGAAGGTATTGTGACCGTGAAGAATGCTTTCTATGACGGCTTCCTGCTCTCCTTTGAATTTCGAAAAACCGAAATATTTCTTCAACGCCTCTTTCGGCGATAATGTGTCAGTAATCATACGCTTCTACTAAATTTCGCTCTTCGCTAATTGATCTTCAAAGTAGGCCCTTTGGTTAAGAGAGTATTAAGATACTACAATCTAAATTACTTGCAAGGTTTTCTTTTACTTGTTGAACTTTATCAGTCCCTTTTCTAAAGGTACCGCAAGATAATACTTTGGCATGATAGTTAAAAGGGCTTTGAAGGATTGATTTGTTATAGTTTTGCAGACAGAAAAATAAGGCGTGCGCGATCAAGATCAAATGTCATTTTTGGAGCATCTGGAAGAGCTCCGCTGGAAGCTCATCAAGGCTGTGCTTGCCATATTGGTCTGCGCCATCGTAGCATTTATATTTAAAAGTGTGGTTTTCGACCTGATTATCCTCGCGCCGAAGGATCCATCATTTATCACATACCGCGCCTTTTGCTCGGCATCTTTGAAGCTTGGACTTGACGATGCTTTTTGCATCTCAAAGACTTTTCAGCTGCAAAACATTGAAATGAGCGGCCAATTTTCTAGTCATATTCTTATATCAATCGTCGCGGGATTGGTGGTTTCTTTCCCATTTGTATTCTATCAGATATGGTCCTTCATTGCACCCGGACTCAAATCAGAAGAAAAAAATGTTGCAAATGGCGTCGTATTCTTCACTTCACTGCTTTTTATGACTGGTGTGCTATTTGGCTATTACCTGATCGCACCCCTTTCAGTGCAATTTTTGGGAAATTACAGCGTAAGTGAGCAAGTGGAAAATATCATCACCCTGAATTCTTTTGTATCGACCGTCACGACCACCACACTGGCCGGAGGTATTGTATTTCAGTTGCCCGTTGTGGTTTACTTCCTTGCCAAGGTTGGTCTCGTAACTCCATCTATTTTAAGGACTTACCGTAAGCATGCAATCGTGGCTGTACTCATCCTCTCAGCGATTATCACCCCGCCCGATATCACAAGCCAAATACTGGTGACCTTGCCACTTGTGGTACTTTATGAAATCAGTATTTATATTGCACGTGTGGTTGTCAGGAAATCCGAACGCATCCATGCGTGAAGGGCGGAAAATTAAAGCGAAATTGGCCTTGTCATTTGCTATTGAAATGACAGCTTGCAATGAGCACAAAACCTGCTAAATATCTACCTTTAAGAAGCCTTTGGCTTTTGACATCAATACTCCTCCTTGCCGTTGGGCCGCTGCTTGGGCAAAAAACAATAGTATCGGGCACAGTGTACGATGCTGAGACTAAAGAACCTTTACCCTTCGTCAACATTGGTTTTAAGGGAAGCAAAATAGGAACGACTTCAAACCTGGAAGGGGAGTATTACATTGACACTTACTACGCCACTGACTCGCTCACCGCATCATTTATAGGGTATAAACCCCTTTCAATCAAAGTGAGGCTCGATATACCCCAAGTACTCGACTTTGCCTTGGAAGAGGGCTCTGTAAGCCTTGGCGAAGTGGTAATCAGTGGTAAAGATGTTGAGAATCCAGCCCATGTGATTCTGAAAAAAGTGATCAACAACAAGCCCATCAACAACCGCGAAAAGCTGGATGCCTACCAATACGAAAGCTACAATAAGATACAGTTTGACCTCAACAACCTTGGCGAGAAGTTTACCAAAAGGAAAGTTTTTAAAGATTTCGACTTCATCTTTGACAATATAGATTCAAGCACAGCCAAAGTGTCTTTGCCATTTTTCATTACCGAGACCATTTCCGACTATTACTTTCAGCGCAGTCCGCGAGGACGCAAAGAAGTGATCAAGGCCACCCGGGTATCGGGAATCAACAATGAGAGCATCTCTCAATTTATGGGACAGATGTACCAGGACGTGAACATTTACAACAATACGCTCAACATTTTTGGAAAGAACTTTACCAGCCCCATTTCGGGTTTCGGACTCGGATTCTACCGATACTATCTGGTAGACAGCATGTTTATAGACAGCAAATGGTGTTACCGTCTCGATTTCCATCCCAGAAACGAGAATGAGCTCGTCTTTGAAGGGCACATGTGGATCAATGACACCACCTATGCTGTAAAAGAGATTGAAGCCCGCATTTTAAAGAGTGCCAATATCAACTTTATCAGCGACTTGCTGGTGAAGCATGAATATGATGAGGTAGAAAGGGAAGTATGGATGCTCACAAAAGAGAACCTCATCGCCGACTTTTCACTTGTAGACAGTGAATCAGGCTTTTACGGCCGAAGAACCGTTTCATACCAGGACTTTGTAATCAATGAGCCCAGAGAGCCCGAGTTTTATGCCGGGGCTGAATTCGTGCATATCAATGATGATGCAAATGACAAAGAGGATACCTTTTGGCAATCGGCGCGGCACGAAGAGATGAGCAGCAATGAGCAAGCCATCTATGACATGGTCGATAGCCTGAAGACCAATCCCCGCTTTCTCACTTACGTGGATGTAATCAACTTCCTCATACAGGGCTACAAGAAATATGGAAAGATCGAAGTCGGGCCGGTTTTTACCTTTCTCAGCTTCAACCAGGTAGAAGGGCTGAGGCCAAAATTCGGTTTGCGAACGAGCAACGACTTCAGCAAAGACATGATTTTGGAAGGCCATGTGGCTTATGGCCTGCGGGATGAAGCCTGGAAATACAGCATAGGCGGAAGGCGCCTGCTGGGGCGAAAACCCCGGCAAATGGTGGGCGCCTACTATTCGCGCGAGCTGGAACTGGTGGGGCAGGTCCCCGTGTTTTTTCCCCGCGATCACTGGGTACAATTCTTCACGGTGCGCAATCCACAAGACAGGCTCATGTTCAACCAACAGCTCCGCCTATTTGCCGAAAGGGAATGGTTTACTGGATTTAGCACCTTACTGGAATTTCGCCGGCAGCGGCTCGAGTCAAGGGGTGCCTGGGAGTTTGAAAGGCAAGAGATGGGTGGAGAAGATGTCACCGCCATTGTGAATATTCCCTCCATCATTACAAGCGAGATATCGCTGGGCACCCGGTTCGCCTACCGCGAAACCTTTGTTGACGGGGAATTTGAACGCCTCAGCCTTGGCAGCAAGTATCCCATCATCAGCGCACGGTTTGACATGGGGGTATCCGGATTGTTTGGATCTGAGTATGATTACCAGCGCCTTACAGTAAAACTTTCGGATAGGGTGCCGCTTGGACCTTTCGGCAGTTTTCTCTGGAGGGCTGAAGGTGGACAAACATGGGGAAACGCACCTTATCCGCTGCAGTTTATTCACGCGGGCGACGAGTCGATCTTCTTCAACTCACAAGCTTTCAACACCATGAATTTCTTTGAATTTGTAAGCAGCGAATACCTTAGCCTTAAGGCGGAGTACAAAATGGAAGGACTGATATTGAACAAAATTCCTCTTTTTCAGAAGCTGAAGTGGCGTGAAGTCGTGGGCGTAAATGCCATTGCAGGGAGCTACCGTCAAGGCAATTCAGAAGAATTTCTGCTGCCCGACCGCACCTTTGCGCTCGATGATGGCCCATTTGCGGAAGCATATGTTGGGATCGAGAACATCTTCAAATTCGTGCGGCTCGATGCCATGTGGCGGCTCAGCTACCGCGATAAAGTAAATGCGCGTAACTTTGGCTTGTTTATTGGATTCCAAATCCAGTTTTAAACCCACCGCATGAAGCTATACGCCCAGGATCTGATCAAAAAGTACAAAAGCCGAACGGTGGTAAACCAGGTGTCGGTGGAAGTGAATCAAGGTGAAATCGTCGGATTGCTAGGCCCCAATGGCGCTGGTAAGACTACAACCTTTTACATGATCGTGGGATTGGTATCGCCCAATGCCGGCCGCATATACCTCGACAAGCTCGAAATCACAAAACATGCAATGTACGAGCGCGCGCAGCTTGGCATTGGCTACCTGCCGCAAGAGGCAAGCGTATTTCGAAAACTGAGTGTGGAAGACAACATCATGTCGGTGCTGCAAATGACCAAGATGAGCAAAAAAGAGCAGGTGATGAAGATGGAGGCACTGCTTGATGAATTTGGCCTGCAACACGTGCGCAAGAACCGGGGCGACTTCCTCTCAGGAGGTGAGCGCCGACGTACCGAAATTGCCAGATCACTCGCAGTAGATCCAAAATTTATTCTGCTCGATGAGCCTTTCGCCGGTGTGGACCCTATTGCGGTTGAAGACATTCAAACCATTGTGGCCCAGCTCAAAAACAAGAACATTGGCATTCTCATTACAGACCACAATGTGCAGGAGACCCTCTCCATTACCGACAGGGCTTACCTGCTTTTTGAAGGTAGAATCTTAAAGGCCGGTACGGCCGAGGAGCTGGCAGCTGATGAGCAAGTGCGCAAGGTGTATCTTGGAAAGCACTTTGAGCTGAAGCGGAAGACGTTTTAAGGTTTTTTAGGGAGAATTTGGAGGGGAGGAATGGGGAATGGGCAATTAAAAAATAAATTTAATTGTTTAATCATGAAGACCTTACAGGTTCAAAAAAAACCTGTCAGGTCGTGCTTGGAAGGGAGATCATGTGCTTACTAAGTTTGGGCGAATGCCCAATATCCTGCTGTAAAATACTCAACAGGTTCCGCAGGGCGAATGCCCAGCGGAGCGGTTTTCGAAGGAAGAATTCTGAAAGCCGGCACTGCCGAGGAGCTGGCAGATGATGAGCAAGTGCGCAAAGTGTACCTTAGCAAGCACTTCGAGCTCAAGCGAAAAACATTTTAAATTTTATCAGGCATGCTCCACCTCGGTGAGGCTGAAGTGGTACTGCTCCATGATCGGGTTGGCCAGAAGGCGCTTGCATGCTTCTTCCACTTTGGCTTGGGCCACCTGCTTCGATTCAGCATTGACATACAGGGTGATATGCTTACCGATACGCACATTGGTGATGACTTCCAGGCCGAGGTTTTTCATACTTGAGGTCACCGCTTTTCCCTGTGGGTCGAGCAAAGCCTCGAGGGGCATAATGTCAATTGCTGCTTTGAATTCCATGTTGTTGGCTTCTGAAATTGTTAATTACCGATAGTACGAGGTACAAAAGTAATATTATCGGGACAGCCTTTACGGCAAAAATGGCCAAAAGTACGATTGACAAAAGCACGAGCAAGTATTTGAATTCATTGCCTTTGACGCCATACCCTTTAAATTTCAATGCAATAAGCGGAAATGGAGCAACCATGAGTACGGCAAAAACGAGGCTGCTCAAGGCCACTGCCAAAGGCGTATTCAAATACCATCCGTAGGCCGCATCCAGTGCAGTATCGCCCAGCGAATATTCAGAAACGAGCAGCACCGCCACCCAGAAAAGGGCTACAGCAGGTGTGGGCATGCCGATAAACTGATCAGACTGCCGCGTATCAATGTTGAAAATGGCCAGACGATATGCTGCCATGGCGCCCATAAGCAGCGGAGCAAAACCGACTGCAATTGCAGCTACTCCTTGCGGAATATTGCTGAGGCTTCCAAGAATGTGCAGTGAAATGAATACAGGCGCTGCTCCGAATGTCACCATATCGGCCAGGGAATCGAGCTGCTTGCCCAATTCACCCGACACTCCTAGCGCCCTGGCAATCAGGCCATCAAAAAAATCAAATACAGCCGCCAACAAAATTAGGTAGGCCGCTATATTCAGGTATCCCTGAAAGATAAAATAGATGGAGAGCAATCCACAAATTAAATTACTCAGGGTGAAAAGATTAGGAATTTGAGATTTAAGGCCCATTGCCGGCGAAATTAACCATTCAAAGTGCAATTTTTTCGGAACTTCACGTTTTAATTTCCGTTAAGGTGTTTACTTTCGGCCAATGTGGATTAAAAATCGGTTCTCCCCTGCGATTCTAATGTTCTGTGTTCTGCTGGCATCCGCCATGGAGCTCAGCGCCCAGACGCGCAAATTCAGCAACGCTTTTATGGAAATAGGCGTCGGTGCGCGCGCCTTCGGTATGTCGGGCGCCAATGCGGCCAGCGTGCAGGATGTTACAGCGGGGTATTGGAACCCTTCGGCGCTGACCGACATGAAAGCCGACCTGGATATAGCCGCCATGCACGCGGAATACTTTGCAGGCATCGCGCAGTACGACTATGGTGGGGTAGCCAAAAGAATCGATTCTACAAAAACCCTTGCGCTCTCCTTCATGCGTTTCGGCATTGACAATATACCCAACACCACCCAGCTTTACGATGCCGATGGCAACCTGAACTACGACCGCATCACCACCTTCTCGGCGGTCGATTATGCCTTCTTTGTATCGTACGCCCAGCAGCTAAAGGTGAAAGGCCTCTCCTGGGGTGCCAATGTGAAAGTGATTCACCGCTCTATAGGCAGTTTTGCCAAGAGCTGGGGATTTGGCATCGACCTGGCCGCTACATATCGTGTCAAGAACTGGCGCTTCGCAGCGGTGGGCCGCGACATCACGAGCACTTACAATGCCTGGAACTACAGCCTGGATGAGGAAACCCAACGCGTATTTATCGCCACAGGCAATGAGCTGCCGGAAAATGGACTTGAGATTACCCTGCCCCGCTTCGTGCTCGGCGCTTCCTATCATAAAGAGCTGGGCAAGTTCAGCATGCTCGGCGAAGTCAACGCCATCATCAGTACCGATGGCAAAAGAAATACGCTGCTTGTGGGCGATCCCTTCAGCCTTGACCCCCTGATGGGAATTGAGGCAGGTTACCTCAACATGGTATACCTGCGGGCCGGTGTGGGCAACCTGCAGCGCATCAAGACTTTCCGCAATACGGAAGAGTGGACGGTTCAACCCAATGTGGGCCTCGGCCTGCGCCTGGGTCGCTTCTACCTTGATTATGCCCTGACCAATATCGGGGATTTGTCGGGAGGATTGTATTCCAATGTATTCTCCCTAAGGCTCGAGATCAACAAAAAGCAAAGCGAGTGAAGAAACTTTTACTGCTGACTTTTCTGTTCGCATGTAGCATTGTCCAAGGCCAGCCTTTCGGCAATGAATGGATCACGTATAGCCAGCGGTATTATAAAATTCCCATTGCCGAAGACGGAGTATACCGCATCACCTTCAATGACCTGGCCAATGTGGGGATTCCGGTATCCAGTATCAACCCGCAATTTATTCAAATGTATGCCAATGGCGAGCCCCTGCCTGTTTATATCGAGGGCGAAGCCGATGGCATATTCAACTCCGGCGATTACATCGAATTTGTAGGGCGCAAGAACGACGGACGCAAGGAGAGCGCACTCTTCCCATCGCCCGAAGCGCATGCCAATACCGACTACAGCCTTTACAACGATACGCTCTACCACTTCATCACCTGGGGCAATCAGGGCGGCAATGCCCGCATTCAGGTAGAAAGTGATGAGGCCTTTGGTGCATATACGCCCGCAGCCCATATCTGGAAACAATCGCGATTGCTCTATACCAATGTATATTACCAGGGTGAGTTGGACGGCTTTGGGGTATCATCACCGCTATACACAGCCGGTGAGGGATGGATGAGCAGCCGCTTTGGTTTTCCCGGAGGCTCACAGGCGCTTAACGCAAATGTGCCTACACCAATGGCCTACACAGCCGAGGGAGCACCCAATGCCCGGGTAGAAAGTGTATCGGCCAGTGCCTCCAATGCCATATCAGCGACCGCCAACAACCACCATTTGCAAATAAGGTACGGCAGTGGCAATATTTTGGCGATAGACCACCAATTTGCAGGCTACAAGCTCAACCGATTCGACTTTAACATTCCCGCATCAGCAATTGGGGCCAACACAAGCATACGCCATGAGGTGCAAAACAGCCTTGGCGTGGCCAGTGATTACCAGGCTGTGGCCAAAATAGCCATTACCTACCCTCACCTTACCGATCTGGGCGGGGTCAATGAATTCAGGTTCATATACCAGCTCAACCCCAGCCAGAACAAAACCCGTTTTGACCTGAGCGGCATCACAGGAGGCAATCCCGTAATTTACACCCAAGGCAGCACGACGCGGCGCATTGTAATGAGCCCCAATGCAGGCAATTGGCGGGCCCTTGTTCCCAATAGCTTTATCGACGATGAATTTGAATGCTTTTTGGTGAGCAATGCCGGCATCAAAGCTATTCCTGGTATTGAAATCGCCGCCAACAATGGATTCTTCACCAATTTTGGCCAAAGCCAAATAGACTCGGCATTCCTTATCGTAACCCACGAGAGCCTTTTGGCTTCAGCCCAGGCCTATAGCAATTACCGCCAGCAGCGCTTCAATACAGTGTTGGCCAATGTCGACGAAATCTATGATCAATTTGGCTATGGGGTCAACAAGAGCGGTATGGCATTGCGCAATTATTGCAACTACCTGCTCAATACCTGGACTGCGCCACCTCAATACTTGCTCCTGCTTGGCAAGAGCGTGAGGGAAGCCCGGGAAGGCAACTCGCCGGGCGCCCGTGAGAATGCAGATTTCTTCCAGCGCAACCTCGTACCCTCATTGGGCTATCCCTCCAGTGACAACTACATCACCGCCGGCCTAGTCAACACCACGCTGGAGCCGGCCATACGCACGGGGCGCATCAGTGCGCGCAATGCCATGGAGGTTGACTGGTACCTGCAAAAGGTGCAAGCTTTTGAAGCACAGCCCCACGCCGAATGGATGAAAAATGTATTGCATTTTGGTGGAGGTGCAAATGTGAATGAACAGACTACTTTTGCAAATTACCTTCAGCAGTACGGTCAAATCATTCAGGATTCGAGCTTTGCAGGGGTCACGCATTCTTTTTTGAAAAGCAGTACAGCCCCTGTGCAAATCAATGTATCGCAAGAGATTACAGAGCTGATAGAAAGTGGCACCTCATTGCTCACTTTCTTTGGCCATGCCACCGCCGATGGATTTGACCAGAGCATTGACAACCCCGAAAACTTTGACTGGAACGGGCGCCATCCCTTACTCCTAGGCAACTCCTGCTTCACCGGCGACTTTCACAGCCCGGGCTATGGCAGCACAAGCGAGCGATTTACCATCATGAACGGCAAAGGTGTGATTGGTTTTATCGCTTCTGTAAAATTGGGTTTTGCGCCTTACCTGAACATTTACAGCCGGAAGTTCTACGAGCACCTTTCCGTCACCAATTACGGGGGCACCATTGGCGACCACATACGGCGCACGGTAAGCGATATTCAATTTTCGCTTGGCAGCACCCCCAACCTGTTTATGGTCAATACCTGCCTTGGCAAAAGCCTTCAAGGCGACCCCGCGATTGTGTTGAACTCATGGCCCTACCCCGACCTGTCCATCAGCGAGAACGACATCTTCTTCACACCTGAGAACATCACCGCTGAGATTGACAGCTTTAGCATCAATGTGGTGGTGACCAACCTGGCGCGGGGTACCAACCAACCTTTTAACGTGCTCATTGAGCATACCACCCCTGAGGGCGGTACCAACGGCAACTATACCCGCAGCATCAATGGCCTGATGTACAAGGACACCGTGAGCATTAAGCTGCCCATCGACCCGCAGTTTGGCCTGGGACTGCACCGCTTCGACGTGTTTGTTGACCTTCCGGAAAATGCCGTACAAGAAATGCCCGGCTTTGAATTTGTGAACAATGAGGTGCGCAATTTAGAGCTCTTGATCAGCAATGGGGGCATTGTGCCGATCTATCCCTACAACTATGCAGTGATCCCTGAACAGGGTGTCACCCTCCGCGCATCCACTGGCAATCCGCTTGCTGCAGAGCGCACCTACCGCATTGAAATTGACACGACCGACACCTTCAACAGCCCCTTGCTTAGCAGCACTGAAATCACCCAGAGCGGAGGAATCGTGGAGTGGACTCCCACCCTGAATTACCCCGACAGCATGGTTTACTTCTGGCGGGCACGCGATAACAATGCCGAGGAGTCTAATTGGCGAGAAAGCAGTTTTCAATACATTCCCGGGCAGAGCGGCTGGGGCCAATCGCACATTTTCCAATTCAAGAACAACAACTTTTTCCAAACCGAATTTAACCGGCCGGAGCGGCAGGTGGATTTCTTTACAGGCACGGTGAGATTGACCAACCGTGTACTGGGCAAAAACCAGGGCAACCCAAATGCCAATGAATTGCTGCTCAACGCCACGATTGTAGAATACGGGGCCTGCTTCCTCACCCCCTCCATTCACCTGGCCATACTTGATCCGGTGACCTTTGAGGCCTGGGGAACCAATGCAGAGGGCCAAAACCCGGAGAATGATTTTGGCAATGCCAATGCCGGCACGGGCTGCCGAAGCCGGGTGGAGTATCACTTCGTGTTCAGGCAAAACAATCCTACACAAATGCAGGCGCTTGCCGACCTTCTGCTCAGCGACGTGATACCTGACGGGCACTATGTAGTCCTTTACTCCATCATTACGGTCAATTATGCCGATTGGGACAACACGCCCGACATTTACACCGCCTTTCAGAACCTGGGTGCACAGCAAATCGGTGCCCCCGATGCACAAAACGATGTGCCCTACTCCATCATTGCCCGCAAGGGCGATCCCAGCTTCGTGCACGAAGTGTACGCGGCCGATCCCAATGATATTGTGATCAATGTGGTGGATATCCCTGCCAGTGGCCGGCAGGGTGTGATGCGGTCGCGGCTCATCGGCCCTGCACAGAGCTGGGAAACGGCCAGTTGGCGCACTTTTTCGCTCGACGAAACGCCTGGTGACACCACCCGCATACGCGTATATGGGGTGCAAGCCAATGGAGTTGAGACCTCGCTTTTCAGCGGAGGCTTTAACCCCGGCGAAACATCCATGACCTCATTGACCAATGCTGTTGATGCAGCCCAATATCCCTACCTGCGGATGGAATCAGACTTGCTGGACAATGAGAACGCCACCCCGGAACAAATCGCACGTTGGCATGTGCTGTATGAACAAGTTCCGGAGGCCGCGCTTGCGCCAAATGTCCACTTTGAGTTTGAAGCCTCCGAAATGCAGCAAGGGCAAACGGGCTTGCTCTCGGTAGCCGTTAAAAACATTTCAGAAATCGATATGGATTCGCTGCTCGTCAACTATTGGATAGAAGATGCGCAGCGCAACATTATCCCTATTGAATACCCGCGACAGGCTCCCCTGCTCGCTGGCGCCACCTTGATCGACACAGTTACCTTCGACACCAGAGAGCTCGCAGGCAGCAATGCCATTTGGGTAGAGGTGAATCCCATAAACCGCAGCACTGGCATTGCCGACCAGCCAGAGCAAACCCACTTCAACAACATCATGCGGGTGCCATTTACGGTCAATAAGGATGAAACCAACCCGATACTCGACGTCACGTTCGACGGTATCCACATCATCAATGGCGAAGTGGTATCGCCCATGCCTGAAATACTTGTGTCGCTTAAAGATGAAAACCCATTTTTGCTTCTCGACCAGGTAGCCGATACGGCCTACTTCAAGATTTTTCTCGCAGAGCCGGAGGCGGAGTTTCAGCAGATCTTCTTTAGCAAGCTGAGCCTCAACTACCACATTGACTTTATCCCCGCGATGGACGACCGCAACAAGGCAAAAATCCTCTTCCGCCCCACCCTGCCCAAAGACGGCAAGCACAAGCTGCTGGTGCAGGCCACCGACAAGTCGGGCAATGCCTCCGGTACGATTGATTACCGCATCGACTTTGAAGTGATCAACCGGGCCACCATTACTGAGGTGCTCAACTACCCCAACCCCTTCACCACCAGCACGCAATTTGTATTTACCCTTACCGGAACGCAAATACCCGATGAATTCAAAATTCAGATCATCACCGTGTCCGGAAAAGTGGTGAAAGAGATCACCCAGGCCGAATTCGGCCCGATACGCATAGGCCGCAACGAGAGCGTATACCGCTGGGATGGCCGCGATGAATTTGGAGACCGCCTCGCCAATGGCGTATACCTCTACCGCGTGTATGCCCGCTCCAACGGTGAGGAGATTGAACTAAGAGATGGTGGCGCCAGCCAGTACTTCAATAGAGGGTATGGCAAGATGTTTTTGATGCGGTAAGCGGGAAAATGCCTCAAAAAATGGCCCGCAGATTGCGCGGATGACGCGGATTTGTTCGCTATGCTCACATGGGAATAGGATAAAAAAGCAGATGGACGCGGAGGTATTCACCTCACCCGGGAGGTAAACTGCGCTCATGAAAAGGGCCACGCTTACCAACCTGCCTACCCGATGACTTGAGCCAATCGGGCCTGCCTGAATACGAAAAGGCTTGAATGGACCAGGAAGATGTTTTTGATGCGGTGAGCGGGCTGTAATTGTTGCGCACGCAGCATTGCAATTTAGCGAAGCGGTCTCACCAGAGGTAAATGCTGCGAAGTGG